>CAXTER010000101.1:0-16519 GCA_964243345.1 uncultured Armatimonadales bacterium
GTCCATCATGTCCTGGAAAATCTGCTTGGAATTGCCGTCATCCGCCAGCAGCTTGTCGTCGGGAACGGTCTTTCGCATCTCGGTCAAAAGCTGATGCAGGAAGTAGCCCTCAAACTGCTGGGTGGCCTTCTTCAAATCCAAGTGGGCTTTGTCAAGCGCAGGCGGCGCAGGAATGTCAATTCGCATGGTTACTGAATCTCGATTTCGGCATGAAGCGCACCGGCTTCTTTCATGGCCTGCAAAATGGCGATGAGGTCGCGCGGGGTGACACCTAAAGCGTTCAGCGACCTGACCACGCTGTCTAAAGTTTCGCTGCTAGGCACAGGAATCAGCCGCTCGTCACCCTCGGCGACGTTGATGATCTTGCGCGGCGCAACGACTGTTTTGCCCTGGCGACTCAGCGCATTCGGCTGAGAAATGATCGGCGCATTAGCAATAGACACCGTCAGGTTGCCGTGGGCGACCGCGCAGGCGGAGACTTCGACATTGCCGCCCATGACAACCGTTCCGGTGCGCTCGTTGATAACAATTTTCGCTACTTCGTCAGTGTCTACCGGCACGTTTTCCAGCCCGGCGATGACCGAAACCGGATCACAGCCAGGGGTGACCCCAACTTGAATTGTGCCGGCATCGGCGGCGGATGCCCTTGTCACGCCGTAAGGCTTATGTTCGTTGATGGCATTGACCAGCCGCGCCGCTGTCGTGAAATCAGGCTGGCTGAGTGTGACTTCCAGGGTTCCTGAAGACGCTCCCAGCAGCGTTGTCGGGACATCCTGTTCCACCAACGCCCCGCCGGGAATGCGGCCCGCGGTGACAAAGTTCTTGGCGACGCTGCCCCCTGCCCCGCCGCCCGCCAGAAACCCGCCGACAGAAACAGCCCCTTGCGCGGCAGCGTACACTTTGTTGTTCGCGGCTTGCAGCGGCGTTTGCAGCAGCGTCCCGCCCTGAAGCGATTTGGCGTCCCCTAAACTGCTCACGGTGACATCGATCGCGCTGCCGTTTTTGACAAACGGCGGCAAAGTCGCCGTCACCATGACTGCTGCGACATTCTTAAGCTGCAAATTGCCGGGCGCAACCGTGATGCCGAACTTTTGCAGCATGGATGCCACCGACTGCGGCGTAAAGGTCGAGCCGTTGCCGTCGCCGGTGCCGTCCAGCCCAACGACCAGGCCATAGCCAACTAATTGATTTCCCCGGACGCCCTGCACGGCGGCGATGTCTTTGAGCCGCGCCTGCGCCGACGCGCCCGGCATTAGTGCAGCCCCCGCCAGCAGAAACAAGGCCAGCACAGTAGTTTTTAAGGAAGTGTTCATCATACTGGTATATTTATCGGCTGAGGAATGCGGGTTCTTTAGGCCAAAACTGTAGTTTTGTCACGCCGGATTGCGAGGAACAATACGCCCAGCCATCCAAGAATGCCCAGCAAGCGTCCCTCGTAGCGCGGGTAGCCTTTTGACTCAGCCCAGTGGGCGCAGCCACGGAAATGGGGATAGATGCCGGCCAAGACAACGAGGACGATGGCAGCGGTTCCATAAGGCGCAGGCAGCAGTTTGAGGAAGCCGGGCGTGAACTGGTCGACGGCAAGTGGAATAATCCCCATGAGAATTCCGATCTGCCGCTGCTTCTGGAGGGCTGCCATACTGGGGTAGCCGGAGGGCATGAGCGGTGCGGGGGCAGTCGGGGCAGGAGGCCACGCGGCAGTTTCGGCACCTGCCGGTGACTTGCAGAGCGGGCAGACTGTGATTGAAGCATCGGAAGCGGCGAAGCCGCAAGTTTGACATTTCATGGTGTGCAGTTCCTTTCTGAAAAGCGAGTTCAGAACAAAACTTTAAAGATGCGCGTGATGATGCCGTCGTGCTGCTTGTCGCCGACCGGGCCGCGCCCGCCATATTTGATCTGGGCGTCTGCCACCAATGGCGAGGGAATCGTGTTGTTTGGGGCAATGTCGGTGGGACGCACCACGCCGGTCAGCGTGATTTCCTGCGTTTCGGCATTCATGCCGACTTTGCGCTTGCCTTCCACGACCAAGTTGCCGTTTGCCAGGACTTCTTTGACGGTGACACTGATGGACGCCGAAAGATTATCCGTGCGGGTGGTGCTGCCGCTGCCGTCGCTGTTGATGTTGCCGCTGAGGCCGAAGTTTTGGATTTTGGACAGCAGCGGGCCGAAGCCGGGGCCATAGTTGAGGGCTTCGGTCTTCGCTGTTTTCGTTTCTGCGACGGAGGATGCCGCGCCGGTTTCCGTAATTACAATGGTCAGCGTGTCGCCGACGCGCCGGGCCTTGTTGTCGCTAAAGAGAGACACCGAGTTGGAATTGTTGCGGGAAACATCGGTGCTGCTGCCGGGAAATAAGGAATCAGCCTGCACGGACGCCGCCATTGTCGCAGCAATGGAAAGTAAGGCGAGGGCCTCCACCATCGATTTCGAGTGCGAGAGTGCTTTCATAATCTTAAATCTCCATCTGCACGGTTTGTGCGTCTACTACTTGGACGGTCAAGTCGGTCATCAGGCCGTCACGGTGAACCCGGATGGTGTCCCCGGCCCGGCCGCTTTCACGGGCCGTTGCCGGTGCGGTAATGGTCATTGGCCCGGATTGAATGCAGATCGTCACAGCGTCGCCGGAGTGGATAATGGGCAGGGAAGAGGTCCCCCCAGCCCCCAATAATGGGGGAGCCGGAGAGGAAGCCGGAGGGATGCTGCTTGCTGTTCCCTCTGCTCCTAACCCTCCGGCTCCCCCATTATTGGGGGCTGGGGGGCTGTCTGCCGTGACATCGGCCTGCTCTGCGCCTTCTAGGACGGCCTGCGTATCCGGGTTGATGCCGGCCTGGCGCAGCTTCAAAGCCAAATCGCCGCGCGTGAGCTGCCGGGTTTCGCCGGGCAGCGGGGCGCGGGCGACAAGAACAGCCGCAAAGCGAAGCCGGGCGGGCTTGTCGCCGCCGGAGAGGGTCGCCACGGAGCCGAGTGTAATAAACCCGTCGGCGTTCGGCAATGCGGCGGCGGATGCTTTCAGCGCCACATGCACCGGCGCGGCAGCGGCGGGAAGGGCCAGCAAAGCTAGTAAAAGCAGGGTGGGATGTTTCATAGTGGTTTTTCGGAACCCCTCCCGTCACAGGGGAGGGTGGACAACTTGTTGGACGGGAGGGGTTCCAACTTCTTATCGCTTCAGGCCGTTGGCAGTTTGGAGCATTTCGTCGGACGTTTGGATGGCTTTGGAGTTGACTTCGTAGGCACGCTGGGCGGTGATCATGTTGACCATCTCCTGCACGATCTGGACATTAGACATCTCCAGCGTCCCCTGCGCGAGCTGGCCGAAGCCGGCTTGGCCTGGCGTGCCGTCGGTGGGCGAGCCGGACGCCGCGGTTTCCTGAAAGTTGTTGCCGCCGAGATGGAGCAGACCGGCAGGGTTGGAAAAGCGGGTCAGCGTGATCTTGCCGACAGACTGCGGGGTGTTGGAGCCGCCCCGCGTAACATTAACCGTCCCGTCTTTGCCGACCGCGATGGAAGTGGCATCGGCAGGAATAGTGATCTCAGGCTGAAGCGCAAAGCCGTCAGAGTTTACGAGCTTGCCCTGCTCGTCGCGCTTAAATGCACCGTCGCGGGTGTAGCCGTTGGTGCCGTCTGGCAATAAAACTTTGTAAAAGCCGTCGCCTTCAATGGCGATGTCTGTGTTGTTGCCGGTTTCCTGAAGCGTTCCCTGGTCAAACATCGTTTCCGTGGAACCGGGCTTGACGCCGAGACCAACTTCAAGGCCGGTCGGCGAAGTCGCGCCCTGAGCGACAGTCGCGCCGGCGGGGCGCATCTCCTGGTACAAGAGGTCTTGGAAGTCTGCCCGACTTTTCTTGAAGCCGACAGTGTTGACGTTAGCAAGGTTGTTGGCGATAACATCCATGTTGAGCTGCTGGGCTTCCATGCCGGTGGCTGCCGTGTAAAGCGCACGCATCATAAGCGTGTGGTCTCCTATGCGTCCCCTATATCAGAGGAACGCGGGTCGTCGGCTTCCACCCACGGCACTTTTTTGTTCAAGAAAGGTGCCGCAAGCAGTCCAGCCGTGTGATGGATTGCGAGGGAGTAAACTCCTCTCGCTGGATAGGGTCGTCTTTCGGACGAAAGATTGGCTCACGTTCGATTTCTTCTCGTCCGAAGGACGATTTTATTCAGCGAGAGGAGTTTACTCCCTCGCTTGCTCGCTTGCTCGCTTGCTCGCTTGCTCTTAAACCTTGCTGACCTCATTGGTCGCTTTGCCGGTGGTGTCGTCTTCAGCTTGGAGCATCTTTTGATTGGTCTCGTAGGCCCGCATAATCGAAATCATGGACACCATTTCTTTGACGATGCTGACGTTGGACGACTCCAAGTAGCCTTGTTTAATTGTCGCTATCGGTGAGGCCGGCTGGATGCTGGAAACCGTGTACTGGTTGTCGCCGACTTTGACGGGACTCACGGCAGCGGACAAATCGGCCATCTGGATGCGTCCGATCTTGACGCCGTCGGCAGTCAAGTCTCCCTGCGGGCTAATCACGATAGATTTTGTCTTGGCGGGAATGGACAGGGTTTGATTGCCGCCGCTCAGGACCGGCTGGCCCGTGTTTGTCTGAATCAGCGTTCCCTGCGCGTCGAGACTGAGCGAGCCGTCCCGGCTGAGACGCGGTCCGCTGGGCGTTTGGATAACCAGCGCGGCGTCGCCGGTCAGCGCGACATCAAGCGGGTTGCCGGACTGCTGCAAGCCGCCTTCGGCGAAGTTCGTCGTTTCATCTTTGAGGCCCGCGCCGCTGCCGATGGTGCCGAGCGAAGCGCGGTCGGCAGGCGAGAGGCTGGCGACGGACTGGCTGAGGAACGACTCAAAGCGGGGAATGTCTTCTTTGTAGCCGGTCGTGTTGGCATTAGCCAGGTTCTGAGCGATGGTATCCTGAGCGGCTTGGTTTGCCTGCATTCCAGCGGCGGCGGTGTAAACTCCACGGGTCATAAAAAATCTCCCAAGACCATTATCGGCCCAGTGAGAGTGTTTCTTTAGAGGCAGATTTACGGGGTTTTCGTGTGGTTTTGGCGGAGCGGGGTAAACTAGGCTATGGCCCAACAAGATACCCAAAGCAGCGACATTTTAGAAGAGTTTTTAGGCGACACGCCGCGTGCCTCCGAATGGCGTGCCTTGCGCGAAGCGCTGCGGGAGCGCCTGCGGGTAGTGCTGAGTTCACGGGATGCTGAGACCGAGCCATCAGCGCGGGCGCTGTTAGAAACGCAAGTTGCTACGCTCCGCAAGCAAATCGGCGCATTGGAAACGGAAGAAGTCGTCGCGCAGTTTGTGGAGGACTCCGTCAAAGCAAGTCTCGCCCGCGCCCCGCTTGCCGGAAGTCTGGATGAGGAAGAATAGGAGAATTACGGGGCTGAACCCCCATGCTTTAAAAGAGCAATTCTCCGCCTTTGCACTGGCTACACGGAGGGGCGCGGGCAGAAGACAAGCGAACGAAAAGAACTCTTCGCCCGCGCCAGCGGGAACTTGCACTTTCGAAGCCCTGCCGTTCAGGGCTGGAGATTGCTCTCCGAAAGCTGGATTATAGCCCGTCGTAACGGGAGTAGCCCCGGCCTTCGTCGCTCCAATAATCTTTCGGCTCTTCTGCCGTATAAGTGATCTTCGTAATCGCTTTGATATTCTTCAAACCCAGCTTCATCGGCGCGATGAGGCGCAGGGGTGCGCCATGCTCAACAGTCAGCGGGACAAGCTGCTGCTCGGCGTTGTTTTGGTGCGTCGCCAAAAGCGTCTGCGGATGCTGGGCTGTCGGCAGGTCAACAGACACATAATACGGGTCGGGGTTGCCGTCGGAGTCTAGGTTCACGGCGGAGTCAAGACGCGCCCATTTCGCGCCGGGCATGGGCGGGTAAGCAGCAAGGAAGTCGGCGAACCGCAGCCCGCCCCACCCCGCAATCATGCTCCAGCCCTCAACGCAAACCAGGCGCGTGACTTGATCATGCCGTCCGCCGTAGCGCGTGACCAGTGCTTGGATGTTCTGAGCCGTCAGCTTTTCCACTTTACCCGATGCCAGACCTTCCACAGTCAGTTGCCAGTCGGGAATGTAACCGGGATCGGGTGTCTGGCCGTCGTAATTGTTCCGCAGCTCCCGCGCCGCCTGCGACAGCGAGTAAGTCGGCACGGCGCGTGTCGGCGAGTAAAGCGCTTCCGCCACATCATCGTCAAACGACAGCGTCTTGTCCAGTAATTTCGCTTTGCGGGCTGTTGCCGCGACGGGCTTGAGGTGCAGCCGGGCGCGGGTGTCGTCCGGCAGGAGCCAGGCAAAGCCAAAGATACCGGCGGCAATGCCCGCTCCGTAAAGCAAAAAGTCACGCCGAGACTGGTTTTTCAGGGCGCGAATTGGAACACGCACCGGCTCCAGCTCGCGCGGCGCGATTTTGTCCGCCCTCAGCGGCCCTTGAACGGGAGCCACAGGTGCATTCGCCGCCGCGTCTTTTGGAGAGACGTCTGGAACACTGTCGTCCTTGAGGCCCGGAAACTGCGATTCTTCTGTCTGATCGTTTGCCATATCTTTCTTTAACCGGCGAAAAAAGCCAAAAGTTCCATAACAACCCCTCCCGTTATGCTTTCGGTATAGCGGGAGGGGTTCTGTTTCTTTCCTGCCGCTGTCGGGCATAACTTGGTATGCCTATTGCGACCATTAACCCTGCTACTGGGGAAACCATCAAGACGTTCACGCCGCTTTCAACTGCTGAAATGGAAGAAAAGCTGGCGAAAGCCGCCGCCGCGTTTATACACCAGCGGCAGACGACGTTTCAAGAACGCGCGGGCTGCCTGGCCCGCGCTGGGGGCATAATCAGCGCGGAAAAGCAGGCAATCGCCGAAGTTATGACGCTGGAAGTTGGGAAAACGCTGAAAGCGTCCATTGCCGAGGTAGAGAAATGCGCCGCCGCCTGCCGCTACTACGCCGAGAATGCCGAGCGCTTTCTGGCGGACCAGCCTTACGCGATAGACGGCGCGAAAGCATTTGTCCGCTACCGCCCGCTTGGCGTTGTTCTTGCGATCATGCCCTGGAACTTCCCGCTCTGGCAGGTTGTCCGATTTGCCGCTCCTGCGCTGATGGCGGGCAATGTGGGCCTCTTGAAGCACGCCGAGAATGTCCCGCAGTGTGCGCTGATTTTAGAAGATTTGTTCCGCCGGGCCGGCTTTACGGACGGCGCATTCCAGGCGCTTTTGATTGAAACGCCGCAAATCCAGGCCGTGCTGGAAGACCCGCGTGTCGCCGCTGCGACACTGACCGGCAGCGAGCGAGCGGGCATGGCGGTCGGAGCGCAGGCGGGGGCAAAGCTCAAAAAGACCGTGCTGGAGCTGGGCGGCAGCGATCCTTTCATTGTCATGCCAAGCGCGGATTTAGACGCCGCCGTGCAGACTGCCGTTCAGGCCCGGACGCTCAACAACGGCCAGTCGTGCATCGCCGCCAAGCGGTTTATCCTGCATGATGCCATCGCCGATGAGTTTACGCAGAAGTTTGTGGCGGGTTTGGAAGCGCTGACAGTTGGCGACCCGATGGACGCCAAAACAGACATTGGCCCGCTGGCGACACCGAACATTTTAGACGGCCTCGCCGCGCAGGTTGACCAAAGCATTGCCGCCGGGGCCGAACTTCTGACCGGCGGCAGGCGCTTGGACCGGCCTGGCAATTTCTACGCGCCGACGGCGCTTGCCGATATTCCCCGCGATGCACCGGCATACTCGGAAGAGCTGTTCGGCCCGGTCGCGCTTTTGTTCCGGGTCGGCAGCTTAGACGATGCCATCCGTCAAGCCAACGACACGCCCTACGGCCTCGGCAGCAGCGTTTGGACCTCTGATGCCGGAGAGCAGGAGCGCTTCATTAATGAGATAGAAGCAGGCATGACCTTCATCAACAGCATGGTTGCGTCCGACCCGCGCCTGCCCTTCGGCGGCATAAAGCGCTCCGGCTACGGGCGCGAGCTGTCTGAGCATGGCCTCCGCGAGTTCGTCAATTTGAAGACGATATACGTTAAAAATGCGCCGGACGGCGGCGGACATTCGGAGACGGAGTAACAGCAGCCCGGCACTGGAGCATCCGGCCTGTTGAGGCCGGGTTTCAGCAGCCTGCACTATCCGTGCGGCTCACGCTTCCTTCTGGTCGTCAGGACTGAAAAAAGCCTCGCTTTGGCCTGCGGAGCGCCTTCGAAAGCCGGCTGTGGCCTGGCTGAGTGCGGCATTCATACGGCGTGTCCCTGCGGGCGTCGCGGCGAAGTTCAAGGCGTTTGACTGCGGGATACCGTAGCTCGCCCCAGTCGCAATCGCGTCCTGATTTGCCCCGATAAAGACAAACTCCCACTGATATTTCTCGCGCTGGTGGGTGATCATGTCAAAGATCTGCCCACTGCTGAACTCGCGGGAAGCATTTTCTTCTCCATCGGTCATCACAACAACCAAAACTTTTCCAGGGCGCTCGTTTTCCGGCAGCGCGGCCAGCCGGGTGCCGGTCGCATGAATTGTACGCCCGATGGCATCCAGCAAAGCGGTGCTTCCGCGCGGCACAAAGGTTTGTGCCGAAAGACACGGCGCGTCCTGAAGACGCCGGCCTTCGTACAGCGCTTCATACTGGTCGTCGAACTGGACCAAAGACAGGTTTGCGCTGCCGGGAACCTTTTTCTGCTCCTCCAAAAAGCTGTTAAAGCCACCAATGGTATCTTCCCGCACGGACGCCATCGAGCCGGAGCGGTCCAGCACTACTGTGATGTCCGTCAAACTGTTGTTCATATTCTGTTCTCCTTTAACTCTCCTACTCACCGCGCGGCGGCAATTGCGGAAAAACAAGAAATAGAAAATGCCCCGGCTTTGCATAAGCAAAGCCGGGGCCGAGAATTATGCTCTCAAGAGGCACCGTCAGCGGCGTCCGCCGCGTGCGCCGTGAAAGACATGGCCGCCCCGGTAGCTGCGCCCGCCCGCGCCCTGAAACACATGCGGACGCAGTGCATGGTCCCCGTATCCGCCGCCGAAGCGATCCGGGTGGCCTGCATAGAAGGCGTGGTAGGAATCCCAATTGTGGTAGCTGACACCGCCGAACTCAAAGGTGAGGCCGACCGTCGGCAGAAACACGCCGCCGCTGACAAAGCTGCGGTCGCTGTAGTAGCCGCCGCGCACCACAAGGCCCGGCGACCAGCCAAACGAAACAAACGCATTCCAGCTTGGCGCAACGCCCAGATAGACCGGCTGCGCCGGATGGTAGGTGGCCGGGAATGGATACCACCGTGCGCCCGCAACAGTTGCGTTCTCCAAATACCCGCCCGACGGGACATACAGCACGGGCGTGTCCCCCTGGTTGATCAGGTAAAGCGTGCCGTCGTCCGACGGCGCGAACTTCATTACATACAGGTTGTTGTTGGTAAAGGGGACTAAAACCGTTTCGCCAGCGGTGTCAAACAACTGGTAGCCGTTCTGGTCAAACACGGCCCGCGTCAGCGGCACTTTTTGGTTCTGCGGCACTTCCGTCCACTGGAACGTGCTGTCCGGGACGGCGTCGCCGGTCACGGGCGCAGCCTCAGACTGAACCGGCGGCGAAAGAGAAACCGGCGGGTCGGCGACAACGCGGCTGGTGACGCCGAGCAGCATCAGCGCCGCAACTCCACAGACAGCATATTTCTGGAACGCAAACAGCTTATTGCTTGCGTTATTGTTTTTCAGCATGGTCTTACTCCTCAACTCTTGGAAGAATTGTCTTCTTTACTTGACGACTTCGACCAGGATTAGGTTCCCAACTTTGCGGATTTACATGCGAAGACTGCCCTCATCCTGCCGGCAGAGGGTAACATAAAGCAAACTGAACGAGCCGGAGGAACTCTTGACAGCACACTCTTTTTTGACGCGCCTTTCTTGCTTTATTGCCGCGGCTGCCCTGGGGGGCACTGGTGTTCCAGGCGCGGCACAGCCGCCGGCTTCGCTTCCGGTTCCTTTGGCTGTGGGGAAAAGCGTTGTTCTGCTCCAAGCGCTTGGCAGCGGCGTCCAAATTTACACATGCAAGGCGCAGGCGGATCATCGGTATACTTGGGTCTTGAAGGCACCTGATGCCGTACTGATGAATAGCGACGGCGTCCAAATCGGACGACATTACGCCGGGCCGACCTGGGAAGCGTCCGACGGCAGCAAGGTTATCGGCAAAGTCATTGCCAGCGCCGCCGCGCCGGGCAGCATTCCGTGGCTGCTTCTCGCGGGGGCAGCGAGCGGGCGCGGACGCTTCTCCAAAATCAGCTATGTGGAACGGGCTTATACGTCCGGCGGTGCCGCTCCCAAGACCGGCGCGGATGCCGCACATGCAGGGACCGAAGTGCGCGTCCCGTACACAGCGACTTATATTTTCTACGGCCCGGCGTCAGCGAAATAGACGGAATAGGCAGCCGAACGCCGGCCTGCGTGTCTGAAAAAGCAGGAGAAGACTTAGAAGGAAAAGACTTAGAAGGAGAAGATTTGAAATGAGACGCCCGGTGTGGTTTCGCCGTCATGGCCTGCGCTGGACTCCCTGCGCGTGGCAAGGCTGGCTGGTGATGGGAGTGTTTATTCTGCTGATGGCGCTTGGAGCATTCTGGTGGGCATCGCCTGCTCCCGCGCTCTTCGTGGCCGTCAGCATGGCTTTAGTGGGACTGCTGCTGAGTGTCGCTGTGCTGACCGACGACACTCACGGCAGCACTCCCTCAAAGGGGTAACTTTTAGAGGGGCGGCAGACGGTTACGCCGCTGCACGAAGGGCTGGCTTTCGGGGCCGCAGTACAAGAATCAGGTCTTCTTCGTCTTTTTGCCGGACACGGGTTGCGGTCAAGTTTCCGCAGCTCATCAAATAAACGTAAATTGGGGCGGTGACGGCATAGGGTCCCAGCAGGGCGGGAAGATCGTTCAGGCGGACAGGAGCGGTGACGTTAGGCAGCGCGGCGGTGTAAGGCAGAGAGTTCAACATGGCGTGATGGTTTCCTTTGGCAATCAAATTTTTTGCAGAAAAACTGCTGAATGCATACCATCATTGGCGCCGGAACTGCCTGCGTTGAACAATCGCCGTTAGAAAGAGTATCGGGAAGTAAGGATGAAATCTTTACGCCGGAGCTGTAGAAGTGCC
Source organism: uncultured Armatimonadales bacterium (assembly GCA_964243345.1). Classification (GTDB taxonomy): domain Bacteria; phylum Armatimonadota; class Armatimonadia; order Armatimonadales; family Capsulimonadaceae; genus JANXMY01. The sequence goes on from CAXTER010000101.1 coordinate 11,099, forward strand.
GGGGTTGTAGAAAACCCCGGCACTCACAACCCCAGCACTCCTACGGAGCAGGCGCGGGTACGGGCGTGCCGGGCGTATAGGGGTCTAAAGGCGCGGCGACCAGCGTGTAGGAAAGCGGCGCTTGGAAGAGCGTGTCGCTCAGAGGCGCTTCGGAAATCGACTGGACTGTAAACGTCGTCACCGTGCTGATCGGCGTCGTATCGGCTTTGGCCCCTTCCACGACACCGCCGTACTGGTTGATAGGCCGGCCTGCCGACGAAGCGGGAACATAATTCACGGTCATTCGGGCCAGCAGCGGCAAGCCCTTGTGCTTATCCAGCGCGTCCGCCAGCGGCTGCTGGAACGGCCCCGCCGACGCGGCGGCAAGCTGGGCGGCAAAGACAGTGTTTTCTTTGGACGGGAACTTGTAGTCGTCCGACAGCCAGATTTCGCCGCTGAGGTTCCACTGAGCCGGAGTGACGCCCGGCCCGCGCCCTTCACGCCCGCCGCCGTTTCCGTCGCCGCCATATTGATTTACAGTAGTAGGAGCAAGAGAGGAGGCTGCCGGCGCAAAGCCGGGGAAACCACCGCCTCCACCCCCGCCGCGCCTGCGTCCCCCACCACGCCGGTAGCCTCCCTGCGGCTTCGGATAGTCCACGGTGCCGGTCACAGTGTACTGATGCGCGGTCGTTCCGGCGAAGGTCATGGTCTTGCCGGTGTCTTTGAGGTCGAGCTTGACATCTTCTTTGGCCGGAGCGCCTGCGCCCGGCTGCACTTCCGTCGGAACCGTCATGTAGTAAGTCTTCCGGGCCATATCCAACCCGTAAATGACGTTGCCTTTGCCGTCCTGGATCAGGGTCGGCTCGCCCGACACTTCCAGCCGGGCGTTTGAGCCTTTAAAGAGCAGCCGGATTGTTTGCGGGACCGGCGGGGTTTGCCCGGTTCCGGCCACTTCCTGCGCGGTCACAGTGATGTCCGCGAGTGACGGCAGCGCCGGGAGCGCCACCAAGCCCGCCGCAGTCAGGGCAGCCAATGTACGTTTCAGGGAAACAGAAAGCGTCATCGAAAGTTCTCCGAGAAGTCAGTATTTCCCTAAAGTATGCGCGGCAGAAATGAAGAATGAATGAACAGAAAGCCTTGCGTTGAAGACCATGCGTTAAAACGTACAGCCGGCTGGCGGGCTGTCATTTACGCTGGGACTTCACAAAGCGCCCTCTAAAGAATGTGGGCCGGTCTGCCGAAACTCTGAGTATCTTTGGAGACTCGCACCTATGTCTACCGCACCACCGACAATTAGTTTTTCCGGCCTGGCATCCGGCCTGGATACCACCAGCATTATCAGCCAGCTTACCACTACCGCCCAGATTCCGATTACAACGCTGAACACGCAAATCACGGGCTACAATTCCCAGCTTACGGACTGGCAGACACTGAACACCAATCTTGCCGCGCTGCAAACGGCAGTGACAACACTCAGCAGCCAGTCAACGTCTAATGTTCCGACAGCCAGCTCATCCGACACGACCACCGCGACAATCACCAGCCAGGTCGGCGCGACTCTGGGCAGCCACTCGCTCTCCATCAGCCAGCTTGCCCAGGCGCAGGAAGTCGCATCGGCGTCCGAAAGCAGCGGCACGACTGCGCTTGGCCTCAGCGGCAGCTTTACACTGAACGGCAAGACGGTTCAGATTGCTTCCGGTGACGCGCTGCAAGATGTCGCCAGTAAAATTAATGCTGCAGGAGCCGGCGTCACGGCAAACGTCGTTGATGTCGGCACCAACGATTACCGGCTGACGCTGACCAGCACGCAGACCGGCACCGTCAACTCTATTGCCGCCGCCGACACCAGCGGAAGTGTTCTTAGCAGCCTGGGATTGATTAGTTCCGGCGCGGCGGGCATTCGGCAGAGCGTCAGCTACACGCAGGGCGGGACAACTTATACCGGCGCGGCGTCGCTGACGCTTTCAAGCGCCACCCAGTCCATCGGCTCGCTGCTTGGCATCGCGTCCGGGTCCGCTCAGTCCGGCACATTCCATCTCTCCAATGGTGGAACAGGTGCGGGCAGCGGGGCCGACATCGCCGTCAACTTGAACACGGACTCACTGGCCACGATCGCCAATGCCATCAACCAGGCCGGTGTTTCCGGCGTTTCAGCAGAAGTCGTCACCGTTCCCGATGCCAACGGCAACCTGAACCGTATTCAGCAGCTTCGGATTGTCGGCAGCGGCACGACCGCGCCGGCGTTCACCGATACCAGCGGGGTACTCGCGACCGTCGGCATCTTGCAGAACTCCTACACAGACACGGTGGCTGCGGCTCAGGACGCGAAGTTTACTTTGGACGGCCTCAATCTCACCCGTTCCACCAACACAATCAACGATGCGATTTCCGGCGCGACCCTCGGCCTCGTCTCTGCGGGAACGACGGCGGCCCCGGCGACAACCACTCTCAGCATCACTCAGAATACCGCCGCCGTCGTTCAAGATGTCAGTGCATTCGCAACTGCCTACAACGCCGTGCAGGACTTTATTACTAACGAAAACAAGTTCACCGCGCCGACCACAACCACCAGCGGGGCCGCCGGAACAAACCCCGCGCTGTTCGGCAATACGACCCTGACCCAAATCCAGCAGACACTTTCCGAGGCGCTGACCGCCGTTTCCGGCACGAATACGCTGCAATCCATCGGCGTGACATTGAACGGCTCTAACGACTTGGCAGTAGACTCCAATGCACTCACCACAGCCTTGCAGACGGACCCAAATGTCGTTTCTAACTTGTTCGGCTTGTCGGGAACATCCGACAGCGCGGGCATCCAGTTTATCAAAGGCAATGCCAAAACCGCCGCATCTTCGGGAGCCGGATATCCTGTCGTGATCACCCAGCCCGCGACTCAGTCCAGCGGAACTGCCGGAGCCGCGTCTGCGTCCGGCACACAGAGCACCGTGCCGGAAACCCTGACCTTCAGCGGGACTTTGTTTCCAGCAGGCGGCGCGAAGCTGACTATCCCCGCCGGCAGCACGGTTCAGCAGACGGCGGCTCTGATTAATGCCACCGGCAGCCTGAACACCCAAATCTATGCGTCGGTGGACGCAAGCAACCACCTGGTGATTGCATCACAGGCTTATGGCTCAGACTCCAATTTTTCGGTTTCTTCCGATGCTGCCGCAAGCAGCTCCAACTCAGGCATCGGTTCGGCGCTTTCGGTCACCACCGGTAAAGATGTTGCCGGAACCATCAACGGCGAAACGGCTTTTGGGACCGGACGGACGCTGACAGGCAGCCTCACCGATACCCATGCCGCCGGCATTCAGCTTCTCGTAACGGCCACTGCCGCCTCGCCCGCCGGCGGCACCACCGGCCATGTGACCGTGACGCACGGCGTCGCCGACGGCCTGAACGCGGCGCTGACCCAGATTTTGGACCCGACCAACGGCTCCGTCATCGGCGCAGAAAACGGCCTCAACTCGCAGGTCTCCACCGCCCAGGCGCAGATCACGCAAATTCAGACGACTGTAACGAATTACACAGCATACCTCACCCAGCTTTTCAGCGAACTGGAAACACGGGTCAGTACGCTTCAGGCGCAGGGCAGTGCGTTCACGGCAGCCTTCGGCGGCTCCAGTTCGTCCAGCACGTCGTCAGGAGCCTCTTCATCAGGAACATCGTCATCCTCCTCTTCCGGCTAAACTACATTAACTTGTTCTCTAAAGGACCTTCATGAGTCTCCCAAACCCGTATGCTCAGTACCGCCAGAACTCTATTGAGACTGCGACTTCCACCCGCATTGTTGTGATGCTTTACGACGGTGCAATTCGCTTTTTGTCCCAAGCTTTAGCAGCGATGGCAGCAAAGAATTATGCCCAGCAGTCGCGGCTGATCGGCAATGCCCAAGCAATCATCGCGCACCTGCACGACACGCTGAACCCGGAGATCGGCAGCGCCTTTGCCGCACCCTTGCTCGGCATCTATACCGCCCTGCTGCGGTCACTGACCCAGGCCAATATCCAGAACCAGCCGCAGCCGGTAGAGGACGCCATTGCCGTCCTGCGCGACCTGCGCGAGACCTGGGCGGAAGTGGACCGCCAGTGTCAGGCCGATAAATCCCGCACGAGAGAACTTGTTGCCGCCTAGGGAACATATTGCCGCGTCAGGCGTCCCACTAAAAGCGCATCACCTAAACTCCTCTCGCGCTCAAGAAAGTTTGAATTCTATGTCACTTGCGGCACGCAGCGCCGAGCGCACCACGCTCAAGCGCCTGCTGGAACTCGCCCAGCAGCAGATCAAAACTCTGGAATCCGACGACCTGCTGGCCTTTGACCAGATACTGGCCGAAAAGAGGACACTGATTGAAAGCATTCCCGACGGGCGCACTGCGCTTGCCGCCGATCCAAGCCTCGGCTCGCTCGTGTCGCGCATTCAGGACGCCGACAAAGCGGCTCAGCGCCTGCTGTACCAGAAAGTCGGGCTGGTCATGCGCGAAATGAACCGGGTCAACCAGCAGGAAAAGGCACGCAGCGCCTATCGCCGGGAAACGCCGTCCGGTTCGCCGAAGCCGATTGGCTTCCTGCCCGATACCCCGATGTTCGTCGATGCCCGCTCGTGAGCCTCCCTTTTTTACCCCGTAGGGGCTGCAAACCGCGCTGTCCCTAACAATTCTCGCGCCGTCTCCCGATATAATTACCAGGGAGATTGCCGACATTTGATTGAACACACGTTAGACCCCGACAATTGGGCCGAAACGCGCCGGGTGTTCCACGACGCCGTGGACCAGTGCATCGACGCTCTGCAAGATGTACGTCAGGCTCCGGTCTGGCAGCCGGTGCCGGAAGCGCTCCGGCCTCACTTCACGGAAAGTCTGCCGCAGGAAGAACAGCCGCTTTCCGAGACGCTGGCGCTGTTCCAGAAAACGATCCAGCCTTATGGAACCGGCAACACGCACCCGCGCTTTTTCGGCTGGGTGCATGGCAGCGGCGCGGCAGCGGGTGTCCTCGGCGAAATGCTGGCGGCGTTTATGAACAGCAACTGCGGCGGGCGGGACCATGCCGCTATTGACGTCGAAAAGCAGGTTCTTAGCTGGTGCAGGGAGCTGTTTTCATTCCCGCAGTCCAGCAGCGGCCTTCTGACCAGCGGCACATCGCTCGGCACGCTGATTGCGCTGACAGCGGCCCGCATGGCAAAATCTCCCAGCAATCCCCAAAACAAGCCCTTAGTCGGTTACGCTTCTTCCGAAGCGCATTCCTGCATCGCCAAGACATTCGCGCTGATGGGGCTGGGCCAAGATGCCCTGCGCCGGGTTCCGGTCAATGACAATTATCAATTGGACCTCGGCTGTTTGTCCGAAATGGTTCAGGCCGACCTTGCCGATGGCCTCGCGCCGTTTGTTGTCGTCGCCTCCGCCGGCACAGTCAACACCGGCGCAATTGACGACATTGATGCTGT
>CAXTER010000102.1:0-15976 GCA_964243345.1 uncultured Armatimonadales bacterium
TTGAGGTTGCCTGTGCCGTCAGCATAGTTTCCGCCGTCATTCAGCGGGTTTGGCACGCCCCCGACCCCAAGACCAAGCGCCTCGCACACTTGGAGCGCCGGGTGAATGAATTGTCAAAGCAGCTCGGCATTGAAGAAGCCCCACTGACCGACGTGCAGGCGCTCATCGCACAAGGCCGCAAAATCAATGCCATCGAGCTGTACCGCGAACAAACTGGCGTTGGCCTCAAAGAAGCGAAAGAGGCCGTGGACAGCCTGGAAGCACAGATGAAGGCTTAGGAATTCGTGTAAGCGAGTTCGCCTTCAACAGGAGAAACTAATGGCACTGACACTCGATATTTCGCCGGACATGGAGACGCTGCTTCGGCTGAAGGCAGCAAAAAGCGGCCAGAATGTAACGGACTATCTGTTGCAGCTTGTCGAAAGCGACCTAAATGTTGACCTTTCCGAGCATGACAGCCTGGAAGATTATGCGTCTGCGGTTGCCGGCATTCAGGCAGGGATTGAAGATATGGAGGCAGGCCGAACTTATTCTTCCGAGGAAGCTTTCGCCATGCTCGAAGAAGACAAGGCTCAGTGGCGTCGAGAACACGAAGCGCAGAAGAAAGCATCCCAAAAGAGTACGCACTCTCAGTCGGCGGGCGTTCGATGACGGACGGTGCCGAGCAGCCGATCATTTGGGCGATCCGCTATACGCAGTGGGCAATCCGAGACATATCCGCCGCGTGGATGCACTTTGCGGGAAGCGCAGATGCGGAGGCCGCTGACGCCTGGGAAGAAGGGCTGAAAGCTGAAATTGCGAAACTTGCACAGTTCCCGCAAAGGTTCTCGGCAGAAGATAACGACATCTTCTCGGTTCCTGTTCGCAAGATGACTTACCGCCGAACCCAGAACGGCCCGGCGTACTATGTCTGCTTCACCCTGCGCCTCAATCCAAACGATGCCCTAACGCTGCTTATCATGCACCTACGCCATGCCGCGCAGAAGCCGATGACGCGAAAAGAAGCGCGAAAAATAGAAAGTTCAGAATGAGCATACAAGCTGTCGTGTTTGATGCGGACGGAGTTTTAGTTTTCCCGGATCGCTTCTCAGAGCATTTGACGCGGGAGCATCAGATTACGCAGGAAGCGACGCGGGCGTTTTTTCAAGGCAAGTTCCACGACTGCCTTTTGGGCAGCGCCGATTTAACCGAGCTTTTGCCGCCGCTCTTAAAAGAATGGGGCTGGCAGGGGTCGGCGGAAGAGTTCATGCAGCTTTGGTTTTCGGTGGAAGACGCGGTAGACGGGCGGGTGCTGGAATGGGTGAAGACGCTGCGGAACGCTGGATTTGTCTGCTGCCTTGCGTCCAATCAAGAGCCGCACCGGGCAAAGTACATGCAGGAAGTCATGGGCTTTTCGACCCACTTTGACCACTTGTTCTTTTCCGGCGTGCTAGGAATGAAAAAGCCGGACGCCCGGTTCTATGAGGCCATTGAAACCGCGCTAAACTTGAGCGGCGACCAAATTGCCTTTTGGGACGACTCGCCCTCGCACGTAGACACGGCAAAGCAGCGGGGATGGCAGGCGGAGCTGTATACGAACTACGAAGACTTCCAGCGCCAGGCCGCAGCGCTTAGGAAGGCGCGGGAGCTGAATTGACTGGATGGCGTAAACAACCGATTGGCGATCTGCCGCTGTACCAGGCCAAAACAATGGCCTGGCTGCCGCGCATCACGCAGGGGTTCACGACCCGGCGCGGCGGGGTCAGCACCGCGCCGTATGATTCTCTCAACTTAGGATCGCACGTCGGGGACGATCTCGCGCAGGTGCAGGCAAACCGGCGGCGAGTGTGGCATGATCTGGGAACGCCCGAAAGTCAGGTGGCGCTGGCCGAGCAGGTGCATGGGGACACAGTGGCCGTAGTTTTGGCAGGGACAGGGTCCGTGCCGGTAGCCGGGACAGACGCGCTGGTTACAAACACGCCGGATTTGCTTTTAATGCTTTTATTTGCCGACTGCGTGCCGGTTTATCTGGTAGACCCCGTTCGCAAAGTCATCGGTCTGGCCCATGCCGGGTGGCGCGGAACGGCGGTGAACATTGCCGGCAAGACGCTGCAAACCATGGTCGCCGAGTTCGGCTGTGTGCCGTCGGCCTGCTTTGCCGCAGTTGGGCCGTCCATCGGCGGCGACAGCTACGAGGTGCGGGCGGAAGTCGCGGACCAGTTCCGCTCCCTGCCCAGCGCACGCGCTTCCAATGTGGTGACGCCGCGCAGCGAGATGGGTGGAACTTACAACCTCAACCTGCGGGCAGTGGTGTTCAGTCAGCTTTTGTACGCTGGCCTGCCCGCCGGGTCTATTGCGGTCTGCGATGAGGATACATTTCGCAACAAGCGCGACTTTTTTTCGTACCGGCGTGATGGCGCGACCGGGCGCATGGCGGCTTTTTTAGGGATCAAGGGCAAATAAAAGAAAAAGGAAATAAAGATGAACCGTTTGTTTGTGGTTGCCGGTCTGGCAATCTTGATCGCTGCGCTGGTCTTCTTGAATCAGGGCATCAAAAAAACAGGTCTGCCTGACAGCGATGATGCGCCGCCCGCCGCGCAGTCTGCGCCGGCTCCTGCCCCGAAAGCAGTGGCGGCGACGCCATCCGCCGCGCCTGCCGGCCCGCCCGCCGAGCAGACCCTCGGCGACCCGGCCACTGCAAAGCATCACGTTCTGATTGGCTGGTCTTATAACGAAGCTAACCAGCAGAAGCCGGAAGCGTTAGCAGCGCCTATTCAGGCAGTTCAATCTTATGTTCAGAAAAGCGGCGGCAGCGTGTCGGCGGAAATAGTCAACACCGATGTTCCCACTTCGGACCGCTCACCGGCGGCAAAGGCCGTCGCCGGAAACGGCGTTTTTGTGGACGGCAAGCCGGTGTTCAGCGGTGACGTTTCCGGTGCGCCGCCGCAGAAAGTTGTCGGCGCAATCCAAGCGGCGGCGAAGTAGTGTCAGCGCACTTTTTGCCGCGCTCCGGCGTGGGATAATTTGGCGGCAAGCTGAAGCGCCTTGCTGACGTTGGATACCGAAGACAGCGCGGGCTTAAGGTCTTCCGGGTGGACTGACTGTGCGGCATCTTTGATATGCAGCGCGGCATCTTTTACGGCAAGGCCGGCGGTTTTGGCGGATGCGCCGATGTGCTTGCCGCGCACGGTTTCCTGCTGCGCGATGCCTTTCACCGTCACGGCAAGGTTTTTGCCTGCTGCCAGCGGGCGCTTGTAGATCCGCCCGGCATTGTCCATAACTGAAGTTTTCAGTTTCAGCGCAGTCATCGCGAGAAAGATCAGGACGCCGACAAGGCCCACCAGAGCCAATATCGTAAAAAGCAGTCCTATGTCAAAAAGAACGTCAGCCATCGTTTTATTGCCTCATTGATCGTTGATGAAATTAAAGGAGATTACCCTATGGCACAGCAATTCACTGAAGGCGCGTTTATTCGCCTTGCGGACCGCGACACCAGCGCTGCGGATACAAAATCAGGGTTATTCTACCCATATTACCGGGGTTTGACCGGCACCATCGCCAAGCTCTACAGCGACAACACCGCCGCTGTCGCCGTGGACCCTGACAGCCTGCCGGAAGACATCCTCAAGCGCCATCAAGCCGGAACTGAAGCCATGCGTCAGAAATGGCTGGACGGACTCTCCGATGAAGGCCGCAACAAGCTGTCCGCCGCCGAGAAGAAGTTTTCCCTGCGCTACAGCCTGCTGGTCAGCCTGACAGATTTGCTGCCGGGCGATGCCCCGGAGCCGTCTCGCAAAAGCCTGACCGAGATTGAAGAAGCCGAAGCCGCACATCTCGCGGAAGTCGCAAAAAAGAAGCCGGCCTAAAAAGAAGCCGGCCTAAAGCAGTAAAATCACTAAGGGGGGCAGGACCTGCCCTGCCCTCTTATTTTGCCCTAATTCTTCTGCTTACCTGACGCTGCAAATCCTTAAGCGAATTTATTAATTTGCGAATATCTTGCAAGTGCAGCAAAACTGCTGCCGTTTTGGGTATGATGTTTGCAGGTTCAGAAAACCTTTAGAAAGGCCGCCCGCCTGGGAGTGCCTTAAGCAAGTCGGTCACAAAGTTACCCACCTCCCAGCTTCTTCGGGAATACTTGTTTTTATCGCTGCAATCAGCTCCCACACAGCCTAGCCCACTTCGGCTGATATGCTTTGCAGTTCAAAATCCACAGCAATTTTGTCTTTATAGCGGCAATTTTATTTTGGCAGCAGCAATTGTGCTGCGGCATTGCTAACCGCCTTGCTCAGAACAAGGCTTAGTCTGGAGGATGCCGGCAGAAGGGTGGAACACGCCTCTGCCATGTGACGTTTTCACCAATGAAGATGTAAGACGATGACGCACTGACCAATAACCTAGAAAGGTTAGACACCAAATGGATAATGCGAATACAGTGATCAGCGCCGGCACCTACAGTGCAGTTTACAATGGCCTTTCACTCGCGGTTGCCGCCATGCTTGCAGGAACCCTCTTTTTCTTTTTCTCGCGCTCACAGGTTGGATTCAAGTACCGTCCGGCCCTGCTCGTTTCAGCGTTGGTTACGGCCATCGCCTGCTACCACTATTTCCGTATCTTTAATAGCTGGGTGGACGCCCACCAGGTGAATCCGGATGGCAGCTACGGCCTGTCCAAAGTGGTCTTCAATGACGCTTACCGCTACATGGACTGGATTTTGACTGTGCCTCTGCTCCTTGTCGAGCTTGTCGCGGTGCTTGGCCTCTCTAAAATCGAGAGCCGCGGCCTGCTGTCAAAGCTTGCCTTCGCGGCGTTCCTGATGATCGCGCTTGGCTATCCCGGCGAACTCATTAAAGACAACAGTTGGGCCCGAGCAGCTTGGGGTTTAGCGAGTACAATTCCGTTTGTCTACATCCAGTATGTGCTGTTCAAGCAACTTAGCGAATCCATTTCGCGCCAGCCGGAGACTGTCGCTCCACTGATTCGTGGCGCACGCCTCTTGATCTTTGCAAGCTGGGGTTTCTACCCACTGGCTTACATGATTCCGATGCTTGGCAATAAAGTCTCTTACGAGGGAAGTGAGCTTGGCGTTCAAGTCGGCTACACGATTGCCGACATCATCGCTAAAGTTGGCTTGGGCGTGTTCATCTACTTCATCGCGGCAGCGAAAACTGAAAACGATGCCCGGTCCGGTGTCAACCCCTTCGAGCCGAACTTCAGCGCGGCGACAAGCCCAGCCTGACCGCACTTAGAGCCGAACGGCAAGTCTCACATCAAAGCCGCGCCCGACAAGGGCGCGGCTTTTAATTCTTAGGAGATGACATGACCAAGAAGCCAATCAACATCGTTTACTGGGCAGTGATTGGAGGAAGCTTTTTCCTCGCAAACTATGCGGCCCAGCATCATTGGGCACTTTGGACCATCACGCTGGCCGGCGCGATATCGCTTGGCTCCGTACTGGCCTACCTCTTTACGATGCAGTCCCAATAAGCTTGCTGGATGAAAGCTGCGCTTAGGATAAAAGCCTTTCGGGTAAGAGGCCAACGTAAACACGCTTACTCGTGAGAAAGGCTTCTGATTATGGGTTTTGACACTGTGGCAACGACTTTGACCACTTCGCAGGCATTTGTGCATTACAGCCTGTTCGTTTCCATGTTCGCGCTCGGTGCAGGGTTTGTCTTTTTTCTCGTGGAAAAGGAAAAGATACTGCCTGAATACCGAGGAACAATGGTCACTTCGGCGATCATCTGCGGCGTCGCCGCCGTGGCGTACTACTTTTTGACGCGGGATTATGATCCTGCAAAGCCGTTCCCGACAGACATTCGCTACATTGACTGGACTGTGACGACCCCGCTTTTAGTGCTGAAGTACCCGGAAATGCTGCGGGTGCGCGGCATTGGGTTTGCGACGAAGCTCATTCTTGCAGACCTCTTTATGATCGTGACCGGGTTTATCGGCGAGCTGTCCGGCCATACCGTCAACGGTCAATGGACACTGAACCCCAGCGGCAGCACCATGGAGCATTACATTTGGGGTACGATTTCCACGGTTGGCTATGTCGTCATCATATATTTGCTGGTGACCGAAGGTAAAAAGCTGGCAGAAACCCAGCCGGAGCCTATTCGTAACGGCATCAGCAAAATGAATAACTATCTGTTCACTCTGTGGGGTATCTATCCGGTCGTTTATATCGCTGAGGCGATTTCTGCAAACAACCCGAACTTGAACTTGGATTGGTTCCAGGTGCTGTCTTCCGTAGGTGACGTGGTGAACAAAGTTGGCTTCGCTATCACGGCCTATTTGGCGGTGAAAGCGCTTTCGGGCGACAGCCAGGAAAGCAGCGAGCGGATCCCGGAAAGCGCTGCACGCACTTCTGACCGTATCACTGCTGCGTGATGCCTTTTTCCGGCACGACGGACGAAGCGAGGGCGAAACGACGACTGCCTTCCGAGGACAGCGTTTCGCCCCACTGCGTCCCCCACTCACTCCCCCAATGCATTCCGCGTCCCCTGCCCCACTGCTGCAAGGCCAGCATCTGCGTTTCAGCAGCGTTGTCACACTCGGTTTCCAGGTCGTTACGCGCGGCTTCGGAAATGTCGCCTGCACAGCGCAGACGCCGGGCGCAGTCCAGGGCCAGCCGCACCGCTGCCAGCGCGATTTGCGTGTCTGCCGCCGGATGCTCGGCTTCCGCAACAACGACCTTCCACAGCTCCGCGCCTGCACGCAGCACCCATGCTTCCCGCACATCTTCTTCTTGGGCGTTTTCGTCCTGTATTTGGCTGTCTCTACTTTGCGTCATGGCTGCGTACTATGTTTAACGACCGAACATGGTGTTTTGTTCCCTCTTGGAATGGGGACACAAGCAATTGTCGGCAGGAAAAGCCGTGAAACGCAGTAGCGCAGAAGAAAAAGGAAATAGAACTTATGGCAGGGAAATTGGCAGGCAGAACAGCGATAGTAACCGGCGCATCGTCCGGTATCGGTGAGGCGACCGCGCTGGCGCTGGCGGCGGAAGGCGTTTCGGTTGCGCTTTCGGCGCGGCGGGCAGACAAGCTGACAGAGTTAGTCCGGCGAATTGAGGGTGCAGGCGGCATCGCGCAGGCGATCACGGCAGACGTGGCGGAGGAAGATCAGGCGCGGGAAATGGTGCTGACGGCAAACGCCGCTTTCGGACGGGTTGACATTTTGGTCAACAACGCCGGAGTGATGCTGCTTGGTCCGATTGGAGGCGCAGATACGGAAGATTGGCGGCGCATGATGGGAACCAACGTCCTGGGCCTGATGTACGCGACCCATGCTGTCCTGCCGCTGATGCGAGCGCAGGGCAGCGGGCATATCGTCAATATCTCAAGTGTTGCCGGACGCACAGCCCGCGCCGGGTCCGGCGTCTACAATGCCAGCAAATGGGGGGTCGGTGCGTTCTCGGAGTCGCTGCGCCAGGAAGTTTATAAAGATAAGATTCGTGTGACAATTATTGAGCCGGGCGCAGTCGCAACGGAGCTGACACACCATATCACCAATGCTGAGGCCAAAAAGCAGGCTGAAGACTTTTATGGGAACATGACCCCGCTGGAAAGCGAAGATATCGCCGCCGCTATCTTGTATGCCGTGACCCAGCCCCCGCGCGTCAATGTCAACGAAATTCTGATCCGTCCCACAGACCAGGAGCGGTAAACGGCGCTGATGGCAGGGAACAGAAAACGGAAACAGCCCCGTAAAAGAAAGCATGACACTCTTTGCCGCCGCCCTGCTTTTCGCCTTCTTTTTCGCTCTTTGGGCGGCTTCTTTCGAAAGCCGCCAAGCCCTCGCCCAGCCGGCGGGGTCAAACGCCCAGCCGGCGGGGTCAAATCATGCCGCCCCTGCGCCGATGCTGCACTGGCCGCAGTTTCCGGTCCGCGTTTATGTGCCGGCAAAAGGGGCGGAGCAGACCCAGCAGGCCCTCATCGTGCTGTCGGGACTGGACGAGTGGGTGGATGCATCGCACGGAAAAGTCTGCTATATTCGTGTTACCGACCCAAGCACGGCGGACATTACGGTGCAGTTCGAGCCGGTTAAGTTTTTGGACCCGGAAACACAAACGATTGGGGAAACCGCAGTCAGCTGGTCCGGCACGACGCTGAAAAAAGCCGCGATCCGGCTGGCGGAAGGTGCCGGCACTCTCGAAGACTTGCAGGCAACGGCAGGGCATGAGTTCGGGCATGCCCTCGGCATCCAGCGGCACAGCGACGATCCCGGCGACTTGATGTTTGCCGTAGAAACCCTGCACGATTCAGGCTTCGGCAATCCCGTGCCGGAAACTGTCCCGTATGTAACCCCCCACGACTACCGCCTGCTTACCACCTGCTACCCGCATCTGCTTCAGTCTCGTCCCTGACGCACCCTGCCCTCAGACAGCCTAAAGCGCAGCGGCCTGAGCCGCTGCGCTTCGTGTTTATCGGTATGCGCCATTCTTCACAGGAAGGTAGACAAACGGATATTCTTATGTTACAATTGGGACAGTTGTGACCGTAGGTCAAGAGGAATGGTAAAATGGCTCCCTGAGTAGGACTTGAACCTACAACATTTCGGTTAACAGCCGAACGCTCTGCCAATTGAGCTATCAGGGAACGAAAGCCAAAGATATTATAGCCGCAGGCTGAGTGTTTGTCAAGAGGCTACAGGCGGGAACACACGAAAACGCCAAGTAAACACGCGGAAAACTAGCTCATCGCCCAAAACTAACCGGAAGTGCACGAGAAATACTTGAAAGTCACTGAAATTGTTTTTCACGATACCCGCCGTGCAACACTTGTTGTTGAAATGCTGGAAACGGAAGCCTTCACGACAGCGGGACGGCCTCATATTCCACGCATCCTGTTCAAGCTTTTGCCGCAGATGGCGAGTCAGCACTGCTTCAACGACGACGGCCTTTCGTTCCGGCGCGAAGCGCAGACGACGGAAATTCCGCACTTGTTCGAGCATCTGATTATCGAAATTCAGGATCAGGTCCGGCGCGGCATCGGCGTTCCGCTGTCGGGCGAGACCTGCTGGAACTGGACTGTAGACCCGCGCGGCTTGTTTTATGTCACGGTAGATTATGACAACGAGATGGTTGCTCTCGGCGCGATCCGGCTGGCGGAGAATGTCATTAATGCTCTAGACAGCCGCGACCTAGCCCGCATTGAGGCGCTGAACTTAAACCGCGAAATCAGCCGCCTGCGCGAGATTGCTAAAATCTCACGCCGCTTCAATTCCGCCGTGCGCCCGGCAGCGGATCAAGTTCCCATCGCGCTTGGCAGCAGCGAAGCGGAGACGCAGGAGTAGAATCTTACCGTAAAAGACCTCACCCCAGGACTGCGTCCTGACCCTCTCCTTAACAAGGAGAGGGTGGAAACTTGTTTCCGTGTGAGGTCTTTCACGGTGAGATTCTTTTCTTATGCGTGCGCGATACTGATGATGGCAATGATAATGCCCAGCACCTGGAATGGGTCAATCTTAGAGGGCGGGTTGCCCTGACCAATGGTGATGTTATCGCCGGGGCGAACCAGATACGTTCCCTGAACATTCGGGTTAGTTGCATCTAACTTGAATGTCTGCACCGCCTGCGTTTTCGGGTCGGTACGGACAATCTGGACTTCTTTGATTTTTGCACGGTCGGACAAGCCGCCCGCTTTGCCGATAGCCGAAGCCAGCGTAATTGGAGCGCCGTTCGGCAGCGAGTATTCCGAAGGATTACGCACGCCCGGCCCGGTAATCGTATAAGTGGACGTAATCAGCGCGGCGGGGACAATCAGCGTGTCGCCGTCAATCAGCACCGGGTTAAGAGTAACATCGGTCGGGGTCTGCCCAGCCAGCTCGTATTGGAATGGAGTCGTGTTGGTCACGCCGAAATGCCTTAACACAATCCCGGATGTATTCGCGGTATCTGTCGGCCCGCCGGCAGTCTGAAGTGCAGTGTAGGCAGTCGTCCCCGCCGGGACTTGGAACCGGCCCGGCGATTTGACTTGGCCCTGCACATTGACATAAATCGGCAGCGGCTCGCTGCTGGAAACATTAATCACGTCGCCGTTTCGGAGCAGCGGGTTGCCGGCCTCTACTTTGTTGTCCAGATACACGCGGTAATCCACCGTGTCCTGGGTCTTGGTATCGCTGTGGGTGATTGTCACTTTGCTCAGGTCCGAGTTCAGGGCCGGAACCGCCAGCACCAGAACATCGTTAAGGCGGGCGCTGGACGGCAGGGTATAGTGGCGCGGCGCACTCACCAGCCCTGTCACATCCACGCCGATCCCGCCGGTGTTTATGATTGAGACAACAACCTGGGGCGACACATAAAACTTGGTCAGCCCAGTGGCTGCCTGGTTTGGTCCGGCAGGCACGCCTCGAATGGCGGCGGCGGCTTGTGCGGGGGTCAGCCCTTCCACATGCACTTGATTGATATAGAGCATGGTGATGTTGCCGGCGCTGTCTACCGTGTAGTCACCGGTGAGCTGGGCTTCGTTGGCAACGACGATATGAATGGTGGCGTTGGCGTCAATGACCGCCGGCGTCCCGGCGGGTGCCTGGGCGTAAAGCGGCTTAGAGAACGGCAGCGCGAGAACGGCAAGGCAGAACAAAGCGCAGACAAATAGACGCAGAGAAACAGAATGGACAGAAACAGAACGGGCAGAAACATGGCTCATGGTGGTCGGTACTACTTCCTCAAAGAAATTGTCGGAAAAATCATGCAGTATCAAGAGTGAAGAGCAGGAACCATGCCAGAACGCCGGCCTTGCGCCGCTTTGCCGCAAAAACCGGTATGAGGACAGGCACGGCTAGGGGGAAGCGTGCGGCAGGGCTTTCGGCACGACTTTCTCGGCCTGAGCGCCCTTCGGCCCTTCTCCCACTTCATATTCCACTTCCTGGCCCTCGCGCAGGGACTTGTAGCCGTCCTGCTGAATGGCGGAAAAGTGGACAAACAAGTCTTTGTCGGCCCCGGTGTCGATAAACCCGTAGCCTTTGGCGTCACTGAACCATTTGATTTTCCCGATTGGCATTGCTGGGGCGCTCCTTGAAACCGCACTCGGCGGTAATGGGTACGCCGGAGAAACAGCAAGCCGGCCTACTGTTCAACGTACCATAAAGCAGGCGCTTTGTCAAGGAATTTTTGGTCCCCACCCCGCTTGCAGAGGAGTGGGGGCGGCGAGGATAATCTTACGGCCCGACAACCAGCAGCGTGAACGAGCCGGGGACATAGTTGCGGCGGCGTCCCTGGCCGGGGTTAGCCGGGTCTGGGGTCGCTGTCACTAAAAAGACCCGGTGGGTCTTCGTGTCCAGCGCCATTGTTCTAGCTCCAAGCTGCGTCGACACGGTTTGCAGGGACGCAGCGCTGTCAATGGCGCTCGGCTCGCCGCGCAGGTTCAGCTTCAAGGAATTATCTTGCAGGACCGTTAAAGTGCCGTCCTGTCCATTGGAGCTGAAGGCAAGGCCGGTGCCGGGGTCGAACGCCGCAGCGTCCGGCCCGTTGCCGATAGGTGCGATGGTCACTTTGCCGGTATCAGCGTTGGAGACCGCCATTTTGCCGTCATCGCAGACCGAGAACAGCGCTCTGTTTTTTGCATCGATGGCAAGACCTGACGGACTTTCGGCGGGCGCGACCGGCCACCGATTTTTGATCGTCAGCGCCTGGGCATCAATCGCGACCACTTCGCTGGTGCTTTCCAGATTGTCGTAGACCATGCCTGCGCCGTCCACGGCGGCGTATTCAGGCCGCCCGCCGAGCGCGATGGTTCCAACTACGGCGTTGGTCTTGGCGTCTACCGCCGTGGCGTCGCTGCTGCGTCCGTTGAACGTGAACACGCGCTGCGTCTTCGGCTCGTACACGATGCAGTCCGGCCCGGTGCCGACTGCCACCGTCCCCAGCGTTTTCAGCGTTTTGGTGTCAAAGATGGTCACGGTGTTATCACGCCCGTCGCTGATAAAGCCTTTGCTTAAATCAGACGCAATGGCGATGCCGTGGACGCCGTTGGTGTTCGGAATGTTTCCGACGACTTTGTAGGTATCGGCATCTACAACCATGACATGACTGCCACGGCTGATATAAATTCGCCGTGCATTCGGATCAACCGACAGGTAGTCCCAGCCGCCGTCGCCGCCAAGCGTCACTTTTTGCAGCAGATGGTAAGTCGGCGGCGCGGCGGGAGCGGCTCCGGCGGGGGCGGCAGCTAGGGCCAGCGCGGCTGGCAGAAGCAAAGCGAATTTTCGTGAATGGTTCATAAGCAAAGTTTACCTATCTTCCTAAATTAACCCTCTGTCATTGGGTTCTTTCGATGCTGCCGACCGTTTGCCCGGCGCATTTGTTCCCAGTCTTCCGGTGTGTTGACATTAACTAGCTGCGAGGCAGCCCAATCGGGCGCCTCTATGAATGCAAACTCGCCGGCTTCAATCAGCCCATGCAGTGAGCGTTTTCCTGCGGCAAGCCGCGCTTCTATCAGCGGCAGACACGCAGGCAGGTAGATGGAAAACAGCGGCTCCCAATTGCCGCCGCTGACAACGATCAGCCCATGCTCGCCCGCCTCCGCTCTTTGCATTCCAAGCCAGCGCACGGCGTCAGGCGTCAAAAATGGCAGATCGCAGGCCAGCGCCAGCACGGCCGCCGTTTGATTTTGCCCCAGCGCCGTCGCCAGACCGCCCAAAGGGCCGAGGCCGGGTTCCCTGTCTTCCACGAACGCGGCTGCCGCCAAAGGCCAGCCGACAGGGCACGCACGGCCTACGACTAGAGCTGACAGCTCCGCCTCAAGCGCGGTCTGTACGGTGCGGACCAGCAAGGTCAATCCTTCTACTTCCAGCGCGGCTTTGTCGGTTCCCATGCGCCGGCTTTGGCCCCCGGCAAAAATTGCAGCAGTGATCAACAGTGCCTCTCAGCGGAAATTATTTTATATAAACCCAATTTCAGAAACATTCCCGAAACATTGTTCTGTTATTATAGATTTACAAAGCCACTCCGCGGTGCTGCGGCGGCTTTTCCCTCAAGACTTTTGTAAGACCTATACGTTCACCACACTGTACCGTGGCTCCTTCCGGCGATGACGCCTTTCTTCACTCATATTTAAGAAAGCGGCCTCGCCATGAGTCAGTTCAGCCCGGTTTTCGGCCAATCCATCACAGAAGACATACCCAGCAGCGAAACCATTGCCACAGAGACGCGGCAGCAGCGGCTGACCCGGCTTGGGCTGGCGAAGCCGCGTTTTTTGCAGGGCGTTTACCCTTTTGCCGGGCGCGGGTTCTTTGATGTCGGGCCGCTCAACGACGCGCTGTGCTACATTGTTCCCAGCCGCGCGAAAGCGGAAATCATCTATGTCCGGGCCGGCAATCTTTCCGATGACCTGATTTACCTGGCGCTGTGTGTCAACAGCCTGCCGATCCGCTATTTCCCGGTCGGGCCAAAGGCCGATTTTCATGTGCCGCTGTCCATCACCGAAACGCACCCGGCAGGCGCAAAAATCGAAGTCGGCCTCGCCGCCCCGCGCGGCTTAAACGGCGCGGTAGTCGTGGACGTCGGCATTTTAGAAGAACAAAGCTTAGAAGAAAGCATTGACGCATGAACAATGCAACTGCTACTCATTGCCCCTATTGTGCGCTGCAATGCGGCATGAACTTAGTGCCGGATGCACAAGACTTGCTTACGGTTCAGCCGCGCAAAGACTTCCCGACCAACAAAGGCGGCTTGTGCCAAAAAGGCTGGACTTCCACCGACCTGCTCTCGCACCCGGACCGGCTGACAACGCCGCTGGTGCGCTCCGCGAAAGAGGATCGCCTGCGGCCCGCGACCTGGGACGAAGCGTTGGACAGGGTCGCGGCAGGCATTATGGCGTCGCAGAAGGTCTACGGGCGAGATTCCGTCGGCATCTTCGGCGGCGGCGGGCTGACCAACGAGAAAGCCTACTGGCTCGGCAAGTTCGCCCGCGTTGCGCTTCGGACGCCGCACATCGATTACAACGGGCGCTTTTGCATGGCGTCGGAGGCCGTGGCAAGCATTAAAGCCTACGGTCTGGACCGTGGCTTGCCGTTCCCGCTGGAAGACATTCCCGGTGCGGATGCGATTCTGTTAGTGGGCGGTAACCCCGCCGAAACCATGCCGCCGATCATGCAGTATTTCGAGCGTCAGCGCGAAAACGGCGGCGCGTTGATAGTCGCCGACCCGCGCCGCACGCCGACGGCGGCGCAGGCGACGCTGCATCTGCCGCTGACGCCCGGAACCGATCTGGCGCTTGCCAACGGCCTGCTCCATGTCGCCGCTGCCGACGGCCTCTTAGACCATGAGTTTATCGCCTCTCGCACGACCGGCTGGGAGAGCGTCCGGCGCGTCGTTACGTCGTTCTGGCCGGACCGAGTCGAGCGTATCACGGGCATCCCGGTCAAAGACATTACGAAAGCCGCGCATTTACTCGGCGAAGCCGGAACCGCAATGGCCCTGTCGGCGCGAGGCACCGGGCAGCAGTCCAAAGGCGTGGACAACACGCTGGCGTTTATTAATTTGATGCTGGCGCTGGGCAAAGCAGGCCGCCCACACTGCGGCTACGGCTGCATGACCGGCCAGGGCAACGGTCAGGGCGGACGCGAGCACGGCCAAAAAGCCGATCAACTGCCCGGCTACCGCAAGATTGACAACCCGGAACACCGCGCCCATATCGCCGGCGTCTGGGGCGTTGATGAAAGCACCCTGCCGGGACCAGGCATGTCAGCCTATGAGCTGATTTCTTCGCTGGGGCAGGAAGGCGGCGTTCGCGCCCTCTTAGTGATGGCCTCTAACTTGGCCGTCTCCGCCCCACGCGCCCTGCATGTCCAGGAGCGCCTGCGGGCATTGGACTTTTTGTGCGTCTCCGACATCTTTTTGTCGGAAACGGCCCAAATGGCGGATGTTGTCCTGCCGATTGCCCAGTGGGCGGAAGAGTCCGGCACGATGACCAATTTGGAGGGTCGGGTTATTCATCGCAAGCAAGCGGCGACGCGCCCGGAAGGCGTCTCCACCGACGCCGCTATTGTCTCAGCGCTTGCGGCGCGTCTTGGCGCAGGCGAGTTCTTCCCAACCGACGACCCCGCTGCCATCTTTGAGGAGCTGCGCCGGGCCAGTGCCGGCGGCCCTGCCGACTATTCCGGCATCACCTACGAGCGCATCGACCAAGAAAACGGCGTTTTTTGGCCCTGTCCTGCTAAAGAAAGTCCAGAAGATGAAGACCATGCCGGAACGCCGCGTTTGTTCCAAGACCGCTTCGCGCACTCGGACGGCAAGGCCAAGTTCCACGCCGTCCATCACCGTTCGGCGGCTGAGGAGCCGACGGACGAGTATCCGCTGTATTTGACCACCGGGCGGCTGATGGCCCAGTACCAGTCGGGAACGCAGACCCGGCGCGTGGATGCCCTAAATGCGATCTCGCCGGAAGCATTCGCCGAGCTGCACCCAGCCCTCGCCAAACGCTTCGGCATTGCGGACGGCGACAGAGTCCAGCTCACGACCCGGCGCGGAACCATCAGCGTGGCGGCGCGGCTGACGCCAACTATTCGCCAGGACACGGTTTTCGTGCCGTTCCATTGGGGCGGCGCGTCTTGCGCTAATAACCTGACAAACCCGGCGCTTGACCCGGTTTCCAAGATGCCGGAGTTTAAGGTCTGCGCCGTTCGGGTGGAGAAGGCACCGGAAGCATGAGAAGGAACCGGCACTGGAAGTGCCAGCCTACTATGAAGTGAAAGTCCCTACGGGACTGAATGCCGACAGGTGTTTGGCCCATCTTTGTCCTCAGCCGCGAAGCGGCTTTGATGCGAGAGTAGACCGGCATTTCCAATGCCGGTTCCTGACGGTTTCTAACGCACCGCCGCGTCTCCCATTTATGCTAAATCTTATGCTAAAGAGTTTACCTATTTATTCGAGGAGACATTATGAAACTCAGTGACCTGAAAAACAGCGGTCACGCGCCATCCTTGTTCAGCGCGTTCCTGCACTTCGACGTTTCGTTTATGGTCTGGGTTATTCTCGGCGCGATTGCGCCGT
>CAXTER010000103.1:0-15641 GCA_964243345.1 uncultured Armatimonadales bacterium
GCGGATGAGGAGGGCGATGAGGAGCATCGGGACCAAGAGCAGCAAGAGGGCCAGGGCAGAGACAACAACATCCAAAGCCCGGCGCAGAAACGCATCTAGGGGCAAAGTTCGAGTTTGTATCTGCGGCAGCGGCTCTGCCGGAAAATCAGTTTTGGCGGCGGGATTTGAGACGCTCACGGTGTTTCCTCAGCAGGTTGTTTCCGATGCAGACTGTTTCTAAACGAATTTCCAAGATGGACTGCCGAACAATCCCGTATTGTAACCATGCAGAAACCATGCCAAGCGTGAACATATCGCAAATAAAGACAAAACTCTTAAGAGTTTTTTGCCGGAGTTGCAGTCTTGCTCCATTCCTGGTAATCCCGCTTCACCGCGTCCGTCATCGCCTCCGCTGCCGCCGGCAGCCAGTCCTTCGGCTGCCGCGCGAGATGGCGCTGAACGTCTTTCATCGCTTTCGGGCTGCCCAGATGCACATTGGCCGTTTCCCAGCCCATCGCCCGCAGCAGGCGCAGCGCGTCTTTCTCCAGCGACTCCAACGGGACTCGAATGCAGTCCGGGGCCAGACGCCGCAGGATCCACTCGCCGCGCAGCTCCACATACGGATCGCGGCAGCGCACGGCCTGGCTTAAGATGGCCTGATATAAGATTTCTACCGGCCCCGGCTGCTTGATAGCCCAGAGCCAGGCCGACGGCACCAGCGCTTTAGCTTCACGGGCGATCTCGCCGCCCTCCCATTCCGCGAGGCCGACAAAACGCTGATGGCCCAAGCTGCCTAGTCCAGCGCGGCGGCTGACCGCATGGTACGCAGGCCGGGGCGACGGCAGCAGGTGTTCAATGCCTTCGCGGGCGCTCAGGGGGACGTCCTTTTCCGCACCCGGCAGGGCCGCCATCTTTTTCCAAAACTTGCTTGGGTTCGCGAGGTTTTGGTCGGCAACGTCCCGCAGCCAGGCATGGTCTTCCGCCAGAACAAACGGCTTGCCGCCGGCTTTCAGCCCGGCCTCGTAGCCGTCCAAGACCGCTTCGCAGAAAGCATTGGTCTTTTGGGGCAGGCTGTCCGCAAGGCCCGCGCTGACGGCAAGGCGAACTAAGTCAATTGTGTACGGCATCGAGTGGGCTTCGTCAAAATCATTCACGCCCCAGATCAGCCGGCCTTCTTTGTCGCGCCAGGTGCCGAAGTTTTCGATATGCAGATCGCCCACCGCCAGAAGCACCGGCGCATGGGCTTGTTCCGGGCAGACAGCGGGGAAAATCTGTGCCCAGCGGTAAAATGTAGACCGGAGGAACGGGAACGCGCCTGTCGCCATCTGCGCGTGCTTGAAGTCCAAATCAGTGTGAACCAGCGTCGTCTGCTGCCCCAGCCAAGCTTCATACTCCTGCGTCGCTTTTTGAATGTTCATTGGAAGCACTTGTTTTTGATGTAAGTGGCTTCTGCCAAGTTATTCTTTTTCTCCAGCCGCCTTGAGTGCAGCAGTAATATCAGGGTGGTTCGTTCCTGCTGCCCCAAGTGCCGAGCCACCATAGTAAGCCTTCACGTTGACATCCGCCCCAGCTCGGATAAGAGCCTTCACGCAGTCTGTACGCCCCGCACTTGCAGCAATTAGAAGTGCGGTTTCGCCATCTCCATCCCTTGTGCTGACGTTCGCGCCTGCAGCGATAAGCGCATTAATGCAACCCGCATTGGCCGCATCCATGAGTGCTGTATTGTTATCTTCGCAAGGGCCAGCCACCGCGTTGACGTTCGCGTGTGCAGCGATGAGCGCCTTGACACACCCGTTGCTGCCCGCTTTAGCAGCATCCATAAGTGCAGTGGTGCCATTATTGTCTTTGGCATTCACGTCCACATGGGCAGCGATTAGACTTCTTACATGGGCCACATTGCCGTTCATGGCGGCTCGCATGAGGAGTGTTTCCCCACGTTTTTCCGTCGTGTGCATTTGGGTCTCTGCATAGGGCGCTGTGCCGAGACAAGTTGATAACGCTATGATCAAAAAGAAATATCGAAGCAGGGGATCCATCGCAAACTCCTGTTGAGAACATTGGTACTGACAAGAGGGACTACTTTGGGAGATGTCACCTTCATGTATGTAACCCGCAGCCGCCCCACCTGCAATGCGTATTCATGTTTCTCGGTAATATCATCGTTCTTGTCAACAAAGATACTTATTTTTGAGCCGGCATAGAACATGGAAGAATTCGCCGGGAGAATCTCAGCCTGAAGCTTGTAGGGAGCAACGCTTAAACACTTTCCATCAGCCAAAACAAGTGTCAGCGTCACGAATGCCGCAATTGCGCCCTGCGTTTTTCTGAGGTGCCGCGTACTTCTTTCGCCAGTTTATTTCATCATGGGAGTCACCGTAGGAAAAAAATCAGCGTAGAAGATTGGCGTAGATGCCCGGCACGCTTCCTTCAATAACAACGGCTTGGACGGATTTTTGGTAGAACGCGACCGGCCCTGCCGCGCCGATAATGCCGTAAGCATAGCCCAAATCACGCAGGCCCCAGAGCGATTCAATTAAAAGCGCCTTGCCTATCCCCTGCCCCCGGTACGCCGGGTCAACGCCAGTCGGGCCGAAATAGGCTTTGCAGGTCGACTCATACGCCGCAAAGCCGACAATCTTTTTGCCTTCAATGGCGATAAAGCTTGTCATCGGCTGCCGCGCAAATGTCCCCTCCATTTCGTCCGCCCACCCCTGCGAAAAATGGGTGCGGACAAACTCAGTTACCGGCGTCCGCTCAAACGAGTTGGGCCGGCGCAGCAGAAATCCCGCCGCCAAAACACTTGCCGCGCCCTCTTCACGCGGAGGCAGCTTATAAAGAGGTACTAATAAATCAGGCATAGCGCGTTGTTCTCGGTCAAAGCCACGGTTTCCTGCTGGCTTCTATTCCGCCAGCGCGTTCAGCGTTTTCAGAAGCTCCGTCGCCAGCGTAGAAGCCGCCGTGTCCTGGGCGAACAAGTCCGGGTGCAGGGCGCGGGCCAAAATCCGGCGGGCGCGGCGGCGCTCTTCCGGGCCAAGACGGGCGGCGACGGCCTCTAATGCGCCGCCGGTCCCGCCGCGCATCTGCGCGGCCTGCAGCTCAATCCGCCGCTCTGCCGCTGCCAGCTTCATTTCAGCGGCCTTTGCCCGCTCCCGCATCTCGTCCCAGCTTGCTTCCAATTCGGCGAGCTGCCGGCGCAAAGCACGCACTTTGGCTTTCTGCGTGTCGTGCCGAACACAGATTTTCTCGTGCAAAGCGGCGTCCACCGTGCGCGGCCCGTCGCCTTTCGCTCCAATCAGCTCCCGCAAGTCCTGGCTGCGGTATATGGTCGCCCGCGAAACCCCGGCCCGCTCGGCCACATCAGCCACGGAAAAGGCCGCGCCGATTTTTTCCAGTTCCCTCACGGCGGTTTGGACCCGCTGCCGCCGCGTTTCCGGGTCCTGCGGCTTTGCGCCTCTTGCCCGGATTTCTTTCGTCTTATTCACGCCCTATTTTGGCATATTCCCCATTGGAAGTCTACTTTCCGGGGCGTCTACTTCGGCGCACCAAGCACCGCCGCCAGCCGGATCAAACTGGGGCCGAGCAGGACCACAAACACGGCGGGAAAGACGAAAAAGACCAGCGGGAACAGCATCGTGACCGGCAGACGCGCCGCCTGCTCCCGGACCCGCTGCACTTTGGCGGCGCGGGCCATGACGCTCTGCGCCCGCAAGACGCCGACGATGCTGGTTCCAAGCTGGTCCGCCTGCGCGACTGCCGCGACAAAGGTCTTGATTTCGCGCATTTCCAGCCGGGCCGCCATGTCTTTCAGCGCCTGCGCCCGTGTTTTGCCGATCTGCGTTTCGTGCCTCGCCCGCGCCATCTCCTCCGCCAGCGGCCCAGACAGCTTTTCGGTGACTTTCGCCATCGCGCCGTCTAAGCTCATGCCGGCCTCGACACTGACTACCAGCAGGTCAATGACTTCCGGCAGCGCCTTTCGGATCAGGGCTTCGCGGCGGCGAACTGCCTGTTCCAGCAAACTTTCCGGCAGCGTCAGACCGGCCATCAGGCCAAACAAAAGCGCCAGCCCACGCACTCCCACCGAGGGAGGGAGCGCCGAACACAGCAGCAGCGCCAGCAGCAGGCCCAGTCCGGCACTGACCGCCCGCAGCCCAGCAAACTCCCCGACGCCTAAGTTGGCCGGACTTCCCGCCCGCATGAGAGCGCCGCGCAGCCGGGCCGACGCCCCGGTCGGTGTCAGGCGCATTCCCCACCCGGCCAGCCGTGCCACCACCGGGCGCAAAAAACGCTCCTGCCAGCTTCCCTCAAGCTCTTCTTCGGCCAGCGAGCGCAGCGCCTCTTGCCTCAGCGGCAGCGCATCCAGACGCCGCACCGTCGCCCGCCGCTCCGCGCCCCGCAGGCTGCCGATTGCCAGCGTCAGCATCGCCCCGGCCAGAAAGGCGAAAGTGAGTGTTAGAAAAAGGAGCATTTTGCCACCACGCGATAAGTCAATATCACCGGCACTGGAAGTGCCGGTCTACTAGGGAATGAAAGTGTCTCCGACACTGAGGATTAGTAAGTAGATACAGTCTTTACTCGCGGAGCGACTTTGATGCGATAGTAGACCGGCACTTTCAGTGCCGGGGCATTTGCTTTAAACATCCAGCGCGACCATGCGCCGAATCAGCAGGCCGCCGATAATCTGGCCGGCAATTGCGGCGGCAATCAGCTCTCGCCCTAAAAGGCTTTCCCAAAGCGGCTGAAAGTAGGTCGGGTTCTTCAAAAACAGCGCCAGGGCCAGCACCGGGGCCAGGACAATCAAGAGGCCGGCGGACAGGCGGCCTTCCGCCGTCAAGGTCTGCACTTCGCCCGCGACACGCACCCGTTCGCGAATGGTATCGGCAATCGCATCCAGTGCTTCGGCTAAGTTGCCGCCAAGCGGAAGCTGGATCAAGATTGCGGTGACAACTAACTCCAAATCCGGCGACTGCACCCGCGCCGCGATTCGCCCAAGAGCGATGTCCAGCGGAATGCCTAAGCTGACTTCCCCGGACGCCCAGGCAAACTCCAGCGCCAGCGGCGGGGGCAGTTCTTCGGCCACGGTTTGAATGGCCTGCGGGAACGAATACCCGGCCCGCAGGGAGGAGGTCAGCAGCATCAGGGCGTCCGGGAGCTGCGTGTCAAAGCGCCGCCGCCGCGTCTCACGCCGGGATTGCAGCACCAGCGGCGGCACTCCTGCGCCGACTGCACCCAGCAGCAGGCCAGCCAAAAGCCCGTGCGCCGTCAGCAGCCCCAGCAGAAAGCCCGCCAGCGCCGCGCCGGAATGGAGCGCAATCCATTCCGCCGGACGCAGGCGCAGGTCGGCTTGCAGCATCAGCAGGCGCAGACGCGGCTCCCAGTCGCTTTGGCCCAGCCAGCGCGTCACCGTCGGCAGAGCATCCGGCCGCAGGCCGCCAGTGTCTGCTTTAGCCTCTGCTTCAGGCGGCGCGAAGGTAAAACGCCCCGTCACGCGGTCCAGACGGTCCCGCAGGCGCACGGCGGCCCTAGCCTGCGCTGCTGTTAGCGCATAAACTAAACTTGCTGCCAGCAAGAAGCTTAACAGAACAGTCAAAAAGAGGCTCATGTCGCTAAAAATCTCATGCCGGCACCAGTGCGTCCGGTGACGCTTCCCAGCGGAAGCGGTCACTCAAAGCGATACTGCCCTCGAAAATCCCGTCCACTTCCGTAATGTGCGTTACCCGGCGGCTGCCGCTCGGAAGCCGCTGCTGCTGAACGACCATCTGCACCGCCGATGCCGCCTGCTCCCGGACTGCCCGCAGCGGCAGCTCGGCTCCGGCCATCAGCACCAGCGTTTCTAAGCGGGACAGCGCATCACGCGGGCCGTTCGCGTGGATGGTAGACAGGGAGCCGTCATGCCCCGTGTTCAAGGCTTGCAGCAAATCCAATGCTTCGCCGCCGCGCACCTCGCCCAGAATAAGCCGGTCCGGGCGCATCCGCAGCGCGTTGCGGACAAGCTGCCGGATCGTGATTTCGCCGCGCCCTTCAAGGTTCGGCGGGCGGCTTTCGAGCGTCACGACATGTGCCTGCTGCAACTGCAGTTCGGCGGCGTCTTCAATCGTGATAATCCGCTCATTGGCTGGGATAAACGACGACAAAGCGTTCAGCGTCGTCGTTTTGCCGCTGCCGGTCCCGCCGGAAACCAAGATGTTCAGGCGCTTCTCGACGCACCCACGCAGAAAATCTGCGGATTCAGCAGTCAGCGTTCCCAAATCAATCAAATCCACGATTTGCAGCGGCTTCTTTGAGAACTTGCGGATCGTGAGGACCGGCCCACGCACTGACAATGGCGGGAGAATAATGTTGACCCGGCTGCCATCCGCTAATCTCCCGTCAGCAATAGGCGACGACTCGTCGGCACGGCGGCCCAGCGGCGCGAGAATGCGCTCGATAATCCGGCGCAGGTGCGCTTCGTCGTCAAAGATCACTTCCGTCAAAGATACCCGGCCCAGCCGCTCGACATAGACCTGCGCCGGGCCGTTGACCATGATTTCGGACACAGTCTCGTCTTCCAGCAGCGGCTCCAGCGGCCCTAGTCCCGCCAGCTCAAACAGCACTGATTGAACCAAAGTGTCCCGCTGCCGCCCAGTCAGCGCTGCATTCTCTTCCGCCAGCACCCGGCTTGCCGTCAGCGTCACCTGCTCGGCAAGCGCCGCGCGGGGCAGGCGGCTGAGGCGGGCCGCATCACTGTCCGCCAGCAGGCGGGCATGAACGCGGCGCTTCCAGCTTAAAGCATCACTTGGACGGTCGGCACTGAGGCGGTCAGCGGGCGGCATGGAAGCTCCTTGCCAAACTAAAAATGCTGCACGCAACTTTGGAATTCGGGTGCGACAGCACAAACGGGACACCGGCGTTGACCGACGCCGGAACCAGCTTGCCGTCATTGGGAACAAGGCAGTGCGGCGGTCGCCCCAGCGTCCGCGTAATGTCCGGGAGCAGCAGCCGATTTGACTGAGAAGCGCGGTTTAAAACAATTTGGATCACGTCCGAGGCCATAAACTGGCCGGACGCTTCCAGCCAAAGGCGCGTGTCGGCCAGCGTCGTCAAATCAAACAAATTGGCGATTAAAAGAACCGTGTCGGCTTGGGACAGCGCAAAGCGCGTCGTGTCATGCAGCACCGGCGGCACGTCCAGCACGATTAAGCACTCTTCCCGGCGCAGCAAAAAGAGCGTTTGGTCTAACAAGTCCGGCGTCAAAGCACCGAGCGGCAGCGGGGCCGCCGCCCCGGCCAGCACCCGCAGGCCACACTCATGGCGCTCCAAATGGTCTTCCAGCAGGGGTAAGTCCAAATCAGTGGGGCTGCTGTTGACCAAATCCGCCAGCGACCGGCGCGGAAACAAGTTCAGCATCAGCGCGGCATCGCCGAACTGCGTGTACAAATCCAGCAGCACGACCGGCTGATTTGCCTCGCAGGCAAGAGCCGCCGCCAGGTTGACCGCCAGCGTTGTTTTGCCGATGCCGCCTTTTGCGCCGCTGACCGCGATGATTTTCCCCCCGGCGCTTGGGGCGGACGCGGCAGCGAACTCCGGGGTGCGCCGCCGCAGATGGTCGGCATGAACGGCACGAACGGCTTCGCAGGTCTCGGCGGGCGACGCCGCGCCGCTGATGCTGTCTTTTGCACCCGCCCGCATTGCCGCCCGCAGGTCTGCGCCTGCGGCGTCCGGCGTGACTAGAATCGTTTCCAGCGGCAGCCCCGAAGCCGCCAGCATCTCAGCGGCAGAAAACCCGCCCGACGGCGGCAGGGCAGCGGCCAGCAGGACAATGTCGGGCCGCAGCGCGTGCGCGAGGCGCACGGCTTCCAGTCCGTCCCGCGCCTGCCCCACGATTTCCATTTCGGCATCGGTGTTCAGCGCGGCACAAAGCTGCTCCCGCCGCTCCCAATTGGCTTCAGCAACGAGAACTCTCATCATGGCTTTTGCGCGGGAACGGGAAACGGTACCGGCGGGGCGGGTTTTGCCTTGCTACCAGAACTTTTTTGCAGGTCGGGAAAATCCTGGCTGAAGTCGGAAGGGCCGACATCAGGCCGGGCCAGCGGCAGGTTCTCTAAGCTGCCGGGCGGCGGCGGGTGAGCACCCACTGTTGCAGGCGTCACGATCTCCGGCTGGATTAAAATGAGAAGCTCGCTTTCTTCTTTGTGCGTCGTGGTGCTTTTGAAAAACTCACCCAGCACCGGAATTTGGCTCAGAAGCGGGATTTTGTTGACCTGGCGCGACAGGGTATTGGAATACAGACCGCCGATGACCAAAGTTTCGCCGTCGTCCATTTGCAGGGTGGAAGTCGCCCGGCGCACGGTCAGCGCCGGCACGGAAAAGCCGGACAGCTCAATGGCCGCGCTGTAATCCAGCTTGCTGACTTCCGGCGTCACCGTAAGCTGGATTCGGTGGTCGCTTACCAGCGCCGCGCCCACGGAGAGGCGAACGCCATAAGGCTTGTATTCAATGGAAACGGACGCGCTCGTCCC
Source organism: uncultured Armatimonadales bacterium (assembly GCA_964243345.1). GTDB lineage: Bacteria > Armatimonadota > Armatimonadia > Armatimonadales > Capsulimonadaceae > JANXMY01. The sequence continues at coordinate 8,475 of CAXTER010000103.1, forward strand.
GCTCGTGCCGCTGCTGGCCTGAGCGACCGGGATGGGCAGCTCGCCGCCCACCAGCATGCTGCCTTCGGAGCCGTCCAAGACCATCAAGATTGTTTGCAGGGTTTCGCGCAAGGGCGAAGGTCATGTCTGCCAGTGGTCCGCTGAATGAAGGAGTCGCGTGTTTTCTTTAAGCACCCTGCTCAGTTGTCAGCAAGGCACCTCTGCTTGGCAATCATCGCCGGCCTCATTTTCGTCATCCCATAACGGGTAGTAGTAAGGCTGCGGGTCCTTCCACCGTGCGAGATACTTCTCCACACGATCAAAAGCATTCTTCACTATTCCTCTGCAAGAGTTGGCATCGCTATTTGGGCTATATTTTTGCTTCCACGCTTGAAACGCTTCAGACCGGCAGAAATGCGCCCATCTAGGCAGTTCACCCACAGGGGTCTGATTACTGACGGCTTGATATAGATGTAATTCTGCCTCTGATGGCAACGGCTGAACGAGCCGCCCGCTTTTATCACCAGCAACACTTAGCACACGTTCGGAGTAGAACTTTTCCAGCGTCTCCGGCTGGGTCCACGGCATCGCACTGATGTAGACTGAGCCGACAATGCCACGCTTACGCGGATCGCTATACCAATGGTTCGGCGAACTCAGCGAGTACAAGGATACCGCTGGCACATGGCCGGTCAGCAAGAACCTCAGCGCGTCGTGGGCGTCCCACCCATACGCCGATCCAATACAGCGGGTCAGTTCCAGTGCCCTGCCCGCGACTGAAGGCCAGTACCCGCGTATTTTGAGATGAGTATCGCCGAAGAATGTGCCACCCGATTCGACCAGTAAACCATTCGCCTCATCAAAGAAATGGACATATGATGACGCCGCCCGCCCTCCATGATGTGCGAGAACGGCCAGCGCTTCCGGCGCATGAACAACGCTCATGGAGTGCAGACAGTTTTTGTCTTCGCCAAAGCTGACGCGAAAACGGAACCCACCTTCCGACAGCGGTTCCTTACCAGCGATTTCCCCATATGTTTTCAGAGGGCAGCAGCCGTGCTGCTGAAAGTGGTCAAAGTCCAAAACTTGAAAAATTTCCTGTGTGATGAGTTTCCATGCAACACTCTCTTCCAGCATTTGGCCTTGAGACATCTTCTCTCGGAATGATTTCACTTCTTTCCATTGGCCTATCTCGCGGCCAATGTGCGCCATCATTATGGCTGTGCAGAGGCGTTCGCGCTCAGTCCCGCTGCTTGCCGCCCCGTTGACGCGAGGCTGCCTCTGTCTTTCTTTTGCAGCCATGTCAATTGCTGTGATAAGAACAGAGCAGGTATCCTCGACATGATCAGTTCCATCGTCGCAGGAAAGCCATTGCACTACGTCGTCTTCGGAGCGCACTCCTGCGGCCAGCAACGCGTTGATCGCTTCCTCCTCTTTAACGACGACGTTGGCATCTTGCCAAGCGCTCGGCTGATAACAGCGCAGGTGTGATACTTGTGCAGCACACATTGTTTCCTCGAAATCTTCCTGTACGGCCATTCGAAAAGCTTCCCTGATCTTGTCTATACTGGGTGACTTTGTATTCAACTTGTACCTCACTTTGAATACAGGTATGATACCCTTGTTCACACGGATACGAACACATAGGCACCGTTAAAGCCGTACTTTTACTAGGAGGAACCAATGAACGAGGACCGCCTTTTGAGACTACCGGAAGTATCAGCGCGGCTGGCACTATCAAAATCGGCAATTTACCAGATGATCCGGCGCGGCGAGCTAATCCCGGTTCGTATCGGCGGCGCAGTCCGTTTTCCCGCCTCTGCCGTTGACCAGCTCATCAGAAATGAACACTTAATGGAGGACGCCCATGCTGAATCCGCCTGAACCCGACAAAAGTTCGTGGTATCGCTTCTTTTCGGAAATCCGCCGGCTGGCAGCAGAACTTGACTTGATCGAAGATGAGAACACGCAGGGAAGCCAAAAGGCGAAGTGACAGAAGGATGCCGACACAGACAAAGCAAAAGCCTCCGACGCGGGAAACGTCAAAGGCTGATGCAAAGAAGAACAAGGAAAGCCGGGCAGGGCTTAATGGATTTCGCAATCTTCTTATACCCCACCTGCTTTCCTTTCGTCAACACACGAACAGGAAACCCATGAAAAAAACATCTAACCCGCCGACTATCGGCACGACCAAGCCCCGCAACGACTTCGGCCCTCGCGCCGTTCTCGCCTGCCTTGACATCCTCAGCCGCCGCCAGAGCCGCCACGCGGCCCGGCTATCTTCCATCAGCCGACTGCGAGGCGCACAATGAACAACTCTGCCCTTCCCCGCCGCCCGCATCCTGCCGCCTCGTACCGGCCTGTGGCCCGTCTGGCGACGCTTGCCAGTTCCTTCCGCTTCGCTCTGCCGCCCTCAACAGAGGGCGGCAGTGAGCGCCCCCCGGCTGCCGAGAAGACTAAAACCCCCGAAACTGCGAGTGTTGAGATCGTTGACTTCGCGCTGACGACCCGGCTTTCCGGTCAGCGCCTCGCGGATACTTGGTCCTGGGGCCTGTTTCGACTCGCGTCCGGGCAGACAGTTCGCGCTTGTACCACATTCGGGCGCAAGGGCTTTTTGCTTTTGGAAGTAGAAGCGGGGGCGCATCTCTCTGAAGGCGACGCGGCGGCAATTGCGCGGGCCTTTGTGGCCGGACACGTTCGGGAACGCGCACGGCAGGCCCGGCAATCCGCAGGAAGGAACTGACAATGACTGAGCCACAAATCACCGTTTCCAATGTCCGCCTGTCATCCCACCGCTGCCTGCCTGGCGCAGTCGCGGCTTGGGCGGACCTTGCGATCACGGCCAAGAGCGGCATCGTCCGCGAATGGAAAGGCGTCCGGCTCGTCTTTGACGGCTTCTGGCTTGCGGACTTCCCCATTGGCCGCTACTCACTCTATGTGCCGGGCGAATACTGCCGGAGCTACACGCGCGGCACAAAACTGATCCCCCCATGCTGGCGGCGGGCCGCGCGGTGGGCCGTTTATGATGCCGCCGCCCTCAAAGAAGACAAGCAAAAGCAGGAAATCGCCAACGGGACGCGCTGGAAACCGCTGCCGCTGGAAATGACGTGCCGAAAGGAGTCCGCATGGTAGCCTTATACGGAACCACGTTCACAGCCGCCCGCCACTGGGAGGAAGCCGGCTTCTGCGTCATCCCAATCCGCGTTGACGGCAGCAAGGCCCCCGATCTCGCATGGAAGGATTATCAGGAGCGGCGCTCTACTTCCGAAGAGATTGAACGCTGGTTCGGCAATGGAACAGCACACGGAATCGGCATTATTCACGGCAAAATCTCCGGCAACTCGGAAATGCTGGACTTCGATGAAGTCGGCCTGTTTGAGCAGTTTGATGCCCTTTGTCGTGAACAGGGCTACGGCGACTGCCTGGATGCTATGCCGCTGATTGAAACCCCATCCGGCGGGCGTCACCTCGGATACCGCTGCGAGGAGCCGGTCGCGGGCAATCAGAAACTGGCCCAGCGGCTTGTAGAAGCCGCAAAGGAAACAAAGGGAGCGCGGCAGATCGGCGGGGCCTGGTACACCGTGGAGACGCGGATCGAGACGCGCGGCGAAGCTGGTTACACTCTCGGCCCCGGCAGTCCGCCGGCGTGTCACCCAGACAAGAAGCCCTACCGTTTCCTGCGGGGGCGGCCTTCCACCCTGCCGGTGATCAGCGCGGAGGACCGAAACTCCCTGCTGGCGCTGGCGGCGACGTTCAATGAGTACGTTGAGCCGTCCTACATTGTGGACGCCCCGCGCCGAGAACAAGGCCGAGGACGAAGCGCCGCCAGTGAGGGATTGCGCCCCGGTGATGACTATAACGAGCGCGGAGAATACGAGGCCCTACTAGAGCAGCACGGCTGGCGGCGGATGCACAGCGGCGGCGACAAAGCACTCTGGTTAAGACCGGGCAAAACAGGACGTGGCCTGAGCGCTACATCGAACTATGCTGGATCGGGCCTCTTCTACGTCTTTAGCTCCAATGCCTCTCCCTTCGCCCCTGAGAAGGCATACAGCCCGTTCGCCGTGTATGCCCTGCTGGAACACGCTGGCGATTTCCGCGAAGCCGCCAAAAAGCTGGGGGAAGGTGGGTTTGGGGAGCAGTTGACAGCAGGCGTCGAATACCGATCACTAGGAGGAAGCAAAAACAGCGCAGGAAGCAGGAACGGCACCGGAGCCAGTCAGAATGGCAGTGAACAGAAAGCACCAATCCCTGACGAGAACCCGTGGCCCACTGCCGATGCCGCCATGTTTCACGGCCTAGCCGGGGACATTGTTCGGACCATTGAGCCTCATACTGAAGCCGATTCCTGCGCCCTGCTGGTTCAGTTCCTCGCCGCTTTCGGATCCGCTGTCGGCAGAAGCGCCCATTTCGCAGCGGAGTCCGACCAGCATTTCGGTAACCTGTTTGTCGTCATCGTCGGCATCAGCTCGAAAGGCAGAAAAGGAACAAGCTGGAGCCATATTCGGCGGCTGTTCGCCCTGGCCGCCCCCCAGTGGGAGAGCTTCTGCCTGCAATCCGGGTTGTCTTCCGGCGAAGGTTTGATTTGGCACGTCCGCGATGCCGTCGAGAAACCTGTCAAGAACAAGACGACCGGCGAAGCCGAACTGGAAACGATTGACCCCGGCATTGAAGACAAGCGCCTGCTGGTGATGGAAAGCGAGTTTGCCAGCGTCCTGCGCGTGGCGGCCCGTGACGGCAATACCCTCAGCGCCGTCGTGCGGGATGCCTGGGACCGAGGCCGCCTGCAAACGATGACCAAAAGCAACGCCGCCAAAGCCACCGGAGCGCACGTTTCTTTGATCGGCCATGTCACCGCCGATGAGCTGCGGCGGGAACTGTCTTCCACCGAGGCCGGCAACGGTTTTGCAAATAGGTTCTTGTGGCTGTGTGCCAAGCGCTCCAAAGAACTGCCGGAGGGCGGCAGCTTGCAGGAAAGCGAGATCTTCTCTCTGGCAGGCCGGCTTTCGGCAGCGATTGACGCCGGGCGCGGCACGGGGCTTCTCATGCGAGACGAGGAAGCGCGGCAGCTCTGGCGGGCCGTCTACCATGACCTCTCGGAAGGCGGGCCGGGCCTTGCGGGAGCCGTTACCTCAAGGGGAGAAGCCCAGGTCATGCGCCTCGCGCTGCTGTATGCCCTGCTGGACGGCGCGGACGAGATCGGGCGTGAGCATTTGACGGCGGCCCTTGCCCTTTGGGAGTATTCGGAAGCCTCGGCCCGCTACGTCTTCGGGGACAGCTTGGGCGACCCCGTAGCCGACGACATTCTGCGGGCTTTGCAGAATGCGCCGGAAGGCTTGAACCGAACCGACTTGCAGAACCTGTTAGGGCGTCATCAATCCAGCAACAGAATTGGGCAGGCACTGGCCCTGCTGCTGAAATACCACCGCGCTAGGGTGGAGCAGGAACAGACCGGAGGCCGCCCGTTAGAACGCTGGTTCGCGGTCTAGGACAATGTAAAGAAGCAAAAAAGGAAGTGCGAAATAAGCGTAAAAAGCGAATTAAGTCCACTCCAACCGGACTTAATTCGCATAATTCGCTTTTTACGCAGGCAAAAGGAATGCAGATATGGGCCGATTGCTGGAAATCGCGCGAACGCTGCCGGTACTCGTGCCGCCGCCAAGACAGGCAAAAGCAGCCTGCAAAATAAAAGAAGTAGTCTGCGAAAAAAGCGTAAAAAGCGAATTAAGTCCAGGCGGCGAAACAAGGCTGGAGCCGGAAGTTAAGATACCTGTTCAGTCAGCGCCTGCATTTCATCCGGCAGCCTCGGCGGTTCTCGGCCTGATCGCCTGCGCTGATTTACCACTGCCGCATCCGCAGATCGTGCGGGACATGGCCGGGCAGGGATACAGCAAAGACGCCGCAAAGCAGGGTATCGCCTATTGCCAGAAGCGCGGCTGGATTGAACACAACTTGACGACAGGGTACGTTCTTTGCGGCATAGGCGGACCGGAAGACAAGGAGACAGACAACGATTGTTCACCAAGAGGCATAGGCCCAAAAGCCCCGTAAATGCCCTGTACGGCGGCGGGGGTATCTGAGGCCCGGTCAAGAGGCTGTTTCGTTGCCGCTCCCCCCCCGTGCTTTTCGGGCTTGCTTCCACGCGGGCGCATACGCGCGAATGTTGGGTTTTGTCAGGGTGGGGAGTGTCGTCTTATGTTTCTACTGCTGCGCCGCGCTGCGGGCGCTCTTTTTTTTGTCCGCCAAGTCCGCCAGGTTCCGGCGCCCCCGCGCATACGCGCGAGATGTTAAGTATTGTCAAGAGGGGTTGCCGCGTTTGAGAGTACCACCAGGGCAAAATTCCTACTTATACTTATGTCTGCCGCTGCCCGCTTTCTTGCAAAATATGGCAAAATCTTTCGCATCTTTTCGCAAAACTTCGCAAAATCCCGCTCATGTAACCGGGAAACAAAGTCAGAAAATCTCGGAAACTCTTAAACAGACTTCAATTAAACAGACTTCAATAACATCGCTTGATGGGGTCAACTCACTAAACGGAACAAATCGTATACTTGCCGTGATCCTCTTTTATAAAGGTTTTTCGCCAGCCGGCGTCGAACGTGTGTTGAGTTCACCTTTGAACAAAGAGCGAATCAGAGAACGTGATAACCAACACCGGCACGAGCGGGAGTCGGGTAGATTTGCTTTAGGAGGGTAATTTGACACCCAAGCAGTACGTAGGCACAGGCGCACTCCTCGGCTTGTTCGTTCTCGGCGCGGTAAGCGCGAAAATTCTTCATCATCGGCAAACGGTTCAACATCGGCTACTTGCGGTGCAGCGAACTCAGCTACTTGCGGTGCAACAATCTCAGCATGAGGACGTTCTCCGCAGCGCCCAAAAGTTTCGTCCAGTCATTGCTGTCTATCCAGGGCGCGGCAAGCCCGGACACACGCTTTCGCTCGGCGTGATTGGGGATAGTATCAGTCTGTACGGCCGTCCCAACGTGCCCGAAGTCATGGTGCATCTTTTGGCAAAGAGTGATCTTTGGCGTCAGGTGAGCCTCGTCAACGCGGCGGTTCCGTCCTCAATGACAGGCGACTGGGTACAGGGGAACAGCCTCGGACTGCTGGCAAAAGCGGAGACGGCGTTTAAATCCAGTCATGTCCAAATGGTTTTGATTATGCTCGGCACGAACGACGCCAAGGTAC
>CAXTER010000104.1:0-15625 GCA_964243345.1 uncultured Armatimonadales bacterium
AAAGCGCGGCAAAGAAGGCCACGCTGCCGCTGACGCTCTATGCCGAAGACGGCGGCCCGCAGCCATATATTCCATCGGGTTATATGGGAACCACCACCGCCATTAAGATGAACCCGGCCTGCACTGTTCAGCCGCATTTAGGCAAGACCTGCCTGCAAGTGGATTACACGAACATTGACAACTGGGGCGGCGTCGTTTGGCAGGACCCCGCCAATGACTGGGGCGACAAACCGGGCGGTTTGGATTTGACTGGCGCAAAAACGCTCTCTTTCTGGGCCAGAGGCGACCAGGGCGGCGAAGTAGTGACATTTTTGTTCGGCCTGCTCGGCTCCGACAAAACTTACTCCGACAGCGGCACCGGCAAAATGCAGGCAACGCTGACCAAAGACTGGAAGCAGTACACGATTAACCTAGTCGGCACGGACCTGTCTCAAATCAAGACCGGCTTTGCCTGGACGCTGGCCGCACCCGGTAAACCCGTCCGGTTCTACTTGGACGACATTCAGTATCAGTGAGCGTTTTTTCGAGACGCGGGCCAGCAGACGCGAGGGAATACCAACCTATGAAACCAAACATCTTTTACTTCCTCACTGGTCTGCTGCTCCTGGGCGGCATAACGGCACACGCCGACACGGCCAAGAAAGCCGCCTTGCCGCTGGTCATTTATTCCGAAAGCGGCGGCAAAGCGCCGTTTATCCCGTCGGGCTACATGGGCAACACCGGGGCCATCAAAATGAACCCGGCCTGCACGGTTCAGCCGCATTCCGGAAAAACCTGCCTGGAAGTAGACTACACCGCCAAAGACAAGTGGGGCGGCGTCGTTTGGCAGAACCCAGCTAACAACTGGGGCACAATGCCCGGCGGGTGGAACCTGTCAAGGGCCAAGACTTTGAGCTTTTGGGCGCGTGGGGCCAAAGGCAATGAAGCCGTCACTTTTGTTTACGGCCTCGTCGGCAAAGGCAAGCCAAGCTCGGATACCAGCACCGGCAAGATGGAAGTGCATCTGACCAAAGGCTGGAAAAAGTATTCTATCCCGCTGGCCGGAAAGAATATGTCCCATATCATCACCGGTTTTGCATGGACATTGGCCGCGGCAGGGACACCGGAGACGTTCTACCTTGACGACATCCAGTATTCCTAACTGCGATTTCTGAGCCTTCCAAGTGCAGCAGTTTCTTGACAGACTGGCGCGGGGCGTTGTATACTACGAAAGTGGGCAGCGCTGCCGCGCCATGCTTTGTTTGAGATATTTCTTCGACTTTTGCTGATCCGGCACAAAAGCGGCGTTTCCCCGCGTATTCCGAAGAGAAGTCGTTATTCTCGTCCATTATTTTTACTCCTACAAAGGAACGCAGTCACCAATTATGGCAAAAGACACTACCAACGCTACCGTTTTTGACTCTCCCAAGAACGGGGCATCCTCGGCAGGCTATTCCAAAGCCATTGAAATCAAAAATCTTGTCAAGCAGTACAAGAAAGTTACTGCCGTCAACAACATCAGCCTGGATGTGTACGAAGGCGAGATTTTTGGGTTCTTAGGGCCGAACGGCGCGGGCAAAACAACCACCATCAAGACTTTGCTCGGCCTCATCTTCCCGACTTCCGGCGAAGTGCTGGTATTGGGCAAACCCGCCGGCGACATTGATGTCAAAGAAAAGATTTCGTATCTCCCGGAGTCGCCCTACTTCTACGAGCATATGACCGCGAACGAAGTGGTCGGCTTTTACGGCAGCCTGTTTGGGCTGACCGGAGCCGCTAAGCAGAAGCGTGTGGACTACCTGCTGGAGCTGGTCGGCCTGAACCAAACCGGCAAAAAGCCGCTCCGGTCATTCTCCAAAGGAATGCTTCAGCGCGTCGGCATTGCCCAGGCGCTGATTAACGACCCCAAGATTTTGTTCTTTGATGAGCCGACATCGGGCCTCGACCCAGTCGCGCACCGGGATATTCGGGATTTAATCCTGCACCTGAAAAGCGAAGGGCGGACGATCTTCTTGTCGTCGCACCAATTGTCGGACGTTGAGCTTGTCTGCGACCGGGTTTCCATTCTGCATGGCGGCAAAATCCGGCGCTTGGGCCATGTGGATGATCTCATTGCCGGAGGCAACGTCGAGATTGTCGCCGAGCATGTCAAAGCGTCCGACGCCCAGAAGGCCCAGCTTAATCAAATTACGTCCAAGACCGAGCAGATCGGCGAGACGCTGATCTTGATTACCAGCGCCTCCACCGAAAGCAAGAACCGCGTTTTAGATTGGGTGCGGAGCGCCAGCGGCGACGTTGTCTCGATGACCCAGACCCGGCGCACTTTGGAAGACATTTTCTACGAAGTCGTGCATCAGGGGGAAGTGGAAAGCGGCACAAACTTTGCGGTTCCGTCCACGGCCGAAGCGATGGAGGTCAAATCTTGAGCACTATCTGGCTGCTGGCTTCCAGCACCTTCGGCGAAGCAAGACGCCGCAAAATCCTCTTGGTTTTCCTGTTCGGCGGTTTGGCGATCATGCTGATGGGCATGGCCTTCGGAGCGCTGACCCCGACCCGCGACCTGAACGTCACCAAAAGCCTCGGACTCGGTGTCATTTCTCTGGCGGGCGTCTTTATCAGCATCATTTTGTATATCACGCTCATCCCCACGGAAATCGAGCGGCGCACCATTTACAGCATCCTCTCAAAGCCGGTGCAGCGTTACCAGTATGTTACCGGCAAGTTTCTAGGCGGTTTGATGACGGTGCTGGCAAATCTCGCGCTGATGGGCCTCATCTTCATGGGCATTCTGACGGCAAAGCTTATTCAGTACGCCCAGCCGGTTGTGCCGACTGACATTGCGCTTCTGAAGAACCTGCTGATGATCTTCTTACAGATGACCCTGCTCGGCGCGGTCGCCATGTTCTTTTCCACCTTCCTTCCCACCGTCGTCAGCTTCTTTGTGACCTTCGGCATTTGGCTTCTTGGAACAAGCCCGTGGCTGAGTACCGGCGGCCCGCTTGGCTTTCTGCATTTTCTGGTTCCGAACTTCGGCAATTATGCCATTCAGAACCCCTTTATCAACCCCAGCGTCTCCGTCACCCAGGAGCCAGCCTATATTGGCCTTTCGGTGATTTACGCTTTGATTTATACGGCGATCCTGCTGATGGCGGGAACAGTCATCTTTGACCGCCGAGAGGTTTAATCTTTCCCTATGAACTCTCAATCACGACGCATACAAATTTTAATTGCCGCTCTTTTGCTTTTTATTCCCGTAGCGTTTCTGCAATCCCGGATTGATCCGATTTACCAAAAGAACTACGCTCCTTCTAAAAGTGTAGCCGAGGCCGGCAAGAACCTGCCGGTCGAGTTTGCTTTGGGCGCGTTCACCGGCTTCCGGGAAGCCGTCGCCGGAATGCTCTGGGTCCGTACCGATGAGTTCTTCCATAACGGCGATTACGCTGCCATCATGCCCCTCATTCGTGTCATTACCTGGCTTGACCCGCACCAAATTGATGTTTATGAGACCGGCGCATGGCACATGGACTACAACTTTACCGACACGCAGGAGCGGTCCGACCGGCGCTATATCCCATTGTCGCTGGCGCTGATTAAAGAAGGCATTGTCAACAATCCCGATGAGCCGGATTTGTATTCCGATGAAGCGTTCGTGCATTACTTCCGCAAGATCGCCGATTATCCCAAGTCGGCAGACTCCTTTGCGGAAGGCTGGCAAGTCGTCAAGACCGCTTCTCAAGACCTAAGCGACCAGACGAACTTCGACAAAGTCGACAAAGGCGTGATGACGGTCGGCCACGGCTACGCGCACGCACTGGAAGCGGAAGGCAACATTCCCGCCGCGCTTGCCCAGTGGAAGCAGTGCCTGACAATCCATCAGCAGCTCCTTCAAAAGAAAGGGGCCAGCGACTACGCCGAGCAGCAGGACCTTCAGATCGCCCAGAAACAATATGACGAATTGACCGGGCGCATGAAGTACCGGCCCGTTGACGATAAAACGCCGGTCAACATGGACTTCCAGCCGGAGCTTGTCCGAGTCGCCCCAAAAGTCTTTGTGCTGAAGGGCAAAATCAACGTCATTGGCGCGACAAAGTTCACGCTCGAAACCGGCGAGCGCACTTTCGGGCCGGTGGACGGTGCCCGCATTGAGATCATCTTGGAAGACAAAGGTTATGTCCGGCCTGTCATCCAAAGCTACACCCTGAACAGCGCCGTTGACCCCGGCGTGACCATCATGCAGGATGCGGTTTCGGTGCGCGGCGGCAAAATCGGCGGCGACCAGGGCCGCAAGATCGATATGAGCCAGGACCCGGATATGTACTCGTTCAAAGCGCCGTCGTATACAGTCACTGTCTGGTTTATGCCGAACGACCCAAACGACACGCCGATTCAGGTCCAAGACCGTATTGGATGGCTGGGCGAAGGCATCACTGACCCGCGCTATTTAGTCGTCTCCGACGGCAAGACGCTGCTGCCCAGCTTCGTGACACCGATTGCCGGCCTGCGCTATTTGTCGAAAACTTATACGCTGACCCGCGACGACATTTTGGGCAAAGGCGAAAAAGACTTCAATTAGACACGTCAACTAATTTGTCTTGCCGGGTATAATGCTTCTGGTGGACTGCCCCGGCGCAACGGACGACAACCGAACCGCGTCAGGGTGGGAACGCAGCAGCGCTAAGGGCCGTGGCCCGTGTGTGTCCGTGGCAGCCCATCAAAAGTAATCATTTCAGTAACCAGCTCATGTGAGGCAAAAGCCTAACATGAGCTGTTTCTTTAGAACCCATGCGTTAAAACGCACGGCTAACTAGCGCAGACGCTAAGAAGAATCCACTTTTGCACTGGCAGCGCTGGCTACCCGGAGGGCAGACCTGGAAGGCGCGGCACTGAGATCATCTTTTTGTTGACTTTGTCTTAACCCCGCGTAGCGGTGTTTTGTAGCGTCCGCGCTGATTAGCCGTGCGTTTTAACGCATGAGTCCAATAGCCCTGCCCCTCTCCTCCTGGAACAATGCTCACGTTCGGGCGCTGCCAAATAAAAAGCCCACGCAAAATTGTTTGCGCGGGCTATTCTTATGGTACACTGCTTGTGTGGGTAAACCCTATGCACGGATGCTAGATGGTCATGCCATGAACGACCCGGCTAATCGGCCTGCTGATTAGCCGGGTTTTCTTGCGTGAGAGAATTAACATTCACTGCACCGGCGGCAGCGCAAACGCGCTGTCAAGAATGGTCTCGTTTAGACGCTCGTTTGTGAAGTTCTCCTCGCTGTGAGAGTTCATAGCTGGGATAGTTTGCTTCCTGCCGCCAATGAAAAAAGTTCGCGCCACGTTGTCGAAGTCAGAGATGTAACGACGCACAAGAAATGTCTTTTTGTCGATCCACAAGGATTGAGTCGTGCTTTGCGTGATGGAAACAGAGTGGGCAGTCAATATATAGCAAAGATGCCCTCCTATCGCGTCTTCCCGCACTTCTGGGTCGACTAAATCGCCGGAGAGACTCAACACCAAAGGTGTTCCCATGTTTGCATTCAGCAGCAATGCGGGGATCGTCGTGGCGGCCCCGGCGGCAATTCCAGTGACGCTGGCAACCGCCATTTCCGGGTTCTTGTCCCGACGCCATGCGCCGTTAATGGAACGGTTTGTTTCTGCCGTTTCCGTGCCGTCGGACACATAAGCATAAGCATATCCATCCATATCTGTTCCTTCGGCATGGATTTTTCCTGGTCTCACAAACTGAATAGTGGCGGAAGTGTGAGAGGCGGAGGTTTGCCCGTCAGCAACAGTCACATAATGCGTTGTCACTGTTGCAGTGACTTGATAGGTTTTCAAGTCGGCGTAGGCGGCACGGCAGCGCTCGGCGATTTGAGTGGCCGTGACTGTTTTACCAGGGACTTGCTGAAGCAAGTGGCCAGGCATTGCCGCAGGTTGACCTATCACTTGGGTAACTGCGTAAATACTGACACCAACAACTGCGGCGGTGATGCCCACGGCGACTTTCACTTGTGCAATTTTCATGGCTTTTAATACTCCTTCCGAGAGTTTGTAGACATGCGGGCCGGTCAGGCCCGCGTTGATGTGTCCGGCCAAAACGCCGGAAGTGGACTGAGCGATGGCAGGTGCAAGACCCGCAGGCGCGGCTTTGGCGGCGTGGGCAGTCAGCAGGACAGTGAGCGCGGCGGCGGGGACGATGACGCCGTTTTTGACGAAGATTTGGCGCATTTTGTCTAAGGCCCGCGAAAAGCGCTTGCGGGCGGCTTCTTCAGATACGCCAAGCACTGCGCCGGCTTCGGCAAAGGTCATGCCCTGGAAGAAGCGCAGCAGGACGCATTCACGCTCGCCGTCCCGCAGAGCGGCCAGCGATTGATTAAGAAGCGGCTCAACCTCGGTCCAGGCGGCGTCTTCGGTGTTCATCTGCTGCTCCCTGAGCGTGTCGGCGGCTTTACCTTCCGTGGCTTTGCGCCGCGCTTCTTGAAGGCGGGCGTTGCGGGCGGCGAACCGGGCTGTCTGAAACAGCCAGCCGGACAGCACAACTTCCCGGCGCAGGGTGGGCGCTTTGCGGGCCAGAATCAGAAAGACAGCCTGAGTGACGTCTTCGGCTAAACTCGCGTCGTCCAGCTCCCGGCGGCAGGTGGAATAGACAAGGCTGAGGTAACGGGCCGTGAGCGCGGCGAATGCCTGCTGAGAATTGTGCTGTGTGAACTGACGAAGTAACTGCCGGTCACTGTCCATAAATGCGGCTCCTTTCACTTTGTTATCTACGCTCAGGCACCGAAGCGGACAAAAATCTTTTGGGCTTGGCCTGGGGTATAATAACCCAGTATGGCCTACATCTCCCTTTATCGAAAATACCGGCCTCAGACGTTTGAAGATGTGGTTGGGCAGGAACATGTCACGACTACGCTTCGCAATGCCATTCAGGCGGGGCGCGTTGCTTCCGGCTATCTATTTACGGGAACGCGCGGGACGGCAAAAACGACCTGCGCCCGCATCTTGGCAAAAGCCCTGAACTGCATCGGGCCGGACGGCAGCTACACCGCCCCCACCCCGGAGCCGTGCGGCGTCTGCGGGCCGTGCAAGTCTATCGCCGCGTCCTCGTTTGTGGACGTTTTAGAGATGGACGCGGCCTCGCACGGCAAAGTGGACGATGTGCGCGATTTAGTCGCTTCCATCAAGTTTCCGCCGATGGAAGGCCGCTACAAAGTCTATATCATTGACGAGGCCCATCAGCTTTCACGGGATGCAATGGATGCGTTTCTGAAGACGCTGGAAGAGCCGCCGGACCGGGTCGTCTTTGTGCTGGCAACGACAGAGCTTGAAAAACTGCCGATTACGATTGCGTCCCGCTGCCAGGTGTACGAGTTCAAGCGCGGCTCTGTTGCTCAGATTTCGGCGCGTCTGGCTGACGTGCTGAAAGCCGAGGGCGTCAAAGCCGATGCCGCCGCCATCACCCAAATCGCCCGCGCCGCCGACGGCTCGTACCGTGACTCGCTTTCGCTTTTGGAACAAGTGCTGGCGTATGAGCGTCAGCACGTCACAGTTAAAGATGTCACGGTTGTGCTGGGAACGATTGACGAGGATGTGCTGCGGCAAGTGGTCATGCTCATTGCTGACTCGGATGCCGCCGGAGCATTTGGACTGGCCGGGAGTGTGCTGGAAAGCGGCAAAGATGTCCGGCAGTTCTTGAAGAGTTTGGCCGACAGGTTCCGGGACATGCTGTTTGTCGGCGTCGGCGCAGTTCCCGCCTCAGCAGGCGATTTGGACGACAGCCAAGAGCTGCGAGCGCAGGCGGCCCGGTTCGCACCAGCCGATCTGCTGAAGGCGCTGGAAACGCTGACGGCGGCGGAGCAGGAAACCAAGCGCTCCAACCAGCACCGCCTCATTTTGGAAATATCCCTGCTGCGCCTGATGCGCCTGCCGTCACAGGCCGCGCCCCCTAGCCCAGTGTCCGTACCTGCGGCCTCAGCCCCAATGTTCATGCCTGTTCCTATGCCTGTTCCTATGACGGCAGTTCAAGCGATTGATGCCCTCGCCGCTCCGGTTCCTGCAGCTCCGCCCCCCTTTGCTGCGGAGCAGCCGATAGAAGCGGCTGTTCCCTACGATATGCCGCCGCCGCTTGCCGACGCAGAACTTTCAGACCTAGCGGACGATGAAGACGACGGAAATGCCTACGCGCTCGTGCCGGGCGACGAAGACCTAGACCAGCTGCCGAGCGCCATTGTCGTTTCTGCCGAAGATGACGCGCCAGGGGACGAGGATGCGCCTTTGGAGGACCTGCTCCAAGTCCAGCAGGTGGCGTTTGAAGCGCCCCCGCCGATGCCGGTTAAGCCTGCGCCTTCTGCCGACACGCCGCCGGAGCTGCTGCGTTTGAAAAAATCCTGGCAGGAAGTTGTCAATCGCATGAGCATTCGCCCCGCCACCGCCGCGTTCCTGCGTGAAGGCGAGCCGTTTTCTCTGAGCGGCAGCACAATCTTGATCCAGTTTCCAAGCTCGGCGTCCGTAGACAAGCTGGAAGGCAACGAACGGGGTAAACAGCTTTTGGAAGAGGCGGTCAACAAAACGCTCGGCGTCGAGGCCGGCACCTACCGGGTCAAGGCAATGCTCCGAGGCGCTGCCGTGCCGGTGGGAGCGGCGCAGGAAAAAGCGGCGCTTATGCCGGCGGTCCAACTGCGGGAAGCTGCGGCTCCCGTTCAGGAGAAGCCAAGCCCATTTGTGGACGAAGTGATCGCCGTCTTCGGTGGTCGCCTGCTCGACGATGACGAAGTAACACTCAAAAGCTGATTATAAGAGCTAAAGAAAAGGTGAACAAAAATGGCGAATAACCCTTTTGGAAAAATGCCGGGCGGCCTCGGCGACTTGATGAAGCAGGCGCAGAAGGCAATGGAAGACGCGCAAAAGGTGGAAGCCGAACTTGACGAAGCGCGGGTGGAAGGCCAAGCCGGGGGCGGGCTGGTCAAAGTCACGGCGACCGGCAAAGCCGACATCCTGACGGTCAAAATTGCCAAAGAAGTCGTTGACCCTGAAGATGTCGAAGCGTTAGAGGACTTAGTGACGCTGGCCGTGCGTGAGGCTGTGGACAAAGCCAATGCCATGCGCGAGGAGCGGTTAAAAAGCGTCATGCCCGCCGGCATGGGCAGCGGCAGCGGGCTGGGCGGATTGTTCTAACAAGCAAAGCGCTGATGGGGGCGAACACAAGGTTCGCACCCTACCTCCAAATGTTACCCGTAGGGGCGAACCTCGTGTTCGCCCTTTATTGGGTGTTCGCCCTTTATTGGGTGTTCGCCCTTTATTGGGTGTTCGCCCTTTATCACTTGTCTGGTTTGCTCGCGGAAAGTTTTTATGGCAGTTTATTATCCCAAGCCGCTGGCACGTCTGGTCGGTGAATTCGAAAAGCTCCCTGGCATCGGCCCAAAAAGCGCCCAGCGGCTGGCGTTCCATGTCATGCGCCTGCCCGAAGAAGAAGCGCGGGCGCTGGCAGACGCACTCGTGACGATCAAAAGCAGCATCAAGTTCTGCAAAATCTGCCATAACTATTCCGAAGGCGACATCTGCGACATCTGCGCCGACCCGCGCCGGGACCATGCCAAAATCTGCGTTGTCGCCGAGCCGCGCGATCTCATTGCGATGGAAAAGACCGGCGAGTTCAAGGGCGTTTACCATGTCTTGCAGGGAGTCATCTCGCCAATGGATGGTGTCGGCCCGGACAAGCTCCAGATACGAGACTTGCAGCAGCGCGTGTCGGACGGCGAACCGAAGGTCGAAGAAATTGTCCTCGCCACCAACCCGACTGTTGAGGGCGATACGACTTCGCTTTACGTCGCCGGCCTTTTGAAACCGTTCGGCGTCCGTGTCACCCGCATTGCCCACGGAATGCCAGTCGGCGGCGATTTAGACTACGCCGATCAGGCAACGCTCATCCAAGCGTATGAGTACCGGCGGGAGCTATAAGAAGGGAACATGCTGCCTGTTCCTTTTGCTGCCTGATTGTTCGGCCGTATTTTAACTGCCCCAAAGAGATTTATCCTTCCAAATCTTTCACACCATCTCCTATTCCTCTTGGTGTCCAGCCTGTTACAGCAGCCGCGAGCGGCGCTTGTGCCAGCAAGCTGTACTGGGACGCCTGACAGCGGGACCGCCCACTTCCATTGGCTTCTGCAGTGATAGCCATAATACAAACCGAACGGAGCCATAATCCTAATCTTTTCGGGTAGAATTATGGTCCGAGCAAGTTACTTGTAATTTTAGAAGGACGGCAGCAAAATGGCAAATGAGCAAAGATTAAATGGGCATGGACTGATCGAGCAGAAATCTACCTGGCAGACCAAAGTGGGTCTGGCGGAAATGCTGAAGGGCGGCGTCATCATGGACGTTATTAACCCGGAGCAGGCGATTATTGCGGAAGAGGCAGGCGCAGTCGCGGTCATGGCGCTTGAGCGTGTCCCGGCAGATATCCGGCGCGAGGGCGGCGTCGCCCGTATGTCCGACCCCAAGATGATCAAAGAGATCATGGACGTGGTCACAATCCCGGTCATGGCGAAAGCGCGGATCGGCCACTTCGCGGAAGCGCAGATTTTGCAGGCGCTCGGCGTGGACTTCATTGACGAGTCCGAAGTGCTGACCCCTGCCGACGACATGTTCCACATCTACAAGCACGACTTCAAGGTGCCGTTTGTCTGCGGCTGCCGTGATCTCGGCGAAGCGCTGCGCCGCATCGGCGAGGGCGCGGCACTTATTCGCACCAAAGGCGAGGCGGGTTCCGGCAACGTCATTGAGGCTGTGCGCCACATGCGGACTCTTCTTCGGGACATCCGGCGCATTCAGGCCGCGCCGGTGGAAGAGCTGATGACGGAAGCCAAGAATTTAGGCGCACCTTACGAATTGATTTTGGAAGTCCATCGCACCGGCAAGCTGCCCGTGCCGAACTTCAGCGCCGGCGGCATTGCAACCCCGGCGGACGCGGCGCTGATGCGCCAAATCGGTGCGGAAACGGTCTTTGTCGGCTCCGGCATCTTCAAGTCGGGCGATCCAAAGCTCCGCGCAAAGGCCATTGTGGATGCCACCACGCACTTCGACAACCCGGAGATTGTCGCCGAAGTGTCCCGCGACATCGGTGAGCCGATGGTCGGCATTAATATCAGCACCCTGCCCAAAGAAGAGCTGATGGCAAGCCGCGGCTGGTAAATCAGAAAAGAGGGACCTCACCCGGCAGCAAGCTGCCACCCTCTCCTTAAGAAGGAGAGGGTCAGGACGTAGTCCTGGGGTGAGGTCTTCTCATGCGACAGCGAAGTCGCTCATTACGGTTGGCGTGGCTGTATCAAATCCGACGCAATCCATCATCCCTGCATCATCCGGGTCCGCAATCGTGAACGAGTTCGAAACCAGGCCGCAGACGATGAGCTTGGCCGGAATGCCCATCTGCTCCCGGTACTGGCGCAGGGCCTGAACCGGCTGAATGGTTCCGGCCCACGTCTCCGAATCCGTGTAGACAACGAACACATCCATCGCCACGCGGTTCTTCAGCGCCCAGACCATCGGCAAAGCGCAGTCCGTCCCGGAGAACGGCAAGCCATCGGTCATCTTCAGCACGTCGTCCAGCCGCTGACGCGGGCTGATACGGAGCGGCATGAACTTTGTCGAGAACGCCATGAACTGATGTTGCGTCTCCGTTCCCGCCGTAATCAGGGCCATCGCCGCGCTGGCAACACGCGGCGTGAGGCCTGGTACACCGGCGATTTGGCCGCTTGCCATTGAGCCGGACACGTCAAGCGCCAGCAGCCAGCGCTTGCCGGTCGGCGTGAGGCTGCCGAACGACGCATAGAACGCCGCGTCCAGCGCGTCCACCACGGCAGGCACCGGCTCCCAGCTATTTCCGCCGCGTTCGCCATGTCCCTGAGCGTAAGTCTTCAGCGCAGACAGAACGGCGATGGGATGCACCCGTGCCTTCCGCAGCCGGCCTTCGCTTGCCACTTCCGCCGTAACCTTCCGGGCCGTGTCGCTGCCCGGCGTCAGCAGGCCGATCCGCGTCAGCGTTGCCAGATTACGGATGAGCGCCGTCAGCGGCATCTCTTCCAGCAGGGCTTCCCAAACCGACGGCTCCTTGAGCCACTGGGTCGGGACTGCTTCACGCGGCAAGCGGTAGTCTCGGATCAGGCCAGTCATCTGCGCCGCCGACTGCGCCGTCTTCGCCCGCTCCGCCGCCCAGACCAGCCGCAGGGCGGCATCCGGGTGCGGCATCTCACCCACCGATTCCCATCCCTGCGTCAGCCAGTGGTAGAGCGCGAAATGCTGCTCCGTTTCCGGCTTTGGGTGGGACAAGCGCAGCAGGTCCCGGTGGCTCCAGCCGTCCCGCTGCCCGTACTTGACGGCCTGATACGCCAGCTTGTCGGCAGGCATCTGGGCGTACCAGTTGCCGACTGCCTGACGCAGACCGCGCCCCCACCCACGCATCCCGTCCACATACTCGGCGAAGTGGAACAAGTGCGTCCCAATCCGGGCGACAGTCGGCAAAGCCGCCAGTGCCCGACGCCGGGTGTCCTCATTGCCAAACGACGCGCACATCGCCAGGGCAAACAGCGCCGGATCGTTCTTCGGCGCACGTCCTGCTTCCGACACGGCGACAATCTCGCGCACGACACGCGGCCCGTCTAGGCCGATGCACCGCTTCACAGCGTCCGCATTTTCCAGCGACAGCGTCCGCTCCGTCGCGTAGTACGAGCCGCCTTCGCTTCCCAAAACCAAGAACCGTGCCAGCCGCGTCCAGTCATCCACGGCGAACGTGTATCCCCCGGCGCTGTTTGGGACCATCGCCGCACCGGGAATCGGCTGGCTCTGCGGCGTCTTCTTCTTGTTCAAAACTGTCTTCAGATACGTCATTGTTTTATCTCCTTTCGGCCCCAAAGGGGCAAGTGCCGGACAGGCAAGGTGTGTGTTTGGGAACTGGCAGTAGCCAATCAATTAGGAGTTGATAACCCAAACACTTCGGCCCGTCTGTGTCACAAGGGTGCCGGGGGTGTAGAAACCCCCGGCAGGAAGTGTCCTTCGGACAGGGAGAAGCCTACTTCGGCTCAATCTTCGTCCGCAGGACGCTTCCTTGCCGGGGGTTTCTACACCCCCGGCGTTCAATGAAGAGCGGCAGGACTTGCACCTGCGACACCACGAGTATGGATAACCGTTGCCAATCGGCCCGGAAACCGGGCAAGGGTGAGGAAACGGATATGGCCTTTCGGCCATCATGTGCTCTGCTGCTGAGCTACGCTCTTCATTAGTGGTTCAGGCAAATGTTGTGCCTGGGGTGAAGCAGGTTGTCGCCTGCCGCTCTTGCGAGCAATCATTTAACAAATGGTAACCCAAGCACTGCGGCCCGAACCGCTAATATCTTCGTCTCTATTCAGTTGTCATGGAGGCAATCGGATTCGAACCGATGACCCGATAATCATTATCCTTCGGCCCAGACTGGGCAAGGGTACGGCGATGAATCTGCTCTACCAATTGAGCTATGCCCCCTATTGAGTTCGAATCGGTTGGTTCTGGCAAATTGACGTGCTGGGAGCATATCGTAGAAGGATAACCCAGACACTCCGGCCCGAACCTATAATCTTATTCGGTTGTCTTGTTGGGTGGAAAGCGGGAGGAATCGAACCTCCGACCTCGCCATTATGAGTGATAACCATTATCCATCGGCCCACGCTTAGGGTGCAGGCAAGGGGCGGAAAACGGATCGCGCTCTAACCTCTGAGCTACGCTTCCCATGTGAGTCTCCTATAAATGTCTTGCATCTAAATGTCTTGCATCGGCTCAGGCAAATGTGCGCTGGGAAATGGAACCGGGCTTTTTCACCCGGCGCAGTTCTCCCGAACTGCCGTGTCCGAAAGGTGGATAACCCATGCGCTCCGGCCCGAACGTCATGCTTTTTGTGCTTGTTCTTTTGCTTTATTCTTTTTGCTTTGTTCTTACTTCACTAAAACCGAAAAGCCGCCACGCAGGCTGCTGCACTGATTAGCAATAACAGCAAAAAGAGCGTGTCAGCCACTTTTCGCGGAGAGTATTTGCGCGGCCTGCCCAACTCAGCCTTCGGCGGTGGGGCAAACTCCAAGATAATCAAATTGCCGTGCCGTTCGGCAATGCGGCCTTTTTGCGTTGACGGGGGCGGCCCCTGTCCGGTCGCTCCAAAATAATGCACCAGACACAGCGGCGGCGTGGGGGCATCTGGGTCAAGCAATTCGTTGTCGTCAAATAACGTGATGTCGTTGGTCATCGGTCGTGTCCTCCTGAGATGGAAAAAGAAAAAGACGCCTCCCGCTTGGCGTTAAGCCTTTGCGGGAGCGTCTTTTTTCTCAGGGACACGAATTGAGAGCGTGTTAGAAGAAGAGACCTCCATCAAAGGAAGCAGCCGAATTGGGGGACTGGGCGACGGCGCGTGTCAGTCTGCGACCTGTGTGGTCAGACTGAAAACGCTCGGCGGTTTTGGGTATGTCATAGGCGGTAATCATTGTCCTCGGCTGCTCCTTTCTGAAACTTCGTGATGGGGGCTATATTACCCGTGTGTTTTTGCGCTTGTCAAGCCTTCTGCAAAAATAATTCAATAATTTTAGTTAAGCCGCGTCTTCCGCATGGGCGGCCCACAGCATCCCGCGCACCATGAGCGGCAGCACCTCTGTTTGAGCGACAATGTCGGCGTGATGGCCTAGTGAGTTGTACGCAACCCGGCCCTCGCCGTAGTATTTGGTCCAAATGACCGGCATGTCGAACTCGCCGTTTGGAACGTGCGGACCGTCAGCGGTGGGGAACTTGGTCACGGCCAGTGTCTTGTTCGCCGGGTCAACATGCAGGTAATACTGCTCGCTCTTGACCGGAAACTCGGAGGGCGAGCCTGCTGTGATAAAGTGGCTGGGGTCGGTAATCCGCACCGTGTAATCCACGCCGTCATTGCCGGGATGCGCGACCCACTGCCCGCCGGTCATAAACTGGTACTCAGTTTCCACGCGGAACGAATCGCACATGCCGCCATGGCAGCCGGCGATCCCTACCCCGCTTTTGACCGCGTCCAGCAACGGTGTGAGCTGCTCGCGCGTAATCGTGTCCATTGTCCATACTGGGACAATCAGCGATAGCTGCTTCAGCTTGTCGCCGTCTTTGTAGGCATCCAGCGTGTCTGAGACTTCTACGTCAAAGCCTTTGTCTTTGAGTTCCCGCTCAAAAATCTCTGCGACCTGCTGCGGCTGATGACCGTCCCACCCGCCCCAAACAATGAGCGCCTTGCGCCCGTTAATATGTGCCATTTTCTGCTCCTTTGGTGATTCTCACAACTATCGTAGGTATGATGCGCCGTTGACATCTATCGTGTTACCTGATAGATACCCAGCGGCGTCCGAGACTAAAAAGCCGGCCAGCGCGGCAATGTCGGCGGGCAGTGCGACGCGGCCAAGCGGTATTTCTGCCCGGATCTGCTCGCCGCGCTCGGCTAATGCTTCCGAAGCCATATCCGTTTCCGTCCAGCCCGGCGCAATTCCGAAACACCCGATGCCGGACGCCGCCAGTTCCACCGCCAGTGATTTGACGAGGCTCATCTGCGCCGCCTTCGACGCCGCGTAGCCCGCATGACGCGCTTCGCCCCGGTGTCCTGCCCGTGAGGAAATCTGAATGATACGGCC
>CAXTER010000105.1:0-15088 GCA_964243345.1 uncultured Armatimonadales bacterium
GAGAACTGGGTGAAGGTGCCTGACGCGCTGCTGAGGCTCCAAATAGAGGCCGTGCCGTTGGTGTTGTCCCACAACAGGCGCGTCTGCCCGTCCGGGCCGTCGGCCATTGCGGCTGCCGTCCATCCCGGATAGGGGCCAAAGCTGTTCTGGGTGAAGGCTCCGGTTTGGGCGTTGTAGTTCCACACAGATGCGGTGCCGTTGGTGTTGGTCCAAAGAACGTGCGTGGTGTTGTCGGGGCCGACGCTGAGGGTTTTGGCGGTCCATCCGGGGTAGGGGCCGAAGGAGAACTGTCCGAACTGTCCGGTGACATTGTTGAGGCTCCACACAGACGCGGTGCCGTTGGTGTTGTCCCACAAAACGCGCGTCAGGCCGTCGGGACCGTCAGCAATGCTGACTGCGGACCAGCCGCCATACGGTCCATAAGTGTTTTGGGCGAACCCGCCGGTGGCCTGCGTGTAGTTCCAAATCGAAGCCCGCCCATCAGCATTGTCCCAAAGGACGTGCATTTTGCCGCTGGAACCTGCCGCGACCTGCAAGGCACGCCAAGCCGAGACTGGCGATGCAACAATAAAAGGAGCCGAGTTGGAAGCTGCCCCGCCGGGAGCGGGGTTGGTGACAATGACGGCTGCTGTTCCCGCACTAGCGATCTGTGCTGCCGGAACACTGGCGGTTGCTGTTGTTGCGGTGACAACGGTTGTCGCAAGCGGCGTTCCGCCAAAGCTGAGGACAGCGCCAGGGCTGAAGTTGGTGCCGGAGACTGTCAGCAGAAACCCAGGCCCGCCCGCGCTTGCCGAGGCCGGACTTAATCCGGCTGGGGTGCCGGAAAGCGAGTTAATGCTTGGCACCAAAGAGTTCCCCACGAACTTTGCCAAAAAAACATCCCCGTAGTCATGGTAAATATCCACTGTTGGTCCGTTCCCAAAGACTGTCTGGAACGCATTTGGTGTCACGGGCAAGTTGTTTGAGAACGTCTTCCCCGCGACATAAACATCACCGGCAGGGTCCACTGCGATGCCGTAGCAGGCATCGTCCCGCGATCCGCCAAGATAGGTTTCATAAAGGAGATGGGTCGCTGCAGGATTAATCTCTTCCAGAAAGCCATCTCCCTCGTAGCTGTCCGTTCCGCCGCCGCCAAAGACGCTCTGATAAGCATCTGAGGTTACGGTTACAGGATAATTGGTCCAGCCCGTCAGAAAGGCATCGCCGGACGTGTCTACGGCAATGCCTTGAGTTTGTCCAGGACCACCGATGTAGGTGGAATACACCAAGGCAGATCCACTTGGGTTCAGCTTTGTGACAAAAGTGCCGCCGCCTTGTCCGGGAGAATACACCCCGGACGTGATTGGGAAGTTATTAGAGCTGGTGACCCCTGTGACATAAGCGCTTCCCTGAGCATCGACAGCAATGGCACGCACTAAGTCATCACCAACGCCTCCGAGATAGGTTGAGTAAAGGATTGTTCCCGTCTGGCTGAACTTGGTGACGAAACCATCGCCTTCGCCCTCGTAAAACGGCCCGTACTTGGTGTTGCCGAAGCTTCTGCCGCCCCCAAAATGAGGCTGGTAAGCGCCGGACGTTGTCGGGAAATCGGACGATGTGGTCTGCCCGCCGACATAGGCGTTCCCCGCACCATCTACGGCAATTCCCAGACCCGCATCGCCATTAAGGCTGGTGCCGCCCAAGTGAGTCGCATAAATCAAAGAGGCACTCCCGCTTTGAGTGGGATCGATTTTCGCTACAATGCCGCCGCCGGTGGAGAGTCCGCCGGCTGTAACCGGGAAGCTGCCGCCCGCTGCACCTGTCATCCAGATGTCATCGGAAGAGTCCACGGCCAGGCTGCTGCCCCAAGCGGTGTAGTCGTTAGTCAGATAGGTTGAATACAGCAAAGACGAGCCGGTAGGGTCCAGTTCCGCCACGAAAGCGCCGCCGAGCGAGGAGGTCGCTTGGTAAGCGCCTGCCGTTGTTGGGAACCCTGAATGGACCTGACCGGTGACGCAGGCATCTCCGTGACTGTCCACGGCAATTCCATAACCGGTGTTTGAGCCGTAATTACCAATGTAAGTAGAATAGATTAGGGCTGTGCCTGACGCATTGAACTTGCTGACGAAGACGCCGCTGCCGTTTGTCTGATAGCTTCCAGTGGTAATTGGAAAGGGAGCAAAGGAAGCGTTGCCGGTGACATAGGCGCAGCCTGCCGCGTCGGCGGCGATGGCATAACTGGATTCATCTTCTGTTTCGCCGAGATACGTGACGTAGGTTGCGACCGGGTCGATCACGAGCGGCTTGCTTGGATCATATTTGCCGACCCGAAAGCCAATTTGGCGGCGGCTGTCCTGGAAGTACTTTGAGGCAACAGGAACTCGGCGACCCGCCATGTTGGTTTGGTAGACGACTGGTGCCTTCCAGCGCAGTTGCCCATTTGCTGTTGAGAGAGTCAGAGTGCCATCTTGATCGATTTTTGCCTGAGCCGGATTAGCCATCGCAAGCTTGATCGCGCTTGGGTTGGACCCCGGCTTGACGACAAAATCGTACTCAATCTGTGAGCGTGTGCCGTAGTAAACTAAATCAATGCCTTTGTAAACGCCGGCAGCCTTGACGCGCTGATAGGTCGCGACATTTGTCACCCACTGCTTTGGGTCAGACCCCGAAAGGTAGTTCACCCGACCTGACAATGGTTCTTCACCGGTCATTGGCGCGGCTGGGTTTGAACCCACAAGCCGCATTTTGATGACGGTCGGTGTTTTCCGGCTGCAGACAAACACGGCTTCTGCCGGCTTGAGGAACAAAGAGTAGCCCGGCCCATGTGCAAGAAACCGGATTGCTTTGCCGGACTGTCCCTGATTAGCCTCAAATTGCAGCGGCAGCTTGCCAAAGCCTGATGCCTGCTTGACGGCTCCCGGCCCCGCAGAATATCCCGGAACAGCAAGAAGAGCCACACTCAATGCCGCAGCAAGAGTGGTCAGCATCGCTGCTTTAGGTAAAAGTGTCTTCAACAGAAGTTCGCTCCTTCATCGGCACTCGCGCGTTAAACTGAAACTCAGTATAGGGCGTTTTGCGACAAATGTCAAACTGTATGCTTTACTTGAGCTGCGAGGCGCTGGAGGTCCTGCGGCGTGTCAATGTCAAGCACCCCATTGGGAAAAGGAACGCGGGTGAGGGGACCGGAGTAGGATTTGATGACCCGGCGTGCGCCTTCATCGCCGGTCAGGGATAGCAGCGCCGGGAAAAGGGCCAATCCAAACAGTGCGGGGACACCTAAAACGCCGCCATACTCACAGGCAACGAGTTCATGGCCCGTGTCGGCGTAGGCCGCGACGAGAGAGTCCAGCAGGGTGGGGGAAACTTGGGGCTGATCGCAAAGCATGACAACGACGGCATCTAAATTGCTGCCGGTCTGCATAAGCGCAGTTAACCCGGTGCGAAGCGAGGAAGCCATCCCCGTCTGCCAGTCGGGATTGACGGCGACGGCTAGAGGCAGGCCGGCTATCTCGGCTTCAACAGCGTCAGCCGACGCGCCTAAAACGGCAACGAGAGGGCGGCAGCTGGAGCCGAGCGCGGTTTCCGCCGCACGCCGTACCAGCGTCCTGCCCTCGGCGTCCGGGAGAAGCTGCTTAGGCGTCCCCAGCCGCCGGGAGCCGCCTGCCGCCAGCAGAACAAGGCCGATGTTTTTCTCGGAAGCCTCTAGCTTGGAATCGCGCATTGTGCTTGTTCGGTGAGCAGCCCGGATGTCAGCAGAGCGGCAGGATGCGGATGCAGCGAACCGCGCCGCTCGCGCAGGACTTTCCCTGTCCGCCCCGTCCGCGTCGCCTGCACCTCAGCGACAATGGACAGCGCAATCTGCTCCGGTGTGTCTGCTCCAATGTCCAGCCCGACCGGGCCATGCAGACGGTTTCGGTGCGCGTCGGTGATGGTGAACCCGTCGTCACTGATTTCCGCCAGCAGACGCTCCGTTCGTGCCTTCGGCCCAAGCTGGCCGATGTAGAACGCAGGCGTGTTCAGCAGGTGCCGCAGCACACGCTTGTCGTCCGGGTAGTTGTGGGTCATCACAACCACCGCCGTCTGCGTGTTCCAGCCGATTTTGCTGCACAAGGCTTCCGCCGAACCGGCCAAAGCCGCATCCGCGCTGGGAAACCGCTCCGGGCGCGGCTGTATTCCGCGCACATCGGCGACGGTGACATGCCAGCCCAGCTCTTTGGCAAGACGCACGAGCGGCAAAGCATCGTGGTTTGCGCCAAAAATGACCAGCGGCAGCGGCGGCAGGACCGCTTCCAGAAACACCGTCGCTGCCGCACCGCTCGGCAGCGTGTATGTCTGCGTCCGCGACTCTTGGGCCACAAGCACCATTTGGGCGTCTTCCCGCACCTGCGCTTGCAGTTCCGTGCTTGCAAGAGTGCTCTCCTGCCTGCCGCCGGGCATCAGCAGCAGGCGCTGACCAATCGCCGCTTCCTCGCCCCCAATGACTGTGGCAGTGACGCCCGGCTGACGGCTTTGCAGAACGCTTCGCAGCAGGCGCAGCGGGCCAGGCGTGTCCGCCGAGACCCGTTCCAAAAGCACCTGCACGACACCGTTGCAGCCCAGCCCAAAGCCCCATACAACGTCGTCTTCATCAGTTGAGTCATAAGTGACCAACGCCGCCCCATTGCGTGTGTGCCACTGGGCTTTTTTGACTAAGTCGCCTTCCAAGCAGCCGCCGCTGACCGACCCAGCCAGCCGCCCTTCGCCTGCCAGCAGCATCCGTGCGCCGGGCCGCCGGTATGTCGAGCCGCTAACCTGAACGACCGTTGCCAGCACGGCTTCCCGGCCTTCGGCGCAGAGTGTTTCCCAGGCCGCAACGATTTCTCCAAGTTCTTTCATAAGTTAGCTCCAAACCGGCATCCGTTAGAACCCTACCCACGGCAAACCGTGACCCTCTCCTTAATAAGGAGAGGGTGGAAACTTGTTTCCGGGTGAGGTTTTTTCTTACGCCAGCCCCGTCACCTTGTCCAGCGTAATCGGCAGATCGCGGACGCGGCGACCTGTGGCATGATAGACGGCATTGGCGATTGCTGCGACCGTGCCGGTAATGCCGATCTCACCGACGCCTTTGACGCCCAGAGGATTGATGAACGGATCGGTTTCCGGGACAAATGTGATGTCGATCTCGGGAACGTCGGCATTGACCGGGACATGGTACTCAGCTAGGTCGGCGTTCATCACCCGGCCCGTCCGAAGGTCAGGCACGGTCTCTTCCAACAGCGCCATGCCGACCCCGAACACGATGCCGCCCAGCAGCTGACTCCGGGCCGTCTTGGCGTTCAGGATATTGCCGACGCCGTAAGCGCCGACAATGCGCTGGATTCGCACTTCGCCAAAGTCGGGGTCTACCTGCACTTCGGCAAAGACAGCTCCAAACGAGTGCATGGAATACTCGTCTTTCTCCGCACCTGGCCCGGACTTCGTCTTCACTTCAATGTTCGGCAGCTTCTGGCGGGCGATCAGCGCTGCATAGGTCTCGCCTTTACTCACGTCGGCTTTAGAAAACATCTGGCCCTGGGTCACATCTACCGCGTCCGGGCTGAGGCCGTACAGCGGCGAGGCCGTGTCGGCGACTGCGAGAGCGATGGCCTGCGCTTTGGCGGCCTTGCCCGCCGCCTGAACTGCCGATCCGGTGGATGCGGCGGTCTGCGAACCGCCGGAAACCGGCGTTTCCGGCATCAGCGTGTCGCCTAACTCAAAGCGGACCTTTTCCGGCGGCAGGCCCAGCGCATCAGCGGCTGTCTGGGTCATAACTGTGTAGGTTCCCGTGCCTAAGTCTTGTGAACCGGCCTGGACATAAGCCGTGCCATCGGGCAGGAGCCGGGCCAGCGCGGACGACGGGCTGCGCCGGGTCGGGTAGGTCGCCGTTGCCATGCCCCAGCCGATCAGCTTGCCGTCGGCGGTCTTCATGGAGCCGGGCGCGGCTGTTCGCTTGTCCCAGCCGAACTTTTCGGACGCCGCTTGGTAGCAGGCGCGTAGCGATTTAGACGACCACGGCTGCCCGGTGTCCGGGTCTTTCTCTGCGTAGTTTTTCAGGCGCAGGGCAATCGGGTCCATATTAAGCGCATACGCCATCTCGTCCATTGCCGCCTCCAATGCGAATGTCCCTGTTGACTCGCCCGGCGCACGCATATAGGTGGGTGTCCCGGCATCTAAGCGAATGACCCGATGCGCTGTTTCTGAGTTCGGCGAGTCATACAGCATTCGCGTCACGGCAGCAGACGGCTCGACAAACTCATCAAATGAGGATGTCTGCGTGTGGACGTTATGCCCCGTCGCCGTCAACGCACCGTCATGGGCCGCGCCGAGCTGAAGATGCTGCTCGGTGCGCGGGCGATAGCCCACCATGCCGAACATCTGACGCCGCTCCAGCACCAGCTTGACCGGGCGGCCCACTTGTTTTGCGGCAAGCGCTGAGATGACGACATGGGACCAGACCGAGCCTTTGCAGCCGAAGCCGCCGCCCAAGAAATGGGACACGACCCGGATGTTGTCCTGCGGCATTTGGAACGTCTCGGCCAGCACTTTGCGGACGCCGAAGATGCCCTGCGTGGCATCATAGACCGTGAGGTGATCGCCGTCCCACACGGACAGCGTCGCGTGCGGCTCCATCGGGTTGTGGTTTTCTACGGGCGTGGTGAAATACTCGGTGACTTTCGCCGCTGCCGCCTTCATGCCCGCGTCCATGTCGCCGCGCTTGGAGTCAGTGGGGTCTTGGTTGGCTTTTTCCGGCCTGTACGCATTTTCTTTCTGCTTGTCCATGTCCGTGCGCGGCTTTTTCTCGTCGTACTGGAACTTGACCAGAGACGCGGCGTAGGTCGCCCGCTCGAGCGTGTCTGCAACTACGACACCGATGGGCTGGTTCTGGTACAGCACTTTTGGGTCTTGCAGCATTTGCAGAATGCGCTCCTGCGGGCGAGGAGACTTGCCGCCGGGCGACGCCGGCTGCTGCGGCAGGCGCAGGGCATTAGCCGGCGTGATAACCTTGATAACGCCCGGCACCGCTTCGGCGGCATGAGTATCAATGCCGGTGATAGTGCCGCTGGCAATGGTGCTCATAATGAGCGCGGCATACACGACGTCCGCCACCGGCATATCGGCGGAGTATCTCGCGCCGCCGGTAACTTTAAGTCGTCCATCCACCCGGTCGAGTGGCTGGCCGATAGACTGGCCCGGCATTTCGTTCGGTGCAGTCGGCGTAATCGTTGATTGTGTATTGTCCATAGTTATTTCCTAAATCAGTTTGTCCGGCGTAATCGGTAAGTTTCTGATGCGCCGGCCCGTGGCATGGTAGACGGCGTTGGCGATTGCTGCCGCCGCGCCGATCGTGCCGACTTCGCCGATGCCTTTGACGCCCAGCGGGTTGACGTGCGCGTCTTCTTCGTCCACAAAAAACAAGTCCATGTCGGCGGGAATGTCGGCATTGACGGGAATGTGATACTCGGACAAATCCGGGTTCATAATCCGGCCCAAAGTTTTGTCCAAATGTGTTTCTTCGTGCAGGGCCATTCCAATGCCCCACACAACGCCGCCGAGAAGCTGGGAATGCGCGGTCTTGGCGTTTAGAATGCGGCCTGCGCCAAACGCCCCGACATAGCGGGTGACGCGCACTTCGCCGAAATCCGGGTCAACCTGCACTTCGGCGAAGTGTGCGCCGAACGAATACAGCGAATACTCTTCAGACGCCGCAAACGGGTTGACCTCGGCGGCGGCTTCCAGTCCATAGGGCGCATGGCGGCGAAGTATGTCCAAGTAAGTCTCGCCCCGCGTCTGGTCGGCAAGCAAATAAACGCGGCCTAAGTCAACTGCTGTTTGTTCTTCCGTCAGGCCGTGCAAAGGCGACGACGGATCGGCAAATGCGAACGCCAAAAGCCTGCGGCGCAGGGACAGGGCGGCGGCCTGCACCGCCGAGCCGACCGAAGCGGAGGTCTGTGAGCCGGCGGCAATCGGCGCTTTGGGCAGGCGCGAATTGCCAAGCTCCAGCCGCACGGACGCTGCCGGAACGCCCAGCGCGTCGGCGGCAATCTGCGGCATAATCGTGTACGGGCCGGTGCCGGGGTCCGCCGTCGCGCTTTGGATAACCACAGAGCCGTCCGGCGACATCCGGGCAGACGCGGCAGTCGGCGCAGATTTGGCATCGTACATCATTGTCGCCATGCCATAACCCAGCTTTTTGCCGTCGGCGGTTTGCATTACGCCCGGCTTCGGGTCACGCTTGCTCCAGCCGAATCGTGCCGCGCCTTGTTCGTAGCATTGGCGCAGAGACTTGGACGACCAGGGCTTACCGTTTTCCGGGTCTGCCTCGGCATAGTTTTTGAGGCGTAACGCAACCGGGTCCATGTCCAGTGCATACGACAGCTCATCCATCGCGCATTCCAATGCAAACAACCCCGGTGTCTCGCCCGGCCCGCGCATCGTAAACGGTCCGCTGAGATTGAGATGGGCCATTTGATACGTTGTCGCCACGTTCGGGCAGGCATAAATCCGAGGCGTCGTTTTCGTGACCGGCGCAACAATGCGGTTGTCAAACGGGGCCGTGTGCGCGGCCGCGTCGTGCTTCACCGCAGTTAGCTTTCCATCTGCCGCCGCGCCGAGGCTGACCGCATGGCAGAGGCGCGGCCGGTAGCCGTTGGACCAGAACGTCTGCTGCCGCGTTAAGACAAGCTTCACCGGGCGCTTGATATGACGGGCGGCGGCGGCAGTCAGGGCGACATGAGGCCAGGTCGGTCCTTTAGAGCCGAATGAGCCGCCGATGAAGCTCTGAATGACCTGCACGTTTTCGGGCGGCAGCCCAAACCAGGCGGCGACTGTTTTGCCGACGCCCTGTACCCAGGTAGACGGCTCGTATAGGGTCAGCTTCTCGCCATCCCATTGGGCGACAGTTGCGTGCGGCTCCATTGCGACATGATGCTGCAAAGCTGTTTCATAAACTTCTTCCGTCCGCGCCGACGCCTCGACCATGCCAACGCCGACATCCCCGCGCCTGCTTTCCGCCGGTTCCGGCCAGCCGTTCACCGGCGAAAACGTGTGCTTCCTGGCTTCCTCAAAGTCTGCCGACGGCATCTTGCTTTCGTACCTGGCTTGAACTAAAGATGCCGCATAGCGTGCCGCTTCAGATGTCTCTGCAATTACCAGTGCAATAGGCTGACCGCTGTAATGAATGGTGTTGCCCTGCATCGGCAGGAACTGCTGCCCTGCCGAACCCTGCGGGCTGCCCTGACCCGACTGGCTGATCAAGACCGGCGCTTCCGTCAGCCGAGGCATAGTCTGATGCGTCAGCACCGCGATGACCCCCGGCACAGCCTCAGCGGCTCTTGTATCTAAGTCCAGCAGCCGGCCCACAGCAGTTTTGCTGCCCGCAAGAGCGGCATAGGCTAAACCCTCCGCCGGCATATCCGACGTATATTTTGCCCCGCCGGTTACCTTCAGCCGCCCGCCTTTTCGGTCCAGCGGCTTTCCAACAGACTGTTCGCTCATTGGTACTTTCAAGCGGTTAAAGTCAAAAAAGCAGGGGCATCACCAGCCCCTGCATAGTTACGCAGTCTGGCTGGACGTGCTGACAGACGACAGGCAGCGAACCATCGTCCGCTTTGCCAGCTCAATCTTGAAGGAGTTGTCGCCGTAACCTTTGGCAGGCTTCATTTCGGCTTCCGCCGCCGCCCGGAAGTTCTCCGGCGTTGGGGCTTTACCCGCCAGCATCTTCTCGGCGGTGAATGCTCGCCACGGCTTGGTGCCGACGCCTCCCAGCGCAATCCGGGCTTCCCGGATTGTGCCGCCGCTGATGTCCAGCGCCGCCGCCGTGGAAGCCAGTGCAAACGCATAGGAGGCCCGGTCACGCACTTTCAGATACTGAGAGTGGGCGGCAAAAGGCAGAGGCGGCATTTCAACCGCTGTGATAATCTCGCCCGGCTCCAGCACGTTCTCACGCTCCGGGTGGTCACCCGGCTCCAAATGGAACTCAGTAAACGCGATGCGCCGAACCCCGGCAGGGCCGCGCGTGACGATGACGGCATCTAACGCCGCCATCGGAATGCACATATCCGATGGGTGAGACGCGATGCAGTTCGGGCTGGTTCCCAGTACGGCCAAAATCCGGTTGTAGCCGCCGATGGCCGGGCAGCCGGACCCCGGCTCGCGCTTGTTGCAGGGTGTCGCCGTGTCCCGGAAGTAGTAGCAGCGAGTGCGCTGCAAGATGTTCCCGCCGGTTGTCGCCATATTGCGAAGCTGGGCCGAAGCACCCATCAAAATGGCCTGCGACAGCGCCGGGTAGTTTTTGATAACGCGCGGGTCGTTTGCCAAATCTGCATTTGTGACCAACGCGCCAATAGATAAGCCGCCGTTCGGCATGACCGTGATCTGTGTCAGTGGCAGAGAAGAAACATCAATGAGAGTGGACGGTTTATCAACATCCAGCTTAATCAAATCAATTAAATTAGTGCCGCCGGCCAGGAAACGCGCCGGGTTTTGCAGAGCGCCCGGTGCGCCGCCCGCAACGGCCCGGCTGGAAGCGGTAGTCTGCTCATCAGGAGCCGAGAAATACTCAAACGGGTGCATTCGTGCCTTCTTTCCGAACGTCCTGGATCGCGGCGATGATGTTTGTGTACGCGCCGCACCGGCAAAGGTTGCCGCTCATGCTGTCCCGCACGTCGGCATCAGTCGGGCCAATCGGCTCCGTGAGCAGTGCCGTCGCGCTCATAATCTGGCCGGAAGTGCAGTAGCCGCACTGGAAGCCGTCATGCTGAATAAACGCTGTTTGTATTGGGTGCAGCGTGTCGCCTGTCGCAATGCCTTCAATGGTTGTAATCTGCTTGCCTTGGTAAGCAACGGCAAGAGCCAAACAGGAGTTGATACGCTTGCCGTCTGCATGGACCGTGCAGGACCCGCACTGGCCGTGGTCACAGCCCTTTTTCGTGCCGGTCAGTCCTACCCGCTCACGCAGCGCATCCAGCAAAGTAACACGCGGCTCTAGCTGAAGCGTGTGCGCCGTGCCGTTGACGTGCAGCGTCACGGGAACCGTGCCTGCCGCAGACGGCGGCAGAAGCGCCGAAGATGGGCTGACGGAAGCCGGGGCATCCTGGGCGCGAACCAGCTGAGGCGGCGCGGCCAAGACAAGAGCGACGCCAAGCGCGGCGGCCAAAAACTCACGGCGGCTCAAACCGGAGCGTCCGGCGCTTGGCGCAGCCGTGGTCACAGACAGGGACGAAAGCGCAGCCCGCAAGTCTTCCGCTTGGGGAGTCGTGCCGGGTGCGGCAGCGTAGCGCCAGCGGATGATACCTTCAGCATCCACCACAAACAGCGCCTGCTGGCCTGGAACCCCATAAAGCGCGGCGGCATCACTGGAAAGCTGGAAATCGGTCAATACCGAGATCGGGGCTTCTTCGCCGGCAAACTCGGCCTGCGCCGCGCCGGTCCCATGCGACAAGCGGAGCAGCTCACCGGAAAAGCCGGACACGCTGAGAACACGGTTAATTTGCGCCAGTGCTTCGGCCTGAGCCGGGTTCCAGCCGGGCGGCGAGAAGGCCAGCAAAACTGGCTGTCCGCGCAGGTCGGACAGGCGGCTCACCGGCTGGCCTGCGGCGGAAGGAACAAGAAAATCCGGGGCGGAACTGCCCGGAAGTAGGGGATTAGTCAAGACAAACCTCTCTTTAAAGATCACCAGATCGGTTGGATATGGTGACATGTTACCCACCTAAACATCAAATCACGCAGAAGCGTCAAGAGGCTTTCAGCATCTTCACAAACGCCTGCACGGCTGCGCCTTCAGATTTGCCGCGCAGACGGACCAGATGCAGCGGGCGGGTAATTGTTAAATCGGACAGCGTCAGCGGGCAAAGCCATCCCGCGCTGAACTCTGTTTCTAAGGCCAGCTTGGAGATGACCGCGACACCTAACCCTGCCGCAACGCCGCGCTTAATGGCTTCCGTGCTGCCGAGAGACATGGCCGGCTGCACGATGATCCCGCGCCGCGCCAGCGCCCGTTCCACCACTTCGCGTGTCCCTGACCCCGGCTCGCGCACCAAGAATGGTTCAGCGCAGAAACGCGCCGCTGAGACTTCGTTCTCGCACAGCAAAGGATGGCCCGGCGGGACCACGGCGACCAGCGTATCTTCTCCGAAAACTTCCACCGTTAAGTCTGCGTCTTCGGCAAATCCTTCCGTCAGTCCAATGTCCAGGGTATTCTCCCGCAGCTTTTGCTGGATGACGCGCGTGTTGGCGATCTCCAAATGCAGCTCAACATCAGGGTGTTCTTTGTGGTACGCGCCTAGGATTTGCGGCAGCAGATAATCCCCGATGGTCAGGCTCGCACCGACCGTCAGCCGCCCTTGCACCAGCCCTTTCAGCTCGGCTATCGCCCGCTCGGCGTCGGCTTCCGCGGCAAACAGCCGCCGGGCGTGGCTCGCCAGCACTTCCCCCGCCTCGGTCAGCCGCAGGCCGCGCGGCAGGCGATCAAACAGCGTTACTCCCAGCGCCGCTTCCAAGTCTTTGATTTGTTTGGAGACCGCCGGCTGGCTGATGCACAGCCGCTCCGCTCCCCGGCTCATGCTGCCCTCTTCGGCAACAGCATGAAAGATCGCAAAATGGTTAATGTTCATAAATATAAGTTATGGCGTATATGCAAAAGTTGTATTTGCATTATACCGCTGGTGGAGGTAAATTCACCCTGTACCTGGCGCTGGAAGTGCCGGGAGAGATTACTGGAAACGAGAACAATTATGGTTCACACTGCCGCATCCGAACAAACTACACTTGCTTTGCCGCTCCCCATCCGGCAAGCCATGTTCATTGCCGCCGCCGCGTTCTGCCTGTCCCCGTGGGCGTCGCCCGCGCTAGCGCTGGCGCTTGGCATGGCTTTAGCGCTGACTCTGGAAAACCCGTATCAAGACATCAGCAAGCACACGGCCAAGATACTGCTGCAAGCCTGCGTTGTTGCGCTTGGCTTCGGGATGAACCTTGCCGTCGTGCTGGCTGCGGGAAAAAGCGGGATGCTGTTCGCGGCGGGAAGCATCACTGGAACACTGATTTTGGGGTACTTCGCGGGCCGGTTCCTGAAGATCAACGCCAAGACATCGGCGCTGATTACATCGGGAACGGCGATCTGCGGCGGCTCGGCAATTGCCGCCGTCGGCTCGGTGATCGGCGCTGCCGAAGGGGAAATGACCGTGGCGATGGGAACGGTCTTTCTGCTGAACGCCGTCGCGCTTTACGTGTTCCCGCTCATCGGCCACGCCCTGCACCTGTCACAGACGCAGTTTGGAACCTGGGCGGGCGTCGCTATCCACGACATTTCTTCGGTCGTCGGCGCGTCCGCCCGCTACGGCCTGCCCGCGCTGCAAACGGCAACGGCGGTCAAGCTTTCCCGTGCCTTGTGGATCGTTCCTGTTGCGCTTGGCGCGGCTCTGGCCTTCCGCCGGACAGCGCCTGCACCGTCTGGTATCGCGCACACGACCATTGGCTTCGACCCCAATCAAACGCCGGCGAAAGCGCAGGGCAAGCTGCAAATCCCGTGGTTTATCGGCCTGTTCCTGCTGGCCTCCGTCGCCCGCAGCTTCCTTCCCGGTATCGCCGCCGTGTCCCCGGCCATCTCGCACACCGCCACAACCGGCCTCACGCTTACGCTGTTTCTGATTGGGGCCGGCATCTCGCAAAAGACCCTGCGCGTCGTCGGCTGGAAGCCGATGGCCCAGGGCATCGCGCTTTGGCTCGCCATCAGCGCCGGCTCCCTGCTGGTCATTCTGCACACAATCGCGTGAGAAAAGCGCCGCGATTTCTGTTATAATGGCTTAAACTCTGTTATAATGGCTTTGTTCACTTTCTGCTTCCTGGCAGTGTTGCCGCTTTCAGTCATCTTGATTCGCCTTGCACTTCGCTGAATAAGTCACTGAATGAGAACAAAGCCATGAAACCCTTGATCGTGCTGCTACTGGCTGGGCTGCTTGGGCCGGCTGCCGTCGCTCAAACTAACCCTGCTGTTCCTGCGAACCATCCGGCTGTTCCTAAAACTCCTGAGCCGGTCACGCTGCTGGGCGACAATCCCCTGCTGCAAACGCCTGTTACTTTAGATGCCGTGGAGCAGCCGCTAGGGGACGTGCTGGCTGCCCTCAATCCCGTGCTGAAACTGGACCTGACTGCCGAGCAGAATGTCGCCGACCAGCGCGTGACGCTGCATATCGCCGGGCAACCGGTATACGTTCTGATGAACCAGCTTCCTTTGCTCCTCAGCCATGATGCTAACCGTCCTTACGGCTACCATTGGGGTTCACTGAACCGAGTTAAAGGAGAGCGACCAGACTACCAGCTTTGGCGGGACACGGCTTCGCTGACTCAGGAGCAGGCGGAGCGCGATTACCCGCGCCGGCAGCTAGGAGTGATGCTGCGGGAATGGCGGCATACGGCTCAGCTTTCGCCCAAAGAACTTGCTGCTTATCGGGGCGACTCCCCTTACACCAGCGCTGACCCGGATGACGCTGACAACAAAGTATTTCGGAGTCTTACCGACGCGCAGATAGATGCGTTAGTCAACGGTGAAACTCTCCTCTTGGACCCAGTTCTTTACGCGCCGGATATGGCTGCCTTTCATCAGGCTAATGTGGATTACAGAGCGAAGCAAGAAGCACATGGCAGAGAATTAGACCGAATGATCTACGGCGAGGCGGGGGCAAAAACCTATGAAGCCGCGCATTCCCCGTCTCCTATCCCGGACCTCTCTACCTATGTTCCTGCGATTCGGGTACTACCGGCGGATGAGGATGGCGATAAGCCGGATAAGCCAACTCAGTATTATGTCTATTTGGACGACCTTGTCGGCTCTCAGCTTGTGTTAGACCCTTATATTACGCCAAGAGACCCTGACCCAGAGATTCAATTTCTCAATCTGCCCGCTGATAGTGGCCCGAAAATAGACCTTGCGCCCTATCTGGCGGCTAAGACTGTGACGCCGCAGCAGAAAGGCGACTTGGGGTTCACCCTGCAAGCACTGGCAAAAGCCGCTCACCTCAATATCTACACCGCGGGCTTTCTTCAACCTGGCTTCCCAAATGGGCAGCCGCACCCGTGTTTGGACGCGCTGCGGGGG
>CAXTER010000106.1:0-15052 GCA_964243345.1 uncultured Armatimonadales bacterium
CGTCTCCTGTGGAAACAGCCGCCGTGCCGATTTCGCAGCCTCAGCCGGTGCTGCCGGACGACATCACTTACGATCAGATCCACGGCAGCTTTTTTGCGCTGTTTACCATCCATTCCGACGGCACTGCGGATGTCAAGATGGTTTCTTCCACCGGTAACACCCGCGTGGACCAAATCGCGCTTGATGCCGCGCGTCAGTGGAAGTTTCGCCCGGCGACGCTCGGCGGCAAGCCGGTGTTAAGCTATGAGCGTCTGGAAGTGGAAGTGTATCCGGATTCGTAGGAGATACTTAAAGCAGTGTGAAGCTGCCGGGAAGCAGGTCGGAGATGGTTTCGGTCTCGGACAAGCCGGACCCCGTGGTGGAGATGATGACGATAGGGTTGTCAGCGCGGGAAAACTCGGCGATAACCTGGCGGCACGCGCCGCAGGGCCGGGCAAGCGTCGAGGACGAGGTAAAGACTCCGACGGCGACAATGTCCATGCGGCCCGCAGCAACCGCATGAAAAATTGCGACACGCTCGGCGCAGACGGTCAGGCCAAACGATGCATTTTCAATGTTACAGCCTTTGTGGATGCTGCCGTCGGAAAGAAGAACCGCCGCGCCGACGGCAAAATTGGAGTAGGGCGCATAAGCGGACGCCTGAGCGTCCCGCGCGGCTGCAAGCAAAGCGTCTTTCGCTGTTTCAGTGATTATCTCATTCATTAGGTTGCTTTTCGGCCTCTTTTTCTTTGGGCTGCAAGTGCAGCAAAAACTCAGTGTTGCCGTCGCTCCCGGTAATCGGGCTAGTCATCCGTCCGATCTCCCGCAGGCCCAAAGCGCCGGCCGCGCCTGCGACACGTTCCAGCGCCCCGGCGCGGGCCTTCGGGTCACGTACAATGCCGCCTTTGCCGAGATGCGCCGCGCCGACCTCAAACTGCGGCTTGACTAGGCAGACTAAGTCCCCTGAAGGCGTCAGCAGGGGCGCAAGCGCCGGCAGCACTAACGTCAGCGAAATAAACGACAGGTCGGCGACAATGATCTCAAACGGGTGGGGGAAGTCACTCAAAGTCAGCGAGCGGGCATTGACACCTTCCCGCGACTGCACGCGCGGGTCTGAGGCAATTTCAGGAGCCATCTGCCCATGCCCGACATCAACGGCGATGACCGACTGAACGCCGCGCCGCAGCAGGCACTCGGTAAAGCCGCCGGTAGATGCGCCCGCGTCCAAAGCGTTTTTGCCCGCCGCATCAATTCCAAACTCCGCCAGCGCCCCTTCCAGCTTGTGAGCGCCGCGAGATACAAAGCGCGGGCCGGTGTCGTGCCGGGCCAGCACG
Organism: uncultured Armatimonadales bacterium; assembly: GCA_964243345.1. Taxonomy (GTDB): domain Bacteria; phylum Armatimonadota; class Armatimonadia; order Armatimonadales; family Capsulimonadaceae; genus JANXMY01. The sequence goes on from CAXTER010000106.1 coordinate 1,314, forward strand.
TCGCCCGCGTCAGTCTCGGCAGAGGCTTTGAGGCCGCGCCGGCCATTGACGGAAACAAGCTCGGCATCCAAAAGCGTCTGCGCTTCGGCGCGGCTGCGGCAGATGCCCAATGCAACAAGCGCTTTATCAAGCCGCATTGCGTTAGGACGCATCAGCGCCTAAAGCCGTGAGGTGCGACGTGTCGTTCTGAGTTAATACCTCGGCAGGCTGCTGAGGGTCAAAGACGTGCAGGCGCGTGATGGCGCAGTTGTCCGACCAGGGCGGCTCCGGCGTCACGGAGGGAACGCGCAGAAAGGCTTCGGTCAGGCGGCCCACGGTCTCGGCATGGGACACAACAAGAATGCGCTCATCCGAGCCGCCGTGCAGGGCAATCAGCGCGTCCCGAACACGCTCGGCGCGGGCGTACATCAGCGCATCATTTTCAAGTTCCTGCGGCCACCAGCCGGCGGAGCAGGGAAAAGTCTCGCCAAAAAATGCAAACGGGAACTGCGCCGTGATCTCTTCGGGCGTGAGGCCGGGGAAATAGCGGTAGCCGGGCCACTTTGCGTTGAAATACTCGCAGATGTCGGCGTAGACTTCCGCCTTCAAGTGGGTTTGCCCGCAGACAGGCGCGATGGTTTGAAGGGCGCGGCGCAGCGGCGAGACATAAGCGCGGGTGAGGGCCGCCCTGCCGAGGCACTCCGCCGTCAACTCGGCTTGGCGGCGGCCCAAAGCGGTCAGAGGACTGTCAAGATGCTCCGTCAATCCGGCATTGGCTTCGGATTGACCGTGGCGAACCAGAGTGATTTCCATAACGGGAAGCATTATACCCGCTTCTGAGGAGAAACGGGCTAATCCGTAAGCGCCTAATGCGCCAAGCCGCTTGTGACCATTTCTTCCAGTCCGCCCCGGTTCGTGATAAGAATCTTGCGGCCCAAAAACTCAATCAAGCCTTGCCGCTTGAAATCGTTCAAGATCAGCGTCGTCGTTTCGCGGGTGCTGCCGATAATGTTTGCCAGCTCCTGATGGGTCATCTTGCCGCGCAGCGCCTGTCCGGCGCGGCTGCTGCGGCTGCCCGAACCTTCGCCCAGGCGCAGCAGCAGCTTGGCTAGCCGTTTCGGAACTTCCAAGAACACAAGGTCAGCGACCTGGTTTTCCGCCTGCATCCGGCGGGTGCTGACAATTCGCAGCAGCTCGCGTGTAGCCGCCACTGAATGCTCCAGCACGGCAAGGATGTCCGCCCGGCGGAACACGACCACAAGTGAGTCTTCCAGCGTTTCCGCCACTAGCTCATAGGCTTCGTCGGCTCCCAAAAGACCGGCTTCGCCGAAAATCGCGCCGTCTTCCAAAAGATATAATGTCAGCTCGCGCCCGCGCTCGGAGACGCGGGCAATTTTGACGCGGCCTGTGCAAAGCAGGTACACGTAATCGCCGGGCTGGTCGGCAAAATGGACAATCTGGCGGCGGCGGTACTGGCGCTGCTCCGCGATCCGCTCAAGCCGCTTCAGAGTTTCTTCCGGCAGGGCCGCCAGCATCGGCACCTGCTGTAAATAGGAAATTATTGAGTTCAATCGTTGACAAAGCACCTTTCTCGCTGCGTTCAGCCTTACAATTTGAAGTATACCAGCATTACGCTTATTCGCTTCGCGCAATTGTACGGGGATTTGGCCTGTCTCCGTAAGACTGGTATATTTCCTGTGCAAATTCCAAAACCGAACGGATTAAACAGAACTTATTAGAATACGAAGCGCCGCAAGATGTTCCTGTAAACAGAAGGCAAAAGGCCGGATTTAAGTTACAGCAGGGTTACAATGCTCTCGTTCCCTGCATTACTCTATGCAGGAGTTGTGCCAACCGGAAGCTTGGAAAGAAAACCCGTGTTTTAGTGGGGGGATGTGGGGGCAGGTGCTGACTTGGCAGGGAATTGGGCAGGCGTGACAGCCCGGCGCGAGAGGGGCGGGCCGAGAACTTCCTGCAAGATGACGGCGCGGACTAGGTCGTCCGTGCCGCCGAAAAGGCTGTTTGTTTGGACTGCGGGGCGCAGCGGCGCGGACACGAGGGGAGTGTTCAGCCCGTCGGGTTCAGAACTAAATAAGCCCTGCTCCTGCCGCTCGAAATCGCGCCGGGTGGCTTCTTCAGGAACGGCGGGACCGCCGGCTTGCGGCTGCCGTTCTCGTGGGCGCGGCTGGATGCTCGGCGTCCGTGCCGGCAGGGTTTGTGATGGCGGGGGCGCCTGCATCCGGGCGGGAGCCTGTAATGGAGAGGCAGGAGAGGCAGAAGCGCCGGAAGCGCGGGAAGAAGGAGGCGGAGCCTGAAGCGGCGGCGGGGCAGGGGTCGCGCCGGTCCGGCGCAGCAGCCACTTGAAGCCTTTAATGAGGCTGGAAATGACCCAAATCACTATAATGATTCCAAACCCAATCGCTTCCAGCATAGTTTGCCTTCTGTTAGGCTTTGCGCTCTGCGTAAAGCCGAGGAGATAAATCTCACTCGCTGAATGACGTCCTTCGGACGGAATAATAAAGCAAGATGATGGCCCATCTTCTTGTCCGAGGGATGCCATCCAGCGAGTGAGATTTATCTCCTTGCACGCCGCCCATGACGCGCTCGCGCCTTCACTCAACACGCCGCACCCGGCACGGCTACACCAGCGGGCCGGTGCTGTTGCCTGCGCCGCCGTTTTCGTCGGCCCCGCCGGTGGCGCGGCTGATGCCGCTCCGCATGGCGGTGTCGGCTTGGAGGTTACGCAGATTGTAATACTCCATCGCGCCCATGTTGCCGCCGCTGAGGGCCTGAGCGAGCGCGAGGGGGACTTGGGCCTGAGCTTCGACGACTTTCGCCTGCATCTCTTGAGTGTAGGCTTTCATCTCTTGTTCACGGGCCACAGCCATTGACCGGCGCTCTTCCGCTTTGGCCTGAGCGACTTTTTTGTCGGCTTCGGCTTGGTCGGCCTGCAACCGTGCGCCGATGTTCTGACCGACGACGACATCGGCGATGTCAATGGACAGAATCTCAAACGCCGTGCCGGCGTCGAGGCCTTTGGCGAGAACGGTCTTGGAAATGGCATCGGGCTTTTCCATGACCTCTAAATGAGTCGCCGCCGAGCCGATGGTGGTGACAATGCCTTCGCCGACACGGGCTAACACCGTCTGCTCGCCTGCGCCGCCAACAAACTGAGCGATATTGGCCCGCACCGTCACCCGCGCAAAGGCTTTCATTTCGACGCCGTTCTTGGCGACGCCTGCGACGTTAGGCGTTTCAATGACTTTGGGGTTGACCGACATCTGCACGGCCTCTAATACGTTACGGCCTGCCAGGTCAATCGCAGCGGCCCGCTCAAACGGCAGAGGAATTTGGGCGCGGTGGGCGCTGATAAGTGCCTGCACCACGCGGTCTACGTTGCCGCCGGCCAAATAATGCGTTTCCAATTGGTTCAAGTTGACGGGGACACCGGCTTTGACGGCGGCGATCAGCGGCAGGATGACCCGGTCCTGCGGGACGCGCCGCAGCCGCATTCCAATGAGTGAGCCGGGATTAACCCCGCTGACCCCGGCGGAAATGGCCGTAATCATCAGGCCCAGCGGCACATAGCGCAGGATCAGCGAGAAAACGACGATGACAAGCACAACGACAACAACGACGCCGATTAATGCAGGCATAAATAATTGTTCCTTATGCTGACATTATAGCACATTTGCGAGGCATTTCAGGAATTTTCGCCGAGTGTAGCAACCAGGCGCGGGGTGAAGTGCAGGCGGTCGGCGGCGACGCAGAGCGTTCTGAGGCCGAACCACTTCTCCGGGGGGACGGAATCACGCCCGTTGAGATGCAGGTGGCCGTACAGCACGGTCTTGATGCCGTGGGATTTGAGAAGAGGCGCAAAGGCTTCTAAAGGAGGATAGTGGATCATCGCAAGCCTAACCGGGCAGTGCGCGATGGCATCCAGACGCCGGGACAGGCGTGACACTTCGCGGGCGATCACCTTTTCCGACTGCGCCCGTTCAGTGTCCGTGCTGCCGTCCGGCGGCAGAAACCAGCCGCGCGTTCCGGCGACGCCGATTTGGCCGTCTTCCGAAACAAACGGCGTGTCGTAGAGGCCGGGAAAGTTGAGGGCGCGGTCGGAATCCCACCAGTGGTCATGGTTGCCTTTGCAGACAACTTTGATGCCGGGCAGCTTTGCCAGCCACTCCAGGTCAATCTCGGCATCCCGCCGCTTCATCGCCCACGATAAGTCGCCCGGCATCAGCAGCAGGTCGTCCGGCCCAACCACCGCCCGGCAGGCGGCTTCAATTTTTGCCGGGTGATTCTGCCAGTGCGTCCCAAAAATGTCCATCGGCTTGGGCTTGGCACCTGACAGATGCGTGTCCGCCAGCCCCCAAATTCGTCGCATGTCACACAGTATACCCCGGTGGCGGCTTGACAACCGAAACCGACACGCCGTATACTGTACGCCTATGGCTTCCACAATTATTAAGCCGCCGAGTGGTCCCACGCTGCCCCCGCCCGGAGACGGCAGCGGCGGCGGGAAACCGTCCGGCATCGCCCGCGCCACCGGCCTGATGATGGTCACGGTGCTGCTGTCGCGCATTCTCGGCGTCGCCCGCGATGCGATCATCTCGCACTACTTCGGGCGCGGGCCGCAGACCGATGCTTACAACGCGGCGTTCACGGTTCCCGATTTGCTGTTTTACCTGCTGCAAAGCGGAGCGCTGTCATCGACGGTCGTCCCGATTCTGACCGAGTACCGGCAGCAGGGGAAAGACAAGTCTGCGGACAAGCTGGTCAGCATTGTCGCGTCTACCATCTTCGTCTTTATCGGGCTGCTGATCTGCCTCATGTGGATCAACACGCGGGCGCTCACGATTGCCTTGAACTTGGGCTTTGACGCGCACACAGTTGATCTGTCTGTTCCGCTGACGCGGGTTTTGCTGCCGGCGCAGATGTTCTTTTTTCTGGGCGGTTTGATGATGGGGGTTCTTTACTCCCGCAAGCAGTTCCTCATTCCTGCGCTTGGCCCGGTCATCTACAATGCCGGCATCATTTTTGGCGGTGTCGTGCTGCGGCACTGGCTGGGCATTCACGGCCTGGTCTGGGGGGCGATTGCCGGCGCGTTCCTGGGCAACTTCCTGATTCCGCTCCTTACGGTGCTTCGTCTCGGCGTCCGTATTCGCCCCTCGTTTGATCTCACACACCCGGCCGCGATGCAGGTGTGGCGAATGCTGCTGCCGATTGGCTTGGGCGTCTCGCTTCCCAATATCGACCAGATGGTCAACAAAGAGTTTGCGTCTTTTCTCGGCAAGGGCGACACGACGGCGATTATGAACGCTTACCGGCTGATGCTGCTGCCAATTGGCGTCTTCGCGCAGGCCATGGCCATCGCGGCCTTCCCCACTTTGTCCGCCCAGGCCGCTGAAAAGAACCTGCCGGCGATGCGCCGGACCATGAACCAGTCCCTCAGAAACATCCTCTTTTTGACTGTGCCGGCGTCTGCGCTGATGTTTCTTTTGGCGGAGCCGATCATCACCCTGCTGCTGCAAAGCGGCAAGTACACCCACGCCGACACGCTGGTGACAGCGGCAGCCCTGCGTTCTCTCAGCCTCGGCATCTTTGCCTGGTCCTGCCAGTCGCTTTTGACGCGCGGCTTTTACGCCCTGCAAAACTCCAAAGTCCCGGTCATTTCCGGCGCGATTGTGTCCGTACTGTTTGTCGCCATGAACGCTTACGTCGTCCACCCCGTCATTCAGGCCCAAGCGCGGGTTAGTGGGTTGTCTCAGCAGGCGGCCGGCCTGCAAGCCAATGTGGACTCTTTAGCAGCCCTTTCTGCGCCCAGCCAAGATATTGCAAACAAACTCGGCAGCGCCCAAACTGCGCTCGCGGGTGCGCCCGGCAGCCCCGATGCTGCTGCAAGCCTCGGTCCAGCCCAGGACAGCCTGACCCAGCTTGCCGCCCAGATTGACGGCGAACGTGCCGACGCCCAGGCGCGTCTGGACACGCAGCAGGCCCAGCTTGCGGCGGCGGCGGCCGCCGTGGATCGCCTTGCGTCCCGCGCGGTTTGGGAGCTTGGCCTCACCACGACTATCGCCGCAACAATCCACATGGTCGCGCTGTTCTTTCTGCTGCGCCGCCGCTTGACCGGCCTGCATTCCCGCCGCTTGCTGATTTCCCTTACGCGCACCCTGCTGGCGACGGCGGTTTTGTGCGGCGTGACTGTGCTGCTCAAAGCGCTGTACCAGACGCTTGTTTTGGACGGCGACCCGCACATGGCCCCAAAGCTGAGTGCGCTGTCGCTGATTTTAGTCGCCGGCCTCAGCGGCATTGGCGCGTTTGTGGCCGCTGCGCGAGTAACCAAGATGCCGGAGCTGCAATCAGCGATTGACCTGCTGCGCCGCCGCCGGACCTGAGAGGGGGCAGTTGTGGATATTTTTGAGCGGTTCAACACGAAATTTGGCAAATGGTATGAAGGGCTTTTTGGGAGTGACGGCGGGGAGCTGCGCCCGAAAGATGTCCTGCGGAAGCTGACGACTGCGATGGAGGACAACCGCAAAGAGGGCCTCGACGGCAAAATCTATGTCCCCAACAAGTATGTGCTGGAGCTTGCGGTCGGTGACCCCGATGAGCGCGATTACCTGCTGTCGTTTTTAGATGAGGAAGAGCTAGTCGCCGTCCTGCAAAAGTTCATGGCCCAGAACAATTACCAGACGCGCGGCCCTTTAGACTTCACCATCGCCGAAGTTCCCGCGTCTGACCGCCCCGAAAAACTGCGCGTTAAGGTGCGGTATGAGAAGGGAGAGAAAGAAGCTCCTCCAGCCCCCAGTAATGGGGGAGCTGGAAGCGAAAAGAATAGGCTCTCTGACTCCCCCATTGTTGGGGGCCGGGGGGACTCAGACGACCTGCCCACCATCTCTTCTGTCTCCTATGAAGACGACGAGCCTGGCACAGTTCCTGCTGTCGCCTGGGCCGCGCTTGCCGTCACCAGCCCGGAAGGACGCCGCAGCCATTTTTCCCTCACCAAGCCGTCCATCCAAATCGGGCGCTCGCGCAATGCCGGCAACGATTTGATTTTAGACACCGACGGCATGGTCTCGAAAGCCCACGCCCGCTTAGAGCGTGAGCGCGACGGCCAATGGACACTCTATGACCTCGGCAGCACCAACGGCGTCAAAGTCGGCAGCGCCAAAGCAGACGGCAACCGCGCATTGTCCGACGGCGACGAGATCACAATCGGCGCAACTCTGCTCGTGTTCCAGTTAGCTGCTCAAACTGCCGCTCCCCTGCCATCGCCGCCGTCATCCGCGCCGCCGCGCCGCGCCCGGCTTGTCGGCCCGGACGGCGAAGCCTTCGTGCTGGCTTCCGAGACTTTGATTGGCCGCGCCGTCACCAGCGACATCATCTTGTCCGACCCCTCCGTCGCCACCAAGCACGCCCGTATCATCTCGCCTGACGCCGCCACCTACCTTTTAGAAGACCTCAGCGGTCACGCCGAAACCCGCGTCAACGACCGCGTTATATTTCCCGGCCAGCGCCTGCCCCTCACCAATGGCGACCTACTCACCTTCGGCACAGTTCCAATGCGATTCGTCGCCGGACCCCCCGCATGAACCCTGGTCCTTTATGAACACCGTCCTTGGCCTCCTCCACTACGCCTTCCTCGCCTTTTTAGTTTTGCTGCTCCTATACATTCTTGCCCTGGTACGAAAGCACCTGGATTAATCCTCAGTCTCACCCAGCGCAAGTGCCACCGCCTGCTCCCAAGACATCGCGTGCCCTTCCGCCAGTGCCTTCCCAAACGCCTCTGCTCCCATTGCCGCTTGAACTTCGGCAGTTTGTATGATTGCCTCTTTTTGCTCAACGGGAGGTAACGGAACATTGACGGCTGAACGGTAAGATTGTGCAGCTCCAATTAACTTCGCCGTCAGGTCAAGCCGATTTTGGGTGTGCGTCACCGCCGAATATCCCTCTAGGCCATAAATTCTTGCGAGAGGGTGCTCGATCCGCTTAAGAACAACCAAGCCCTCCTTGTAATGCGCCTCTGCGAGATCGCAATTACCCTGCTGCAATGCGATGCCTCCCAAAATACAAAGCGTGACTGAGGCGTGCAGAAAATTGTTCAGTTTCCGGTAAATTGAAAGGCTCTCCTCCTCATGTGTCTTGGCAAGACCAAAATCACGCTGCATCAAGGCGAGGCTGCCGAGTGACCGAAGTATGTGTGCGATTTCATGCTGACTTTGCAGCAGTCTGTATATCGTCAGGCTTTCCCGGAGAAGCGCGATTCCATCCGTGTAGTTACCTTGAAAGGCAGCCAGCATTCCAAGGTTGTTAAGAGACGACGCGATGTCTTCCGGGTTTCCTAACTGTCGCCGGATTTCTAAGCTGTCCTTAAAAAGCGTGGCTGCTTCCTCGTGATTACCTTGATCGCGAGCCAAAAGGCCAAGGTTGTTGAGTGAACCTGAAATTGCCTGTTTGTCTCTTACTTGCCGTCTGAGAGACAAGCTTTCCCTGAAAAGCAATGTGGCCGCCCTGCCATCCCCCCGTTTTGCAGCTATACTCCCTAAGCTGTTGAGGCAGGCCGCGATGCCCGCCGTGTCTTCTAGTTGTCGCCGAACCTCTAAGCTTTCTTCGGTAAGCACTTGTGCAGCCTCGTAGTCGTTCTGGCAGAGGGCTAACATACCGGCAGCCCAGAGCGCTCTTCCCTTCGGTTCCGCAATCGTGTCAACTTGTCCATTAACTTCTGCCTCTTTACATTGCTGCAACGCTTTGTCTAGCCATTGCCGTCCCTCTGATAGATGTCCGCGCATCTGCCAAAGCGGCAAAAGTAACCCGGACAAGTGTAGATGTGTTTCGGAGCGCCGAATGGTCTCCTCCTTGCTTTGCTGAGTGTCACCCCCGCATAATAAGAGCACCGCCCGTAGGTTGTCGATCTCAATCTCCAGCCGATCCAACCACTGCTTCTGATGCGGTCCGCGAAGCTGAGGCTCGGCTTCTTCCGCTAACTTCAGAAAGAAGATGCGGTATTTGCGGCTGGACTCGTCCTGTTCTCCCTGCCTCTGCATCTGTTCTTCGGCATACTGCTTAATGGTTGTCAGCAGGCGGTAGCGGATTTCTCCGCCTGACAGTTCAGCGAGGACGACAGATTTGCGGACAAGTTGGCCCAGAAGGGCTGGGACGTCGGCAGGAAGTAGCTCAGAAACGGCCGCGGCGGCCTCGCCGCTGAAGCTACCGGTGAACATGCCTAAACACCGGAACAGGGCCTGCTCGGCAGGCTCCAAGAGAGCGTAACTGACATCAAACGCCGCCCGCAGAGAACGGTGCCGGGCCGGAGCGGAGCGCGGGCCATCGGACAGCAGGTCTAACCGCTGACTGAGCTTGGAAGCAACCTGCTGAGGTGTTTGCGAATTAACTAAAGCCGCCGCAAGCTCGATGGCGAGAGGCAGGCCGTCAAGGTCGCGGCAGAGTGTCCTCACTGCCGGAGTGTTTTCAGGCGTGAGCCGAAAACCAAACTGCACGGCTTTTGCCCGTGCCGTGAACAGCGCGACGGCATCCGGCTCCGGCAGTGCCGAGACCGGATAGCACGCTTCCCCGTAGGCACGCAGCATCTCACGGCTGGTTGTCAGAATGCGAACGGCGGGGCAGCGGGTCAGGAGGTCGGCGGCGAGTGCGGCGCAGGCTTCCACTAAATGCTCGCAGTTGTCCCAGACCAGAAGCAGGCTTTTGTCTTCCAAGAACGCCAGCAAAGTGGCCGGCTTCCGGTCTTCTTCGCGTTCCAGCCCCAGGCACAGCCCCACTTGCTGAGAAAGCTGCGCGGCATCGGGAACCGCCGAAAGCTCGGCAAACGCAGCTCCGTGAGCGAAGCGTTCCTGAAGATGATGCGCCGCCGCCAGCCCCAACCGCGTCTTGCCAATGCCGCCGGTCCCCTCTAAAGTCACTAACCGATGAGCGGACAGCAGGCTTTGAATAGCTTCCAAGGCGGCGTCGCGTCCAATTATTTCCGTCAGCGGGGAGGGGAGTTTAGGAGGCCGCCATCCCAGCGTGGTCTTGTCCTCATGAGGCGGCTTTGCACGGAAGATGTCATGCTCCAACGCGAGCCGATCCTCACGCAGAACTTCGCGGCTTTTTTGCGGCAAATCAGGGCAGTCGAGCAACAAGTCAATTAACCGCACGGCCTGCTTGGGGCTTTCATAACGGTCTTCCTGAATCAGCCGCCAGAGCGCTTCCTGATATTTTGTTTCGCGGGATTGCCTCTTGGTCTCAATCCCTTCCGGCTCCATCCACCCTGCCAGCAGCGGGCCGCGCTGACGCCGCGTGACGGCGTCCCGAACTTCCCGGCTGTCGGCGCTTGTGATTTTTTGGTCAAAGTGAACGACATCCACCTCGGCTTGCTGCAAAATAATCGGCGTGACATCCGATGGCTTCAGTGTCTTTGGCAGATCCAGCGCAAGCAGGTGTACCAGCTTCTGCTTGCGTTTCTTCAGAAACGACACCGGATCGTCCGCCTCGCTGCGCGGGCGCAGAAGATACGCCAATCCTTCAGGAGTAATGGACGGATCATCACGCAGAAGGATCAGCATTGCCAGCAGGGGCAGGGCCGAGCCAAGCGAAACTTCCGCTCCGTTCCGGGTCACTTTTGGTACGCCAAAAAGCTCAATGGTCACACGTTCTTCCACGATTGCACTGCCTTTCTCTACGGGTTGCATCGCTGAACAAAAACAACTTAATAAATAACTATTGGGCCGCCGAATTTCCCGAATTCGGCGGCTTTTTTCCCGGTCGTTTCCTATCCTTGCCTGCTACAGTAATCATACCTGCTGAAACGGAGAAACGCGCATGGATAAAGCAAACTTATTGACCTGGCTTGGCTGCACCTGCTTTGTGGGCCTGCCCTTTCTGACCGGATGCGGGCAGACGCAAAACCCGATTGTCGGCAAGTGGCAGAGCATCGCGAACTCGGCCCAAACCGTCGAGTTCTTCGCCGACGGCACATTTCGCTCGGACAGCGTCACCGGAACCTACCAATTCCCCGACAACGCGCACATTGTTCTGGTGCCGGGAGCCGGGCAAATGTACGCTTCCTTCAAAAGCATCAGACTCAAAGGCGACACATTGACATTTACCGACACCGACTTCCGCCGCGCCAAGCCAAAGGCGGAAACACTGCACCGCATCAACGACTAACTAGGCTCTCAACGGCTAACGGCTCACTGAGAAAAGGAGAATTGACATGAACGATTTTCTGGACTTTCGCAAGATGATTACGCCGATGATCATCAAAATCCTCTTTTGGATCGGCACCGGGATTTCCATTTTGTTCGGCTTCGGCCTGATTATCGCTGGAATTGCCGCCGGTGGGGAGGCCAGCCGCTACGGCTACCAGGGCGGCGTCCCCAGCGGCGTGCTGGTGCTGGCGGGCCTGCTTCAGATCGTGTTCGGCCCGCTCTTGGTGCGCCTGAGCTGCGAGCTGACGATGGTGTTCTTCCGCATCTACGACACGCTGGTTGAAATCCGCGACATCGGCAAAGTCAAAGCGCCTGCCGCAATGGCCTATCCGGCAGCCGGCCCCCAGCCAAGCCCGTCCTACCTTCAGCCTTAACGCCTGCTCTTGACCCAATACGAACACGACTGAGTACGAAAGGAAACTTCCATGAGCCTCATTCTCCGGGCCTTCCGTCCCCTGACTTTCTCCGCGCATCTACTGTGCGCCCTGACACTCTTCGTTCTCGCCGCGCCCAGGTGCGCCGCCGCGACCTACTACGTTTCTACCATCGGCAGTGACAACAACACCGGTGGTTCGGGCGATCCCTACCTCACGATCCAGAACGCCATTAGTAATGCCGCCAGCGGCGACACTGTGGTGGTGGTGGCGGGGACGTACACCGGCCTAAAAGATGTTGATATTGACTTTCAAGGCCGCAACATCACGCTGACATCCCAAAGCGGCGCGGCTGCGACGGTGATTGACTGCGCCGGCAGCAGCTCCGCGATCCATCGCGGCTTTTATTTGCACAATGGCGAAGGCAAGAATGGCCCGGCCGTCATCACTGGCTTCACCGTGAAAAACGGCTATTCAAACGATGCCAACAGCCGCAGCGGCGGAGGGATGTATATCGCCAGCGGCGATACCATCACTGTCCAAAACTGTGTGTTCACAGCCTGCACAACGACCGGCAGCGGAGGAGGCATTGACAACGAAGGGACGCTCACACTGCCGAACTGTACCTTCAGCAGCAACACGACAAACAACAGCGGCGCTGCGATTTATAACAACGGCACGCTGACCGTGACCAACGGCGTTTTCACGGGGAATGCATCGGGCAGCGGCGGCACTTTGTACAACGACGGTACAAACGTCGTTACTCTCACAAATTGCACGTTCAACGGCAACACCGCCTACTATGGCGGCGGCTTCTACAACCACAATGGGGCCTTGACGGTAACGAACTGTCATTTCACCGGCAACACCGACAACGGTTACGGTGGGGCCGGTCTGTATAGTGACGGCGGGACAGTCGCCGTCAGCGGCAGTGCCCTGACAAACAATGAAGCAAAAAGTGGAAGCGGAGCCGCGATCCGAGCCGGATATACGAATCTCAGCCTGACCAACTGCACCATCACCGGCAACGTCGCAGACAACGGCAGCGGCGGCGGATTGTATCTCGAAGGTTACTCTTCTTATGCGCCTGTCCTGACGAACTGTCTGCTTGTGGAGAACACGGCTTCCGGCAACGGCGGCGGAATTTATAACAACGGGCCAACCCTTACTCTGGATTACGATACCGTTTCCGCCAACGCCGCCACCGGCAACGGCGGCGGTATTTATGTCAACAGCGGCGCAGTCAAAATCACAAATGACATTCTTTACAATGACAACGGCGGCGAGGCGGTTGATGGCACGAGCGGTCAAACGGCAATCAGCGCGTCCTCTTCCGACATCTTGGGCGGTTATTCAGGAACCGGCATTTTTGACAAAAACCCCAAGTTTGTCAACCCTGGCAACGGGGACTATCATCTGCAAACAATCTCGCCCTGTATCAGCGCAGGCACCACAATTACTGGCGTCACGACTGACCTTGACGGCAAAACGCGGAACAATCCACCCAGCCTCGGTGCTTACGAAGGCGGCACAACGCCTCCTGCTTCGGGCACCACGCACATTTTGTGGGATAATACCAACGGCACGGCTTCCATTTGGAACTACGACACGACTACCGGCAGCTTCACGCAAAACACCTTCGGACCCTACGCCGGATGGACCGCCAAAGCTATCGCCGACGGCGGAACCGACGGACAAACGCGCGTGCTGTGGGACAACGCCAACGGCACAGCCTCGATCTGGAGCCTCAACAATGCGACCGGCGCGTTCACGCAGTATAGTTTTGGCCCCTATGCCGGATGGACGGCAAAAACGCTCTCAGTCGGCACGGACAACACGACGCACATTCTGTGGACCAACACCAACGGCCAGGCGTCTTTGTGGAATTACAGCACGGCGAACGGCAGCTTTACCCAGAACACCTACGGATCGTATCCTGGCTGGTCTGCTAAAGCCGTCACTGATGGAGCCGACGGCAAAACGCGCCTGATGTGGGTCAACACCAACGGCACGATGTCCTTATGGAGTCTGGACAACATTGCCGGCGTGTTCAGCCAGTTCAGCTTCGGCCCGTATGGCGGCTGGACGGCAGGCGGGGTGAGTGTCGGCATCAGCGGCTCAACCCATGTGCTGTGGGACAATGCGGACGGGCGGCTCTCGCTCTGGAACTACGCCTTGA
>CAXTER010000107.1:0-7619 GCA_964243345.1 uncultured Armatimonadales bacterium
CGCCGCTGAGGGTGTGGAATGTCACCGCGCCGCAGATGTTCGGGTGCTTGACGATGAAGTCGACAATCGCGCGGACTTCGGGTTCAGAGGTTGGATATTCCCCAGCCCCACTTTGGTCGCCTTCGGGCCGCCATTCAGACGGGAAGTTGCGGTTTAAATCTAAGCCTTCTTTTTGCTTCTGCATCTTGACATGGACGCCGTCAAAATTAGCCAGTCTGCCTTCGGGCAGTTGCCGGTAATAGGCCCCGCCGGTTTCGGTCGGGTCGCGCCTGATTAAAAGGCGCGGCTCACTTGGATGGGACTTCCAGGGGCCGTTTGGGTCCGGGATACGCATGGACAGCAGCTTGCCGTTGCCGTCAATGTCTTCGCGCTTGAGGCCCTCAATCGGCTCCTCTTCAAACGGGTAAGGCCGGGCGGACGACCGCAGCCAGCGCGGCGGATTTGCCATCGCGAGTTCCGCGCCGTCGGGGTTGACACGCGGGACAATATAGAACGTGCGCGTGTCTAAAGCGCGGGTGACATCGGTATTCGCGCCATCTTCGGTGACGAGTTTGTTCAGCAGGTATAGTGCAGCGGAGGACGGCGACAGCTCGGTAGCGTGGATGTTGGCGTCCACCCAGAACGCCGGTTTCTCTTCTGCCGGCCCCGTGGAAGAGCGTGTCACAGACGCCAGCCAGATGTCGCGGCCTTCATAGGACTTGCCGAGGCTCTGAAGCTGGACTAGTTCGGGGTAGGCTTCGGCGATTTGGTGCAAAGCATGGGTGATTTCGGCATAGGTGAGATACTTGTCAAAGCGCAGTTCGGTTGGCATAGGTGATAAAATTCCTTTGGAAGTTGGCCGGTAACTAAGAAGGCGCGTGGCGTGGGATTAAAATCCTGCGCTGTGGGCGCAGGATTTTAATCCCACGCTCTTTTATGTTCGTAGGGTACAATATGGCCCATTATGACTCAAGACCCACGCATCACGCACCACTTTTTTGTCTGCACCAACGAGCGGTCCCAAGACAATCCCCTGCCCTCCTGCACGCCGCGCGGCGGCAAGGCGGTCTTTGCGGCGTTTGCCCAGGAGCTTGCCCGGCGCGGCTACCCGCACGGGGTGAAAGTGACGGCGTCGGGCTGCCTGACGCCCTGCAATCACGGGCCGAATGTTGTGGTCTATCCCGGAGGCATTTGGTACGCAGGGCTGACCGCTGCCGATGTTCCCGCGCTAATGGCCGTGCATCTCGACGGCATCGGCACTGCCGACCATTTACTTTTGCCCAAGATGGTCCAGCTTACTTAGGCGTCTTGTCCTGACTGATTCCCAATAGTGTGCGGAAGTTCGCAATGCGGTGGAACGTCAGCAAATTCGCGTCATGGTAAGTGTGCGCCCCGCCGAACGCAGTGCGCGAGAGAGCGATAATATCAGAGCCGTCAAACTGCCAGTCTACGTACTGAAATGCCGTTTTCTCAGTGTCGGGGTTCTGCAAAATCACAGATGCGACTGTCCAGTGGCGCAAATCAGGCGAGGATGTCAGCGCAAGGATATTGCGCTGGGCCGGGGGATTTTTCTGCGGGTTGACCAAAGACCAGTAGCGGCGCGAGACCAAATCGTACCGAATGGTGAACTTGGTGTTGCCGCCGGGAAAATCAATGAGATCGGTGGCAGGGTCAAACGCCGCGCTGAGGCCATCTCCGGAAATATGAACAATCGCCGCCCGATCGCCGTGCGACAGGCCTGTCCGCAGGATGTCCACCAGCGTACTTTGCGGTGTCTCGACGGCGTTGCCTTCCAGCCAGTTGTCGCCGTGCCAGTCTGGGTGGAAGTCCAGCGGGCGGCTGAAAGTCCAGCTTGACGCTTGAAGCAGATCGGCACTGACAGGCGCAGACAGCACGAACGCCAAAAAGTGGCGGCCTTTAACGCCGGGCGTCAGATGCTCTATCGCCCGCCAAATGCGTCCGTTGAAGACCACCGCTGCGCCGGGCGCACAGTGAAACTTTCCGCCGGAACCCAAAAGCCCGGAAGCGGCGTCCGTGGGCGTTGTCCAGGTCCGTCCCCCGTCGCCGGAGCGCCGGATGACCAGGTCGCCGAACTCCCGGCTGGTTCCCATCAGATAAGTTTGCCCGGCGTTCGCAAACAACCCGGACCAGAACGCGCCGCTGATGTCGGCTTGATGCGCCCAAGTTCGGCCTTTGTCGTGCGACACGAACAGCCGCGTTTGGCTGGATGTCGTGCCGGGGCCAAACAAGTCATGTGACGCCAGATAATCACCGTTCGGCAAAATCACTAAGCTCGGCGAGCCGATGTAAACGCGGCTTACGGCAGGCGAAAAATCCACGACGACGCCAGACGGGACGGGAACAGGCTGGGCCTGCTCTGATGCCTGGTCTAAACAGGGCGCAAGCAGCAGTGTCCCAGTCCAGCCGCTCTGCGGAAGCGGTACGCTTTGTCCTGCGGCGGCTTCGCAGCGGTAGACTGTCAGCACGGTCGCGTTCTTGTCGGTATAGTGGAACGTGAACTTGGGCAGCGGCTCCCAGCCCGGCAGAGGGGCGGCGGACGCGGCATACACAAATCCGGCCTGCGCCGGGGCAGCCGTCACCACAGCGGGCCGGCCGCCCTCGGTCTGCGTATACTGCCAGCCTTGCAGAGCGGCGGGAACGCCGGCCCACACATAGAGGCGGTTGCCGAACGCAGTCTCACCGTTTCGCAGCGTCTGCACCGTGAACCCGCTGCCGGAAACGCTGGCCCGCGCCGCAATGCCGCCGTCAGCCTGCGCCCAAACCGGACGGCAGACGATAAGACAGGCAGCCAGCGCCAGCACAGTAATGGAATGTCGCCACGTCATTGTTTTTTTCGATTCGACGCGGCAGCGCTCTTTCCCTGCACGTTCTCAGCGGCACGCAGAAACTGCCGGGCCAGACGCTCCGCCCCGGCTTTGTCGTCAGGCGCTAAACGCCCTTCCACGACTTCACCCGTCAAGTATTCTTTCAGCGCTCCCAGCCGCTTGCCTGGCTCTAACCCCAGCCGGGCCATGAGTTCCTGACCATCTAATGGGGACGTGAGCGAGTTGATGTCCTGGCTTTGCTGAATGGGAGCCATGCGAGCTTGCAGCTCATGGGCGCGGGAAATGTCCGTATGATCGGGCGCGAGCGCGGACACATCAACGCGGTGTATCTCAAACAGGTCGCTTAAATGTGGCCCTAGATCGCGCATCAAGCGGCGGACGGCGGCATCGGTCCAAAGCGGCTTATATTCGCCAATCCGCATGTGCTGGGCGACTAATTGAGTGACGGCGGCGATTTCGTCGTTCGGGAATTTAAGCCGGGTCATCAGGCGGCGCGTGAGTTCTGCGCCTGCCTCGGCATGGCCGTAAAAATGGACCCGGCCATCGTCGCCTAAGGCTTTCGTAGGCGGCTTGCCGGTGTCATGGCAGAGCGTCGCCAGACGCAGCGTCAGCGAAGCGTCCGGCGGCAGGTTGCCCACAGCAATCAGCGTATGCTCCCACACAGGATAGGCGTGGAACTCGTTTTGGGTGACGCCAATCATCGCCGTCAGCTCCGGCGCGAACTGGGCCAGCAGGCCGCTGTCTTTCAGAAGCTCCAGACCCATTGGAGCGCGGGTTGTCAGAAGCGTTTTGCAAAACTCGTCCCGGATGCGCTCTGCCGAGATGATGGACAGACGCGGCGCGGACTGCCGAACGGCCTTCCAGGTGAACGGCTCAACGCGGAAGCCAAAGCGTGCGGCAAAGCGCACGGCCCGGAGCATTCGCAGGGGATCATCTTGGAACGTCAGCAGCGGGTCTGTCGGCGTTCGAATTGTCTGCGCGTCAATGTCCGCAAACGCCTTCCCTAGCGGGTCAATAATCTCGCCCGTTTCTAAGTTTTGCAGCAGCGTGTTGATCGTGAAATCGCGCCGCTTGGCGTCGTCTGCCAGCGTTCCCGGCTCGACGCTGTCCGGCTTGCGGCTGTCCGGCGCATACGATTCAATTCGGGCGGTCACTATTTCCACATCCCGGCCTTTGACAACCACCATTGCCGTGCCGAACTTGGGATAGACAACCGGCTCAAAGTCCGCCGCGCCCGCCTGACGTAAGAATTGGGCCAGTGCTAGAGCGTCGCCTTCCAGCACGATGTCAATGTCGTCTTTCGCCGAAGCCAAGCCCATCACCTGGTCGCGCACAAAGCCGCCAACAAGAAACAAGCGGCTCGCGTACTCCGTGCCGCGCACAACATCGCGCAGGGTTCGGAGAATTGTTTCGGTTTCGGGAGAAGAATTAGCTGGCATCACAGCCGAATTATACCCGGCTTTAGAGGGATAGTCAGATTTGCAGGATGAGGGTCAGGGCACTACCGGGGCAGGAATCGTGAACAATATATGATGAAGCTCATCCGCCCGCTCCCTACTGACGCTGACCGCGTGGCCGTCCAGCATGACAAAGTTGAGACGCTCGTCCCCATAGGCTATGCCGCCGTGCCAGTGTCCGACCAAATCATAGAACAAGGGAACGTCTGCCGGACTTTGCTCACTATAAGGCGCACTCCGGCCCCACGCACGAACTCCGCTGATGGTCTGCCCTTGCAGCGCCAGTTCTGTCGTGTAGGCGTAACTCATGCCAAAGGCTTGAAAGGCGGAGGGATGAGCATCCAAAGGGATAGCTTCGTCCTGGCCGCTCATGCTAAAGCCGTTGTCAGCGGGGCAGTGCCAGAGTTCGCGGTCTTTGACATAGCCTGCCATGACGTTGGGCAATATCAAATTGTTGGCCTGCATTTGCTGGATCGCCGGCCAGTATTTGCCACCGTCCTCATACTGCCAGCCGTCGGTGTCCAAGTCTCCGGGGTCGCCGCCATATGGATAGTAATCGTCAAAATCCTGAGCATATTGAAGCGTCGCCATGCCAAGCTGGCGCAGGTTGGACAGGCAAGCGGTTTGCTGTGCGCGAGCGCGGGCTTTGGCGAACACCGGGAACAAAATTGCAACGAGCAGGGCAACAACAGCAACCACGACCAGCAGTTCAATCAGCGTGAAGGCGCGGAACCCACCCGATTGCTTCGGAACAAGTTCTTTTGCATCGGCCCTCCCCAAAGGGGAGCGCAAAGAGGTTATGGCGGCAGGCTGAGTTTTCATAGAATGAGGGTTTTCTGGCCGGGCTTCCAGTCGGAGCCGCACAAGCCGCCGGACTGCAATGCCGCCAGGACACGCAGGGTTTCATCCACCGAGCGGCCTACGTTGAGGTTGTGCGCGGCGGCGTACTGAACCGTGCCTTCGGGGTCAACGATGAACAGCCCGCGCAGGCTGACCCCTTCGCGCTCCAGCAAGACGCCCCACTCGCGGGCGATGGCATGGGTGGCATCGGACACAATCGGGAACTTGACCCCTGCAATGCCGTTGGCGTCACGCGGGGCGCCGGCCCAGGCCCGGTGGCTGTACACCGAGTCGACCGAAGCCGCTAGAATGTCCGTTTCGGCGTCTTCAAACTCCTCAAAGCGGTCCGAGAACGCGAGTATCTCCGTCGGGCAGACAAACGTGAAGTCGTTGGGGTACCAGAGAAACAGAACCCAACGCCCGGCGTAGTCCGCGAGGCTGACCGTGCGGACGGGGCTGCCTGCGCTCTCGCCGGGAAAGGCAGCGGGGGCGGTAAATGGCGGGGCAGGCTGTCCAATTAAGACGCTCATCGGGCCGCTCCCGCTAGTTCCGAGGCTTCTGTTCCCAGCATTCGTTTCAGCGAGTTTTCCGCCATTTTGAGGCCCAATGCCCCCGCTGCACGGGAGCGCAGCTTGCCTTCGGCGTCAAACAAAAAGTAGCACGGCCAGACACCGCCGGTCTCGAACCTGTCGCCGATAACATGGTCATTGTCAATGGCGCACGGCCCAGTCAAGCCCATTTCCTCCATCGCAGCTTTGACTTTTTCTACGTCCATGTCGGACTCCATGCGCGGCATGTGGATAGACACAAGACGCAAACCTTTGTCGGCGTAGGTTTCCGTCAACTGCTGAAGGCGGGGCATATTCATCTTGCAGACCGGGCAGGAGATAGCCCAAAACTGAATTATTGTTGGGGTCTCCAACAAGGCATACTCGGTAGAATTTTCATTGATCCACTTGGCTATACCACCTAATGTCCTAATTTGTGTTCCTACAGCTAGCACTATTTTGCTCGTTGCTATTCTAGTGATTTTCGTGGTTTGGCTTGCTCAACAGCAGGCTAATTCTTGTTCTGTAATTCGGCTGCTTTACCAGCCTCATTCGCAGCATCTACATACCTTTGTTGATTCTGCCGCATGTACTCAGAGATCAACTTTCGTTTTTCCGCTTTAGGTATGTGTCTAGCATTTATTTCTGTTGATTTTGCGTCAACATTGGCCACGAATTGGTTCATTATTTGCATCTGAGGAGCAATGTTACGCAATGCATATGCCCCGTCCTTGGTCAAAAGTCCTTTTTTAACCTTTTCACCCATTTCGGGGTATTTTTGAACATATTCCTGATACTCCGCCTCCGATACATGCTTTACCTCAGACACATGCTGCTGCGGTGCACAACCGGATAGGAAAATGGAGGCAACAAAAACTGCGAACAAAATCGGCATAAATGGGTTTTTCAGTTTCATAATCACTTTTCCGCAGTAACCAGAAAGGTCAAACGCTTATGTTCTTGCAATTTTAGAGCCACAGACCAAACTATAGGGTTCTGGTAACAATGAGAAATTGAATAGCAAAGTCTGTGACTGTGGATGCTTGAGATTGGATGTGTCAGGCACCAGGATTAACGGGATTATCGCAATTGCGGACGATGCATTTGGGGCAGGGGGTGGAGCCGCAATGCTGAGCATAGCAACCTTGAGGCCCGCCGAAGGCGTAATCAGCGTTGTTTTCGCAGGTGTTCAGAGCCGGCTCGCAGCTTGCAGGCGTCCCTCCGTTAGATATGCAGATACAGTAGCTTTGGAAGCAATCGTTGTAAGAGTTGCAGTAGTGAGTGCAGCAATCGGTGCAAGGGTCTCCACTCGAAATAGGGTCAGCCAGCGCGATGCCTGCGCTTTGAAACTCTTTGGCAATCTGCCCGGCCACTTTGTTGTCACCGGCCATGCGCTCCATGCGCTTGCCGACCATACGGGCAAAGTCGTCCACGCCGAGCAGCGAAAACGCGGCCAGCCCTGCGCCGAAACCCAGCTTTCGCAGAGCCGCCCGGCGGGTCAGCTTTTCCTGCTCCACGCGCCGCGCCCTTTCGGCGTCCATTGTTTCAGTCGGCTCATTCTCGTTCGGGTCAGGGTTGGGATTAGACATGAAGATTCTCCTCTGATGCTTTCTCTGATGCTCAGGTTCCGTTGGGGGAAGATAATTCGGCAAGGACGGACGCGGCTTCTTTCTGCTCTTTTTGCAGGGCCAGCACGCGGGCGACCACGAGGCTAACCATGCCTTCGATACGGTCGCGCTCCTCGATTTTGTCAATCACGGCCTGGGCGACAAGGTCGACGTACTCGTCGCGGTCTTCGATACGCATGGCGTTCCTGATGGCGTTCCTAGCGGGGCGGGATAATCCGGGTTTCTTTGAAGTCCTCTTAGGAAGAGAAGATTTCAGTTGGAAGGGGAGATTTCAGTTGGAAGGGGAGATTTCAGTTGGAAGGGGAGATTTCAGTTGGAAGG
>CAXTER010000107.1:7719-15007 GCA_964243345.1 uncultured Armatimonadales bacterium
GGAGATTTCCGTAACAGTGTAACATAGGTTAGCCTGTTTTTGTGTTAATAGAATGTTAAGAAAATAATTATTTTTGCGGGGAGCAGACCCGGACTACCTACCCCCGCCTCAGAAGGCGACCCCTCTTCAAGGGAAAGGGTAGGAAGTGAAGACTAGGAAGCAAAGACGAAAAGCTACTTTTGTTACTCTTGCCTGCTGATTCTTACCCTTCCTTCTTAGGGAGGGGTCGCCTTCTGAGGCGGGGGTAGGTAGTCCGGGTACCGCGTTTCTGCTTCTTCGGGTACACTCCCTTTATGACCCTCAAACAACTAATTTTCCACAGCCTCTCGCGCGGCTTGAAAACAGGACTCGTGCTGGCGGCGGCGACGAATGCTGCGATCATGCTGGCGTCGGACAAAGAAAACAACGCGCCGTGGGCGGCGCTGAACTGCGTCGCGCATATCATTGACGGCGACGCCAAAGAGCAGCCTACTACCTATTCGCCGCGCGAATCCTGGCTCGGCATCGGCGTCAACGGCACGGCCATGTGCGCGTGGGGTGTTTTGTATGAAGGGGCGCTTTTAGTGACCAAAACACGCGGCAATCTATTCACAGCGCTGCTGGGAACGGCACTCGCCTACCTCATTGACTACAAAGTGGTGCCGAAGCAGTACACGCCGGGCATCGAAAAGCGCCTCAGCCACAGCTCTGTTCTTTTAGCCTATGCCGGGATTGCGCTGGGATTTGCGCTTTCGCCGGCATGGAACAAGAAAGTTTAGGTTTGAGCGCGGGGCATTTCTCATGTTATAATGAGAAATGCACTCCGCCCGCCTTTCCCTTCTTGCCTGCGGCCTGCTCCTGGCGACGCTTATGCCGGGACAGGCACAGACGCCCGCCTCTCCCTCTCCTGCCCCCACTGTCCCTGCCCCCACTGCCCCTGCGGTGACGGTTCCCACAGTGACGGGTACTCCCAGTTTGGCGGCTCCGCCGCCGACGGTGCCGGCGACAATCTTGCCCGCACAGACAACCGCGACGCCCATTACGCCGCCGGTTCCAAACTCATCCGGCACGGTGCAGAGCGCCGGGCAGGAGCAGCCGCTGCCGGGCAGCCAAAACTCAGGCAGCCAAACTGACGATGCCGACAGGCCCGCCTACACAGGCGACCCGACAGTGGACGTAAACCGCTCGGTAATTTTGGACCACGCCGATTCAGCCGACCTGACGGATGCGGACAAGATCACGGCACGCGGCCATGTCCGGGTGCGGTATCAAGGCTACCAACTTAGCGGCGACCAAGTGGACATAGATACCGACAAAGGGATAGCGCTTTTCACAGGCAACGTGCATCTGCTCGCACCAAACGGCCAGACTGCCGAGGCCGGGCCAAACAGCGTCCTGCGGATCAACCTGCGGCGCGGCACTTACCAGATTGCCGGAGCGAGGTCGGTCATCACGCCGGAGCAGTCGCAGGTCGGGCTGATCCTGCCGATTTTCGTTTACGGCGGCAACATTCGGGGCCGGCCCGGTTTCATTGATGCGCGGGGCGGACAGTTCACGACCTGCGACTTTTTAGACCCGCATTATTCGTTCGGCGCTCACGAACTGTACATTATTCCCGGCAAGCGCCTCGTCGGACGCTACGTTTCGCTGTACCGCAAAGGCCACCGGGTTTTCAGCATTCCCTATTTAGTCGTGCCGCTGACCGATAAACTCGCTCGGCAGACGCTGTTTCCGCAGGTCGGCGAAACGCCCGACGAAGGCTATTTTATTAAGTTTGCGTTCGGCTACGCCCTGACAGATGCACTGCCGGGCATTCTGCGCGTGGAAGAGTTCCAGAAAAAAGGCACGGGGCTAGGCTTTGACCAGGACTTCGGCTCATCCAGCCAGCCCAAGCGCGGCTATGGCCTGTTCACGATTTACAGCCTGTACGACCAAAGCCGCCAAGTGGAGGACTTGAACGGCAGCCTGAGCGATACGCAGCGGTTTGGCACGGTCACGGCCAATTTAACGTCTCAGTTCCAGCAGAACTCGTACTATGCGGGGCTGGAAAGAAGCCAGTCCCAGAACACGACGCTGAACTTGACCCGGTCTGTCGGCAATCTCAGCTCGTCGCTGCAAACGACGCTGGTGCAGAACTCGTTCGGCGCGGGTTTGTCCCAGAACCTCACGTCGTCCTATGACCAGACCTTTTCGCCGACTCCTGCCCAGCAGCTTCATACCCGCTTTGACTTTTCGCAGGTCAACTCACCCGGATTTGGCGGCATCGGCGGCCAGGACACCCAGCAGCTTGACTCCAACCTCGACTACACGACGCGCGGCAAAGTATTTGATTACGAGATTTTAGCGACTAAGTACAACTCGCTCCGCAATTCCGGCGGCTCCCAGTTTGTCGGCGGCCTCCAGCGTTTGCCGGAGTTCCGGGTCGCCACCGATGCCCAGCGGTTCAAGCTGCTGAAAAAGTTCCTGCCCAAAGCCGCCACGATCAACTTGTCATTGGGTTCGTTCGACGAGCCGGCGTCTATGACCAACTCCCAGCGGGCCAGATTCGACCTCAATCTCGGCACGACAACGCAAAGAATTAACGCCCGCAGTGATTTCCAGTACGGCGGCGAGTTCGAGCAGGGCTTTTACAGCGACAACACCGCCCAGTATGTGCTGAATGGGCGCACCGGCTACACCCTGCGGATCGGCAGCAAGTCCACGCTCGGTGCGACCTACACCTACCTGCGCCCTTACGGCTACACGCCGTTCCAGTTTGACTACGCCGGCAATTCCAACTTGGCGGGCCTCAATTTGGCGCTGCAAGACTCTAAACAAGTGCAGTTCACGGTTGGCACCGGCTACGACTTTAACCGTGAGCATTCTGCATACGGCACCCGCGCAACGCCGTTTCAATCGGTTGCGGGCCAAGTTCTCTACACGCCGGTCCAGTTTCTGCGCTTCCGCACCACAGCGTCGTATGATTTAAACAACAGCCGCCTGCAAGATTTGACCAACGCCCTGACCATCAAAGGCGGCGACCAGTTGGCGTTCGACCTGTCGGGCCGCTACGACCCCGTCTTGAAGCGCTACACGACCATCAACGGCGACGCCAACTTTCCGTTCTTCCGGGTCCGCAACGAAGATGCCGGCTACCGGGTCCGGGCCATCGGCGGCTACAATGGCATCACCAGCAAGTTTGACTACAAGGGTTTAGAGTTGACCCGTTCCTGGCACGACTACGAGTTCAACCTCATTTACCAGGACACCCCCGAAGGCCTGCGCCCCGGCACCACGTTCACCCTGAACTTCCGCCTCAAAGCCTTCCCCGCCTACGAACCCTTCGCCACCGGCCAATACGGTCAGGCCCTAGACACCGGCATCGGCCAGACGCTTTAGTTTTGGCTCTCCAAGTTGGCTATTGGGCGCGGTATAATTATGGAAGTATTTGTGATCATGGCTGTATCAAAAGGCATTTTATGGCGGACAAAAGGCAGATTGAAAAAGAAGATTAACCTGACACGACGCCAGAAGATTGGATACGGATTAGGCGTGATTGGCGTACTCGTCCTTATCCCTGTTGGTATTTGTCTCTATTTCCTCAATGAGTTTGTTTCTGGCTGGCAGACTTCTACTCAAGTGACGACTAGACTTGCTTCGCCGGATGGCGCTTATGTAGCTACCGTGACCGAATGGAATGCAGGTGGCTTCGGAGGGAGTTCTATCTTGGAGATTAAGCCCATGAGGCCTTCTAGTTTTTCCGTTCGCTTCTCACGTTTGTTTGCGAATACTTATACGGACAATTTTGAGCAGCTTGACAGCATACGGTGGACACAAAAACGAACACTCAAAGTGAAATATATGTGCGTTCCTGGGGACGAGAACCACCAAGACTCTTGGGGAGACATACATTTCGACTATGTGCCGATTTCAGCTAAATAGGTGGTTGCAGGAAAGTATGGAATAACGTTATGACAATAGCGATTGATCTGCCACCAGAATTGGAGACTTCTCTGCGAGATGAAGCGGCGAAAGAGGGATTAGCCGCAGAACGCTTTGTCATAGACACGCTGCGGGAGCGCCTGTCCCGATCCATCGAACAGGACGCGCCGCGCCTGTCGAAAGCCGAGGCGGAGCTGATGCAGCAGATTAATGAAGGGCTGCCGGTGGAAACATGGCGTCAGTATCACGCGCTGATCGCTAGGCGCGAGGCAGATACATTAACTGCTGATGAGCAGCAAGTTTTAGTGGGACTGATTGACCAAGTGGAAACGGTTCACGCCCGACGCCTCGGCTACCTGCTGGAACTCGCTAACCTACGCGGCACAACATTAGATGCCGTGATGGATGCGCTGGGCATTGTGAAGCCCACTTATGTCTGATCGAAAGCCGACCGGGCGGCAAAAGAAGCTTGTTTATGACCGGGCCAAAGGCGTCTGCGAATACTGCTTGTCGCCGGCAAATTACTCCTCTGACTACTTCGTGATTGAGCATATCCATCCGCGTGTTTTAGGCGGCACGAACCAGATAAACAATCTCGCGCTTTCCTGTCAAGGGTGCAACAGCCACAAGTTCACGCATATCACCGCAATTGACCCGATGACCGGTACTCCCGCACCGCTGTTTCATCCCCGTCGGGACACTTGGCGCGAGCATCTCTTTTGGAACGAAGACTACACCTTAATTATTGGACGGACTCCAACCGGACGTGCGACTGTGGAAGACCTGCATCTCAACCGCCAGGGCATTGTCAATCAGCGTGCCTTGCTTCGGATGGCAAACCGCCGTCCACCCTACTGGGAATTGTTTACTTAGAAGGAAATGAGTTTTTATGCCTATGGAAGCACCGGCGAGGCCGGTTTTGTCGGCGGACGAGATTGACGCGGAGATACGCCGCCATTCGCGCTATGCGCTGGGGCGGGACGGGGAGACGCTCTCGCAGCGGGAGCTGTTCTGGACGCTGGCTCTCGCAGCGCGGGATAAGATGGTGGACGGGATGTTTGCCACCGAAAAGCGGTACACCGAGGCAAAGGCCAAGCGGCTGTATTATTTGTCGATGGAGTTTTTGATGGGCCGGACGCTTGGCAACACGCTCATCAACTTGGGTCTGTGGGACTCGTGCAAAGAAGCGCTGGAGAAGCGAGGCGTAGACATTGACGAAGTGCGGGAAACGGAGCCGGATGCGGCATTAGGGAACGGCGGTTTGGGACGGCTTGCGGCGTGTTTCTTGGACTCGCTGGCGTCGCTGGGAATGCCCGGCTTCGGGTACGGCATCAACTACGAGTATGGGCTGTTTAAGCAGGAAATTCAGTTCGGCTATCAGGTGGAAAAGCCGGACAACTGGCTGTCTTACGGGACGCCCTGGGAAATTGAGCGGCCTGACCAGGCCGTTTTAGTTCCCGTGTATGGACATGTCGAGACGCGGGAGATTGACGGCAAGTTCACTCCTATCTGGCTCGACACGAAGCCGCTGATTGGGGTTCCCCATGACATGCCGATTCCTGGCTACGGCGGCAGGGCAGTCAACTACCTGCGGCTGTATTCGGCCCGGTCGGCGTCTGAGTTCAACATGCAGGTCTTCAACGCCGGAGATTACCAATCGGCAGTAGAAGACCAGATTGCAACCGAGACTATCTCAAAAGTATTGTATCCATCGGACATTCAGGCGGCGGGAAAAGAGCTGCGGCTTTTGCAGGAGTATTTTTTAGTCGCATGCGCCGTGCATGATATTGTCCGGCGCTACCGACTACAGTTCGACACCTGGGACGAGTTCCCGAACCAAGTGGCGATGCAGATGAACGACACGCACCCGGCAATCTCGGTGGCAGAGCTGATGCGGGTCTTTGTGGATGTTCACGGCCTGGAATGGGACCAAGCATGGGCGCTGACGACGGGGACGCTGGGCTACACGAACCACACACTGCTGTCTGAGGCTTTAGAAAAATGGTCAGTGGGTTTGTTTGATCATGTTTTGCCGCGCCATTTGCAGATCATTTATGAGATCAACCGGCGCTTTTTAGCAGAAGTCGCCCAGAAGTGGCCGAATGATGGTGGGCGTCAAATCCGCATGTCCGTGATTGAAGAAGGCGCAGACAAAAAGGTCCGCATGGCCCACCTGGCGATTGTCGGCAGCCACTCGGTCAACGGCGTCTCGGCCCTGCACTCGCAGCTCATCCAAAGCGATCTCGTCCCTGACTTCTACCAGTTCTCGCCCGAAAAGTTCAACAACAAGACCAATGGGGTCACGCCCCGCCGCTGGCTGCTGAAGGCAAATCCCGGCCTGGCATCGCTGATTACCGAGACCATCGGCGACGGATGGATTACAGACCTAGACGCGCTGCATGGCCTGGAAGCATACGCCGAAGACGCCGGCTTCCAAGCTGAGTTCAACCGCGTTAAGTCCGCCAACAAAGCGTCTCTGTCCGCGTTCGTTCAGGAAACGCAGGGACTTGTGCTTAATCCCGACTCGCTGTTTGATGTTCAAGTGAAGCGCATCCACGAATACAAGCGGCAGCTACTCAGCGTCATGCACATCATTCACGAGTACCTCGCCTTGACCGAAGATAACGCCGAGCCGGTGGTTCCGCGCACTTATGTCTTTGCCGGCAAGGCCGCGCCGGGCTACTGGGCCGCCAAGCAGATCGTCAAGCTCATCAACAGCGTGGCCTCGGTTGTCAACGGCGACCCGCGCACGCAAGGCAAGCTGGCCGTCGTATTTGTTCCCGACTACCGCGTGTCGGTTGCCGAGAAGATCATCCCGGCGGCAAATCTCAGCGAGCAGATTTCGACGGCGGGCAAAGAAGCGTCCGGCACCGGCTGCATGAAGCTTGCCATGAACGGCGCTTTGACAATGGGGACGCTGGACGGTGCAAACATTGAGATTAAAGAAGAAGTCGGCGACGACAACATCTTCATCTTTGGCCTTACCGCCGACCAAATCCAAACCATGCGCTCGCGCGGCACTTACCGCCCGTGGGACTACTACAGCGACCCGGCCACAAAGCGCGTTTTAGACGCCTTAAACTCCGACCGCTTCTGCCCCGGCGAAGGCGGCCTGTTCCGGTGGATTTTCCAGTCTCTGTTGAACGGCGGCGACGAGTATTTCCACCTCGCCGACTTTCCTTCCTACCTCAAAGCCCAGCGTCAGGCCGGAACCGAGTACCAGAACGCGCCGCTGTGGACTCGCAAAGCCATTTTAAACGTCGCCCGCACCGGCAAGTTTTCCAGCGACCGCACGATTGCCGAGTACGCCAAAGAGATATGGAGCATAAGGGAATATTGATCGCTACTCAAAGCCATTGTTGAGCGCGATACAATAGTCTGTTAGGTC
>CAXTER010000108.1:0-10241 GCA_964243345.1 uncultured Armatimonadales bacterium
TCTGTCGCCTATGTGCGCTTGTTCAACACCAACACGGTGAACGGCAACATCAACTTGGGCGCGTCGGGCGGCGACGGCATCCACCTGTACGACACCAACACGAGCCTGACACTGAACGGCACGCTGTCGGGCTTTGGGGGCGTGATGCAGGACAACGGCGGCGCAACGCTCACCAACAACGGCACCGTCAATGCGAACTCTGCTGGCAACACGCTGGCGATCAGCACGGACCACTTCACAAACATCGGCACGGCGGAAGCGACAAACGGCGGCATCCTTTCGCTGGCAGGCAACACGACGACCAATAACAGCGGCCTGTTGGCGGCGGCCAGCGGCGGCATTCTCGACATCAGCGGCACGCTCAACTCTAACAGCGGCAACTCCATCAGCAGCGTGGGCGGCACAATCAACATTCTCGGAGCCAGCCTTTTGGGAACGCTCAACGAGACCACCGGCTCCACGCTTGTGTTCAATACCAGCGGCGCCAACAACTTGAACGGCACAACGGTCAACGGCAACCTGAACTTGTCTTCTCCCACCGCCTACGTGCAGATGTTAGGCGTAGACACGGTGAACGGCAGCATCAGCTTGGGGGCAAGCGGCGGCAACGGCATCCACTTGTACGATACCAACGCCAATCTGGTCATCGGCAGCAAAGGCTCTTTGACCGGCTTCGGGGGCGTAGTGCAGGACAACGGCGGGGCAACCTTCACCAACAACGGCACGATCAACGCCAATGTCAGCGGCAGCACGCTCAACCTTGCGCTCACAAACTTCAACAACACGGGAACCACTGAAGCTACTAGCGGCGGCATACTTACCCTCAACAACACGACCACAAATAACACGGGCCTGCTGGCGGCAACCGGCGGCGGCATCCTGGACATCAGCGGTACGCTCAACTCCAACGCCGGCAACTCCATCAACGGCGTGGGCGGCACGGTCAACGTCATGGGCGCGACGCTTCTCGGCACCATCAACGAGACCGCCGGCTCCACGCTTGTGTTCAATACCAGCGGCGCTAACAACTTGAACGGCACGACGGTCAACGGCAACCTGGACCTGTCTTCTCCCACCGCTTACGTGCAGATGCTTGGCGCAGACACGGTGAACGGCAACATCAGCTTGGGTGCAAGTGGCGGCGACGGCATCCACCTGTACGATACCAACACGAGCCTGACACTCAACGGCACGCTGTCGGGCTTTGGGGGCGTGGTGCAGGACAACGGCGGGGCAACCTTCACCAATAACGGCACGATTAATGCGAACTCCGCTGGCAGCACGCTCAACCTTGCGCTCACAAACTTCAACAACAGCGGGACTGCCGAGGCGACGAACGGCGCGACGCTTGCCCTCAACAACACAAACAGCAACCTCAGCGGCACCTTAGCCGCACAGGGCGCAGGCAGCATTGTTTCCATCGCCGGGACGTTCACCGGCAGCGGCAGTAACCTGATTACAGCGTCAAGCGGCGGCCAAATCCAGGTCAATGGGGCAACGCTGCTCGGCACGATCAACACGGACACAAATACCGCGCTTGTGTTCAATACCAGCGGCGCCAACAACTTGAACGGCACGACGGTCAACGGCAACCTGGACCTGTCTTCTCCCACCGCCTACGTGCAGATGTTTGGCGCAGATACGGTGAACGGCAGCATCAGCTTGGGCGCAAGTGGCGGCGACGGCATCCACCTGTACGACACCAACGCCAATCTGGTCATCGGCAGCAAAGGCTCTTTGACCGGCTTCGGGGGCGTAGTGCAGGACAACGGCGGGGCAACCTTCACCAACAACGGCACGGTCAACGCGAACTCGGCGGGCAACACGCTTGGCATCAGCACGGACAATTTCACGAACACCGGCACGACGGAAGTGCAGAACGGCGCAACTTTGAGCGTTGCCGGAAACACGACCACCACCGACAGCGGGAACATTCTAGTCGCTCAGGGCGGCACGGCGACGTTTGCTAATCCGAACCTCACCCAGACCGCTGGGCTGACCCAGGTGAACGGGACCCTCAATGCGTCCCCGACACTGACCGGCGGCACGCTGTCGGGCAGCGGCACGATTAACGGCAATGTCGCAAACACCGGCGGCACGGTTTCGGCAGGCAGCCCGTT
Source organism: uncultured Armatimonadales bacterium (assembly GCA_964243345.1). Taxonomy (GTDB): domain Bacteria; phylum Armatimonadota; class Armatimonadia; order Armatimonadales; family Capsulimonadaceae; genus JANXMY01. Next base: position 2,121 of record CAXTER010000108.1, read on the forward strand.
TGGGACGCTGGCTGTCAACGGCACCTTCAGCCAGGCATCGAGCGGCACGCTGGACGTCATGTTCAGCTCCACGCAAAACAACCTGCTGGCAGCAACCGGTGCGGTCACGACCGGCGGTATGCTCAGTGTCCTGTATTCCGGCACTGGGCCGTTCACCGCTGGCAGCGCCCCGTTCACCTTCCTAGACTACGGCTCGCTGATGACAAGCATCCCCGGCACCGGGCCGACCCAGTATTTCTCGAACGAAACATTCGACAAGAACGGCAACGGCGTCATCACCGGGCAGAATGGTTTCGTCTATGACCTAATCAATAACACGACGCTGAACGCGCTGCAGCTAACAGTCGTGACCAATGGAGCGCCCGTGCCGGAAGCGTCCACAAACATCTCGCTGGGCGCTCTGCTGGCCCTGGGCGGACTTGGGCTGTGGCGTGCCAAGCGCCGCGCTGTCCGTGCCGACTGACAACGCCGAGGGAGCCTGGTCCAGCCGAAGGGCCAGGCTCAGAAGGACGGCAGCCGTGACCGCAGGGTCTTTGACACCGCTGGAACGCCGCTTCGTGGGTCTGCTCGCATTAGGGCAGACCCCGGCACAGGCTGGGGCCACCCTGCGGCTGCCTTCTCAGGAGGCGGAAGCGCTTCTGGCAGAGCTGCTGCGACGCCACGGCCTTGCGGCGCGGCATCAGCTTCTTGCCCGCGCCCTGCTCCTGCGCTGGATTTAATTTCTTTACTTATTGGCTCATTTGCAGAGCGCGATGGCCTGCGCGTCGGTCAATGTCTCGCCTTCCGTCCAGGCGGCGGCGTAATCGGCAGCAGACAACTGAGCGCGAACCTCCGCCCGCTGTGCTTCCCGGTCGGCCTTCTCCGGGGCCGAGAGGCCCACGCCGATGCGCTCCCGAATGGCTTCCGAGGCTGCCTGAAGCGTGGCGGCGTGACGCGCCTTGCCTCGGTCTGCCGCTAAAACGGCAAAGTGGGCAAGCAGGGAGTGCAGAGCGTGACGGTTTCCCAGCTTGACACAAAGCGCCAGCGCCCGCGCGGTCAAGGCGATAGACGTGTCCCGGTCACCTTCTTCCCAGGCGAGTACGGCAAGATTGGGCAGCGTCGCCATCCGCCCGCTGTCGTCATCGAACTGCTCCCACAATTCCAGGCACTCCCCGTACAAGCGGCGGGCCTCTGCGTAATCTTTTTGGCGGTGCGCCGTTTCGCCTTGACAGGACAGCGTGAACGCTACCCCCGGCATGTCCCCTGCTTCCCGGCGCAGAGCCAGCGCTTCGGCCTGCATTGCCTGTGCCAGCGCGTAGTCTTCCCGGTGCATGACGACCATGCTCAGATTGCAGAGGCAGGCACCAATGGACGTTTTCAGGCCCAGGCCGCGCATGATTTCCAGCGCTTCACCGTAAAATGCTTCGGCGGCGGAGTAATCGCTTTGGTCCTTCGCCAGATTACCGGCCGCATTGGCGACGCGGGCGCGGGTGTAAGGCAGGCCGCCGGGCCGCGCCAGCGCTTGGCGCATCCATTCCAGGCCCGAACGATAATGCCCGCGCGTGTACCAGAATCGCCAAATCGAGCCGCAGATTTCCAGGGCCGCTTCCGTCGCGTGGTCATCTGCGGCGTCCGCAGCCAGCCAAAAGCCGAGCGCCCGGCGCAGGTTGTCATGGTCAGCCTCCAGCCGGTCCAGCCAGCGGGCTTGGTCCGGCCCCGTAATCTGCGGCCAGGCTTCCCGCGCCAGGGCCACATACCAGTCCGCGTGCCGCCAGGCAAGCGCCGCGCCGTCATCCGCCGAAAGCTGCTCCCCCCCAAACTCGCGCAGCGTTTCCAGCAGGCGAAAACGCATCTCGTCCGGCGTTTCTTCAATGGTCAGCAGCGAGCGCTCCCGAAGCTGAGTCAGGTAATCCAAGGCTCGCGGCTCCTCGCAGACCGCCTCAGCGGCATCCACGGTGAAGCCGCCCCGGAACACGGAAAGCCCGTCAAAAAAGCGCTGCATCTCCGGCGAAAGCAGGTCGTAGCTCCAGGCAAGCGCCGCCCAAAGCGACCGGTGCCGCCCGCCTTTGTCGCCGCGCCGGCTGGTCAGCACATCAAACCGCTTCGTCAAGCGCTCGTTGATCTGCGCGGGCGTCAGCGCCGGGGTTCGCGCCGCCGCCAGCTCCAAAGCCAGGGGAATGCCTTCCAATGTCCGGCACAGCGAGGCGACAGCGGCGGCATTGCCGGCGGTGATCTGGAAGTCGGGGCGGGCTGCCTGCGCCCGGTCCGCAAACAATTGAACGCTGGGTATTTGGGCCACGAAACTTGCCGCCTCATCGCCATTCAGATTTTTAGCAGGCAGCGGCAGAGGCGGCACGGGAAGCTCGCGCTCGCCCGGCAGCGCCAGCCGCCGCCGGGAAGTCACCAGGCAGGTCAGCGCCGGCAGCCGCGACAGCAGGGAAAACAGCAGCGGCGCTCCGGTTTCTACTAAATGCTCAAAGTTGTCCAGCACCAGCAGGGCCGGCGGCAGCTTCAAAAGGTGCGCGGCGATCTGCTCCTGCACCGGCTCCGACGGCGACGGCGCAAGGGACAGCGACCGGGCCACGGCGTCCAAAATAAACTGCGCGTCGCTCAGGTCCGCCAAAGGAACAAAACACAAAGGGCCGGAAAAAAGCGCCTGCGCCTGCCGCACCGCCTCCACAGCCAAGCGGGTCTTGCCGGAGCCGCCCGGCCCGGTCAAAGTTACCAGCCGAATCTGCGGGTCCGGCAGCAAGCCGGCAATCTCAGCGGTCTCTTCCGCGCGTCCGAAAAACCGGGTGAATTGCAGCGGGAAACCCGCCACGGCAGGCGCAGGCGGCTCCTGCCGCGCTGTTTCTATGGCTGGGAAAGCCGTGGTTTCGGAAAGCGATGCTTCGGAAAGTGATGCTTCGGCAAGCAGCGTGCTTTCCGGCAGTGCGTCCCGCTGCTGAAGTGCGTTTTCATACAGCGCATTCAGCCGCTCGCGCTCTTCCAGAACCCATTCGTCATACAGGCCCGGCAGCAGCTCGCCGGAAAACAGCGAAATCGCCCAATCCAGCGCCGCCCGCCGCTTGGCCGGGCCGGCAGCATGGGCGGCGTCCTTGAGCGCCTCCTCAAAGTCCACGGCATCACAGCGGCAGGCCGGGGAATGCAGGCGCAAAATGTGTCGGTCGGCGAATAAAATGGAGCCGGGCGGGACATCAGGCGGCTCAAGCTGGCGGCGCAGGGACGCCAGCGCGACACGCAGGTTGAGGCGTCCGGCGTCGGAGTCGCTGCCGGGCCATAGCAGCTCAATCAGTTCCTCGCGCGGATGGTCCCGGCGCGGAAACAGGGCCAGCCGGGCCAGCAGGGCGGAGACGCGCGACGACGCGAAGCGGGTCACGACATGGTCGCCGCGCGAGGCGCACAGCCGCCCCAGCAGTTGAAAATGCCACGGTGCGTTCATCTTTGCCCTGCCTTCGCCCGGTTTGGGTCTTTCTTCTCCTTCGTTATTCGGCATTTGGTCCCGAAAATCCTATCGCAACCGCAGGAAAATCCTGCTAAAGATACCGGGTTTTTCCGCCGAAACTCTTCATAAATACCTCTTGTAAGGAGACTTTCAGAATGACCGCACTCTCGCGTACTCTTATCTGCGCCTCAATCGGCGTCCTGCCCGCCGCGCCGCTCTGCGCTCAGACGCCTGCCGCCGCGCCGGCCTCGAAGATGCCCGTGATGGCTTCCGTCGCGGTTCGCGTCAGCACGCTGGGCATTGGGCCGGAAGCCAGCATCCTCGCTGCGCCGAACATCGCCCTCCGCGTTGGCTACAACGGCTACAATTACTCCCGGTCAGTCAACTCCCAGGGCATCAGCTATGACGGCAAGCTGAAACTCAGCTCGGTTCCATTACTGGCCGACATTTACCTGTCCAAGCAAGGCAGCTTCCACCTGACCGCCGGCGTGCTGTTCAATTCCAGCAGCGTCACGGCCACGGGCAAGCCCAGCAGCGGCAGCACGCAGACCTATACGCTGAACGGGGCGACGTTTAATGCCAGCGATGTCGGCAGCCTGGACGGGCGAGTGACGTTTTCTAAGACTGCTCCTTACTTAGGCATCGGGTTCGGCAAGCCGGCAGGCGGCTCCATGCTGCAATTTTTGTTTGACGTGGGCGTTGTCTTCCAAGGCAAGCCGCATTTGACTCTGAGCCGCAGCGGCGGGGTTGCGATTACCGACCCAACCCTCAGCAGCATGATTGACACGGCCATTGCCGCCCAGCGCGATAAAAGCCAGTCGGATGTCAACAAGCTCCAGTATTACCCGGTGGTTTCCGTGGGTTTGGCATATCATTTTTAGAAGACCCCCCAGCCCCCAATAATGGGGGAGCATGAGCAAGACAAGAGGGCGCGGCAAGCAGCGTCCCTACGGGTCCTGTTCTGGCTCCCCCATTATTGGGGGCTGGGGGGAGTCGAACAAAAAAGCCCGGCGCATTCGCGCCGGGCCTTTTCCACTTCCCGCCCTTGCAGGCTAATCTTCCACGACTTCCCGAATGCGGCGCTCTAAAATATCCAAATCCAAGCCGCCTTCGTCGCGGGCAATGCGCCGCACCGTCGCGTTGACACTGGCTAAGTCTTGCAGCAAATCGCGCAGGATTTCCTGCTGCTGCCGGGACTGCGTAATCTCCTTCGGCTCCTGCACCAAGTCGCGCACTAAAGCGTCCTCGGAGCGCGATGCCACCACCGGGTCGGTCTGCCCCTGGACATGCACAAATGTCCGCCGCCCCGGCCCCCGGTCCTGCTCAATCGGCAGCACGGCGGTCACTTGGTCCGACCGCACATACTTCCCAAACCCCAAATGCACCAGCATGGATGACTGTATTCGCATGAGTTTCTCCTGTTTTTTGCTTGCTTTGTTCTTATCTGCTACTATCAAGAACAGCGAACGAATGCAATTGGTTCCCAGAAAAAACAACTTTTGAGGAAGCCGAACCGAAACAAGCACTGCTTTCGTTCTATCTTTTAGAACACCTTCAGGAAAAATACCATGAACCCACGAATGCCTCTTCTTATCTATGCTTTGGCTGGCCTTCTGCTGGCTCCGCTTCCCACTTTTGTCCATGCCGCTCCGGTGCCTGCCGCGCCATCATCTGTTTCTGCTTCTGCCGACACGCCCGCGGTGGCAGTCGTGCGGCAGTATTTAGATGCCCGCGCCGCTGGGCAGGCTACCCGTGCCTATGTGCTGCTTTCTTCTCTGTCCCAGAAAGGGCTTCCACTGCACCAGGAGCCGGGAATGCTTAAAGAGGTGCTAAACCCCGCCACTCAACTTCCGGCAGGCGTACTGCCGATGGTTGCGCTCTTCGTGGACTTCCATGACACGCTGCATTTTGAGTTTCATGTGCTAGGAGCATCCGAGAATGATCCGTTGGTCGTTCTGGTGCGTGCTTATCAAGCCGGAACGCCTTTGTCTTCCACTAAAATCCTGAAAATTGTAACAGTGGCAGACCCCATCGCAGGCGGCGCTCAGCGTATTGACGGCGTGCACACATCCACGATATTTTTTCCTGACGGCCCTGCCTTTGCACAGCAAGTTGCCAGTCAACTTAATCTAGAACAGATTTCTGCAGGCATCATTCTGTATGCAAATGCTCATGACGAGGTTATGCCTGACGCTGAAAAATGGGTGGACGAGATTATGCCCTATGTCAAAAACAAAGAAATTTTTCGCGACTACTCGGCTCCATCCGGGGAAGAATGGAGCTATGCTTATAACCGCACCCTGTCGCATCAACCGTTAGCGGCGCTGGAAGACCCTGCACACACGGTCATGCTGTATGAAAGTACATCAGGCACGAAAAATGCCAGCGATACGGGCCAATCTGTCCCGCATCCTGGCCGACATTTAGGTGGAACAGACTATGTTACTGCTGATGGGCATGCCCAGTGGTTCCCCGATAACACGAAACTCTCGTACCGTCTGGACGGCAAATGAGCCGTAGGGGCAGGGTTCACCCCTGCCCTGTTTTGTTTTCTGCCTGCCCTCTTTTTCTGCCTGCCCTCTTTTTCTGCCTGCCCTCTTTTGCTCCAAGAATTGAGGGCGAGAGGGCAGGGGCAAGTTTAACAGGGTAGGGGCAAGTTTAACAGGGCAGGGGCAAGTTTAACAGGGCAGGGGCAAGCCCTGCCCCTACGGGTTGTGGTGTTCGCCTTGACACATTTGCACTCGCCGTGTCATACTCTTTCCTAATGAACCCGCCCACACAGACAACGCCGGATGAGATTTTGACGATCTTGGCCCGCGACGCCCGCACGTCCCCGGAAACCATTGCGACGCTGACCGGGCGCGGCGTCTCTGAAGTCCGGGCGGCAATTGCGGACTATGAGCGGCGCGGCATCATCAAGCATTATAAGACGATTATTGACTGGGAGAAAGCGGGCGTCGAAAAGGTCTTTGCGTTTATTGACGTCAAAGTCCTGCCCGCCCGCGAAGTCGGCTTTGACGCCGTCGCCGAGCGCTTGTACCGTTACCCGGAAGTGCATAGCGTCTGGCTTGTTTCCGGCGGCAGTGACCTGCGGGTCGTCGTCGAAGGCAGGCATATCCGCGAAGTAGGCCGTTTTGTCGCCGAAAAGCTGTCTGTTTTAGAGGGCGTCACGGCCACCGACACGCATTTTCTCCTGCGCCGTTACAAAGAAGACCAGGACCTATTTGTCGAAAGCGAAGGCGACCAGCGATTAGTTGTTTCGCCTTAGACCTACCGCCTTGCTTCGCAGGGTCCTCCCTGAAGGGAAGATTAAGACAGCTAATAAGGCTTGCCCGGACTTCCTAATCCTTCCTTTAGGAAGGACCCTGCGAAGCAAGGCGGTAGGTCACTTTCTTGTTACGCTTGCACTTGTTACGCTTGCACACGAACCATTATGAGCAATGAAGCCCACAATTCTAACTATACTTCCTCGCCCAATCTGCCCCTCTCGCGGCTGGTGCGCGAGCTGCCGCAGTCGGGAATTCGCCGGTTCTTTGACATTGCCGCGCAGATGGAAGATGTCATCTCGCTGTCTATTGGCGAGCCGGATTTTCTGACTCCGTGGGCCATTCGGGAAGCTGCCATTTACTCGCTGGAGCGCGGGCAGACAACTTATACCAGCAACTTAGGCATCTTGGAGCTGCGCGAGCTGATCGCAAAGCAGCTTCAAACGCTGTACGGCCTGCGCTACAATCACGAAAGCGAAGTGCTTGTCACAGTCGGCGTCTCCGAAGGCATGGACCTTGCCATGCGGGCGATTTTAGACCCCGGCGACGAAGTGCTGGTGCCGGAGCCATGCTATGTTTCCTACAAGCCCTGCGTCAGCCTCGCCGGGGGCGTCCCGGTCGGCATTCTCACGACAATGGAAAACGAGTTCCGGGTGACGGTGGACCAGCTTGAAGCTGCGCTCACGCCGCGCACGCGGGCGATTGTGCTGGGATACCCGTCGAACCCGACCGGCGCGATTATGCCCCGCGAACAGCTCCAGCCGATTGTGGACTTCGCCGTCCAGCATAATCTGTACCTCCTCAGTGACGAGATTTATGATCGGCTCACTTATGACGGCGTCCATACGAGCGTCGCGTCCCTGCCGGGCGCGTGGGAGCGGACAATTTTACTCAATGGCTTCTCAAAAGCCTATGCCATGACCGGCTGGCGCTTAGGCTATGTCTGCGCCCCAGCGCCGATTCTGGCTGCGCTTTTGAAGATCCACACCTACACGATCATGTGCGCCCCGGCGACAGGCCAAAAAGCAGCGATTGAAGCCTTGAAAAGTGGCGAGCCTGCCGTGCGGGACATGGTCGGCCAGTACAATCAGCGTCGGCGCTTGATCGTGGACGGCCTCAACCAAGCGGGACTAGACTGCCATCTGCCGTCGGGCGCGTTTTATGCGTTCCCCAGTATCCGCTGCACGGGATTGACGTCTGAGGAGTTTGCCGAGCGGCTGCTGTTTGAGGAGCATGTCGCGGTAGTTCCCGGCACGGCATTCGGCCTCGGCGGCGAGGGCCATATCCGCTGCTCGTATGCGACAAGCCTGGCAAAGATTGAAGAAGCGCTGCACAAAATCAATCGCTTTGTCCGCAGCCTGGACCGGGTGACGCCTGCCGCAAAAGAGGCGGAGGGGCGCATGGCCGCGTCGGCGCGGTAGACGGAAGGGC
>CAXTER010000108.1:10341-14864 GCA_964243345.1 uncultured Armatimonadales bacterium
GAACACACGGAAGGGCGAACACACGGAAGGGCGAACACACGGAAGGGCGAACACACGGAAGGGCGAACACAAGGTTCGCGCCCTGCATCATATAAAACACGCGCCCTACATTCTGTCCCCCTTCGCTCCCTTGCCCGTAGGGGCGAATCTTGTATCCGCTCTCTAACGACATCTGCCCGGCTTCTTAAAGGAGAACAGTTATGCGTTATGGTAACATTCCCGGCGTCGAAAAGCCGGTTTCGCGTCTTGTGCAGGGAACGGCCAACACCGTTTTTGATGCCAGCAAGCCGGAGCAGGCATTCGGCCTGCTGGATTTAGCGATGGAGTACGGCATCAACACGTTTGACACCGCCCATGTCTACGGCGAAGGCAACGAAACGACATTAGGCAACTGGATACGCGAGCGCGGGGTCCGGGACCAAGTAGTCATTCTCGCCAAAGGCGCACACCCTTACGGCCAAAACCGCGTGACCCCCGAAGACATCGAAGCCGATCTGACCGAGTCGCTGCGCCGCCAGAAATCAGACTACTTTGACCTCTATGTCCTGCACCGCGACGACCCATCGCTCCCTGTCGGCCCAATTGTGGAAGCCCTAAATGCCCACAAAAAAGCCGGACGCATTGGGGCGTTCGGCGGCTCCAACTGGCGCTGGGAGCGCATCAAAGAAGCCAACGACTACGCCGCCGCAAACAACCTCACCCCGTTTGCCGTCACCAGCCCCAATTACAGCCTGGCCGAGATGTACGTCGCGCCGTGGGACGGCTGCATTTCCATCAGCGGCCCGCTGTTCCAAACGGCGCGGGACTACTACGCAGAAACCGGGATTGCTGTCATGCCCTGGTCCAGCATGGCCGGCGGATTTTTCTCGGACACGTATCACCGGGACAATTTGGAGAAATTTCCTGCCGACGACTACTTTGCCCAAATCTGTATCAAATGCTACTGCGGGGAAACCAACTTTGAGCGCCTGGACCGGGCGCGGGAACTGGCGAGCGCCAAAAACGTCAGCGTCGCCCAAATCGCCTTAGCGTTCACGTTCAGTCAGCCGATGAACCTGTTCCCCCTAGTTTCAAGCCTCACCCGCGAGCAGTTCGCCGCCAACGCCGCCGCTGTGGATTTGACGCTGACCCCGCAGGAAGCCGCGTATTTGGACTTGAGAGGGGAGAGCGCGGGGTGAGAGAAAACCTCACCCGGAAACAGCACTGACTATCCGGAGGGCAAGTTTCCACCCTCTCCTTAACAAGGAGAGGGTCGCCGCTTGCGGCGGGGTGAGGTCTCCTGCGGCGGGGTGAGGTCGTCTTGCCCTCCGGATAGTCAGTGCTGCGCCGGGGTAGGTTCCTACATCATGGGGGCGATGAAGCAGGCCATCAGAACGAAGTGGCAGGCGCTTCCTGCAAGGACGAAGATATGCCATAAATCGTGTGCGCTGAACTTGCCGGGCCAGAGGTGCGGCCTGTCCGTGGCAAATACGACCGTGCCGACATTGTAGGCCACGCCGCCCGCGAACAGCCAGGCAATCGCCGCCGGGGACAGGACATGGCGCACAGGGGTCATGGCAATGAGAATCAGCCAGCCCATAATCAGATAAATGCCAATTCTGGCCCAGTCTGGGAAACCCTTCCATACCAGGCTGCACACAATCCCAACTACCGCAAGGCCGTACTCGACGCCGAACAAGCTCCATCCCCACGGCCCGCGCAGAGAAACCAGGCAGACCGGGGCATAAGTGCCGGCAATCAGCAAAAAGATCGCCACATGGTCAAAGCGCATCAGCTTGATGATCTGCTGCGGCTTGACCCACAGTGAGTGGTAGAGTGCGCTGGCCGTATAGAGAACAATCAGGCTCACCCCGAACACCGCAAAGCTGATTGTCTGCCACACCTTGCCGTGCGCGAGTATCAGCAGCGCCACCAGCGCCGCCACCGACAGGGCCGCGCCGAGGCCATGCGAGAAGCCGCAGAACGGCTCCCGGATCCAAAATCGTTTGATGCGTTCAGTCATGCTTTAGCATACCATGAACAGCGCGTTTCCCAAGCAGGAAGGGAGGAAAAAAGGTGCAGGGCAGGGAACTTGGATTAGGTCCCCCGGTCTTCCTGACCGGGATAGCTCAGGCGCGTTTTCATGCAATTTCCCTGGTTAAAATCTCATCACCGGCAGGCACTTCTCGCCGCGCCGTTCCCCGACACCTGGCGGCAGCATTTGCAGGCGAATGTCGCGCTGTACCGCCTTCTGCCGCCTGACGCGCAGCACAAGCTCGAAGACGGCACGCGCATTCTGATTGCGGAAAAAAGCTGGGAGGGCGTGCAGGGGCTGGCGCTGACGGATGAAATCAAAGTTACGGTTGCCGGCATGGCGTCACTGCTGGTGCTGGGATTTGACCACGACTACTACCCCAACGTCGAGACAATTATCGTGTATCCCGACAGCTTTCAAATCCCGACCCAAAAGGTCGAAACACAGGGTGTGATTGCCGAGAACGTGTTCACGGCGGGCGGCTTGGCGGCACTGCAAGGGCCGGTGATTGTTTCCTGGTCAGGTGTGGTACCGGGCATCGCTCACGGCGGGCAGAACGTGGTCCTGCACGAGTTCGCGCACAAGCTGGACATGCGCGACGGCGCGGCGGACGGTGCGCCGTATCTGGAAAACGACGTTCAGATTGAACAATGGTCACGGGTGATGAGCGCCGAGTACCAGCGTTTGGTAGAACAAACGCAGGCCGGCGAGCATGGCGTCCTGGACCCTTACGGCGCAACAAACGCCGCCGAGTTTTTCGCCGTCGCCACCGAGACGTTCTTTGAGAAGTCGCAGGCGCTTTTGGAAGCCCACCCGGAACTCTACGCCGTCCTGCGCGATTTCTACCATCAAGACCCGGCGGATCTGCTGAGATAAAGAGCGCGGGATTGAAATCCTACGCTGTGGGTGCAGACGCCAAATGTCCGCCTGCGCGGACAAGGAAACAGATAAGCGGCGCGTCTTGTTCTTCGTCCACGAAGGTGGACGCTAGGCGTCTGCGCCCACAGCGTAGGATTTCAATCCCGCGCTCTTTGAGAGACAATCAGCATGACAAACTTTAACAACCTTCCTCTGGCCGCCACTTGCGGCGTTCTTGTCTGCGGGGGCGGGACTGCCGGAGCGATTGCGGCGATCGCAGCGGCGCAGGCCGGGGCGGATGTGCTGGTGGTGGAAGGGATGGGGCAGCTTGGCGGGACGCAGTCGGCGGGGTGGGTGACGCCGATGATGCCGAACAAGATTTTGACGGAGAACCTGACCCACGGTATCAACGACGCCATTTTGCACCGGGCGGCGCAGTATGACCCGCCGCCGACGGACCAATCCGGCGATCTGCTGTGGTTCAACCCCGTGACGCTGGCCTTAGTTTTGGATGACCTGCTGGCGGAAGCCGGGGCGAGGGTGCTGTACCACACGGTCATCAGCGACGCCATTGTTGAGGGCGGCGTCTTGACGGGGATTGTCGTTGAAAACAAAGCCGGGCGGCAGCGCATCAACGCCAAAGTCACGATTGACTGCACCGGCGACGCCGATGTGGCATTCCGGGCAGGCGTTCCGTGCGTCTCCGGCGACCCGGAAGACGGCAAAAATCAGCCCATGTCGTTAAGATTTGCCCTGGCAGGTGTGGATCAAGAGCGGGCCGCCGTGTTCCTCGCCGATGAGCTAGGGATGAACTGCTACGCCCGCCCGCCGCTGTTTGAGATCGGCACGGGCGAAGCGAAGAACACGCCGCTGGGACCGCTCATCTGCACGGCAATTGAAGATGGCGTCTTGGCCGAAGATGATCTCGGCTACTTGCAGTTCTTTTCCATGCTCGGACGGCCCGGAGAGCTTGCGTTCAACTGCCCGCGCATCGCGGGTCTGTCGGCGACCGACCCCTGGGATTTGTCTCAGGCGCAGACAATCGGCCGCCAAAAGATACGGCGCATCGCCCGGTTCTTTAAGACAAGCGTGCGCGGCTTTGAGAACTCGTATATCGGCACCATCGCACCGATGGTCGGCATCCGGGAGTCCCGGCGCATCACGGGCGACTACACGCTGACCGAAGAAGATTACTTGACCGAAGCGCGGTTTTTTGATGCCGTGGCGCGAAACTCGTATCCGATTGATATTCACAGCACGAAAGCCAAAGGCGGGCTGGTAATGAAGCACCTGCCGCCCGGCCATTACCACGAAATCCCGTACCGCTGCCTGCTGCCCGTCGGCATTGACAATCTTCTTGTTGCAGGCCGCTGCCTGTCCGCGACCTTCGCCGCCCAAGCCGCCGTGCGTATCCAGCAAAACTGCCGGGCGTTGGGCGAAGCGGCGGGTCTCGCGGCGGCGCTGGCATTGGAAGAAGGCGTCACGCCCCGGCAAATTGATACGGACGAGCTGCGGCGTCGCCTGAACGCGCAGGGGGCGCAGATTTAGAGACTGCTTAACAAGGCTGCCGGGCGACTGAAGTCGCGGCAACAAGTTCTCAAAGTCCGCCTGCGCGGACTCAGACTCTGAACCTGCGAAGGCAGGTTTCGTG
>CAXTER010000109.1:0-14838 GCA_964243345.1 uncultured Armatimonadales bacterium
GTTGTTGCCCGGCGTGTTTCCGGGGACGAATTGGATTCCTGTGCTGACATTCAGCTCCGTTCCAACGACCGACGATGCGCCGGTGAAGGCCGACTGTCCGAAGCCGAGAATGCCGCCAGAAGACAGTGGTCCAGGAAGCGGTGCCGTCGCCGGTGCTACGACGGTGCTTTCGGGATCTGCCGACCAAAGCTGAAAGTCCAGAAAGGCGATGGCTTGCCCTGCCTGCTGGGAAAAGACGCTGCGCTTTCGCATTGAGGCGAACTTGCAGCGCCCGTACACTTTGGGCGCATCGCCGCCCAGGTTATCCGCCCAAACAGTTGCGGTGTGATAACCCGCAGCGCCGGTGTCGCCTACCCCGGAGAGAATCGCCCGCGCAAAAAAGTCCGCGTTTTGAAGGCCGGCGATGAGCGGGCAGGTCAGGTTGATGACCCCATAACTTGTGCCTCGAACGATGTTTACCGGGTAGGCCGCGTTGTTGATCAGCATCACGGGTTCCTGACCGTCATAGACTTGCGGGTCCACAACGTAGCAGGGAAGATAGCGCAGAACGCCGCCGGCATCGTTGGACTGGATCGCTACTGCGCCCGTAAATCCGTTTGTGGCTGTGCCAGGAGCAAGGGTCATAATCGTATCCTTTTAAATTTCAAAGAAGCAGAAAAACAATCTGAAAAACAATCCGAGAGCCAGCAGGATGCCGCCGATTACTGAGACGCCGCCGGCAGGCGCGTCAGTGCAAACTGCGCTTGCCAGGGAAGCTGAAACCCTTCCGCAACCGTCACGCCGTCCGGCATCGTAAACTCCAGAATGTCGCTGACGCTTCCCCGCTGCGCCAGCATAGACGAAATGATCCCGAACGCGCCTGCGTTAATACTGGGCGTCAGAAGATCCGTATCGTCCAGGCGGCAGACCAGGATGTCCGATGTCACTTGCCGGGCCATCTCAAAGTTTTCGGGCAGGTCGTCGCCGATCTGCGGGACCAGGAAGATAAACTTGAACCGAAGCGTGCGGGTAAAGTCGCGCGATCCGCTGTGATCCGGTGCATCTTCGCCGATGTGGATAATCGTCAGTGTCGGGCAACTAACAGAGCGCAGCCGGCCCATTTTGAGTGTGACCGTCGTCGGCTGCCCTCCGGGCGCGTCATGCACCATTGCGGCCAGCGCGGTGTTGATTTCAGGCAAGATGGCTTTGGCGACTTGGCGAAGAAGCGCCGCGCACCCGACGGCATACTGAGGATAGGGCATGGACAACCGCCTTAGGGCCGGGCAACGGCGTCAAACGCAGCCAGCCAGTCGGCAATGCTCATGAGAGCGCCTGGATAGCCTTCTACCGAAAAGGGCGACGGCAAACGCGGGACATCGGGCTCGACGGCCGCTCCTTTAGCGTCCTGAGCGGGTCGCCAGGCGAGCCCCAGCGGGCGCAGGTCGTCATGCACGGGATGCTGCGGCTTCACGCCGGCACGCGCCAGCAGAAACCGCTTGGCCGCGTCCACCGGAACCCCGTTGAAAATTGCCAGATTGAAAGTTCCCGCCGCAATTTTGCTGAGGTCCGGCGTTTCACTTGCCGCCTCTTCTGATTTCTCTTCTGAGATCGCCGGTAATGCGTTAGTTGCGTTCTCTTCTGTGTTCGGCTGCGGCGGATCCGAAGAAACGGCTTCAATAGTGTCCATAGTATGTCTTTTCTTTGGTGAGAGGAAGAAAACGAAAGAGCGGTTTACGGGGAAGTGGAATTCGTGATTGGGCTTGTTGGCCCGCGGTCGTCCCACAGAGAGTCTTGGGCCGCTAGCTCCGCGGCTTCTGCCGGCAAGGTCTCGCCGAGCTGAGCGCGGTACATGAACAGCAGAAGCGTCACCGCGACCCCGCCGATCTCGTCATCGCCCGGATGTACAGCGATTAATGTATACGATGCGCCGTGCCAGCGCCACAGGCTACCCACCGCCGGCCACTGGCAAGACGGGAAATCCACCGGAGACGCCTCGAAGACCCGCAAATCGGCATCAGCCGCGTTCGATATGCCGTCTGGCAGATACTCGCGTTCGCTCATTTCCAGCGACCGGGTCCGCATCCATCGGACATTACCGGCGGGTGTTCCGTCTGGGGAGAGAAACTGCACCGAAACGCCGAACTTTTTGCGAAACTTGGCTTTTTGAGCGGCGACATTTTGACCTACGTTGTTCATAAAGCTGTTTTCAGATTTGTTCTCAGACGACGATCCGCTTCTTCCGGCCTACCAGTTTCTCAAACTTCGGCTCCCACTGCCCGGCGGCATTTAGCAGGGGCGAGCCGCCGCTGCCGGTAAGATACTGCACGTCCTCGATCTTCACCAGGCCGCCCGTGAGACTGATGCCAAGCTCCGGTAGGCAGTCCAGCGCCGCCTTTTGCAGCACCGCCTGCCACACGTCGCCCGGCACCAGCAGAGAACGTCCCCACACACCGGCGACGGCCACCGACTGCGGCACACCCCCCAGGCGCGACAGGAACTCCACTTCCGTCACCGCCAGGCCGCGCACGGCGGCGTTCTGCGGGCGCAGGTAGAAGTTGAGGTTCGGCGTCAGAAGCGTGCCGGCACTGGCCCCGCTATCCGCGTAGCTCCCATCCGGCCCTGGAACGACGCCGACGGCAAGCGAGGTCAAGGACAGCAGGCCGCCTTGCAGGTACAGGGAGCGGCCCTGCCGGGGCGGGTCGAAGAGGCGGGTTGTCACTTGTCCGGTGGACAGATACGGTCCCCAGCCGGTGCGGCTTTCCCACTCGGCGCTGGCGTCTTCCACTTTGACGTCGAGGTCCAGGTCCGGCGGGAGGTCGAGGCCGAGGTTGCCGAGGAACTTCTGCAAGCTGACGCCGTCGGGATAGGCTGTTTTTTCCGGCTCCATGATCCAATCCTTCCCCGCTTTTTTCTTAACGGCGGCTTGTCTTCCCTTAGCGTCGGCTTTGCGGGCCGGGCAGCCGGCGCGTCGTAATGGGCGGCGGCGTCACACGCACGGTAGTCGGCACTTCTTCAGTCGTTTGGTCAACTGTTTCGTCGGTGACTTCTTCGGCAATGCCACGCTGGATGAGGATTTCGGCCACGCCGTCGCCTTCTTCAATCACGTCGCCTGAGCGCGAGTAAATGTAGTCCTGCTTGAAGCGAATGGTTTTCATCGCGTTTCCTCTGCCTCTTTTCCAAGACCCAGCACTTCTTTTTCCGCCTCGGTCAGCTTCTCAAGAGCGCAAGCGCGAAGCAGCGGGGCAGCACTGGACAGAACGGTGATCGGCGTTTCCGCGCAAAGCAAAATGCGGCCATCGGAGAGCTTCAAGGCTTTCCGGGATTGGGGTTCATACTCAAAAGAGCGACCGCCTTGAACTCCAGCATGGCTGGATTTGCTTATGGCATAGTGAAACGCTTCGAGGTAGGTGTCAAAGAAGCATCTCTCAGGTCGGCTGCATTCAATGCCGACCTGCCAAACATCAATCTCCTCCGCACTCAAAGCCTCGGTGCCCGTTTCGCTCAAAATGGTTTGCTTCATTCTCAGCCGCCCTCCCGAGGCGGCTCCCGAAAATAGGCCCTGCCTCCTTCGGGAGCGGAGGCAGGGCGTTCGTGCGTGGCCTTAGCCACATAACTTGTTAGCCGGTGATGACCAGGCCGCTGACGTTCTGGGCGGCGGCCCCCACCGGATACGCATCCTGGCGAGTCAGCAGGGCAAGCACTGTCACCGTCGGCGTTTCCGGCGACGCCACGACCAGCTGCAGGAACCGCTTGCGCTTCCGCAGGTCCACGTTCAGGACATAGGCCGGCTGGTTGTTTGGGGCAATGGCCGGGGCCGGAATGACAAAGCCGGTCGTGGGGGTAATGGCCGCGCCGCCGGTAAAGGCCGGAACGGCCGTATACGCGCCGCCGATGGTGTCGCATTCCTGAAGCTGCAGCTCGGTCCACACGTCGGCGGCGCTCGCTTCGGGCGTGGAGAGAACGACAAGGCTTGCGTAGTGGAAGTTTAGCGTGTCGATGGCGCTTGTGGTTTTAGGCGTGTTGGCCGTCAGGGCCGCCTGGTTCAAAGCCAGGTTATATTCATTGTTTTGGGCTTGGATCACGGGAAAATCCTCATGGGACGAAGGTCAGATGTAACAAGAGCAGACACTGAGCCAGGCGCTTTCGCATTCTCCGCCTCAGTGTCGCAAGGACATCTTTCTATAAAAACGGCGGACTAGACGTTCGGGGTGACAAGCCCGACAATCGGGCCGGCTTGCGGGCCTGCCTGAGACGGGTTCTGCGCGTTGCTGTTGCCCCCGACGTCGTGGACGTTGATGGCGTAACGCTCGGTCCCCCGAATGGCGACCTGGTCGTTGGCGAAGCTGTATTCCGTGGACAAGGCGATGGTGGTCTCGCGCCGGTCGCCGAAGTCTGCGCCCAGCTTGAAGGCCCCGTACAGCAGCGGGATTTGCTGCTTGGCGCTCGCCATCGGCATCACCTGAGCGATGACCACGCGCTTGCCGAGAAACTTCTCGCCGTCGCCGCCCGTCTGGATGTCCGCCACCCGGTTGCCGCCCGCCGCCGTCAGCAGCCGCTCCATGACCCCGGAGTAGAACTCCTGAGAGCACAGCCAGCACGGGTCCGCGAGCGCCGCGTAGCGCGGGATCGAGGCTTTCACCTTGTTCATCGTGCCGAGCAAGATGCTGTCCCAGCCGGCGGCGTAGCCGTTTCCGGGAGCCTGGATCAAGCCCGCCCCGCCGTTCACACCCCATTGGTTCAGCAGCCGCTGCGTAACCCCGACAAAGCCGCCGTACGGGCTGGTGCCGTCGCCGAGCAGGCCGTCTTCGTCTTCCTGCAGGGAGAACGCCCACGCGATTTCATAGGCGAGGTCGTCGGCCACGTCGATGATCGCGTCTTCCGCCAGCTCGCTGCCGAACAAAGCGAGGATGGCGATCTTCTCTGCCGTAAGGGACACCGAGTCCCAGCCCTTCTGCGAGGCGGTGATGCCGTCGCCGTCGGTCAAGTGGTAGGCTTTCAGGCCGCCCGTGCGCCGGGGCCGGCGCTTGGTGTCGGACTTCATCACGACGCGCTTGAATTCTTGGCGCACGACACCGAAGCTCTCGCGCAGCTGGATGAGATCGCTGTCCAGCTCTTCGGGCACGAGGAACCCGCCGGCTTCGTTGACGTTTTCCGTCTGCGCTTTGACGATGGTCAGGCCATGCTCGCCGCACCATTTGGCCGACTTTTCGTTTCTGCCGATGGTGGCCAGCAGGAACTGGCCGAAGCGGAACGCTTTTTTGCGTGCCTCTTCATTCGAGTCGGACAGGGTACGGAAGTGGCGCGGATTGCTGCCTTTGAAGCGGACAGGAACGTCGATGGACTTCGCTGCGGCGCTGCCGTAGCCGGGGGTCCCGGAATGCGCTTCCGGGCGAGCGCTGGTGTCGGTGCCGGACAGGTCAACTTGCCGGGCCGCGTTGGTCTCGGCAATCGTGGCGATTTCCTTGAGGCGTGCGATCTCGCCGTCCAATACCGAGATCGCCGCGTTCTTTTCAGTAATGGCGGTTTCGTCTTCTTTGGTCAGCGCGTCGTCGCCTTTGGCGAACAGGGCCGTCAGGTCTTTGACGAGAAGCTCACGCTCGGCGGCTTTCTCTTGCAGCTTTTTCATAATCAGAGGGGTTCCTTAGCGGGTGACGGGCAGAAAAAAGCACCCGGACGAAATCTCGGCGAGGTGCTTTTTTCTGCGAATGATTTTTGGAAACGGGCGCGTTGCTTGAAGCTAGACCGGCGGGTGAACCGGAGACTGAAGCCGCAGAAACTGAAGGCGCTGGGTGCGGATTTTGTCTGAGTCCGCTTTGGTCTGGGTCTCGGACAGCAGCCCGTCAATCGTCTCGACGCACTCCGCGAGGGAGTCCCGGTGGTCTTTCAAGGTTTGCCGGTTGGCTTCCGAAAGGGCGCGGCCTTCTTTGCGGCGCATGTCGCGCCGGCTTTTGGTCCGCGCGATCAGCTCGCAGGCGGCGTCAACCGCGACCCGCGAGTATTTGGTGTAGGCCAGTCCGTCACCCAGGCTGGACAGTTGAGAAAGTGTGTTCTGGCGAACCGATAGCGTCGCCTCTTCGGGCGTTTCCTGCCCGGCGCCGCTTCGGATGGCCTGGAAGACGCTCAGGCAAAGGCTTTTGTGCTCGTTGAACATGCCGGCAAGAGCTTCCATGAGCGCCTCGTCATCCATCGCGCCGTATTCGCCGTAGCCTTCCAGCGCGTCGGCGCACTCGTAGTACAGAGCGTACCACGCCTGCTGCATCGCCGCCATGCACATGGAATACTCGATGTAGTCGCCCAGGTACTGGCCTTTCCAGCAGCGCTCGCCGGCCTCGGAGGCCCAGGGGGTACTTTTGTTCATCCGCTCGTAGTAGCCGGCCAGAAACGTCTTGGCGCTGCTGACGGCAGTGTCCGGCAAAGTCAGGCCGCCGCTGACGCCGCACAGAACGCTGGCCGCCGTCAGGAGCGCTTTGGGCACCGCCGTCAGCTTGCCGTCCACAACGTCGGCGATGGGCAGTTTGTAGGAGGAGAACTGATCGGCGGGACCGTCTAAAGCGACAAAGGCTTTGGCATAGTCCGCACTCGGCTCGTCCTCGGCCCCGCAGAACGCCCGCAGGCGCGTTTCGGCGTCTTTGGCGGACCAGGCGGCGTCGTCCTCCGCCAGCGGCAGGCCGGGATGGCCGCAGATCATCTTTGTTTTCAGGGGTTTTTGCATGGATCTCGTGTTCCGGGGGCTTGGTGTAGGACTTGCGCTGAGGCTGATGCGCCCCGCGCCGGGATAGTTTTTCATCGCAATAGCCATGGCCTGGGGATTGGCCGGGCAGGGCGTCAGGCTGTATTCCCACAGCTCTTCGATCTCGACAATGGCGACGCACTGGCTCTGGCAGGCCGCAATCCCTTTGACATCGAACAGGGACAGGTCATAACCTTTAGACTTTGCATAGGCCAGCAGCTCCTTGCCGTTGCCGAAATAAATGTATTGGCCCGGCATCATCGTAAAGCCGATGGAAAGACCGACGGCGAGGCCCGCCGCCATGCGCTCGGCGCACTTGGCCCGCGCATCCTGCGACTGGCCGTCCGAGTGAAAGGTGAACTCGCTGTATAGAGTGTTGCCCCGCTCTTCGGCCAGCGTCGGGAAACCCACCAGCGCCGACCAGTGCCACTCGTGGTCCATCGGCACGAAGCCGACTTTGAGGAACTGCGCCAGGCACTTCTGAAATGCCCCCGGAAAGATGACGTCGTTGTAGCAGTCCAAAACGCCGGTGACGCTCGGCTTGCAGCGCATCTGGCCGGTGCCGGCGTCCAGTGAGGCGTCTTTCACGGCCAGCGACTTGATCAGTTTTTTAGTGTCGGGCATGGGAGTTCGGGTATCATTTCCAGATGAAAATCGTCTTTGTCATTGCCGGTGTCCAAAGCGGGAACTACACCATTTTTGGCATCTTCTCTACCGTACTTTTGGCCCAAGAGGCAGCGGAAAAGGTGGAAAAATTTCCATTCACCAGTGAGGTTTATATTTTTCAGTTGCCTCTGGACCAAGTCTTAGAAGACCCCGTTCCATTCGGATGTTGAGAGCGGCAGTTCGCAGCGTTATTCATCTTCATCCTCTTCTTCGGGCAGCTTGTCGTCATCCGGGTCTTTCGGATCCGTGCCGCCATCTTTGGGATCGTCCAGCTTGCCGCTGCCCGGTGCACCCGCATTGCTGCCTGGTGCGCCCGGCACACCGACGTCGCCGCCCGGCGCAGGCAGAAGCTGGAACAAAAACTTGTCGCCCAGCGCCTTGTCTTCCGCCGGGTCCAGCCCGATCAGCGCCCGGAACTCGTCAAGCGTCAGGCCGTTGCCCTTGAAGTCGTCGCGGGCGCGTTTGTGGACCGCGTCGCTGTCTTCCTGCATGTCCCGCACACGCGAGTAGTCGTACTCGATGAACACGTCGTCGAGAGACTGCCCGAAGTCCGGCAGCAGCTCCTGCGACCAGGCTTCCGCGAACACCGAAAGCATCGGCAGGATGCCCTGCTCGTAAGAGCTGGCCCGAGCTTCTTTTCTGAGTGTGCCGTACTTCTCGCCCGTCAGCGCCGACAGCCCGACCGCCGCCGGGTCGATGCCGAACGTCGCGCAGATGCGCTGCATGGGCCGGTCGCCGATGGTCGTCAGCGCCAGATCCTGCGGGGACCGGGAGGCGTACTGAAGCTTGATCGGGACATTTGGGACCAGGATGTCGCCCCGGCTGTCCCCCGTCATGCTCTGCTGCATCCGCCGTTTTAGCTCTTCGGCCTGCTCCGGCTCGATCTCGACGTCGGAGCCGTCCGGAGTGATCACGACGCCGGCCAGCCCAAAGTTCGAGAGGACCAGGGCCGTGTAGGTGTCGATTTCGTTGTCTGAGACGATGCTGCGGAACTGGGCGCGAAACGCGGACATTCCCAGCCGGGGGTTGCTGGGGTCCAGGCCGTTTCTGTGGTGAATGACGTCGGCGCGGGGATAGATCTTTGACTGCGTGGAGCCGGGGACCGTCATCTTGTAAAACTGCGTCGGGCCACCGTCCGGGGGCGCAAGCGGCGTCATGCGCCAGTGCGGAACATACCACAGCTCGCGTGGCATTCCCAGGCCGCCCGGCCCGCGCACTTTCACGGCGTATGCGTTGCCGTTGATCTTAAAGGACAGGGCCAGCGCGGCCAGCAGCTGCCGGCCCCGGTACTCGCCGTTGGCCCAGTTCAGAAGCTGGGTCGCCGGATGCTTTGCAATCGGGGTCAGCATGCCGCCGCCGTCCTGGCGCACGGCCCGGACCTGCGGCTCGGCGATTTTGTCCATCACGAACTGAACGCAGATGGACACGACGGAGTTGAACAGCAGGTCGCCGGCTTTCCCCTGCCAGTCGAGGTCGGAGTTCGGGTAGTGCGGCACGCCCCCGCCGCCCATGCGGGTCCAGCCGGCGTCGCCTTCTGCAGTGACGCCGAAGTCTTTCTTGACCACGGACAAGCCCGATGCCACGCGCTGCACCACACCTGAAGCCACGCGCTGCATGAAGTTTTTGCTCGTCGGGTTCGGTTTACGCTTGGGCATAGCTTAATCTTTGCTTACTCGCTTTTCTGGCCGGTGGGGTGCTGTGCCTCTTTCAGAAGGCCGAGCAGGTAAAGGCCGGTCAGCGACAAGCCGCCGAGCACGACGCCGTTGACGACCAGGCCGCCCGCCACCGCAAGCATATCTAAAAAGAGGACGAGGGGGTTCATCGAGACACGTTCCTTAATAGACTTTGAGCTGCCGTTTGCGCGGCCTGAGTTTGAGCATCACATCCGCGATGGACGCCGCGATCACACAGTCGTCATGGCTTTTGCCTTCACCGCCCGCTTTACCACCGGCCTTCTTGACATAAGTGAGCATCTGGGATACGGTCTGCCGGCTTCGCAGGTGAATGTCATTGTCGAGCACCGAGGCTGCCAGTCCATCCAGTGCGAAAAACTTGGTCGACACATTGGTCGGCCAGCCCGGCTTCATGGCCGACGGCTTCTTCTTTTCGTCGTATTCCTGATGGAAGTAGAGGCCATTCGTGCAGTTTCCGCGGGCCTCGGGATAGTGTGCGGTATAGAGCGCCGCATTGATCACGGCATGGCCATGGTTGTTCCGCTCGATGCCGAGGAGCGCCGTGTTGTAGTAGAAGCCAAGCTGAGCCAGGAGAAGGCCGTATTCATGCGTGTCCCAGCGCCCATGCAGATGCGCTACCTGCGTCCGGGTTTCCGCATCGAACACATCGGCGGCGTCGAAGTCGTGGTCGCCTGTATCGCTGATGCCTTCGGCGCAGTCGGCCCCGATGACATACAGACGTCCGGGGATCGGCGCTTCCCACACGGTCAGCGCCCGCGTCTCTCCAAGTGCCTCGCTGCCTTTGACATTTTCATACACGACTTGCCGGCTGACACCCGCGAGTTTGGGAAAGGCCGCTGAGTCGATGCTGACATCAATGGGATCAAAGAACGGATCCGATAGTTCGCGGGCCAGCTCGATCAAGAACTCTCTGTCAAAGTACGGGTTGCCGCTCGTCAGGAACGCGCCCGCCGCCGTCGCCGGATATTCCTGCGGGAAGAGCTTCTTGCGAGCCTTCTTTTTCCAGCGAGCCCACGCCAGCTGCGCGTCGTCCAAATCGAACTGAGCCGCCAGCGCCGCTTCCTCGCCGGTGCGCGAAAAGCCCGGCTCCGGGTCCAGCCGGTATTCCGGGTGCCGGAACCACGGAAAGAAGCGCGGCGTGAACACCGATTGGCCGGCCTCGGCGAGCTGGTACTCAGTGTGGTACCAGTTGCCCACGCCGTTCGCGGTCGTCTCGATGAACGCCACGCCGTCTTTGGGCACCGACTCCATCAGGCCCCCCAGCAGCGTCTCCGCATCCGGCCAGAACGCGACTTCCGAGGCGTGCAGATTGTGGATGGTCTTGCCGCGCCCATACGTCAGGTTCTGGGCGTTGCCGACGAGGTAACGGCTGCCTGTCTCCGGCCAGAAGAATTCTTTGCGGTTGGCGAACTTGGGCCGCAGCTTTTTGGCTTCCGGCAGCTCCTCGTACATCGTCTGCACCATCGCAAAGAGCGAGTTGGTGTTGTCGGCATCCATGCCGATGACGACCGTGTTGGTGTTCGGCGTGTTGTAGGTGTTGAGGAAGAACAGCGCGGCAATCAGGGTGGAGAAGCCGAACTGACGCGCCTTCAGGATGATTTCCTGGGTCGCGGTCATCGCATAGTCGCCGCCGCGCCAATTTGGGCAAAGCTGATCGAGGTAGAGGCTTTGCACCTGGTTCGGCTGAAAGACGGCGAGCTTCTTATCCTTCGTCTTGATCTTCAGGTCCTGGAAGCTGATCTTCGGCAGGGTCCTCACCGGCGCTTTGCGCTTCGAGAAGTCGAACTGCTTTATCTGCCATGACCCCATGTAGGATTGCAAGTTGCTGGGGCGGGAATTGTTTGAGGTAGCTGACATCAGAAGCAAGTCCCGCTTGGGCTGTGAGGGCCGTCAGGTTCGCGTTGAGGTAGCCGAAGAGCAGATCACCGATGCGTGCCGCCTTTTCGGTTCCAACTTGTGCCAACTGCTCCGGCAGCAGCTCGTTTTTGATGCGGCTGACGGTAGATTTGGGCAGCTTATACTGCTGGGCAACTTCCGTGACCCCCTGACCGGCCAGCAGCGCAGCCTCGACGGCGGCATTGGTTTCATCGCTATGGGGAACGCCGCGTGGCATTGGTTTTATTCCTCGTTGGCCGGTTTCAGCTTTACAAATCCTAGAGTGTTGCTCCACGAGCGCACGCCTTCCGCGTCCCGCTGGTCCACCGTGCAGATGTCCAGCAGCGGCTCTTCCGCGTCCGTCCAAAGCGCAGCGACCGGCTGGCCTTTATAGGAGATCGCGCAGCATTCCGAGCCGTCCGCGCGGGTGCGGACCGTCATGGTAAAGTTCTCAGCCATTTCTCAAGCATTCTCAGCGTAACAAGCATTCTCATCTCAAACAATTATCTCAAACAGTTTCCGCACGCCTGCGACACCTTGATCTCGGCGATCTCCGGGTCTTTGCCCGCCGCCGCCACAAGCTGCGCCGTCCCACTCGCCGCCGCGCCGATGCCGAAGCGCCGCACGACGCCGACAAACTCTTCGCAGTCATGGCCGCGCATCGCAAACACCGGCTCGCCTTCTTTGTTGTAGCGCCGGCAGCCGAAGGCGTCCACCGCCTGAGCGCAGTGATACAGCTCATGGTCGACCAGCGCGGCAAAGTGGACGTCATCGCACTCTAAAGCGTAGGTCGCGTCGAGCGTGATCAAGAAATGCAGCGGCTGCCGGAACCACTCGAAAAGCTGAAACGCGGCCCGCGCTTTCGACCAGACGCTGCCCTGGCCGCCGGGGATCTCGGCGGTGCCGGCGACGGACTTGCCCTGCTTTCTGCACGCGACGTTGGTCCACAAAAAGCCGATGCGGGCGCGGGCCAGATGCCGGTGATCCGGGTTATAAAGCGGGCCGTCTTCCGTCAGGTAGACAGTCTTCACCCAGCCCATCAGCTCCGGCGACGGCGCGAACAGGTCCCGGCCCAGCTCCTCAAACTCTTCCGGCGGGTACGGACGCTCAAGAATTTTCAGAGGAGGCTTGGTAGGCATCTTGAATTTGGTAGGCATCTCGAATGCTGGTTTGCGCTGCGCCGGCATGAACGGGCCTCAGAAGCGTTTCGTACACATGGGACGCAATGCTTTCCATGAACCGAGGCGGAACGCTGTTGCCGATGCGCTCAATTGCCCGTCGCCGGTCCGTGAACTCAAACGCATCGGGGAACGAGCCGCAGCGCCGCGCTTCCGCAAGCGAAATGTAGCGTTCCCGCTCAGGATGCACGATGCCGGCGATGGCCGTCTCGGACTTGACGATGGTGCCGCACACGCGGTCCCACAGCGCCCACTGCAAAGACATCGCTCCGCCGCTGCTGCCGTGCATCGCCACATAGGGGTCTCTGGTCGTACTCCACTTCGCCGGCTGGACGTCCCGGAACTGCTGCAAAAATGCGCCCAGCATCCGGTCGCCCTCCGCGTTGCCGCGCAGATCGGGACACGCCTCGCCAAAGAGAATGGGGCGGCTGAACGCCTTTGGGCAGGTCGGCGTCAGGTCGAAGCGTTCGGCCAGGTCATTGCGGACGCCCAGAAAGATGAGCCGCTGCCGGCTTTGCGGAACGCCGAAATACATCGTGTCCAGCAGCCAGACGCGAACCGTATAGCCGGCACCTCTCAGCGCCCGCAGCGCTTCGGTGAAGATCTCCCGGTGTTCGCCCTTGACCATGCCGGCGACGTTCTCCATGACGAACGTCTTAGGCCGCAGCTGCGAAAGAAGCCGCACATACTCCTGAAAAAGCTGATTGCGCGGATCGTCCACGCGCCGCCGTCCGGCCAGGCTGAAGCCCTGACACGGCGGCGAGCCGTCCAGGACGTCCAGTTCGCCGGGCCGCAGGCCGGTCATCTCCCGCAGCTCTTCGCCGGTGACTTTGGCGATGTCTTTTTGCAGGACCGGCGTTCCCGCGTGGTTGCGGCGGTAGGTGTCGGCGGAGTCGGCGTCCCACTCGACGGCGGCCAGGACTTTGCCGCCGGCCCATTTGTAGCCCAGGCTGCTACCTCCACAACCTGCAAAAGTAGATATGACGCTGAACCGACGCGGCGTGTCCGGGTTGATCGGGGCGGTAATAAAGTCAAATGCCGGAGTGTCGGCACTGGCTGGGGCCGGGCCGCCGACCGCGGGCGGCAAGCGCGGCATCGCGTTGTACTTGGCTTTGGAGGACTGAGCGAATGCGTAGGATTCGTCGCCGTATTCCCGAAACTCGATGGTCTCCGGGCTGAGAATGTGTTCGGTAGGGTTAAGAGCGCTTTGGCTCGTTTCGCGGCAGTCGCCGACTAGTAGGTCGTACAAAAGTGGTGCAAATCTTCGCTGGGGCAGTCGCCCACGGGAAGTCCTTTCAAGTGAGAGTCTAGAGAGTTTAGCGAGATGGGTCCGGCAGCCGGCGCAGGAACACGCCCTGCGTTTTGCGCGGGCGGTACGGGATGGTGCCGAAGCATTGGGGTGTCCCGCCAAACCGCTTGGTCTTCGGGCGCAGAAACGCGGCGATGGCCGGCGTCGCCCGAACGCGCGGCGCGATCTGGACCATCTGCCCACCGGCGGCAGCCAGAGCGGCAAACACGGCGGCAGGGGATTGGACGTTAGCAGTCATAGAAGCTCCTCGAAAAGCGTGTAGTTAAAAAGGGCCTAACAAACGCAAAAAATCGGCATATCCAGAGGACATGTCGACAGCGTAGGTATATTAAGCGTGAAAGGAAGCTGGGAAACGGTTGTTACGAGGCGGCGCACATACCGTCGTTACGAGACGGCGGCGCACATGCCGTGGTAGACCTCGGACTCGGCGACGTCGGGGTTGGACCAGTCGTAGACACAGTCCAGGCTGTTGTCGCAGCGGAGGCGACGGCCATCAAACACCAAGCAGTCACCGCAGTTGGGGCAGCGCTGGCCGGCGAGGAGCGCCAGGCGCATCAGCGTTTGCGTGGCAAAGTTCACGCGCTGGGAGCGCGGCGACATGCCGCGCCGGAACACCGGACGCGCTTCTGCAGGTTGTGGAATAATTGTCGCCATCACACTTCTATTTTACCGCAACTTTTGACAACTTAGGTTGATGAACTAGATGACTTTGCGGTAGGCGCAGGTCGGGTTGTCGCCGAGGCTGCTCCAGCACTCGTGCAGGCACAAATATCCCTTGCCCCCAACGTAGTAGGCGTTGGCAACAAGCTGATCGCCGCACTGGGGGCAGATGCCGCGCACCCATTCGGGACGGGGGCGATCTGAGGTACCGTCATAAGCCTGCCGGACACTTTCCACGGCGGCGTTTGTTTCAAGTATCGTGTTCATTTTCGACCCAGCTTGCCGAACTGGACGGAGTTGCGCCACGCCAGATACTGAGCATTGGCGTCTTCCCCCGGCAGGTTGCAGTCCGCATGGCAATGGATAGTAATGGTCAGCTCGCCGGGTTTTGCCTGCGGCTTTTCTTTAGGCTTTTGTTCTTTGGGCTTTAGCTCGGCCCGGTAAGGCTGCCCGATCCTGACGACCGGCGGCTTTTGGTGGGCGGGCGCGGCCTGAGCTGACAGCGCCAGGCAGAAGATGACAAAACCGGCCAGCAGCAGAAACGCGAACAGGAGGAAGGCGCGAAGGACTTTCAGGGCAGTGCTGGGTTTCATGCTGGATTTCATGCTGGATTTTCTTGAGATCATAAACTTGTCAAAGAGCCGCCTGGTCACTCCGGGGGCGAGTGACCAGGGGTGAGGTCCTGCCGTCCCTGGCAAGAGCCGCGCCGGAGGTTGTTGCGCGACATCGAGATTTTGAGTGACAAAG
>CAXTER010000110.1:0-14478 GCA_964243345.1 uncultured Armatimonadales bacterium
CAAACCGGGCTTCTTCCTGGTCTAGCAAAAGCAGCCCTTCATAAACAACATCGGCAGGCGACCCAAAAAGGCCGCTTTGCACTTTGCTTTGGACTAGGTGCTCCATCTCCGGCGTCAGCGTAATCGTCATCTGTGTGTCCTCCCACATTTGCAATCGTCTTTCCATTTTACCTCAAAGACTGATTTCGCTGTGCTTCGCGAAAAATCTTCTGCGGGGTCCTTTTGCACTACCTCGCCGCGTTCTGCCCGACTTACGCTGTATCAAGTCGTTTTCCATCATTCACACGCACGACGACTATGCAACACGAAAGGGTACTTTTTCATGAACTTCCGATCTTTCATCGGCGTTACGCCGGCACTTCTGGCTATTATCGGCTTCGCTCAGGCACCTGCTTCCGCCCAAAATCTGGTTACCAATCCTGGTTTCGAAACTGGTGACTTCACCGGCTGGACAACGACCCCTGCCGCATCCGGCAGCGATTTTCATGTCTTCACCTTAGCTCACACAGGCTTCTACGCGGCAGGATTTGGCGCTGCCGGCGGTATTGACGACAGCATTTCGCAGACACTTCCTACCATTGCCGGTGAGCAGTACGCCATTTCCTTCTTTCTGGATGCGAATGCCGGAGTTGGCAACGAATTTCATGCAGCTTTCGGCAGCGACACCCTGCTTGAAATCAACAATACCTCGAACCACACATTTCCCTACACCCAGTACAGCTTTACCGATGTCGCGACTGGGCCTTCCACGGTCTTGACCTTTGCCAAACGGACGCCGCTGGGCTTTTTCTACCTGGATGACATCAGCGTCACAGATGCCGGCCCTGCCGCCGTTCCCGAAGCCTCGTCGATGGTTTCGCTGGGCCTGTTCCTGACGCTTGGCCTCAGCGGCTTGGCGTTAAGCACGCGCAAGGTGCGGACTGGTTAGTAACGCGACACCAGAAAAGCCCTGGCCTCAGAGTGAGGCTGGGGCTTTTCGCCGTTTTGGGGAGTGAACTTCTCTTTCTTCTGCTTTGTAAACGCAAATGGAACCGTTTGCTGAGAAAGAGGAAGAAAAATGAGAACTTTACTGGCGGGAGTTGGGGCGGTGCCGGGGCTGGCGTATGCAGCGTTTATTTGCTTTGCGCTGGCGTGTGCGCTCCGCGCCGACCCGCAGCCGGTGAGCGTCCGGCCCGCGCCTGCGCTGTCGTCGGGTCCCTGGGTGAATGGTGCGCCGACCACTCTCGCGGCAGAGCGGGGCCGCGTGATTGTGCTGCTGTTTTGGACACGCGACTGCATCAACTGCAAGCACAATTTGGGCTACTGGAACGACTGGGCGAAAACATATCGCGGCACGGATGTATCTGTGATTTCGGTGCATACGCCGGAAACCCGCTTTGAGCGCAGCGTGGACGCCACGCGCCGGTTTGTTCGGCAGCATGATCTACAGTTTCCGGTGCTGGTAGACAACGACGAGAAGACCTGGAACGCCTACGGGGTGGAGTCCTGGCCGACCGAAATACTGATAGACAAGCAGGGCCGGGTTCGCTATGAATATGACGGCGAGCTGAACTGGCAGGACAGCGGCGAATACAAAACAGTTCAGGCGAAGATTGAACAGCTTCGCCGGGAACAAATCGCCTCGCGCTGACGCTTCCTGGCACATGAACATTCAAACGACGCGCCTCCAGCTTATTCCGGCGACTGCTGCGCTGCTTCGGCTGGAAGACAGCGACCCGCTGGCGCTGGCGCCGCTCCTGAATGCGGCCATCCCAGCGGACTGGCCGCCGGAGGAAGTCCGGGACGTGCTGGGGTTCTTTGCGGATCAGATGGATGCAGGTATGACCGGGGACGGCTGGGTCACTTACTACTGGGTGGCGGAGTCGGGAAGTGATGCGCCTGCCGTTCTGGCCGGCAGCGGCGGGTTTATGAGTAAGCCGAAAGATGCCGGCTCTGTCGAAATCGGCTATGGAGTGCTGGCACAGTTCCAGGGCCGGGGCTATGCGACTGAGGCTATCTCGGCCTTGACTGCGTGGGCGCTGTCCCAGCCGGGACTCTCGCTGGCTTTTGCGGAAGCGCTGCCGGAAAACAGGGCATCGGTGCGCGTTTTAGAGAAAAGCGGCTTTGTGGAAGTCGGGTTGGGACAGGAAGAAGGAACGCGGCGTTTCGAGCGTCGGGCTTAGCGACCTCACCCGGCAGCAAGCTGCCACCCTCTCCTTCCGAAAGGAGAGGGTTAGGATAAAGAGGGGCGCGGACGAAGCAGCCTCTTGTCGAAGTCTCTATTTCCGGTCTTTCTTGACCCTCTCCTTTCGGAAGGAGAGGGTGGCAGCTTGCTGCCGGGTGAGGTCTAGGGCTTATTCTTGTGAGGGCCTCTTAATGTCCTGCGCCGGCGGCTTTTGATGCGTCGCCTTTCTTCAAGAAAAAGACCAGCGGCAGGGCCAGCACGAAGACCGCGCCCGAAACCAGGAATGCCGTCTCGTAGGCAATCACTGTGGACTGGGTTTGCACGGCACCGTCAATCAGCCGCAGGGCCGCCGCCTGGGCGTCGGCCTGACCGTAGCCCTGCGCTGTGAGGGCATGAGCGATGCTGTCCTGCCGGTCCGTGAACAGGGTCTGCCCGGCGGTGAGGTGCGCCACAATCCCGGCCCGCGCAGTCACGGCGGCGTTCGTGACCCAGGTATTCAGGAACGCAATCCCGACCGAGCCGCCGATTTGCCGGCCCAAATTCAGCAGCGACGACCCGGTGGCAATCTGCGGGCCTTTGAGGCCCGCAAACGCCGTCAGCGTCAGCGGGATAAACAGGCAGCCGATCCCAAAACCCGCTGTCATCAGGGCAATCCGGCAGTCCGGGATGCCGCTGGCCGCCGTCAGATGCCCTAAAAGCCACAATCCTACTGCGCCGACCGCAAGGCCGGTAAAGATCACCGGGCGCGGGTCTGCGCCTTTTTCCATGGCCGTCGAGCTGACCCCGATAGACACGGCGATCACTAATCCCTGCGGCAGCAGAACAAGGCCGGTCTCGACCGGCGAGAAGCCAAGTATGTTCTGCGAGAACTGCGGAAACAAAAACAGCATGCCGTAAAGCGCGAACCCCTGCGCGAACGCCAGCGCCACGCTTGCCGCCAGTCCCTTGTCTTTGTAGACGCGCAAATCCAAAACTGGATGCTGATTGCTCCGGCGCAGCTCCCAGTACAAGAAGAGAGCAAGGCCGGTCGCGGCAACCACCGTCAGCCCTTGAATGAGACTGCTGTCAAACCAGTCCAGCCGCTTGCCTTCTTCCAGAACGTACTGGTATGCGCCCAGGCCAATCGCCAGAAGGCCGATGCCGATACCGTCAATGGGGCTGCGGCGGGCCTTCTCGCTGCCGGGTGTCTCGGTGTCGTGCAAAAACAGGCCCACCAGCAGGAGCGCGGCAATGCCAATGGGAATGTTAATAAAAAAGCACCAGTTCCATGAATAGTTGTCGGTCAGCCAGCCGCCAATCAGCGGCCCGATGGCCGGGCCGACGCCGAGGCCCAGCCCGAAGAACCCCTGCACCATGCTCTGCTGGCTGGCTGGGAAAATCTCGGTCAAAGTCGCCTGCGCTGTGGAAATAAGGGCTGCTCCCGCGCCGCCCTGCAAAATGCGGAAGAAAACAATCTCGACCAGCGACTGCGACAGGCCACACAAAAAGCTGGCGGCGACAAATGCGGTGATGGACAGTGTCAGGTAGCGCTTGCGCCCGATCCGCAGGGACAGCCAGGCGGTCATCGGCAGGACAACGACGTTTGATAGAATGTACCCGGTAGACACCCAGGCGATCTCATCTAACGTCGCCCCGAAGTTGCCGGACATGCGAGGAAGGGCGACATTGACAATCGTGGTGTCCATGACTTCCAGAACGGCAGAGGTGATCAGGCCAATCAAGATAATCCACTTGTACTTGTCCTGCATGACCGGCGGTGCGGCGGGACTCTGCAGCGTGGGGCCTTCCGGCTGAGGCGTCAGTGGTGCTTGCCTTCGCGGCGGGCGTCGTTCTCGAAGCGCGGTTGCCATGGCAGGTTCCTGTTTCTATTTGGTTGAACGAACAGTCAATAAAAGAGGCGAAAAAACTGCCGCGCTCTTTCACGCGGCTTCATAGCTATTGGTTGAACTTTCGTTCAACCTTATGCAGTATATCGCTTCCTCCCGCCAATGTCAAGCGTTACGCCCGAATTCCGCGCACTAAGATTCCCACCATTTCGTCGATTGCCGCTTCATTGCCGGCTGCCGGCTTGCCGCCCGGCAAATACAGTGTCACGACCCCGTACATCAGCATGTGCGCCGTTACCTCCGTGCGGTGCGGACGCAGCTCTCCTGCCGCCGTCCGTGCTTGCAGAAACCCTTCCAAAGCGCCGATCCCTTCGCGGCGGATGGCTTCTTCCCACAGCCCGCGCACGCGCTCGTTGGTCTGCAGCTCCCGCAGGACCAAACGCATCAAGGGCTGCCGAGCGCCCATAAAGGCGTTAAAGCGCTGGGCCACTTCCCGCAGCACGTCCTCCGCTGGGCGCGACTGGGCCTCTGAAAGCGCCTCTGAAAGACGGGCGTCAAAGATGTGGGTCTCTAAAACACCCCACAGCAGGTCGTCTTTGCCGGCAAAGTAATGATAGAGAAGTCCCTGCGCGACGCCTGCTCCGCGGGCGATGTCCTTAATGGAAGTGTTGTCTACACCTTGCCGAGAAAACAAGTCTAGGGCAGTCTCAATCAGCTTCGCCCGCGTTTCCCGCGCCTGCTTGTCCCGCCGCGTTTCTCCCTCTCCTATTGGTAAATGTTCGTTCATTGAGAACCACTATACCCGAAGTGCTTGCCGGTGCGGCTATGTCCCGCAGCGCGTCTTCTTGACAATGCAGGCGGGCATGGTGGCGCTGAGGTGGGCTTTCATCTTTTCCATCTCTCCCATGCGGCGGTCAATCTGGCGGATTTTATCGGCGAACAGCTTGTGCCGCTCTTCTTCGCCGAGCGTGTCCCATTCTCGGTACATCTGCACGATTTCGCTGAGTGTGAAACCCGCGCATTTCGCGTTCGAGACATGGCCCAGCCGTTCCAGTGCCGCAGCGCTGTAGTCTTTGTAATTATTGTCTCGCCGCTCTCTGTGTCTGTCGTCCAGCAGGCCCTTCTTTTCGTAAAAGCGGATCGTATCAGGCGTCAGCCCCGCCAGCCGCGCCAGTTCACTGATTAACATTTCTGACTCCCTCTAATTTAAGTTTATTTTTCTTGATCCCTTGACATTGGAGTATACTCCATAGTGTATCCTTTTAATACCGCAAAACAAATGCGGCCTAAATAAAGAAGGAGAACGCGATGGATAACAGATTGCAGGGTCAAGTGGCCCTGGTGACAGGGGCCTCGTCAGGCATCGGCGAAGCGACAGCGCTGGCGCTGGCAGCGGAAGGCGCAAAGGTCGCACTGGCCGCCCGGCGCGTGGACCGTTTGGAGACGCTGGTGCGGCGCATTACCGAAGGCGGCGGGGAAGCGCTGGCGCTGGCGTGCGATGTGGCCGATGAAGCGCAGGTCAATCAAGCCGTCCAGGCTGTTCAGGAAAAGTGGGGCCGGCTGGACATGCTGGTCAACAACGCCGGCATTTCCATTATCGGCCCAATTTTGGGCGGCAGCACGGACTCGTGGCGGCAGCTTTTCAATGTCAACGTGCTGGGCCTGATGTATGCGACCCATGCGGCGCTGCCACTGATGAACGTGCAGGGCGGGGGACATATCATCAACATCTCCTCCGTGGTCGGACGCAAGACTGCTGCGGGGCTAGGGGTTTACAGCGCGACTAAGTACGCCGTGAACGGCTTCTCGGAGTCGCTGCGGCAGGAAGGCATCGGCTACAAAGTGCGTGTGACGGTAATTGAGCCGGGTCAGGTGGATTCGGAAATGCCGGATACCATGAAACGCGATCCGGCTCAGGCGGCAATTTTGGCTCAGTTCGGCTCGCTGCCTGCCGTAACGCCGGCAGACGTGGCGGCGGCTGTTTTATACGCCGTAACTCAGCCGGCCCATGTCAGCGTGAACGAACTAATGGTCCGATCTTCCGAGCAGGCATTCTAAAGAAAACAGACACCGTGTGCTGTTTCCGGCGGCTGAGTCTCTTTCAGCCGCCGGAGACAGCCAGGCGTGTGAAAAGGAAAAGTTATGTCAGCAGCAGCTTCAGACGGGGCGTTGGCCTCGGTCCGGCCCTATTCACTGACGCTCTCAGTCAGCGACCTTGTAGGCATGACGCGCTGGTACGAAAATAAATTGGGAATGAGCGAAGTCGCTCGCAGAGAATACCCCGACTTCTCCGTCTCTCTGGTATTTTTAGAGCTGAACGGCTTCCGTGTGGAGCTAATTCAATACGACAAGGCGCAGCCGGGAATTGTTCGGCCTGACCCGCCGGCACAGATTGGCTTCCTGGGCCTCACCCAATTTGCCTTCGAGACCTCTGACCTCGCAGCCGTCCGAGCCGAATTGGAAGCAAAGAATGTTCCGATCGTCTGGCAGTTTGAAAATCCAGACTTGGGACTGCGATTTCTGTTCATCAGAGACCCGGAGCGAAACCTGATCCAGTTTTTGGAAAGCATCAAGAACTAAAATGTAGCGGCTCCAGAGACGGTCTGGGCCAATTTCGCTACCTGCAGCATCACCGAACTTGTGTCGGTATCAGCGAGATGCTGGTGCATCCGAGCGAGCGGGCAATCTAGCCCCTTTGCAGGACATCTTTGCAGGAATTATCATCCCGTCGGCGGCAGGGATGCCGCCGGCGGGTTTGTGTCCTGCCGAATTCCCCACCTGCGATTATTTTCACAAGGTTTTGTTTTTTTCTTGACAATCTCCGAACCCACTTGTATAATGTCTCTAACGATAATCACTTTAGGAACAACAATAGCGGCTTTTAGGCAAGGGCGGTTTGCATGTTAAGCAGTGTGTGGTCGTTGCTGATCGCCGGCGCGACGATGGGCCTGGTCGCGCTCCTCGCGTTTTTGTGGGGTGTCAAGAACGGCGTTTTTGAGAACGCGGAAGACGCGAAGTATGTTGTCTTCCGCGATGAAGACGAGGACGAGTAGCAAAAATCGGTCGTGGAACTGAAGTTCTACGCTGTGGGGCGCAGACGCCTAGTGTCCACCTTCGTGGACAAGGAGCCGAGCATCCTGCAATTGTTGTCTTAATCTTCGTCCGCGAAGGCGGACGGCTGGCGTCCTCGCCCTCAGCGTAGAACTTCAGTTCCACGCTTTTAGCGTAAGCCTCGCAGAAAAATCTTACGTAGTAGTTCAGGAAGTTCTTATGGCTATCAATTACGATCAGGAAAAGCAGGAGCTGACCCGGCGCAACTTTCTGTCGCTGACAACCTGGGGTTTAGTCGGCATCGGCTCGCTCGGTGCGGCGGGAATTTTCGGGAAGTTCTTTTGGCCGAATGTCTCCTACGGCCCGCCGTCCAAGTTCTCCATCGGCAAGCCGGCAAACTTCCCCGACGGGGCCAAGCAGAATATCGCAGACCAGAAAGTTTCTATTATCCGGCACGGCGACAAAATCGCCGCGATTTCCATGGTTTGTCAGCACCTCGGCTGCACTGTCGCAGCCTCGCCCACCGGGTACGACTGTCCTTGCCACGGCTCCAAGTACGACGACATGGGCAACGTCACCCACGGCCCGGCCCTAGTGTCTTTGTTCTGGTTTGACATTCATCCGACCCCAAGCGGCGATCTGGAAGTGGACAAAAGCAAGAAGTTCAGTGATCCCGGCCATTACTATACTGTTGCCTAAGATTGTGCCAGTTGCACAGCAATTTTTGCAAGACAAATCTAGCACCTCTTCCTGATGCGGCTGTGTGACGCCGCAGAAAGCCAAGCGCCATGAGCGTCAAAGAACTTCGTCCTTCTGAGCCTTCTCCGCCAAACGGCACCGGAGGCCGCCCCCCTGTCCAGGATAATCCGGTGGTTCGGCTCCGCAAAGCCATCTACCGGCAGGCCCCGGAAGTGTGGGACAACCTCAACCCGCGCGTTCTCGGCCACAATGTTTACAAGTCCATCTACCGCACGACGGCCTTCCCGAAGACCGAGCGGGAGCGCTCCGAAGCGTTCTTTAACTCGTTTTTGCTGCATATTCAGCCGGCCAAAATTGAAAAGCACGCCCTCCGCTTCACCTACACCTTTGGCTTGGGCCTTCTGTCCCTCTATCTTTTTTTGCTGCTCACCGTTTCCGGCCTCCTGCTGATGTTTGTTTACGTGCCGTCCACCGAGCAGGCGTACAACCGGATGCTGGACCTGCATTCGTCGGTGTCGTTCGGCGGCATCCTGCGCGGGATGCACTTCTGGTCGGCGAACGCGATGATTGCGGTTGTCTTTTTCCACATGTGCCGGGTCTTCTACACCGGCGCGTACAAAGCGCCGCGTGAGTTCAACTGGGTCATCGGCGTCATTTTGATGGTGCTGACTTTGATACTCGGCTTCACGGGCTACCTGCTGCCGTGGGACCAACTCGCGTTCTGGGCGATCACGGTCGGTGCGGGCATTGCCGGCAAAGCAAGCTGGATTTCGGATCACCTGAATGCCCTGCCGCATCCTGCGTTTGTCCCGCCCGTTCCCGACATTGGGCAGGCGACCCGCTGGGGTCTTTTAGGGGCGGACACGGTCGGTCAGGAAGCGCTCATCCGATTTTATGTCCTGCATGTTGCGGTGCTGCCGGTGATCATGTTTATCTTTATCCTGTACCACATGTGGCGCATTCGCAAGGACGGCGGCATTTCCAGCCCAAAAGAGTCGCCGGAGTGACCTAAGCCTTTAGGAACCTAACTTCCCGGCCCTTTAGGAACCTAACCCCCCGGCCCCCTTCCCTAAGAAGGAAGGGGGAGGCAGAGGGAGCAAGAGGGAGACAAAAGAGAAAAGAAGCTATGGAGGAGAATAGAAGTTATGGAGGACACGCGGATCGTGCGGGGGCGACGGCTGCCGGAGAAGCAGGCGCTGGCGCGGGAAATGCGGCGGGAGATGACGGACGCGGAGGCTGTGCTGTGGGAATGCCTGCGGGGTAGCCGTTTGGGTGGCCTGCATTTTCGCCGTCAGCAGGTCATCGCCGGCTTTATCGCTGACTTTTTCTGTCACGCGGCCCGCCTCATAGTGGAATGTGATGGAGCCGCGCACGCTGGCCGCGAAGACTATGACCGAGACCGCGACACTGTTCTTCCCGCGCACCGGCTGCGGGTTCTGCGGGTTACAAACGACCGTATCCACAGGAACCTGCCCGCTGTTCTTGCCGAAATTTTGACCTACGCACCTGAATTTTCCTAATCTGCTCCCTCTGCCTCCCCCTTCCTTCTTAGGGAAGGGGGCCGGGGGGTTAGGTCCTAAGGAGGCCGGGGGGTTAGGTTCCGAGAGGGCCGGAGGGTTAGATCCTTAAACTATGAAACGAATACGCGAAGAAGAAATCTTTCCGCGCAACCCGAATAAGACCTACGGCCTGATGGAACTGGTCAAAGGCTCATCCACGCGGGTTGACCGGGGACCGGATGACATGGTGTCGTCGTGGCCGCACCTTTTAATTCGGGAAGCGGCGCTGTTTGCGGCCTGTTTCGCGGGCATTCTTGCGCTGGCTGTGTTCGCCCCGCCGCCGCTGGAACTCGAAGCGAACCCGCAGAAGCCGCCGAACCCGGCTAAAGCGCCCTGGTACTTTTTGGGGCTGCAAGAACTGGTCGCGTATGATGCGTTCTGGGGCGGCCTCGGCATTCCTGGCCTGGTTGTCATTGGGCTGATGGCAATCCCATACTTAGACCGGCACCATAGCGGCATCGGGCGCTGGTTCGCCAAAAGCCGCCGGACGGCCTGCACGCTTTGGACGCTGTATGTGGTCGCCGTGGTTGTGCTGATTATCATTGGAACCTACTTCCGTGGCCCGAACTGGGGCTGGTTCTGGCCGGGCGACATGCCCAAAGAAGTGCAGTAAGAACCTAACCCCCCGGCCCTCTCGGAACCTAACCCCCCGGCCCCCTTCCCTAAGAAGGAAGGGGGAGGCAGAGTTTTAAGAGGGGGAGGCAGAGGCTTGTCTTAACCCTTCCTTCTTAACCCTTCCTTCTTAGGGAGGGGTGGCGAAGAATGAGCCGGGGTAGGTCTCGGCGTGGTAGGTCTCGGCGTGGTAGGTCCCGACGCGCAGGAAACACAGTTAATTATGTTCGGTTTTAAGTCAATGGTCAGCAAGTTTGCGTTCTGGAGCGTCGTGCTTCTGGTGCTTGTTGTCGTCACCGGCGTCAAGTCCCTTTGGAACAATCAGAACGCGGCGACGCCCGACTTTACCTACTGGCAGGGACAGTACAAGAACGCGGCGGCAACACTGGCTTCGGACGACACGGCGCGGGAAGCCGCGCAGGACGCACCGATTGAAGTCAAGCAGGTGACCGTGCTTCAGTTCCCGGTAATCCAGCCTGACGGCACCCAGCAGCAGCGGGTCGATCGGTGTCAATCCTGTCATGTCGGGCTTTTGGACCCGAACATGACCGCCGAGAACCTCATCAAAGTTCTGGACGACAAGACCGTGCCGACTTCGGGAGTGGCGGCGTATTTGGACGATCCTGCCCATGCGAAAACTTTAGACGCGATCAAGACACTCGGAGCGCACCCCGGCATCCGCATGGAATCCGGCGACAGCCCGCACGATTTAGGTGTCCTGCACGGCGCAAAGTATAGCTTCGGCATTACGACCAACGCCAGCCTGACCGAAGCCGATACTGCTGATTACCAGACCCAAAAGATTAATTTGAAGCAGCACCCGTTCCCGACCTTCGGCTGCACGACCTGTCACTACGGCACAGGGCGCGAGCTGATTCAGAACTCAGCGCACGGCAGCCCGGAGCATTCCCAGACGCCCCTGCTTGCCGCAAAGTACATGGAAGCGGCCTGCGCCCAGTGCCATGCCCAGTACAACGACAAAACATTCAAGATTTCCTACCAGCAGCCACTCAGCGCCGAGCGCATTATTAAGCTTTTAGATGGCGCGGACGTTTCGCCTGACGACCTGCAAGCGTATCTCGCCGACCCAAAAAACGCGGCAACGGCAGCGACTGTGAAGTATGTCGCCGATGCGCCGCAGATGGCGACCATCGCACACGGCGAGGCGCTGTTTGCGTCCCAAGCCTGCTACGGCTGCCACAAGATCGCCGGCTTCTCCAAAGGCAACATCGGCCCGGAGCTGACTTACGAGGGTTATGTCGCCGGCGGCACGACAAAAATCGCCCATCAGCTTTGGGACCCGCGCTACCTCACCGATAGCTGCGTCATGCCCTACTTCTTTGCCCTGCGAAAAACCAACACTGATTTGCCGTCGGCGGGGATTGTCGGCAGCCCGAATGCGGGCACCGAAACCGTAGACCCGCGTGCGCTGAAAGCCAAAGCCGCGCCGGTAACCACCGAAGGCGCAGGCGCTTACAATGAAGATGTCGCCGCCAGCCTTGAACAGCACGGGTACGTCGCCGACGGCTCCCGGCAGTCTGACGTAGATGCGCTCGTGACCTTTGTGGCATCGCAGACGGGCCAAAACTACGCCGACAGCCAGGCCAGCCGCTTTTCTACAGTTGCCGCCTATGACATCTCGCGTCCCGCCGATGTGACGCCAAGCGCAGAAGTGGGCAGGAAGTTGTTCGCATCCAGCGGCTGCTATGCCTGCCATTACATCGGGGACCCGAACAAAGCGCATATCACCGGCGACCCCAGCGCAGGAAAAGGCGGAATCTTCGGCCCGGAGCTGTCCTGGGAAGGAACGCGCCATTCGGACAAATGGCTGACTGAGCATTACAAGAACCCGCAGGCGTTCGTGCCGGGGTCCATCATGCCGATTTTCCCGTTCTCCGATAGCCAGCGTGCCGCGCTGTCCCTGTATGATGCATCCCTGCGCCCGGCGAACGCCAACGCCCGGCCCGTATCGCCCGACCAAGACCTGCCGAAAGATTACAAGCCGCAGTAGAAGACGGAGACCTCACCCCGGAACCTCGTTTCGACCCTTCCCTTGTTAAGGAGAGGGTGGAAACTTGTTTCCGGGTGAGGTTCCTAGAAGGACAGCATTCATGGCTCAAAGTTATAAAAGCGACACCGATCCCGACGCCCCGGATACGCCGCAGTCCGGCTTCCACTATTACTCAGGCGGAGAAGTCAAAGAACTGGAAAACACGCCGGTCAGCCCGCTTTTGTGGGGCCTGTGGAGCGTGGTCATTCTTGGAGCACTCGGCTACCTGCTGCTTGGCGGCGCGTTGGGGCCGCACGTCTTGACCGGCGGCTTCAAGCCGACCAGCGGCTCGGCGGCAAGCCTCGCCGCTATTCAGGACGATGTCAACAAGCACGCGGGCGTCTCTGCGGAAACAGCCCAGCAGGCGGATATGTCTCAGCTTGTGCCGTTTTTGGGCGGCGAGACGCTGACAACTGCCGTGGCGAACGGCTCCAACATCTACCAGTCTTATTGTATCGGCTGCCACGGGCCGAACCAGGACGGCAACGGGGTCAACGCCTCATCGCTGAATCCGAAGCCGCGCAACCTGCACGATGCCCCGTTCATGCGCGAGACTTTGGATTACCACCGGATCAATATGTCGCTCCATTACGGCGTTCATGGGACTGCCATGCCGCGCTGGGAGAATACACTGAGTGAGCATCAGATTCAAGAGGTCATTTCCTATGCTCTGAGCCTCACCTGGACCATGCCGCCGTCTGCCGACATGGACACGACGACGGCTCAGCTTGCGACGCCGAGCGTTCGGGAGTCCGCGAAGAAGTCGCCGAGCAACTCGACTACCGGAACGCCCGGCGGCGATACGGTTCACGGCGGCAGCGTCTCCAACTCGCCGGAGCCGATCACACCGACAGTCGAAGGCAACCCGGCAGCGGATACCAGCACCGCTCCGCCATCCCAATCCGGTCAGCCGTCGGCAGTCAATCCGAAGTCACTCAAAAAGAATGCACCGAGCGGAACCGGCGTCCCCGGCGGCGGGATGTGACCTACCCCCGCTCGTTCCTCGCGCCCCCTCCCTAAGAAGGAGGGGTAAAAAGCAGAGGCAGAAAGACTACTCTCTAATTCCCGACCCTTTCTTAACCCTTCCTTCTTAGGGAGGGGGCGCGAGGAACGAGCGGGGGTAGGTGAAAGCAGAAAATTATGGCAGTTCAGCAGATAATGAAGATGCGTCCCGCAGACGGCGGCGGGGCCGAGCGGATTGAACACGAAGACACCGCCGCGAAATGGGCGATGTGGGCGGGCGTCGCCTTTTTGGTGCTGTTCGGCATCTTTGGCTTTGTCGCCGCCCTGAAGTTTCTCATCCCCGACCTCTTTTATGGGTTCAACTGGCTGTCGTGGCCGCGCATCCGTCCTGTCCATGTGCAGGGCATGATCTTCGGCTGGCTGCTGCCGGTGTTCATGGGCCTGTTCTATTACATGGTGCCGCGTTTGTGCGGGACGCGGCTGTGGAGCGAAAAGCTGGGCGTCGCCACGACGCTCTTTTACTCCATCGGCGTTTTGGTGATGATCTTAGGCGTCCTGAACCCGATGGACTCGGTCAGCCCGTGGATTATGACCAAAGGCAAAGAGTACGAAGAATGGCCGGTCGTGTCCAGCTTCTTTATCTTCTTTGGCTGGATTGGGCTGATGGTCAACCTGCTTCAGACCTTTTCCCGGCGCACCTACAACCAAATGTATGTGGCACTCTGGTACATCATGGGAATGCTGATGTGGACGCCGTTCGTCTATCTCATCGGCAACTGGCCGTCGCAGCTTATTCACTCGGCGGCGTTTATGGGCCTAAACGACGCCAATACGAACTGGTTTTACGGGCATAGCGTGGTCGGCTTGGTGGCGACGCCCGGCGCACTGGCAGTCGCCTACTACTTCCTGCCGAAGTCTGCAAATGCGCCTTTGTACAGCCACAAGCTGTCGCTGATTGGGTTCTGGTCGCTTGGCGCGATTTATATTTGGAACGGCGCTCATCACATGATCTACGGGCCGATTCCGTACTGGCTGCAAACGGTCGCGACCATCTTCTCGTTCCTGCTGTTTGTCCCGGTGCTGTCGGCGGTCACAAACTTCTTCGGGACCATTCGCGGCGAGTGGCATCAGCTTCGGTCCAATGTCCCGTTAAAGTTTATCATTGCCGGAACCTGCTTCTATCTATTGGTATCCACGCAGGGGTCGTTTCAAGCCCTGCGCTCCCTGAATGCTGTGACGCACTTCACGGACTGGGTGATTGGTCACTCGCACATGGCGATGTTTGGGTTTGTGACATTCTACGCTTACGCCGGCTGCTATTACGCTTTGCCGCGCATGTACAAGAAGCCGCTGTATTCGGAAGGCATGGCGGACTGGCATTTCTGGCTGTCGTTTGTCGGGTTTATCCTGTTCAGCACCGCGCTTTGGATTGGCGGCTTCAATCAGGGCATGGAATGGAACAACCCCGACCTGCCGTTCATCTCGACGGTCAACGACATGAAGCCGTTCTGGCATGTCCGGGCTATCGGCGGCGCGTTCATGCTGATCGGCATG
>CAXTER010000111.1:0-14155 GCA_964243345.1 uncultured Armatimonadales bacterium
GACCGGAGAGCCATCGGCTCCGTCCGGTTTAGTCCAGACTGCGCTTTACATGGGTCTGAAACTTGCCTTAAATGCGACGCCGGGGGCGCAGGTACGGCTGCTGCGGTCGCCCAAAGTGGCCGCATCGCTGCCGCCGGGCAGCTCAGTGTCCCGCCGTGTGGAAGTGCGGATTGCCGGAACGGATTTGCTGCCGGTTATCGCGGCCCCGCTGATTACCGTAGTCAACCAGCCGCTTCCCGCCGTGCCGGCGGAAGCGCTGTATTACTCCAACAACCCGGAGCAGGTGCATGACAGCATCAAACTTTTTACCGCGCCGCTGGAACCGGGCCATCCCATTCGCTTAGACTATCATCATCAAAACAGCAGCGGCAGACCGCTCATTTTCCATACGGACGTCGTCAATGCCGGCGATAAGACCTTGTCCGTATATCTTATGGACGGCGTAGCCCAGCCGGAAGTGGACACCGTTGCCATTGGACAAAAAGCGGGTGTAGCTTTCCTGAAGGCGCTGGACAGCGGCACAGGAGTCGTGCTGCAAGTGCCGCCTCATGCCCGCGTTCCGCTGGTGGTTCAGCCATTCGCTCCGCGACTCACAGTCAGCGGCATTCTAGAAGTCCAGCAAATCGGCGGCTCATCGGGGGCGCTGTCGCTGACGGTGGCCGCTGACGATGACCGGGAGACACTCGCGTCCTCGGCGCTTAACTTGGCAGCCGTAGAGCAGACCGCCGGTGGAAACGCGCGTCTTGTTTCGGCTCCGGCGGCGTCGCTGACACCGGGAATGCTTCAGGGAACATCGCCGTATGTGTTTGGAGCGCCGCGCGTCTCACTGGATGCCTCTTATGCCGTCGGCGGGCAGTGGGCGCATTTGCGGCTCGGCAATGCCGAGTCGCTGCGGAATGCCTCAGGAACGCAGACGCTTTGGGGCAACTACGGCGTCAGCTACTTCATCACTCTGCATTTGACCAACCCGACAGCCCTGCCGCGCACGGTCAGTGTCCTGTTCGCGCCGGAAGCGGGCCTTGCGGCAGGGGTGTTCGAGGTGCCGGGACAGCCTCTGCTGCAATTTGCGCCGATGCCGCCTCCTTCAGAAGAAGAAGTGACGCGGGTCCGCCTTCAGCCGGGCGACAGCAAAATCATTCGTGTCCGAACCCTTCTGCTGAACGGCTCTGCGTACCCGGCCTCTTTAGTTGTCCACGCGCTTTAATTTCAATAGAGAGGCGACGGAGATGGCGACTGATACGATAGCCCCAGCACACAATTCCAGGCGCGAACTGCACTGGCAGGCGGCACTTTCCTCACCATCGCTTCCTGCGGTTCTTCTTTTTCTGGGGACGTTCCTGCTTTATTGGGCGACGCGCACCGCCGCGAACACGTTCGACGCCGTCTCTTATGCCAACCAAATCGCGCATTTGTACCCGCGTACCGGCGACCCGCGCTGGCTGTTCCACCCCCATCATCTGCTGTTTAACGCGCTCGGCTATCTTCTTTGGAAAGCAGCCCGCCTTTGCGGCTACCACGGTGGTTCTTTGCCGGTTCTGCAGAGCCTAAACGCCGTGCTGGGGGCTGCCGGGGTTTCCGTGTACTACCTCACCCTGCGGCGCTTGCTTCAGCGTTCACATGGCTTGCCTCTCCTGATTTCTCTGGGCCTGGCACTCTCATTCGGCTACTGGATTTGCGCGTCGGATGGCCGGGTCAACATGCCGAGCCTGTTTCTCATGCTGGCGGCATTCTCGGCGCTGACCCGGCAGATGGCGACGCCGCGCCCGGCGCTTGCCGCGACGACCGGCCTATTAGCGGGTGGCGCAGTGTTATTCCACGAAAGCGCCGGGCTTTTTGTCGCCGTGGGTCTGGCCGGAGCGCTGCTGGCGGACGCGCCGCCGGTTCCGCAAGCCTGGTGGAACCGGCGCGTCCAGAGGGCGGGAATCTTTTTTGGGGTCTGGGCGGCGGCTGCCGCCCTGCCCTATTTCATCGTCGGCGTCTTTGTGCTGCACTTCCATTCGCTTGCCGCGTTCCGGGCCTGGAGCGAAGCCTATTCCGAGCTTGGATGGTGGTGGGATTTTCACATCCTGCATAATCTGGGCAGCGATTTCTATGCACTGCGCCACGCAAGTTTCGTAGAACCGGGCAGCCGGCCCAGCACGTTTACTCTGAGCCCGCATCTGCCGGCTTTTCAAGTCGTCCTCTATGGCCTGTCCGTTTTGGGGTGGCTCGGCGCGGCTTACGGCATTTTGGCGACGCTGCCTCAGCTTTGGCGCTCCCACAACAGAAATTTAGTTGTGGTACTGACGCTCTGGATTGTCGTGTATGCCGCGTTCTTCACGGTCTGGTCACCGGGTTATTTTGTCTTCTGGGTTCCGGCGCTGGTCCCCGCCGGTGTGCTGCTGGCCCTGACCCTGGCCCATTACCGGGCGCGTCAGCGCGGCCGCGCGGCTAACTGGCTGGCGGGAGTTTGGATTGCCGCTTACGCCGCTTTAAACCTTGCTATCGGTATCCTGCCGCATCTCGCGCCGCAATCCGACCCGTTCCGGCGGATTGCCGCCGAGGTTCGGGCGCACACACAGTCCGGCGACATTGTGTTGGTGGCCGGTGCAGGCGACGGCGGCCCGTGCGAGGTCGCCCTGCCCTACTTCGCCGACCGAGACGTGATTTCCCTGCATGGTTTACTCACGAAAAAGCGCGACGACAAAGCCGCCGCGCTTTCGCTCGCCCAATCTGAAATTACTTCCACGCTGGCCTCCGGCCACGCTGTCTACGCTTTGGATGAAATCGTCCCGAC
This sequence comes from uncultured Armatimonadales bacterium, assembly GCA_964243345.1. Classification (GTDB taxonomy): domain Bacteria; phylum Armatimonadota; class Armatimonadia; order Armatimonadales; family Capsulimonadaceae; genus JANXMY01. The sequence continues at coordinate 2,777 of CAXTER010000111.1, forward strand.
CCATAACGCCCGCACCTTAGCTGCACTTTCCGCCAAGCATCATCTCATGTCTGCCGATCTCGTAACTCTGTTATCGCCCTACGTCCGCACCTTCGCCTGGCAGAGCCAGCGCGGCCCAGTTTGGCGGCTGACGGCGAGGTAAGAGCGTGAGAGGGGGAAAAGCACAGTGATTCATTTCCGTGCCGACCCAGCATCGGCAAGCCATTCTTCGTTGCTTCGGTGTCTGTTCAGGCCAATAGCCTCAAACTCGTCCCGGAACGGCTGCCGCTTCACTCCAAGACGACTTAACGCTTTTTTGACTGCCCCTTCGGTATCCACAGGCCCTAACTTGATGTCCCCGCCCCGCTAGACAATGCAACGCTGATCCCCTGTGCCGCCAAAGAACTCGGCTTCCACATAGGCGACAGTTGCATGCTGCGATAACTGGCATAACACATCTGCAAGCCGCGCAGGCGAGAAGACAAAGCCTGCCCAATCTTCGGTCGGGTCTTTCACATGCTGCTGAACAAGGCTATCATAAAGGGCTGCAGTGATTGGTATCATGCGAATGTTCTGTTCAAGAGCGATAATACGCGAATCTGCAATCCAAAGCGGGTCAGCCTCAAATAGCGGTGGCTGTGCGAGAATAGCAAACAAAGTGTATCCCATCCGCCTACCTGTCTGATGAAATGGCTCACCTCTTCGCTACTTTAGATGGCCCAGGATTGTCGCGGACGGCGAGGTGTTCGCGGTCAAGCGTGTAGTGCAGGAATGCGATGCACATCTCGTCGGTGGTCTGCTCGCCCCAGGTTGTGTCTTTGGGCGGCGAGTTCGGGTTGCGCGGGTTGTGCGTCGAATTGTCGTAAGTCGCGGTCATCAAGACGCGGGTGCCTTTGGGGAAGGCAATCGGCTTCTTGTAGAAGTAGGTCGCCTGCCAGTTGAAGTCCCAGTCGGAAACGGAAATCAGCGGCACTTTCTGGCCGTCCGGCAGAAGCGCGGTCAGAGCCATTTTGCGGCCTAAGAGGTGCATGTGCGGCGTCACGGCCAGCAGATGAAAGTCTACCGGTGAGGGAGCGCCAAGCGTCGTCACCGTGTAATGGCTGTCGCCGGCGGGGATGTCTAAGCCGTGAATGATCGGAATGATGTGCAGGGTCTTCTGCACCTCGGTCTTTGTGAAGTAAAGCCCGATGCGCGAAAAGTCTGTTTCCGGCTTGCCGTCCTTGTGGTAATGCACCTGCAAGACAATCCGTGCCCCGGCAGGCACTTCTGTGGCGACGCCGTCCGGCAGGGCGTGGGCGGTCATGCCCGGTGCCCAGCCGCCAAGCGACCCGGTGGGGGTGAAGCCGACGCCGCCGAAGGAGGTGTAGCCCGGCTCTTTTTCGTGGCCGTCTAAGTTGGCCGATGCCCCGGAGCCGTCAATGAACGCAATCACATGGTGGACAATGGAGCGGTTGCCGGGCTGAACGTCTACGGCAGACACGTAACGGTCATGGGTGAAGTCCGTTGGGATGACGTAGCAGCGGTACACGTCGGAGCCGTCGGCCTCCAAATGGTACGGGCGGGTTGGCTGAAGCACCAAGTCAGGCTGCCCCAGAGGCCAGCCGTCCCGGAAATGCGGCGGCGCGGGCAGGTCTTTGGGATCGCCTTCCGGCGCTCCGGCATCCGCCCACTTCGCCAGCGTCGCTACGTCATGGTCCGAAAGCCGGCGGCTGTCCTGAAAATCGCCTGCGCCTGGATCGGCCTTCCACGGGGGCATTTGCCGGTCGGAAGTCCAGCGCTTGATGTCCCCGCGCCAGGCCGAAGCCTGCGTGTAGTTTGTCAGTGGCATCGGCCCAATCTGCCCGGCGCGATGGCAGGTCTCGCAATTACGCTGCAAAATCGGCGCGACATCGTGGGCATAGGTGATTTGCGACGATGCGATCTTCTCGGCAGGCCGCCGCAGGACGCAGCCGAACGCCGCAAGCTTCGGATGCAGCACGGGCCGCCCCGCCAGAACGGCGTCCAAAGCCGATGCCAAATCCCGGTGATGCACGAGAGTCGTGTCTGCGTTGTCGTCAATCCGGCCCTGATACACAGTTTGGCCGGACGCATCCACCACAAACGCCTGCGGCGTCATGGTCGCGCCATACTTCGAGGCAAGCGAGGCGTCCGCATCACGAACAATCGGAAACGCAAACGCATGGCTTTTGGCAAAAGCCGCCACTTCCGCCTGTCCTTCCTGGATATTGGAAAAGACGCCAATCACCGCGACGCCGCGCTTGCCGTAGTTCCGCGCCAGCGTATTCAGCCGGGGCGCGTACAACTTAGACACCATGCACTGCGTTGACAAAAACACATACACAGTTGCTTTGCGCTGCGCTGCGGCTTGTGCAGGAGCCTCCGCCCGCATGGGAACAGTGTGAGAGGAAGGGCCGGTCAGCAGCCCCGCCAATACCGAAAGCGCGGCCACGGGAGCCAGCAGCGCCGTGATTTGAGCCGTTTTAGACGCGAAAAGTGTCATCAAGATATGCCCTCTAGTCTAAGCCTTTGCGTTTCCGAAACTCGCTAAGGGAAACGAGCAAAAATGTTGCGCTTGCAGGGAGCGCACTCGCTTCCAAAGTGTAGGCTTCGCCAAGCTCCATGCTGACTTTTGGGACAGCGCGGAGAAGTGCCTTGCTTAAAGCAAGAGACGCGAAATGTGCCTCTGCAAACTTCAAGACAAATGCTTCCCACGGCGCTTCCATGTTCAGGAACAGCGCCTGCGTTGCTTCTGTAAAGTTCGCTCTCAACTGCGGCAGATCGTTCTCGTTTGGATTTGCAGTTTGATTCATAAGACATGCCCGAAATGATTTTAGTAGAAACGGTGATAGTGTTCAGGCCGTCGCACGTAGATGCAATCAAATCAAACAATATGATAGCCGAATTGCCGTTAGGCCGTCAAGTGCCGGGGTGATAATCGCGTTGACAATTCCCCGTATGGCAGGGTACACTCAAGGCCATTAAACCCCGCTTTTCCCATCTTGATCCGTAAACACTCATGCGAAACAATTATGCGAAAACGCACACCGAATAAACCGCACACAGGAGCAGCACCAAACTATGCAGGTGACCAAAGAGCCGCTTGACCCGTGTCAAGTCGCCCTCACGATTGAAGTGGAAACAGGCAAAGTTGCCCAGGCCGTCGATAAAGCCTACCGCGAATACTCGAAATATGTCAGTGTTCCCGGCTTCCGCAAAGGCAAAGCGCCGTTAAACTTTGTCAAGCAGCGTGTCCCCGAAACCGATGTCCGCCAGCGCACTGCCGAGCTTCTGGTCGAGCCGGCCTACGCCGAGGCGCTGCAACAAGAGGAAATCGAGCCGTTTGCCCAGCCCAAGCTGGAGCTGATGCAGCTTGAATTTGCCGAAAAGCCGTTCATCTTTAAGGCCATCATCCCCCTGCGCCCGGAAGTTGAGCTGGGAACATACACGGGCCTGACTGTCGAGAAGAACAAGTATGAGCTGAACGACGACGCGGTGGAAGCGCAGATGCAGCGGATGCGGGAGCGGGCTGCCGAATACCCGGTGGTCGAGCGCCCGGTGCAAATGGGCGACTTAGTGGTTGCGGATTTGTCTGCTCTTGTTGACATCCGGCCGGAAGCGGCGGAAGTCCGGCCTACAATGATTGAGATCGGCGCGGACAACATTCCGGGCTTTGACGACAACTTAGTCGGCATGGCGAAAGAGGAAGAAAAAACATTCACGCTGACTTACCCGGACACTTATCCTGACACCGAGCTTGCTAATGAAGAGGCCGAGTTCACGGTCAAGGTCAACGAAATCCACGAAAAGCAGATCCCGGAGCTAAACGACGAGCTGGCCCAGAAGCTGTCCAACAGCCGCTTTCAGACGCTCGAAGAGTTCCGGTCCGCGCTGAAAGCCGACATGGAAAAATCGCTGGTCGCCAATGCCGACAGCGAGGCAGACAGTAGGCTGATCGACCAGATCATCGCCGGCTCGACAATCAAGTACCCGCCGGTGCTGGTGGAAGCGGAAGTGGACGACGAAGTTAAAGCTCTGCTGGCGCGTTTGGAGCAGCAGTCAATTTCGTTAGACGACTACTTGCAGCAGGTAGGCAAAACCCGCGAACAGATTGTGGCTGAGTTCACGGAAGGCGCGAAGAAGCGCATTGAAATCGGGCTGCTGCTCGGTAAGGTCGCGGATGCTGAAAGCCTGATGCTGACGGACAGCGACCTGGAAGCGGCTCTTGCCGAGCGTGCCTCCGAGGAGCGGACATCGCCTGCTGCCGTTCGGGCGATGCTGGAAAGCAATAACGGCATGGAAGCGCTGCGGAACCGGGCGCAGGCGAAAAAAGTGCTGGACTTTCTGCGGGGATCAGCCATAATTGAAGAGAAGGTGGTCACCGCAAACAGCCCGGAAGCCGACACGGAGGTTTTAGATGACGCTGCCGATGATGCAGCCGATGAGATCGAATTTTCAGCAGAAGGTGGTGCGGAATGACTTGGATACCGACAGTTGTTGAGCAAAGCCCACGCGGCGAGCGTGCCTACGATCTTTGGTCGCGCTTGATGAAAGATAGAATTGTCTTTATCGGCGACCAGATTCACCCGACGATGGCGAACGTGATTGTCGCGCAATTGCTGTTCCTGGCGAAAGAAGACCCAGACAAAGACATTGAAGTTTACATCAACTCGCCCGGCGGCGATGTCATGGCGGGCCTGGCGATCTACGACACCATGCGCCATGTCACACCGGACATTGCGACAACCTGTGTCGGCATGGCGGCCTCAATGGGTGCGGTGCTGCTTTCGGGCGGCACGAAGGGCAAGCGGGCCGCGCTGCCGAACTCGCGCATTATGATCCATCAGGGCAGCGGCGCGTACCAGGGGACCCCGAAAGACATGGAAATCTCCATGCGCCTGCACATGTCGTTTGTCGAGCGCCTGACGTCTATTATCGCCGACAACTCAGGCCGCGAGTTTTCGCAGGTGTCCCGCGACATGGATCGGGATTACTGGATGACCTCGGAAGAAGGTGTCGAATACGGCATCATTGACAACGTGTTGAGCCGGTAAAGATTGGCCTCTCAACGCCCAATAATGGGGGGAATAGAAAGAAACATCACTTTCTTGCTCCCCCCTTTTGGCCAATGGTGGTGAGCTGAGGGCGAAAAAAGGACACACATGGCGAGAATTGGGAACGAGCGCAACGACAGTCGGTGCCTGCTTTGCGGCAAGGGACGGGAGCAGGTCAAAAAGCTGATTTTAGGCGTCCACGGCGGCGTCTGCCTGGAATGCGTCGACCTCTGCAAAGAGCTGATTCGCGATGAAACCCAGCGCGAGGAAGAGTTTTCTTCCATCGGCAGCGTCCCTAAGCCTAAAGAAATCTACCGCATTCTGTCCCAATATGTGGTCGGCCAGGAGCAGGCCAAGCGAACGCTGTCTGTTGCGGTCTATAACCACTTCAAGCGCATCAACTCCCAGTCGTCGGATGTCGAGCTGCAAAAAAGTAATATCTTACTGCTCGGCCCAACAGGCAGCGGCAAGACGCTTTTGGCCCAGACTCTCGCCAAAATCTTAAATGTCCCCTTCGCTATTGCCGATGCCACTTCGCTGACCGAAGCGGGTTATGTCGGTGAAGATGTTGAAAACATTCTCCTTAAGCTGCTGCAAGCCGCCGACAATGGCGAGAACATCCAAACCGTGGTCAAGAACGCCCAGCGGGGCATTATCTACATTGACGAGATTGACAAAATCACGCGGAAATCTGAAAGCCCCAGCATCACCCGCGACGTGTCCGGGGAAGGCGTCCAGCAGGCATTACTAAAGATACTGGAAGGCACCATCGCCAATGTCGCCCCGCAGGGCGGGCGCAAGCATCCCCAGCAGGAATATGTGCAGATTGACACGACCAATATCCTGTTCATCTGCGGCGGAGCATTTGAGGGAATTGAAGATGCGATTGAGCGGCGTCTCAATCAAAAGTCGCTCGGCTTCCGGGCCAGCATCGCGTCTAAGCGCGACCGCCGCGCCGGGGACATGATGGCCCATGTCCTGCCCGAAGATTTGCTGCGTTACGGCCTCATCCCAGAGTTCATTGGCCGCCTGCCCGTTGTCACGACCCTGCGCTCTTTAGACCATGAAGCTTTAGTCTCTATCCTCACCGAGCCGAAAAACGCGCTGATTAAGCAATATGCCAAGTTCTTCGAGTTCGACGGCGTTGATCTGAAGTTTACCGACGACGCGCTTCAAGCGATTGCCGAAGAAGCCATCAAGCGCTCTACCGGCGCACGCGCTTTGCGAACGATTATCGAACAGGTCATGCAGGACATCATGTACGAAATCCCGTCCCAGCGCGACATCCAAACCGTGGTCATCACCGCCGACACCGTCCGCCAGCGCATCTCCCCGCTGCTCGTCACCACGCCGGAACTTCGCGCGGCATCGTAGATAAACGAGAAATAACAATCGCCCGTCTCACGGACGGGAAGGTGGGTACAGCATGGCCGGCTGTATGCGCTGTTCTCGGACAGGGGTTCGGCGGTTCAAATCCGCCTGCCCACCTATCTTTAACAACAGCGAGGGAGTGAACTCCTCTATGCCTTCGGCATTACTGCGTATCTGCTAGATAAAATCGTCCTTCGGACGACAAGAAACTTTACGGTTACCATTCTTTCGTCCGAAGGACGACCCTATTCAGCGAGAGGAGTTTACTCCCTCGCTGTCTTTGTATCTCACTTAAAGGTATACTCTTTTTCTTATGGCTCGAACCCCTTCCAGCGCTGCGCCCCGCGCAAAGAAACCTACGACGAAGCGGGCATCGGCAGAGACGCCGACGCCTGCGCCGTTTCCAAGCGAATTGCCCCTGCTGCCGATCCGCGACAACGTGCATTTTCCCGGCATTATCTTTCCGCTGTTTGTCGGACGCGAGAAGTCTGTCCGTGCGTTAGATGAAGCGATGGCTGGGAGCGAGCATATTCTTTTGATGGCCCAAAAACAGGTCGCCACGGAAGACCCGGAAACGGAAGATTTGCATGAGATAGGCATCGTCGCCGAAATCATTCAAATACTTAAAGTCCCCGATGGCACGGTGCGGGTCATGCTGGAAGGCAAAGAACGGGTGCGTGTCACCGAGTGGCTGCAAACCGATCCGTTCTTCCAGGTCCAGAGCGAGCGCCTGCCCCCCCCTGAAGTTTCCGCGCTGGAAGCCGAAGCGCTGATGCGCTCGGTCATGGGCCAGTTTGAGCAGATCGCCAACACCGGCAAGAACATCCCGCCGGAAGTGGACGTGACCCTTCTGAACATCGAAGACCCCGGCAGCTTGGCCGACCATGTAGCGTGGCATCTGCCGTCGCTGCGGGTGGAAGTCAAACAAGAATTACTGGAGATACTTGACCCGGAGGAGCGGCTGCAAAGACTCAGCTTGCTCCTGACCAAAGAGTTTGAAATACTGCAAATCCAGAAGAATATCCGGTCGCGCGTTGAAAAAGAGATGGGCGAAACTCAGCGCGAGTTCCTGCTGCGCGAGCAGATGAAGGCCATTCAGCAGGAGCTGGGCGAGCGCGATGAGCGCCAAAGCGAAGTGGACGAATACCGGGCGAAAGTGGTGGATGCCAAGCTGCCGGAAGAAGTCGCCGAGCGGGCGGCAAAAGAGATCGAGCGCCTCGAAAAAATGCCGTTTGGGATGCCGGAAGGCGTCGTCATTCGCAGCTACTTGGACACGCTGCTGGCCCTGCCCTGGTCGGTCATTTCGGAAGAAACGCTGGATGTCGGGGCCGCTGAAGACATCTTGAACGAAGACCATTATGGCCTGGCGAAAGTCAAAGAGCGCATCTTGGAGTTTCTGGCCGTGCGGCAGTTGGCGGGGACGCTAAAAGGACCGATTATCTGCTTTGTCGGCCCGCCCGGCGTCGGCAAGACAAGTCTGGGAAAAAGCATCGCCCGCGCGTTAGGCCGCAAGTTTGTCCGCATTTCGCTGGGCGGCGTCCGGGATGAAGCCGAGATACGCGGCCACCGGCGCACCTACATCGGAGCTATGCCGGGGCGCATTTTGCAGGGACTGAAGCAGGCCGGCACGCGCAATCCAGTGTTTGTGCTGGACGAGATTGACAAGATGGGGTCGGACTTTCGGGGCGATCCGTCGTCCGCCCTTTTGGAAGCGCTGGACCCGGAGCAGAACGCCGAGTTTTCCGATCACTATTTAGAAGCGCCGTTTGACTTGTCGGAAGTCATGTTCCTGACCACGGCCAATCTGCTTGATCCCATTCCCCCCGCCCTGCGTGACCGCATGGAAGTGATCTCGTTTTCAGGCTACACCGAAGAAGAGAAAGTGCAGATTGCCGAAGCATTTCTCATTCCGAAGCAGATCAAAGACCACGGACTGACCGAGGCAATGGTCTCTATCCCAACAGAAACGGTCCGCAAGATCATCCGGGAACACACGCGCGAGGCGGGCGTCCGAAACTTCGAGCGCGAGCTGGCTTCCGTCTGCCGCAAAATTGCCCGCAAAGTCGCGCAGGGCGACACTGCGCCAGTGACTGTGGGCGACACCGAGCTGCGTGAGCTGCTCGGCTCCCGCAAGTACCATTATGGAGTGATGGAAGAACTCGATGAGATCGGCGCGGCCACGGGCCTAGTCTACACGGAAGCCGGCGGCGATGTGATTGCCATTGAAGTTTCACCGATGAAAGGCAAAGACGGGCGCTTGATTTTGACGGGTCAGCTTGGCGACGTGATGAAAGAGTCCGCGCAGGCCGCCATGTCGTATGTCCGCTCCCGCGCCGAGATGCTTGGCTTGGCCCCGGACTTCAACGAGCATTTGGAGATTCACGTTCATGTCCCCGCAGGCGCAGTCCCGAAAGATGGCCCTTCGGCGGGTATTACCCTAGCAACCGCCCTGGCCTCCGCGCTGACAGGCCGGCCCGTCCGCAAAGACATCGCCATGACCGGCGAGATTACGCTTCGGGGCCGAGTCCTGCCCATCGGCGGCCTGAAAGAAAAAGTTTTGGCGGCTCACCGCGCTGGCATCCGCACCATTCTCATGCCTGCCGAGAACGAAAAGGACTTGGAAGACCTGCCGGAGAACATCAAAGCAGAGATGACCTTTGAGCCGGTCACCCACGCCGACCAGGTGCTAAAGCTTGCTTTGCTGGATAAGGCGTAACTAATGGTATACTAGAGCTTATCAGTAGCGTTTCGACTGCTGGCCCAAATGCGGAGTCTTCCAGTCATCAAACGGCTGAAATCGAGCGGCTGAAGAGACAGCGGACGAATGGGGCCGCCGGAGATGCCTACCAGCAAGAGGTACAAAGATGACGTTCACCCTTCGTTCGATGACAGCCACTCAAATCCTCCGTCGCTTCGGGAAGCCGTTGACCTGCACCGCACTTTTAGCGGCTTCTCTGCTCGCAAAGCCTTTTATGGAGTCCATTATGGCACAACCTTCCCACCAGGCCTCGGCGACAGCGATCCCCGCCGACAAGATGGTCGCTATTCCAATTCCCACTCAGCCCAATGCAGTAGATCTTGACACGGGTCCGCTGCCGGGCGCGACCGCGCCCGAAGCATGGCACAGCCAGTACGGCAGCAGGTTTGCACGAAACGTCACCGTCGCTACTCTCACGCCCTTCCTCCCTGACCCGTCGAAGGCGACTGGCGCTGCGGTGATTGTCGCACCCGGCGGCGGCTTCCGCACACTGTCAATGGAGAATGAGGGCTGGAATGTTGCTCGTGCGCTGGCTGACAAAGGTGTCGCAGCATTCGTGCTCAAGTACCGTCTCAATCAGACCCCGGCAGACCTCGATACCTTCGCGCATCCCCCGCCCCCCGCAAGCACTCCTGCCGGTGTACCTCCGGCGACGCGTCCGTCTTCCGGAAACATGGCCGCTGGCATCGCGCCCCAAATCGCTGATACCAACGCCGCTTTCGCCCTCGTGCGTGCCAACGCGGCCAAATGGCATGTCAATTCTGACCGCATCGGCATGATTGGATTTTCTGCCGGCGCGATGCTCACCTTAGCCGCTACCCTCGACGACCATGACGCCAAACCGGCTTTTATCGGCACTATCTATGGCCCTCTGTCAGCGGTGGCTGTCCCAGCGGATGCGCCGCCCCTCTTCGTGGCAATTGCTGCCGATGATCCGTTCTTTACCCTCAACTTCGGCTTGATCGAAAACTGGCATAAGGCCAACCGCCCCGTCGAGTTTCACTACTACGAACAAGGGGGGCATGGCTTCGGCATGTATCCCAAGGGAACTACCAGCACCGGCTGGTTCGACGCTTACGTCCGGTGGCTCGGTATGCACGGTTACTTAAAGCCGGAAGCCTGACATTTTTGCATTGCAACCAGCCCGTTGACCAACAGAGGGTGAATGCCGGCTTGCTGAGAGCGAAATGACCTTTGAGCCGGCCTTCCACGCCGACCAAGTGCTGAAACTAGCCCTGCTCGAAAAGCCTTAGTTGGCGTTGGGGATTGGTATGCTTCGCATGGAGATATGACCATGATCAGCCTGACGACCCTGATTGCAAAAGCCTAACAAGACATCAAAACCCTATTGATACAATTTGGGGCAAATCTCGCTGCCGCCGGACTCTGAAACGTGTCACGACTTGATTCCAGTGCCGTGAAGCGGTAGTTTTCAGCGTCCGCGCTCGATAGCCGTGCCGTTTACGACATGGTGATCTTAAAGAGGCAAATTATCATGGACTGGAAGAAAGGCGATCTCGTCATTCTTAATGGCTTGTTGGCAGTCGTGGTAGGCACTGCTGGCGATGCCAATGTACCTGAAGATCACATTGCATTATGGTATGGTAAGTCGGAGGGTCAACGTGTTTCCGAGGATGGCTCAAGTGAGGAAAGGCCAAAAGTATACACTGTGCCAGCGGAATACTGTCGCTCCGGCCCAGAACCTATCTACTTGCATTGAAGCTCGCCACTTCAACTAAGATGATAATTTACAAGCCCGGCATATGAAGTGTCGGGCCTGATTGTTTTAGCCCCTCCGCAGAATCTTTCCCGACAGCACATCCGTCTGCGTTCCATTCTGCTGGGCGAAGCGTCCGTTGACGAGAACATGATGAATACCGGCGGGGAACTGGTGCGGGTCGGCGAAGGTGGCGCAGTCTTCGATTGTCAAGGGATTAAAAATGGTGATGTCGGCTTTTGCGCCGGGCTTGAGAATGCCTCGGTCGGTAAGCTTGAGGCGCTGGGCGGGGAGGCTGGTCATTCGGCGGACTGCCTCGGAAAGCGACAGGACTTCGCGGCCGCGGACGTAATGGGCGAAGACGCGGGGGAAGGTGCCGTAGGTGCGGGGATGGGTTTTGTCTTCAGCCATCTCGCTTGCGGGGTCGTTGGCGACGCCGTCGGAGCCGATCATGGTGTGAGGGTCGCGCAGGATGAACTCGACATCGTCTTCGGACATGGCGA
>CAXTER010000112.1:0-13947 GCA_964243345.1 uncultured Armatimonadales bacterium
GCCTCAGAGGTTCCACGACCACTTGACAATGAACCATAGAATCTTGTTAGACCGCTCACTTGATAAGCCATCGTAACACGACGACTAAACTCGCGGTATCTGAAACTATTTCTTTATGACGTTGTTCATCTGAATAATCTGCTTTGCGTTGCACTAGCCGACCGAGGCGGGCAAACATACGAGTATGAACTTCTGGTAAATCATTCATCCAGGGGTCAGCACCACATAGCCACATGGATTCATGGGGCGCATAAATAAACTCACCCTTCCAAAACCAACCTTTGGCTTCCAGTTTTGACAGAAGTGAGAGACGCTGTTCTTCCGACATCTTCATTGGCTACCACCACAATACAGCCTATTTCTGAGCGGTCTAACGCCAAAGCTCAGCCGCGCCAACCGCCCGCACTGCAAAGCCTGCCGCAACGCACAAGACAACCGCGCAGGTGGCGTCCGGTGCAGCGCATTGTTAGGCTGCTCCCCTGCCAGCCCATTGTGTCAGGGGCATTCGATTGACCTTACCCCCGAAAACTGTACCACTGGCATGGTGAGTATTGACCCCGATGATCTGCACCCGGAATCTGGACCATCTGGAAGGTTAGTCATCTTGGTGCTTGGCAGTTAATTGCTGCTGCCAGCGGGCAGTAAACTCCTCCGGGGTAAGGTCCCCCAGCGAGCTGTGCGGTCGAAAGCTATTGTACTCCTTTCGGTGACTTTCCAGTTTTTCCTGGGCGTCGGACAACGACAAAAACCAATTCTCGTTCAGGCATTCCTGCCGCAGCCGCGCGTTGAACGATTCGATGTACGCATTATCCGTCGGTGTACCAGGACGGCTAAACGTCAATTTCACTCCGTGCCGGTGTGCCCACTCGTCCAGCGCTCGGCTCACTAAAACATTCTTATGCACTCTGGTCCATTGTCGACGAAGATCTCTTTTGGCACTTGCTGCGCCTGGGCTAGACGGTCCAAAACCGCCGTGACCCGCTGGCCCGTCAAGGAAAAATCTGCTTCGATAGCAGGGCTAACTCTACTAAAGACTTAATCTTAAAGACTTAATCCTAAAGACTTAATCCTAAAGTGATCGACTAACGTCAGCATACGGAAACGGCGCCCATCAAACAGCCGATCCGCGACGAAAAGATAATCTGAAATCCATGCTCCAGCGCTCGTTCGGCGCAGTTGCCGCCGGCACAACAACCCTGGCCCGGCTGACGCGCTTCTTTGCCTTCTTGGTGCGGATTTCCAGGCCATCCAGCTTGTACAAGCGGTAAACGCGCTTGTGGTTGATGGGCCGCCCGTTGGCTTCCCAGCCCTCTCGGCGGAGCAGGATGTGCAGACGACGGTAGCCGTAGCGCACCCGCGAGGCAGCCAAGTCTCGGAGCCGGATACGGAGCGCCGTTTGATCTTTGGCCTGGCTCTGGTAGTAGTTTTTAGAATAGTAATTGGTCGCACGGTTCTGCCGCACAAGGCCGCAGGCACGGCGGATGCCGATCTAAAGATCTTCAATCCGAAAGCCGGTGACTAGAAACTGGACGAGGTCCCGCTTCTGAACCGGCTTCAGAGCTTTTTTGTAATCACCTCTTGCAGCATGTGCTTATCCAGAGTGAGATCGGCGACCAGGGACTTGAGTTTCTTGTTTTCTTCTTCGAGCTGCTTGAGGCGGCGCAACTCAGCGACGCCCATGCCTGCGAACTTGCGCTTCCAGCGGTAAAAGGTCTGCTCGGTGATGCCGAGTTTGCGGCAGACCTCGGCCACGGTGGTGCCGCCTTCGGCTTGGTGTAGAGCAGAGATGATCTGCTCCTGCGTAAAGATTTTCTTCATGCTTGTTCCTCCGTAGATAATATCCGGCAAAATGCCGAGACTAACCTTCCAGAGTGTCCAATTTATGGGGGAGGGAGCATGAAGAAAAACGCTCACTTCGCAACTGGTACATAAAACGGGGGACACCACAAATGCACTGTTTGGCATACTGTCCAAACTCAGCGTCGGTCGAGTCTCCACGCCGTTTCTTGACGGCCTTATCAAATGCTGCGAGTGCGACCGTCAGCGCATATTCTTTCCGGTCAGGCTCCAACCAAGATACGTGGTGGTTGACGGCCAGGGGTATTAGATGCGCGAACTGATGTAGATCAGGTGGGAGGACTTGCTTTACGAAATTTAAGCCTTCCAAACTTTGTGATTTACTTTTTCTCATTTTCTGCCCTTGTCTGCGCGTCATCAAACCATACATCTTGAGATCGATCATAGAACAAATCTGCTAGGCTTTGCGAAGCTGAATTTTGTCAGAAATTAGCATTTTAGGTTTTGTTTTCGTGACTTATCACCACATCCTCCGCCAGCAAACTCACTCCCTCGCCGCGTTTGTCGGCTCGGCCTTCTACCACTACTATTCCCGCTCCATAAACGGCAGCGCCAATCCGCTGATAGGCGTCGGGCAGAACGGTGACGTGAATCAAAGCCGTTTCGTCCTCCAAGCTGAAGAAGACACATCCGCCAGCCGTGGGCGGCTTGTGGACACGAATGATCAGCCCCGCCAGCGTCATTTTCTCGCCTGTTTTGGCATTCTGAAGCGAGGCGCACGGCTTTACGCCCTGCTCAGTCAGTGCATCCCGGATGAACTGCACAGGATGGCCGAGCGGGGAGAAGCCGAGTGCCGCCCATTCTTTCCAGTACCGGTCATGAAACTCGAAGTCAGCCAAGTTTTCCGAGAGCGTCACCGGGATCGGCACATCGAGTGCAGTTTGACCGTCGGCATCACGTTCATTCGCGCCGCGCCGCTCGCGGCGGTTTTCTCGGTGCAGGAGAGGCAGCCCCCAAAGAGTCTGCCTCCGATTCGAAGCGAGGCAATCTAAAGCCCCAGCCAGCGTCAGCCACTCGATTTGCTCTCGGGACAGGAAATGGCACCGGGAGCAAAACTCTGCCAGCGATGTGAACAGGCCGCGCAGCCGCCGCTCTTCCGCAACGGCGGCTGCTGCCCTGGCGAGTTCCTGAACATACGACAGCGAGCACCGGATCGCCGTGCGGTCGTCCTCCAACGCCCATCGCTGCCACTCAGACCGGTTGACGCACGGGCCGTACACTGTCACGCCGCGCCGCTGGGCCTCCGCCACAACAGTGGAAACGGGCCAAAATCCGCACGGCTCCACGGACAAGACAGCAGCAAGGAACTCGGCAGGGTGATGGCGTAGAAGCCAGGACGTACCCTGGGCGTGATCGGCAAAGGCAAGCGCGTGGCCCTGGCAAAATCCGTAAGAGGCAAAGCCGACGATCTGCTTCCAGATGCTGGCGAATGCCTTCTTCGTCATGCCGCGAGCCTTCACGCGCTCATAAAGATCAATGCCGAGCCGAGCCGTCTCCTCTTTATTCCGGGCGTGAGTGATCGCTTTCTGAAACTTGTCGGCTTCGTCGGGATTGAGATCGCCGATGATCCGCACGACGTCAAGGACTTGATCCTGGAAAAGTATGCGCCCGTATGTCTCAGAAAGTACTAGTTCAAGTTCCGGGAGCGGGTACGTCACAGGCTCCTGCCCATGCCGCCGAGCGATGTAGTGCTGCACGGTTTTGCCCAGCAGCGGACCCGGACGGATAAGCGCGACGCTCGCTACGAGGTCGTCGAACTTGTCCGCTTTCAGCCGCCACTGGAGCGCCATCTGCGCTGGGCTTTCAAGCTGGAAGGCAGTCACGGTCTGCGCCGCCCGGATCATCGCCAGCGTCTCCGGGTCTTCTCGGTCGCGACCGGGGTAGTCAAAACCAGGGCGTTCGGAGAGGCTTTCGGTGGCGATCTGGATTGCCGTGAGGGCGCGAAGGGAAAGCTGATCAATCTTCAGCAGGCCAATATCCTCGACATCGTCCTTGTCTGCGGCCACGACAGTGACTCCTTTTCCTGCCCACATGACCGGAATGACTTCGGCCAGCGAAACGTCCGCTACCACAATGCCGCTGCTGTGCGTCCCAAGGTGGCGGGGCAGCCCTGAAAGCTGGGCGCAGAGTGCAAACAAGTCCGCGTACTGGGCCGTGTCGATGCCGATCTCGCGGAGTTCGGGTTTGCGCTCGATCTCCGCCGCCAGTTCATCACCGCGGCTGTAGCCGAGCAGTTCGCGAAGACGGTCGATCTCGCTTGTATCGAAGCCCATGGCCTTGCCGAGATCGCGCAAGAGCGAGCGGGCGCGGAACGTGACGTAATTGCTGACATTTGCGACTTTGTCATGGCCGTAAGTGTCCCGGACGTAGGTCATCATGTCGTCCCGCAGATCATGCTGAAAATCAATGTCGATGTCGGGCGGCTTGGCGCGGCCTCTCGACAAAAACCGATCAAAGGAGACGTTCCGGGCAATCGGATCATGCTCGCTCATCCCTAGGACGTAGCAGACGGCGGAGCCCACCGCCGAGCCGCGCATGGCATGGCCGATCCCCCGCCGCCGCGCTTCGTTGCAAATGTCCGCGCAGACGAGAAAGTAGTCGCAGTACCCACGGCCCCGGATGGTTTCGAGTTCATGGACAAGGCGCGATTGAACTTCGCCGCTCATACTCTTGTAACGCTTCTCCGCCCCGCCCCAGGCACGGGCCGCCAGAAAAGAAAAGGCGCTCTCGCCAGGCGGGATGTGAGGAAACTTGGGAAGATGCCGAACGCCCAGCGTCAGCGGCGGCTCAAGCCGCTCGGCAAGCGCCGCAGCGTTTTGGAGGACGCAATGACCAGGGGGCAAAGTCCATGGGCGTCAGCGCGGCCTGCGCGGGCAGCTTGGGCCAGTAATCCAGGAAGGCGGACAAAGAGGATCGTTTTGATTTTGGGCGGCGTTTGCTTGCTCATCCGATTGTTCCAACCTCAGAAGCAAACATAGGTTTGCTTTTCGGCAGGATACCTCATAGTAGACATAAAATGCAAGTCTCCGAACAAAATCAGTCAGTGTCACTCCAAGTGCTGATTGATCATTCAAAATAAGAGAACATTTGTTCGTTTTTTTAGTGCATTTTTGTCTACTTATGTGCTACGATTGTGTGGGAGAGCAAACACATCCAGGAGAGGAAGAAGTAATGACGCTCCTGAAGAGAAAACCGCCCGCCGCGGAAGTCAGAACTCCGAAGCGCAAACCCGCATTTCGGCGGCGCTACCGGGCGGCACTGGCACTGCTGACGCTGCTTGGTCTGATCGGCAAGACGGCGCTTTCTGATACGCAGGCAGTGGAGGCCGTGGTGCAGATGGTGAAGCATCTGCACCTGTTTGGTCTCTGAAAAGTGCATTCCAGGGGCAAGGGTATTGTACCATATCTTTGCCTCTGGTCTCTTGCTTTTGCTCTTTTGCTTCTGCTCTCAGGCCGTACGGCGGGAATCCTCGCCGTGCGGTCATAACAACCATACCTTCCATGGACAACAACCATATCTTCCATGGACATAGCTCAGTACAAATCAACATCTAATCGATTGCGTATTTTCGCAATTACGAATACATGGGTATAATGTAAGAGAAAACCAGAACGAAGGAAACTTTCACCCGTTATGCAGAACGCTCTTCGCCAGTTCAAGGCCACGCTTTTCCAGGCACTCGCACACCCGACCCGCATCGCAATTTTAGAACTGCTCCGAGATCAGGAACTGCCTGTTTCAATCATCGTCGAGCGCCTGGGACTTGAGCCTGCCAATGCCTCTCAGCACTTCGCCGTTCTGCGAGCGAAGCACATCGTGACCAGCCGCAAAGTAGGCAACCAAGTGTTTTACTCTGTTCGTGATCCACTCATTGTTGAGGTGCTGGACACCATGCGCCGCTACTTCCAGGTGCATTTGGAAGAATCGATGGCCTTACTCAAGGAGACCGAGCAAGGCACTTCGGAGAGAACTTCAAGCACTTTGGGAGAAACCGCCGTAGAAGAAGGCATTTCCGTAGAGAGAATAAACTCATGAGCATCCGTCTTGCCCAGGACAACAGCACCCTCGAAGAGGACAAAAAGCGCAGCGGCAAAAGCCGTGACCGCTGGATACCTAAAAGTCTCTTGTGTCTCAAAGGCTACACGACCCAGAAGTTCATGGCTGATCTGATCGCGGGCCTGACTGTGGGCCTGGTCGCTCTGCCGCTGGCAATGGCCTTCGGGATCGCAAGCGGCGTTCCTCCGCAGGCGGGCATCTACACGGCAGTCGTCGCGGGCTTCCTTATCTCGGCCCTCGGCGGCTCCCGCGTTCAGATCGGCGGACCGACAGGCGCGTTCGTGGTGATCGTCGCGGGCATCATTGCGAAGTTTGGCATTTCTGGCCTGCTGATGGTGACGCTCATGGCGGGGTGCCTGCTGGTGCTGATGGGCATTACGGGCCTCGGCACGGCGGTCAAGTTTATCCCGCGCCCTGTGACCATCGGCTTTACCAACGGCATCGCGCTTTTGATCGCTTCCACGCAGATCAAGGACTTTCTGGGGCTGACGACGCCTGCGGTGCCGAGCGACCTGCTGGGGCGCATGAAAGTGCTGCTGACGCATCTCGGCACGGTGGACTGGCCCACGCTCTTAGTTGCGGCAGTGTCGCTTGCGCTCATCCTGCTGCTGCCTCGCCTGACGAAGAAGGTGCCAGGCTCCATCGTGGCCCTGCTTCTGGGAACCGTCGCTGTCGCCGTGCTCCACCTGCACGTTGCAACTATCGGCACCAAGTTCGGCGGCATCCCGACGGGCCTGCCCCCGTTCGCGATCCCGCACTTTCGGGCCGACCTCATTCTGCCGCTGTTCCCGTCGGCGCTGACGGTGGCCCTGCTCGCCGCCGTTGAAAGCCTGCTGTCGGCAGTGGTCGCCGATGGCATGAGCGGCGACAAGCATAACTCAAACGTCGAACTGATCGCGCAGGGGATCGCAAACATCGTGTCCCCGCTGTTCGGTGGTATCCCTGCCACGGGAGCGATTGCCCGTACTGCGACCAACATCCGCGCAGGCGCACAGACTCCTGTCGCGGGCATAGTCCATGCTCTTGTCCTGCTGCTGATCTTGCTGGTGGCCGCGCCGCTGGCCCGCTTCATTCCACTGGCAACCCTGGCGGCGGTACTGCTTGTCGTGGCCTACAACATGGGCGAGTGGAAGGAGATCGGCACGATCCTGCGCCTTTCGGTAGCGGACATCGCCGTCTGGCTCGTCACTTTCGTACTGACGGTGCTGGCCGACCTAACTGTGGCCGTGGAAGTCGGCATCGTTCTTGCGGCTCTTCTGTATATCCATCGCATTGCCCAGACGACGACGGTGTCTGCCGTCACGGACGAGTACATCGCGGACGGACGCGCCCATATGCTTCAGGACAAGCAGGTGCCGCCTTACGTTTCGATCTTGCGTATTCATGGTCCGTTCCTCTTTGGCACCACGGAGAAACTCGCCGACGAAACGGCAAACCTCGGCGGCTTCGGCGAGATCGTGATTTTGCGGCTGCGGAACATGACAGCGATTGACGCCACCGGACTTCATGCGCTGGAGTCCCTGGCAAAGCGGCTGCGGGGATCGGGGCGCACTCTTCTGCTTTGCGGGGCACGCGACCAGCCTGCGAAACTTCTCGCGCAGTCGGCCTTTGTTCAGGACTTCGGAGGTGAGAACATTCTGCCGCACGTTGACGCGGCTCTGGCTCGTGCTCAGGAAGTAGCGGAAGGCTTCGGCGGCGTGGGGCTAGAAGTCGCTAAGGAGTATGAGGAAAGAGCGCCAGTATAGATGTTCGCTTGTAGAACAAAATCCTACCCGCAGAGGGTATTGCGCGGGGGGGGCGAAGCAGTTTCCCAGACTTGCAAGTGCAGCGTCCTTTAGAAGCCCCTGAAAGTCAGAATTCGGACCAAATGCTGTTTGTTTTGGAGCACACCTTCATCTGCGGCAACAGGAAGTTGCTCAGGATTTTCGTCAGGCAGCGGCAAAGCGATTGCTTAATTACTCGCATCCAAGGTCTCAGCAAGTGAAGGAGCCTGAGAAATGACAGCAAGCGCGAGGTCCGAGCTTGCAGTGATAGCGGTATTATCAGTGTCTGTCATGGAGAATGGTTTTGCTTGACTTCAATCAAACAATGACGCGCGAACAAGCAAGCCTGCTTTCTTTTTGTTAAATGTTCTGTCTCATAAAACACTTTGAAAGCCATCCGTGTTATCCTCAGAACTGAGAATATATTTCTGCCTATCTGGTTGAGATTAAGGAATGGGTGGTACTCTGTTTGTATCATAAGATATCTTGGACCAGGCTCTGACGCAGAACCTTCACCGTCCCGTTCGGTCGGCTCGCCCCACGGCGAGAAAGGTTTGCGCGAGTCATTATGGCCACTCTTCCTCTTGAGCAGTTTTCCAGCTCCCCGAGTACGTTCCCTGCCTTAAATGCGTCTTCTGCCTCCAGTTCTCAATCCCAGGTCGTCGTTCTTGGTGCCTCCGCAGGCGGTCTGAACGCCATCAGCATAATCCTGGCTTCCTTGCTGGCGGATTTCTCTGCTCCCATTGTCATCGTTCAGCATCTCTCCCCCGACTTCCCCAGCCAGATGGCCCGTATTCTGAGCGGCCTGACCAGCCTCCGCGTCAAACAAGCCGAAGAAGGCGATTGCCTTCAAGCGGGGCATGTTTATATTGCCCCGCCTGGCAAGCACTTGCTGATTAACCTAGACCTCTCTCTATCGCTGTCTGTTTCCGCCAAAGTCCATCATTGCCGTCCTTCGGTAGATGTGCTTTTCCGCTCGGCGGCGGCGAGCTGCGGTTCACGGACAATTGGCGTTGTTCTGACAGGCAGCGACGGCGACGGGACCGCAAGCATTCAAGCCATTAAAGCAGCAGGCGGCACGACTTTTGCCCAGGACGAGCAAAGCAGCGAGGACTTCTCCATGCCCCGCCATGCCGCCGAAACAGGGGATGTGGACTTTGTGCTGCCGCTTTCCGAAATTGCGGCTGCACTTATGGATTTAGCGGGTTCGAGTGATTTGGTAAGTTCAGACAAAGCAGCAGGTTCAGACAAAGCGGCCATGCCAAACGGTTCGAAGAAGTCGGAGAAAGAGCTCATGATGCAAGCCGAGTTGGATTTTTGTTGTGAAGCGTTGCGGGTTGCCGAAGAAGCACTGCGGGTGCAAGACGATGTCATTGCGAGTTACAGAGGACCGTCTTCGACAATTACACCTTGACATTTATCCAAAATGTAGTGGCAGCCTTGGCAAGAAACACTCCGTAACTGCCTCGCAGCAATGAGCGCGAACCACGATCACTAGGATGAGGAAGTGAACATGAAAGACTTGCAAGCTTTAATCGAAAGAGAGTTAGAAGGAAAGATAACGATGTCGAACCAAACGGGACACCAGGAAACCAACTTGCCACTGGCAGAACACGAGGCACTTGCAAACAACTCTTTGTTGATATGCGACGCACGGGAAGAAACACCGCCGATTGTTAATCAGGGCAGCTTGTCGGAGGCCGTCAGTGGTGCGGTCGCCGAGGTGCTGGCAGGTCGCTTCGTGAAAGCAATTACGGGTATGGCTTTGGGCGGCACCGTTTCGGAGGATGCCGTATACTCGGCCTCTGCCGTGGAAGCGTCAGGCCACGCTCAACCGACCAGCGTTTCCAGCCCTGATGTTGCTGCTGTGCCCCCGCATACTTGTGGTCGGCAGGTGCAGGCAGTGATGCACGCTTACGACCGCGACTGATCTGCATGCGACTGATCATAGGGCTGATCTGCTATGAAGAAACAAACGTATGACACCTCACACCCGAAAACAAGATCATGTGCCCATTAACGAGAACACGCAGAACGAGAATATGCGGGACGTGAATGCTCAAAATGTGAATGCCCCGCAGAAAGTCAGCAACCGCACGTTCATCACCGACAACCAGTCCATCACCGACAGCGCTGATCAGGACAAGCTGCACACGCCAAAGTCCAACATCGAGATGCGGATGAACAGCGAGGAGCGCCTGCGGCTCTTAGAAGACAATGTTCTTGATTTCGCCATCATTGAACTTGCTTCCGACGGACGTATCGCGCACTGGAACCTGGGGGCGGAACGCATCCTTGGGTATCAGGAAGCTGAAATTGTTGGACAAAGCATTTCGGTCATCTTCACGCCCGAAGATCGAGTGGCGGGGCGAGATGTGCAGGAGCTTCAGGGAGCTCTTGCTCAAGGGCGTACACAGGACGAGTGCTGGCATGTCAAAAAGGACGGCACGCGGTTCTGGGCCAGCGGCATTATGACGGGCTTGCGCGGGGCTGATGGCCATATGAAGGGCTTCGCCAAAATCCTGCGGGACCTGACCGAGATGAGGCAAGCCGCCGAAGAATTGGCTGCTGCCCGCACGCGGGAGCAGCTTGCTGCCGAGGTTTTGCAGCGCTCTTTGCTGATCGGAGAGCTGACCCAGTCTTTTGTTGGACTTGAAGTCCGCGCTCAGTATGAGGCTGCGAGTGACGACCTGCTGGTAGGGGGAGACTTCTTCGATGCGTTTGCTCTCGCAGGAGGCAAATCGGCCTTGGTTTTGGGCGATGTTATGGGAAAAGGTCTTGAATCTGCTGCACATACAGCGCAAGTGAAGTTCGCCATGCGCGTGTTTCTGCGGGAAGACCCAAATCCTGCTCGTGCTTTGGAGCGTCTGAACAATTTTTTGTGCCAGTCCGAGCATCTGGATAATCACACGCATGACGAAAACTTTGTTGTCTTGTGCGCTGCGGTGTTCTCACCTGAAGATGGCAGTCTGTCTGTGTGCGGTGCAGGAACGGAGCCGCCGCTGGTGCTTCGGGGCGGCGGGCGGCAGGAACAAATAAAACAGGAACAAATCGAAACGGGAGGCCAGCCGCTGGGAGTGTTCGAGGGAGCCAGTTATACAGAGGCCGCCGCCCACTTGGGCATTGGGGATACGCTGCTGCTGACGACCGACGGAATCACAGAGGTGCGGCAGGGGGACGTGTTGCTAGGCTACGAGGCAATGGCGGCCCTGGCCGCGCAGTCAATGGCGCTGGACTCGCTGGAGGCAGCGGGGCAGTTCATCGTCGAAGGGGCACGCGCTTACGGGGACGGAGTGTTTCGAGATGATGTGTGCGTTCTGCTGGCAAGACGGCAGTCAGACCAGAACAAGGCAATAGATTCGTAACGAAAGGAGCGCCCTCATGATCCTTCGGCTCTCACTGGATTTACCCGAAGACCTCAGCTACATTCGCACGACTCGGCTGCTCAGTCGTACCCTGCTAGAAGACATCAAGGTCGTTAAAGCCGACATGAATAATAAAGCCTGCACTATGAAACGCAGGGAGATGCGGACGAGGCCACTGAGCGGGATACAGGCAGTGGAATTGTGGTGCAGGGAAGCACCGAGTGACACAAAGTGCCGATACGATAATCGCCAGGGCGCGGCAGAGCAGGCTGACAACTTTCTTTTCACAGCCGCAAAAACAAACAGCCGCAAAAACAAACAGCCGCAAAAACAAACAATCGTAAACAAAAACCACCTCTGTCGAACAGCCGTTCACTTTTATGGTATAATCTTAGTATACACAGAAGATGGGCTTCTAACGAAAGATGTTCAAGTTGATGCAATCTCTCAACACCCAGGCAGTTCCTAACACCCAGGCAGTTCCTAACACCCAGGCAATTCCCGAAGCAGTGACAGAAGCCATAAGCCGCAAGCTTCAGCAAGGTCTTGCAGACTGGAACCCAAACCCGCTCGTCCCCAAAGCATTTCAGTATCCCGTCCAGAGTGCCGCACTCACTCAGGCGATTGCGGACATTGCGGCTCTGGCCCGTATGCCGCTGGAAGAAATGATCCGCGCCCAGCAGGAGCAAATCCAGCAGTTGCGGGAAAAGATTGAGCGGCTAGAACAAGTGGTGCAGCCTTGACGATGGGTAACATGCCTGCCGCTGCTCATCGCGTTGTTGCCCTGAGCGCTTCGGCGGAGGGACTGCAAGCCATCAGCACGATCTTGGCGAAGCTGCCTGGCGATTTTCCTGCGCCTATCGTTATCGTGCAGCACCCATCGCCGCATGCTCCCACTCATACTCCCGCCCAAATAGCAGACATCCTCCGCCGCCGCACGGCTTTGCGGGTCAAAGAAGCCAAAGAGGGAGAACGCCTTCAAGTCGGAACGGTTTATTTCGCTCCCCCTTCAAGGCACTTAATCGTTCATCCTGACGAAAAGATCGGTTTACCCAATGCAGAACGGGCATATCGTTCTCGGTCCGCCGTTGACATTTTGTTTTCTTCTCTCGCAAGCAGTGTCAGGGCAAGGGCCATCGGCGTTGTCCTCACAGGCGGAGACGGCGATGGAACGGCAGGGATACAGGCAATCAGGGCAGCAGGGGGCGTGACGCTGGCTCAAGAGGAGAGGACCAGCCAAGATTTCGGCACGCCCCGTCCTGATGCCGTGAAAGAGTCGGTAGACTTGCAGGAGGCTGCCAGCGTGAAAGAGGCTGCGGACCTCGTGCTGCCGCTCCCTGAGATCGCGGCTACTCTTGTGGCTCTGGTTTCGGAAATTTCAAGTCCTGGGGCTTCCTCAGCCTCTGCAGTCCAGCCCGAAGCAGTCACTCAGGAAACAGCGGCTTTCGCAGCGACCGCTCTTGACCGTGTTCAAGCAGCTTGGCGAAGCGCAGAAAACTTCCCAGGCAGCGGAACAGGATTTCAGCAGGTCAGCCGCCTGATGACGAAAGCTTTGGAAGAACTCGATGACTGCGTAGACGCTCTGCGTTTTGCGGAGCAGGCGCTGATTGGTCAGAACCGCGCTTTGGAACATTATCAGCTCGTCGTGCGCGAAGAACGCCTGCGTTACCAGGCGCTTCTGGAAGTAGTTTCTGACGGCGTCATCACGACAGACTTGAAGGGCGTCATCCGTGCGATCAATCCTGCCGCAGCGGGGCTATTGGGCAGAAATCCAAAGTACATGGTTGGCCCTCCCATAGAGAAATATGTTCGACGCGGCGAAAGCCTTGTGTTTCAGAGCGTGATCGCGCAGGCACTCGTGACGGGTTCAGCAAAACAAGGGCTGGGCCTGAGCGCACGCGGTAGTTCAGCGCCTGTGACGGCCACAGCATCTGCCATTGAAGGCGAGCGTGGGATGCTTATCGGATTGCACTGGCTTATTTGCTCCGACAAGCGTGGTGCGCCAGAAACCTAAGAACCAAAGATGCAGGATTAAATGGGGATGACCTAACATTCACGGTCAGCAAGAACAAGGTCAGCAAGAACATAGTAAACCAGAGCGGGACAGAAAGCAAAAACGGAAAGCAAAAGCTCACACATGTCTGATCCTTCCTATCCCACACCGTCCACAGCTCTGGCGGCAGCACAGGCAGCTCTGGCGGCAGCACAGGCGGCGCTGTCCGTAGCGGAAAGTACCGCCTCAAACCTGCGAGCGGCGTTATCCGCATCGCAAGCGGAAAGGGCTTGGGCAGAGAACACTGCTTACGCCCTGACAACTTCGGAGGTGCGGTATCGGCGGCTGTTCGAGACGGCCCGTGACGGCATCCTGCTTCTGGACAGCGACCAGGGGAAAATTACCGACGCCAACCCCTTCATGACAGAATTGCTCGGCTACTCTCACGAGGAGCTGCTGGGCAAAGAACTTTGGGAGATCGGGCTGCTTCAGAACAAGGAAGCCAGCCTTGAAGTGTTTCGGCAGCTCAAGCAGGAGCGTTATGTTCGCTTTGAGGGCTTGCCGCTGGAAAACCAGCGCGGCGAGCGGCGTGAGGTCGAGTTTGTCTCGAACCATTATCATGAAGATGAACATTCGGTTATCCAGTGCAACATTCGTGACATCGCTGAGCGAAAAAACACACAGAATGCTCTTCGTTCTTCCGAGGAGCGCCTTCAGGACGCGCAGGTACGCCTGGAAGCGGCCTTGTCCGCGGGCAGGATCGCGACCTGGACCTGGGACCTCGTCAAGGACCGCCTTGTTGCTGATGCCAACACCGCCCGCCTCTTTTCCCTCAGCCCCGAAGATGCGGCGGGTGGACCGCCCGCCGCCTACTTCAAGGCCATTCATCCCGACGACCGCTCACTTGTAGCCC
>CAXTER010000113.1:0-13815 GCA_964243345.1 uncultured Armatimonadales bacterium
GCTCTAATGACGGCGGCCTGGCGCAGCTCTAATGACGGCGGCCTGGCGCAGCTCTGACCCCGGCGCGGTCCCGTGCCTGGTCCACACAACGAAAGATAAAAGATTATGAAAAAACTCGAAGGTAAGGTCGCAGTCATCACGGGCGGAAGCAGCGGGATTGGGTTGGCCACCGCCAAGCGCTTCGTGGAAGAAGGTGCGCACGTCGTGATCACCGGGCGACGAGAGAAAGAGCTGAACGAGGCCGCAGTCTTCCTCGGGACAAACGTTACAACGGTGGTGAGCGACGTGTCGCGCTTGGAAGATCTGGACCGGCTCTATGCCGCTGTGGAAGAGAAATATGGTCACATCGACATTCTCTTCGCGAACGCCGGGGCCGGGACAATCGGACCGCTCGCAGTCGCGACCGAGGCCCATTTCGACCAGACCTTCGACGTCAACGTGAAGGGAATGTTCTTTACGGTGCAGAAGGCCCTTCCCCTCTTCCAAGACGGCGGCTCGATTATCCTGACTTCTTCGGTCACGAATGTGTTGGGGTCCCCAGGGTTTAGCGCCTACGCCGCGAGTAAGGCGGCTGTGCGCAACTTCGCGCGCGCTTGGACACTGGAATTGAAAGACCGCAAGATCCGCGTGAATTGCATGAGCCCCGGACCAACCGAGACCCCCGCCTTAGAGACAACGACGGGCCTTACCCCTGAGCAAGCCGAGCAAGCGGCCGCCCAGTTTGCTTCACAGATCCCAATGGGTCGCCGGGGCAAGCCAGAGGAGATCGCGGCTGCCGTCCTGTTCCTCGCCTCCGATGAAAGTTCTTTCATCACCGGGATCGATCTCCCCGTCGATGGAGGCTTGGCGCAGATCTAATACGGAGAGTGCAGATCAAGTTGTGAGAGAAGTGGAATAAAATACCGATGGTGTGAGAGCTGTCGCACTAAAACTTATACGATACGGTGTAAGAGAAATGGAGAGAGATTGATGAGCATCGAAAAGAACGTTCAGGTTGTGAAGGATTTCTTCGCGGCAATCGGCAGCGGCGATCAGCAACGCCTGCTGGCGTTGGTTGCCGAAGACATCGAGTGGATCATTCCAGGCGAGGACTGGCCGCTGGCCGGCACGCACCGCGGGCACGCGGGATTAGCGGAGGTGAGTCAGAAGGCGTCTGAACAGATAGAAACGACATACCCAAAGCCTCCCGAGTTCGTAGCGCAGGGCGACCGTGTTCTGGTCGTCGGCGTCGCTACGGGGAAGATCAAGGCCACGAATAAGACGTTCGAGGACCACTGGGTCTTCGACATTACCGTTCGAGATGGCAAATTGACAAAGATCCGGGAGTACATCGACACGCAGGCACTAGCGCGGGCCTCCGAGAAGGCGTGAATCCCAGGCTCTGACCTATCGAGATCGATCCCATACGTTTGTTTCCCGCCTACCCATGTCCCGAACTCTCGCTCATCAGCCAGAAGGGACATAGCGCGGCTTCGAGAGGACAATGCCCCCGAACTCTGCGTCAGGCGAGTTCTTCGGGCGTGACTGACTTCCCTGTCTCATTGCTCCCCAGACTCCCACGGGGCAAGCTGAACGCTGAGGACCGCACCAAAGTTCCTTAAATCAAACCGCATACCTCAACAAAAGGACAGCCCGTGGGCTGTCCTTTTGTCTTGCGAAAAGCCGGACTATAGGCGGGCGACACATCCATACTCTTCAACCATACTTATTCCACCCATACACTCGAAAGAAAATGACAGGTACACAAATGACAGGTACACAAAGGAGAACACTATGAGCAGAAAAGTTTGGTTTATCACCGGTGCCTCTCGGGGGTTTGGCCGCATCTGGGCCGAAGCTGCGCTGGGACGCGGCGACAAGGTCGCGGCAACCGCTCGCAGAGTGGCTGACGTCGACGATCTCACAAAACGGTTCGGCGACGCCGTGCTCCCGCTGGCGCTCGACGTGACCGACCCGGAGCAAGTCAAGCAGACCATTCAGCAGGCCCACGCGCACTTCGGCAGGCTGGACATTGTCCTCAACAATGCCGGCTACGCTCTGGCCGGCACGGTCGAGGAAGCCAGTGAGGCGGACGTCCGTGCGGTGTTTGACACGAACTACTTCGGTACGCTGCGGGTCATCCAAGCCGCCCTGCCTTTGTTGCGGCAGCAGGGCAGTGGACACATTGTTGGCGTCTCCAGCACGCTGGGCATCGTCGCAATGCCGCTCATCGGCTTTTACTCTGCCTCCAAATGGGCAGTTGAAGCGCTCCACGATAGCCTTTCCAGCGAGGTAAAGGCATTCGGAATCAAGGTCACCTTGATTGAGCCAGGCGCTTACGCCACAGACTTCGGAAGTCCCACCTCGATGAAGGCCGCACCGGGCATGGATGCCTATGCCGAGTTGCGGCAGCAGGTTATCGGGCGTCTGAGAAGCGAAGAACGCGGCGATCCGGCGGCGACCGCCAAAGCTGTCCTCACGATGGTGGATGCGGAGCAGCCACCCTTGCGATTCATCCTCGGCGACAAAAACCTGCCTCTCGCCCGTGCCGCCTATGCAGATCGTCTCGCCACCTGGGAGGAGTGGAAGGCCGTCTCGAACGCCGCGCAGGGCGAGCCGCAGAAGTGAGCGATTACTGTGTCCTTGTGAGAGCCACCGACAGTGAAGTCGCTTGCCGGAGTTTTAACCCTTCACTGACAACGAAACGGGACCTAGTCAAAAGGACAGCAATCAGGCTGTCCTTTTGTCTTGCGGAAATCCGAACTTTAGGCGGGCGACAGCCTCGTCCCTGTTCATCTATACTCCCTTGTATAAGAGCAGCAGCACTCTTGCAATGAAAAGCGGCACGTTTTGAGCCTCGTCTCAGCATCAAGGGAGAAGGAATAGAAATATGAAAGTTTTAGTCATCGGAGCCGCCGGCAAGACCGGCAAGGCTGTCACCGAACAAGCAGTCGCTGCCGGACATCAGGTCACGGCCTTTGTCCATACCGCAGCCGAATACAAAGTCCCGGACGTTCGCGTCATCGAGGGTGACGCCGCCGACAGTGCCGCGATGGACGCGGCAGTCTTCGGTCAAGACGCGGTCTTTGACACGATAGGCGGCAAGACGCCTTACAAGGCAACGACCCTTGAAACGAGCGTCGCCAGCACGATCATCGCGTCCATGCAGCGAAACGATGTGCATCGCCTTGTAGTCACGTCCATGCTTGGCGAAGGGGATAGCGCAGCGAATGCTCCTCTCTATGAGCGGCTGCTCGTATCAACCTTTTTGCGCGGTGCAGACAAGGATAAAGCGGCTATGGAGGCCGCTGTCGAGGGAAGCGGTCTGGACTGGGTCATCCTGCGTCCGGCTATTCTCACCGACGGCCCCGCCACCGGAAACGTGCGTGTCTTCGGCATTGACACGGACGAGAAGGCCCACAAGATCACACGCGCCGACCTGGCCTCCTTTATGCTGGCCCAGCTTTCGGATACCGAATATCTCCACCAAGCCGTGACCATTGCGAACGGCTAAAGATTTTCTAGCTAAAGATTTCCGGCTGCACTTTCGCGAAGGCCGCCGGCAGGCTGTCCTTTTGTCTAGCGAAAAGCCGAACTTTAGGCGGGCGACAGAACCTCAGCAACCTTCTATACTCTGTATGTAATTGTTCCGCCTCGGCGTCAGGATGTCAAAGAAAGGCATGATCATGTTAAGAGAAGTCAAAGAGCTGCATGGGGCGGTCCTCCGTGCGTGCGACGGCGAGCTTGGCAGCGTGGACGAAATCTTGTTTGATGACCAAACCTGGACCGTCCGGTACCTGGTCGTCAATACCGGCGGCTGGCTGAACGGGCGCAAAGTGCTGATCGCGCCGGCGGCGCTGGGGAGGCTGGACTGGGAGCAACGCACGCTGGAGGTTCATCTGACGCGCAACCAAGTGGAAAACAGTCCCGGCGTCGACACCGACGAGCCGGTCTCGCGCCAGTGGGAGACGGACACCTACGACTACTACGGCTGGCCTTACTACTGGGGTGTGGGGATGGTCGGCGGCGCTTGGTATTCACCCGAACTCATCGCCTCGGCTGATCCGGCGACCGTGCCTGACCCCGGTGACGTCCACCTCAGAAGCACCAAAGAAGTGACCGGCTACACGGTCGCAGCGCGGGACGGCGACATCGGCCATGTCGCCGACTTTTTGGTGGACGATGAAAACTGGCGCATCCGGTGCCTGGCGGTGGACACGCGGGACTGGTGGCCGGGCAAACAAGTGCTGCTGCCGCTGGACTGGATCGGGCAGATAAGCTGGCCGGAGGGAAGCGTCACCGCAGAAGTCACGCGGAGCCAGATACAGAATGCCCCCTTCTGGGAGCCGGGCAAGCCGTTCAGCCCTGCGTTCCTGGAGCAGCTTGCCCACTACCATGTCCAGCAGGGCTTCGGGATGAGGGAAATCCCAGCCACACGAGCTGAAGCGCTCGCAGGGCGAATCTAACAGCCATGAAAGAAGCCCAAGATAATGCCGGACAAGGAGCGATGCTGGCTCCCCCTGTTAGCGATCAGGATCATGTTCAGGGATCTGCGGCGGCAGACATCACGCTGGTCCAGTACGGCGACTACAACAGCGTCCGGTGCGCGACTGTGCAGCCCTGGGTCAGAGCCTTGCAAAGCCAGATGGGAACTCAACTGCGGTATGTGTTCCGGCACTTTCCCACGTCTGGCCTCCACCCGCACGCTGCCGAAGCGGCGGAAGCCGCCGGGCGTCAGGGCCGGTTTTGGGAGATGCACGACACGCTCTTCGCGCACTACCTCGCGCTCGGCAGCGGCTTTTTGGTGGAATATGCGGACGATTTGGGGCTGAACACACGCCGGTTCCTGCAGGACATGACGCAGGATGTCTCTTTGGAGCGGGTACTTCGGGATCGAGAAAGCGGTGTGCAAAGTGGCGTGCAAGAAACACCAACATTCTTTGTCAACGGCATCCGCCAGCACGGCTCCTGGGCCGGGCGCGGCTCCTGCGGCGAAGACCTGCTTTGGGAGGCATCTCTGCTTTCCAGCCCCGCCGCACATTCTGAAGCCGCACTTGCGAAAGCATCCGGCACTACGGAAATCGCTCCTCTGAGTAAGGAAAGCCATGTCTGCTGAACAATCTCTTGAACTTCCTTCCGGCGCGGGACCTGCGTACAGGCCGGCGGAATACGGCATGGAATGGGGTGGTTACGGCCTTTCCGCAGCAAAGCAAGCCTGCCATGAGGCCGGACACAACTTCTCTCTGTTTGACCTTCGGCCTGCTCCGCCCGTTGATGTGCGGCCTGAATCCAGCCCGGATATGTCCTGCTCAACTGTTTCCTGCCTGGATGTAGGCGTCATGTTCGATGTCTGCCTGCCGAAAGACTTGGCTGATCCGCAGAAAACAGGCGGCGACTTTGCGGATGTCGTGCCGTTGCACAGCGATTGGGTCGCGTTGTTCCTCGGCGACGCCAGTGGTCAGGGTACGGCAGCGGCTCTTGCCGTACCGCAGGCGCTGTATTCGCTGCGGCAGCTTCTGAACGCGACAGGGAACTCCGGCAATCAATCTTCGGGCAGCCGCCCCTCAGATTTTCATCAGGACCCTGCGCACACGCTGAAGCGGCTGAACCGTCACCTGTGCGGCCCCGCTCTGCCCGCCGCCTGCGCGTCCGTGTCGCTGTCGCTCGCCGTCCTCAACACAAAGACCGGCGAGGCGCGGTGTGCCTGTGCGGGATCGGAGCCGCCGCTGATCCTGCGGGCGCAGGGGCAGATCGAAACAGTCGGCGCAGGCCGCGTGGCGCTCGGAATAGAAGCCGGCAGAGAATACCATTCTGTGGACTTTCTGCTCGGCAAAGGAGATGCGCTACTGTTTGCGACCGACGGCATCACGAAGGCGCGAAAAGCAAACAGCGGCCAAAGTTGGACTTCTCTGCGCTACGAAGGGCTGACCGAACTTGCTTTGGAGGCGTTTGGAATCGGCGGCTCACCGGGACGGATGGCGCGAGCAGTGCTGAACCGGGCGCGGGACTTCGCCGGGGGCAGCTTTCACGACCACGCTTCCGTGCTGGTTGCGGCGCGGCGGTAAGCAAGGCAAACTGCGAAAGTCATAGGACAACGTCTAGCCATAACGAGAGCAAAAATTGAACGAGAGTGAGGATCACAATGAACATAATACGAGAGACAAACAAGCAAAGCATTACAGCTTTCTGCCGTGCATTGCTGCTGCCCATTGTATTGCTCCTGCCGGCCTCAGGCCTATCGGCTCCGGCCGCCCCTCAACAGCAGGGCAAAATACAGCGGGGCAAAAGCGGCGGTTTTGCCCCGCAATCTCCATCTGCGGCGAATCGCATGAACGCGCTGGGTTCCGAGAATGGACAAATGGCCCAGCGAACTGGAACTTGGGATGTGGTCGAGACGGTTTGGGCTTCACCAGGAGCCGTCCCCACTTCACATAAATATATGGCAGAGCGCAAGATGGTTGGCCCGTTCTTTCAGGAAACCATCCAACCTGCACCGGGATCGGCCGCCCCTGACTTCCGCCGGATGTACTACCTGAGCTTCAACCGCGTCGAAGGCCGCTGGAAATATGTTTCCTTGGACACGCGGAATCCGGTTGGCCTCATGCCGGCGGCGAGCTTTGGGCCTGGGGAGAAGGGACAGATCACTTTGACATTTGAGCCGTTCGCTCTTCCAGGTCCTGGCGCGAATGTTACCGGGCAAATGCTGCGGATGGACGAGATTATGATGCAAAAAGATGCGACCCATGACATGGCGGAAGAGCGCTTCATGATGGCGGACGGCAGCGGCAAGATGTGGGTCGCATACCGCTACGACTATGTACGTCGGTCGTAGCCGGTGAGCACGACGAGAATTAGGATGAGCCGACGCCGACGGCAGCTTCCACGGCCATGGTTCTATGCTGAATGTGCCGCGGCACTGAGTATCATGCGAACTAAGAACAATAGGCAGTACGATGGACATCGTGAATTACTTGAAAACACCGGATAGTCAAATCGCGGCTAACCAGACGGCTGACCCGCCGAATGCGGCTTGGGACTGGACAAAATCCTGCCCCCTCTGTTGCACACTGAATCATTCGCTGAGCCGAGAGTGCTTCAACTGCGGGTGGCGGGGAGTGTTTTGCGTTGCTGGCGCTTCAGCCGATCACGATCCTCTCGATCACGACCCGCTTTTTGGTCAGACCGCGCCGCTTGTCACGGCTCAGAGTATGTATTCGCGATGGAAGGCATTGAAACCGCAATGGCAAGCCATGAAGGACTGGCTAGTCTTCATCGGCAGCCGCCGATACGGTGATGTCCTCAAATGACCGGAAGGACAGAAGACACGCCCGACAGGAACGCTCCGACGGGCGGCACGAGGCTGTAAAGTTAATGTTACTCAAAAATCCCCCTGCGCCCGACGCCACAGCGCCCGGCGAGGCAATGGCTGAACAGGATAGGAAGCCGCCGCCTGGGAGAAAATCTCCTGACAAACACCAGAGCGGCATGGCTCATAGCATGAGCGATCCGGCAATGGCCGCCAGCATGGAAGCCGACATCCGCCTCCGGTTCTGGGTGTCACTTGCTTTTTCTGCCGTCATTGTCCTGCTGTCGCCTATGGGGAAGATGCCCAGCCTTCTGCCGCTGGCCCTTCCGGCGGCAGTGCGCTCCTGGACGCTGTTTGCGCTCACCACGCCGGTCGTGTTCTGGTGCGGCTGGATGTTCATCTCAGGAGCATATGAAGCACTGCGCTCACGCAAGCTGGATATGTCCGTACTGATCGCCGTCGGCGTCCTGGCTGCCTACCTAGCCTCGGTTTACCTCACCGTCATCGGCTCCGCAGACCTCTTCTACGAGGCCGCTGGAATGCTGGTGACGTTCGTGCTCTTCGGGCACTGGATGGAAATGAAGTCCCGGCGCGGCACGTCTGACGCTTTGCAGGCCCTGTTCAAGCTGGTCCCGCCCAAGGCGCGAGTTATACGTGGTGGCGTGGAAACCGAGGTGCCGACGGCAGAAGTCGTCCGGGGTGATCTGCTCGCGCTCCGGCCCGGCGACCTCATCCCCGTAGACGGCGAGATCACCGAGGGCGAAACCGCCGTGGACGAGGCACTGGTCACCGGGGAAAGCCTGCCTGTCGAGAAGAAGCCCGGCGATAAAGTGATTGCAGGTTCCATCAATGGTGCGGGGGCTGTCAAGTTCAAGGCCACCGAGGTCGGCGAAGACACGACGCTGGCACGGATCGCAAAGCTTGTGGAAACGGCGCAGAACTCCAAAGCGCCGGGGCAGCGGCTGGCCGACAAAGCCGCCGCGTACCTGGTCGTACTGGCGGTCAGCGCCGGGATAATCACCTTTGTCGCCTGGCGGTTCGGAGCCGGGGCCTCGTTCCTGACGGCGCTGACGTTTGCCATCTCTGCCATTGTCATTGCCTGCCCGGACGCGCTGGGCCTTGCGACCCCGACAGCAGTGGCGGTCGGGACAGGTTTAGGGGCGAAGCATAACATTCTCATCAAAGACGCGGCAACGCTGGAAGGCACGTCGCGCATCACCTCAGTGGCTTTTGACAAGACGGGGACACTGACGGAGGGCAAGCCGACGGTCAGCGATGTGTACGCTGCGCCGGGAACGGACGAAAACGAGGCGATCCGGCTTCTGGCTGCCGCCGAGCAGAACTCCAGCCATCCGCTGGCGGTCGCGATTGAAGCGGAGGCAGAGAAGCGCAAGCTGCCCTCTAACGCTCAGGTCAAGGACTTCCAGAACGTCGCGGGACATGGCCTTCAGGCAACTATAGACGGACACAATGTGCTAGTCGGGAATGCCAGCCTGTTCGCGGACAAGAACGTGGACCTCGGCCCGATCCAGCCGGGGATTGACCGGCAGCATGCCGCAGGCCAGACCATAATCCTGCTAGCCGTGAACGGCAAAGCTGCCGCGGTGGTTGGTGTGACGGACCCGATCAAGCCGTCGGCGAAGCGGGCAGTCGCGGAACTGAAGAAGCTGGGCATCAAGACGGCGATGGTCAGCGGGGACAACAAGGCCGTGGCGGAGCGGGTCGGCAAAGAGATCGGCATTGACCGGGTCTTTGCCGAAGTCCTGCCGGAGAACAAGGCGGATTATGTCAAGAAGCTGCAAGGCGAAGGGGAGTTTGTGGCGATGGTCGGGGACGGCGTCAACGATGCTCCAGCGCTCGCGCAGGCGGACATCGGCATCGCGATTGGCGCAGGGACAGACGTGGCGATTGAAGCGGCGAAGGTCGTGCTGATGAAGTCCGACCCGTTAGACATCGTGAATGCGATCCTGCTCTCGAAGGCGACTGTGCGAAAGATGAAGCAGAACCTGGTCTGGGCCAGCGTGTACAACCTGCTGGCAATCCCGGTGGCGGCAGGCGTGTTCTACAGTTCTTTGGGCTGGTCGCTTCGCCCAGAAGTCTCAGCGCTTTTGATGTCAGCCTCGTCCATTATCGTCGCCGTCAATGCGGTGATGCTGCGCCGCTCTGAAAAAGAACTGCTGACCTAAGACAAGCGCCGAGGCGTTTTAAGATCAAATCGAGATACACAGGGAGTTACACGAGAAATGAACACGTTCCGAAAAACGAAAATGATGAAGACATGGCTGTTGCCTGCAATGACCGCAGCCGCAATCGAGCTGCTGACTGTAAGCGTGGGAGCGCAGGCTCCTTCCAATGCCAACGCCGTGTTTATCGGGGGGACACCGATCATGCGCGTCCGTGTCGCCGCCGCCGGCTATTCGCCGGAGCAGCGGGCCGCGGCGATCCAGGAGCGGCTCAACCGCATTCTCGCGCACGGGCCTGTCCATCCCTCAGACATCACGGCGACGGCTCAAGGTGCGGAAGCCGTTGTGCGGGTCCAGGGCCGGCTGCTGTTCACCGCAGATACGGCAACCGCCCGCTACAACCAGGCCACGCCGCTTGAACTGGCAAACCAGTGGGCGGACCATCTGCGGGCGGTCCTGCCGGACTTGACGCAGGCCAAATAGCAGGATAGGCCACCTAAGCATCAGCGCAAGCGCTTTTCAAGGCTGCTCTCCCGAAAAGAACGCATCTCAAATTCGGCACAATCGGTTGTGCCGCACGAGAAACTCAAATGAAAACGGTCAATTCTTTATCGGTATTGGTTTTTCTTCTCATTCTAGGCATCGGGCTGGGAATCGCTTTCACTTTGCGCGGCCCTTCCACACAAGGACTGAGCTTGGCGGTTGCCATGCTGGCCTTCCTTCTGGCGTCGGTCGTATCGTCCTCGCTTCAGGTCGCCAATCAGTGGGACAAAGCCGTGGTGCTGCGGTTGGGGCGGTTCCAAGCCCTGCGGGGTCCGGGGCTGTTCTTCATTGTGCCCGTAGTGGATACGATTGTGTATTGGATCGACACGCGGGTCATCACGATGTCATTCAAAGCAGAAAGGACATTGACGAAAGACACGGTGCCAGTGGATGTGGACGCAGTTCTGTTTTGGAAGGTTTTGGACCCCCAAAAGGCAGCCCTCGATGTTGCCGATTACCAGTCGGCTGTCGGCTGGGCCTGCCAAACAGCCCTGCGCGATGTCATCGGCAAGACGATGCTGGCGGATATGCTGGAAGGCCGGGATATGATCAGCGCTCAGCTCCAGAAGATCATTGATGTCCGCACGGAACCCTGGGGCATCACCGTGATCTCGGTAGAGGTCAAAGACGTTCTGATTCTGCCGTCGCTGGAGAGTGCGATGTCCATGCAGGCGCAGGCCGAGCGGGAACGTCAGGCGCGGGTCATCCTCGGCGACTCGGAGCGTCAAGTCGCGGAGAAGTTCGGGGAGGCTTCGAAGACCTACGCCAACAATCCTGTGGCGTTTCACCTGCGGGCAATGAATATGCTGTATGAGGGCCTGAAGCAAAACTCAACCATCGTCATTGTTCCCAGTACGGCAGTCGAATCGATGCAGCTTGGGGGAACTGGCGGGTCTCACAGCACTGACGATGGGGATCGGGCAGGAAGGCTCAAAAGTGGAAGGCACAAAGAACGAGCCGAGTCAGACGCCTGCCGCGCCAATGATCGTGCCGGTGTCGGCGATGGACAGCCTGATGCCGACCGGGAATGGGCTGGCTTTCACCAACAGCAATGGGGCCTCCGTGGGCGCTGAGGCTTAAAGAGTTTTCCCGAATGCCGCAAGGCAAGCCGCACGAAACAGAAAAACTGATACGAAGAAGAGAAATTGATGAGGAGAAATTGATGAATAGCACACCGTTTAACGCAGGACTGACTGAAGCACAGCCTGCCGCTTTCGACCAGGCGGTCGTGGCAACCTATCGAAGCCATGCCGATGCGGAGTCGGCGGTCCGGATTCTCGCTTCCAGCGGCTTGCCGATCACACAAATCTCCATTATTGGCCGCCATTTCGAGACGCATGAGGATGTTCAGGGATTCTATCGCCCGGAGGATGCGGCGCTGGCCGGGGCAGGGACGGGCGCATGGTTCGGCGGTTTCTTCGGGCTGATGGCCGGAGCGATGGGCTTCTTCGTCTTTCCCGTGGTCGGCGCACTGATGGTGATGGGACCAATCGCTGGGCTAATTGCCGGAGCGATTGGCGGCGCAGGAGTCGGCGCATTGATCAACGGATTGGTCGCAACAGGTATTCCCAGGGAGCAGGCGCTGAAATATCAGGAGCGACTTCAGGCCGGTGAGTTCCTGGTCGTCGTTCACGGCTGCGAAGGCGAGACGAAGCGGGCGCACGAGACACTGGAAGGCACCGCGCAGACACATTTGCAAACGCACTGCACACCGACGAGTTTTGCAAGAGACCTGGACCCCCTTAGCACGAGAGCGTAAGGCCATTCAGAAACAAAGGGAAACACCGTACCATGAGCGCAGCTACTTTAACACGAGAGCCGACAAGCCTCACTCCAACAAGCCTTCAGACCAACGGCCACCATGCTGTGCTTGAGTTGAAGGAAACTCTGAGCGCAGACGAGTTGCGTAAGATAAATGCCTACTGGCGTGCTGCCAATTATCTATCCGTCGGGCAGATCTATCTGTACGACAATCCCCTCCTCAAGGAGCCGCTGACGCTTTCTCACGTCAAGCCGCTCGTGGTGGGACACTGGGGGACGACGCCAGGCCAGAATTTTATTTATGTTCATCTCAACCGGGTCATCAAGAAGTACAACCTCGATATGTTCTATGTCGCGGGCCCTGGGCACGGCGGTCCTGCCATTGTCGGCAATGTGTACCTCGAAGGCACCTGGAGCGAAATCTACCCGAACGTCACTCAGGATGAGGCCGGCCTGAAGAAGCTGTTCACGCAGTTCTCGTTTCCCGGTGGGATTTCTAGCCATGTCGCGCCGACGACGCCGGGGTCCATCCACGAAGGGGGCGAACTCGGCTACTCGCTTTCTCATGCGTTCGGAGCAGTGTTTGATAACCCCGGCCTGATCGTCGCCTGCGTTATTGGAGACGGCGAGGCGGAGACAGGGCCGCTGGCGACTTCCTGGCAGTCCAACAAGCTGCTGGACCCGATCACCGACGGGGCTGTGCTGCCGATCCTGCACCTGAACGGCTATAAGATCAGCAATCCGACCGTTCTCGCCCGCATCGAGCCGGAAGAGCTTGAGCAGTTTCTGCGCGGCTGCGGCTGGTCTCCCTACTTCGTCGAAGGGGATGACCCTGAGATCATGCACGAGCTGATGGCCGCTACGATGGAAAAAGCGATTGAAGACATTAAGCATATCCAAGAGAACGCGCGAAACACGGGTAATGCCGCCCGTCCACGCTGGCCGGTGATCGTCCTCAAATCGCCGAAAGGCTGGACTGGTCCGAAAGTTGTGGACGGCCTCCAAGTGGAAGGCACGTTCCGGGCGCATCAGGTGCCTCTCATTGTGGATGCCGGGCATCCCGAACACGTCGCGCAGCTCGAAAGCTGGATGAAAAGCTACAAGGCCGAAGAGCTGTTCGACGCGAATGGCCGCCTGATGCCGGAACTGGCCGAACTGGCTCCGAAGGGCGACCGGCGGATGGGGGCGAACCCGCACGCGAACGGTGGGCTTTTGCTCAAGGACCTTCGGATGCCGGACTTCCACAAGCACGCCGTTGCCGTGCCTGCGCCCGGAGCCGCGGACGGCCAGGATACTCTCGTGCTGGGCGAGTTTCTGCGCGATGTTGCCCGGCTCAACCAGGACAAGCGCAACTTCCGCGTCTTCGGCCCGGACGAGACAGTTTCCAACCTGCTCGGGGCGATCTTTGAGGTTACAGATCGTCAGTGGGACGCCCAAACGGAAGGCAATGACGAGTTCCTTGCGCCGTCTGGGCGTGTTCTGGACTCGATGCTCAGTGAACATCAGTGCGAAGGCTGGCTGGAAGGCTACCTGCTGACTGGGCGGCACGGGCTGTTCAACAGCTATGAAGCCTTTATCCGCATCGTAGACTCCATGTTCAGCCAGCACGCCAAGTGGCTGAAGGTGACTTCGGAACTGCCGTGGCGGCGCAAGATCGCGTCGCTGAACTACCTGCTGGCATCCCATGTCTGGCAGCAGGACCACAACGGCTTCACGCACCAGGACCCCGGATTTTTGGACCATGTTATCAACAAGAAAGCTGACATCGTGCGGGTGTACCTGCCGCCGGATGCCAACTGTTTGCTGTCGGTTTTTGATCATTGCCTGCGCTCCCGGCATTATGTGAATGTGGTTGTCGCCGGCAAGCACGCCATGCCGCAGTGGCTCACCATGGACGCCGCCGTTGTGCATTGCACGGAAGGGATCGGCATCTGGCAGTGGGCCTCCAACGATCAAGGTACGGAGCCGGACGTAGTCATGGCCTGCTGCGGGGACACGCCGACGCTGGAAATACTCGCTGCCGTCTCCATTCTGCGCCAGCAC
>CAXTER010000114.1:0-13805 GCA_964243345.1 uncultured Armatimonadales bacterium
TCTCCCAGCCGCTTGACCCGGACGTGCTGGCCCGCATCAAAGGCGTTGTTCAAGCAGCGACGGACCGGGGCCAAGTGGTGCTGCTTGACCCGCATGACTACGCCCGCTATGACGGCAAAGTGATCGGCAGCGCCGATGTCCCCGCCGCCGCGTTCGCCGACTTTTGGGGCCGAACCGCCGCCCAGTTTAAGGACAACCCGCGTGTCTGGTTCGGTTTGATGAATGAGCCGCACGATATTCCAGACGCGCAGTGGCTCCAGGCGGCGAATGCTGCAATTGCGGCTATTCGAATGTCAGGCGCACACAACCTGATTCTTGTACCGGGCGTCTCTTGGACCGGGGCGCATAGCTGGGTTTCGAGCGGCAATGCCCAGACGATGCTTGGGATTACCGACCCGCAAAACCACTTTGTCTTTGAAGTGCATCAGTATTTAGACGCTGACAGCTCCGGGACAAAGCCGGACGCCGTCAGCGCTGTCATCGGCAGCGAGCGCCTGCGGGAGTTTACCCAGTGGTGTCGGCAGCACCATCAGCGCGGCTTTTTAGGCGAGTTCGCCAGCGCCGACAACCCAATTGCCGCGGCTGCGGCAGATAATATGCTGCGCTTCATGGAAGCCAATCGTGATGTTTGGGTAGGCTATGCCTGGTGGGCGGCAGGATCATGGTGGGGTGATTACATGTTCACTCTAGAGCCGAAGAACGGGCGGGACCGGCCACAGATGGCAATGCTTCGGCCTCATTTGCAGCAGAAGCCGGTCCGCTAGAACAAAAATTAGCATTGCAAAAAATTAGAAAGACCTACGAATGCGACTTGAAGAAATCCCGGCCGAATACTTTCGGCGACAGGATGAAAGCTCTGATTTTCATTTCTACCACTCGCCCAGACTGGTCGCGCATATTGACGACGCGGCGATTGAAGCTTTAGGCAGCTTTTTCCGCTCGCGCATTCCCGGCAATGCCGACGTGCTGGATTTGATGTCGGCATACCTGACGCACCTGCCGCCGGATGTGCGGGCTAGCTGCCGCCGTGTCGCCGGCCTCGGCATGAATGATGCGGAGATGGCGGCAAACAGCCAGCTTACCGAGCATGTTGTCCAAAGCCTCAACGACAATCCCACCCTGCCCTACCCCGACGCGGCATTTGACGCGGCGCTTTGCACGGTCAGCGTCCAGTATTTGCTGCACCCTGCCGAAGTGTTTGCCGAAGTGCGGCGCGTTCTGCGCCCCGGCGGCGTGTTTATCGTCTCATTTTCCAACCGCTGCTTTCCGACAAAAGCGACGCGGCTGTGGACCAGCACTGATGACGGCCAGCATATCGCTCTGGTCCAGTTGTACTTTGAGGAGGGCGGCTGGGACAGTGCCGAGGCTGTCAATCTGAGTCCCCGCCCAAATCGCTCCGACCCGCTATATGCCGTGGTCGGCACAAAATCTATCTGAGTTCAGGTATACTCAAAGCGTAGCAACTGCTGGCATTTACTCCATGCAGCTATTAGACTTTGATGTTTACACTGAACGAGACACAGCTTGGCCTGCTGGCGGCAGTCCGCGCCTGGCGAGACGAGGGCGAGCGGCGCTTTGAGTTCTGGTCCCGGCGCGAATCGCAGGCTGCCGCGTCGCTTGCCTTCAGCGTTGCCCTCGCGGACAGCGGCCTTGCCGCTGGGCGTCCCCTCATCTCGGAAACCCGCGACCACTTGCTTCGGGCGGCGGCGGAGCTGGCTCCCAACGGCAACCTGTCACGGCGGCTTTTTGCTGCCGACCCGAAAGGGTTTGATGACCGTCTGCGGCGGCTCCTCAGCGCCACCGAGCCGCTCCATGAGCGCCTTACCCAGTTTTTGAACGTGCGGGGGACTGGGATGCAGACTGCGTCCAGCCTGCTGTGTGCCTGGGACCCGGATAGTTATCCTCTTGTCACACGCCCGGCGCTGCGCCGCCTCGCACTGACGCCGGACCAAAAGCGGGAGGCGCTGGAAGAAGCCGCCGCACTTTACGGGTTTTCCGTGCCGGACAATGGCGGCCCTCTTCCGGCACAGACAGGGCTGGCGCTGTTTGTCGTTTACGCGCAAATCCGCACGGCGCTTGGCGCGAAGGCGTACCCGGAAGTGGATGAAGCTCTGCGCGTCCCGCCGTCGGCGCTGATAGAAGACACGCACGCGGCCTCCGGTCAGGTGCGCGAGCCGAAGCCAGGCTATGCCGCCGCGCTGCCCTCGGCGCTGACGGAAACCCGGCTGCTTAGGACGCTGGAAGAGTTCGCGCTCGGCCTCGGCTTTACGTTCCCGGCGTCCCGCCTGCGCTCTTATTATGTCGCGCTCAAA
The DNA here is from genome assembly GCA_964243345.1 of uncultured Armatimonadales bacterium. Taxonomy (GTDB): domain Bacteria; phylum Armatimonadota; class Armatimonadia; order Armatimonadales; family Capsulimonadaceae; genus JANXMY01. Next base: position 2,313 of record CAXTER010000114.1, read on the forward strand.
ACAAGGCCGTTCGTGATTTTGTCCGGCGTGTCCGGCACCGGCAAAACGCGGATGGCCGAGCTGTTCGCGGAAGCCATGACCGGCCTCAGTCCTCAGCAGTTCCGGCTGATCCCGGTGCGGCCCGACTGGAACGACAGCACGGCGTTGTTGGGCTACCAAAATGTGCTGGCAAGCCGCTATGTGTCCACCCCTTTTCTAGACATCGTTCGCAGGGCTGGGCTGCCGGAAAATCGTCAGCGTGCATTTTTTGTGTGTTTGGACGAAATGAACCTGGCCCGCGTCGAGCATTACCTGGCGGATTACCTATCAGCGCTGGAATCGCGGGCGCACCGTATCCCGCTGCACGAAGGCGTGCCGGACTTGGTGCTGCCGCCGAACCTGTTTGTGACGGGAACAGTTAATGTCGACGAAACGACGCGCGGGTTCTCGCGCAAAGTGCTGGACCGGGCCAATACATTTGATTTTGACGAAGCGCCAGAGTTCCAGCGCGTTTTTGCTATCTCCAAAGGCCAAGCCAACGTAGACCAGGAACTGTCGGCGACGCCGGCGCAGCGGCAGGCGCTGTTTTTGGCATCGCGGGCAGCGGGTGTCGGCCAGGCCAAAGAACGGCTGGCCCGGCATGATGCAGAGTATCCAGACCGGGCGCTTACTGCGCTTCAGACAGTCAACACCCTGCTGTATGCCCACCGCCTGCACTTTGCCTACCGGGTGCGTGACGATGTTCTGCTGTTTCTTGCGAACAGCTTTGACGCCGAGACAGGCGCGGGCCTTTTGTTGCCTGACCCTGCCGAAAATTTCACGCTGGCGCTGGATTTACAGATCATGCAAAAGGTGCTGCCGAAACTGCACGGGCAAAGCGACACGCTCTCGCCCCTGCTATCGCGCCTGCAAGCCTGGGCGGAAAACGAGGGTTTTCGGCAATCTGCGGCAAAACTCGCTCGGATGCGGGCGCACGGCGCGGACACGGGATACATTCAGTTTTACGAGTGATGCGCTATGAACTCAATCCCAAACCAAGCGCAAGCGGTGGACTGGCGGCGGATGCTGACGGCACGGGAGCGGGCGGCGATGCTTGAGGGAATTGCCTCGGTTTCGCTGGCAGCGGGTGCAAAACTGTTCCCGGAGCAGCCCTGGTCAAGTTTTGGCGTCACGCCGCAGGCTTCTGCCGCGCCGAAGTCGCCCATGGAGCAGCTTGGTTTTGTAGAACATGTGCTGCCGCAGTTTAGTCGAGCGCTTTTTCAAATCGCATGCTCACCTTTAACTAACGCCGCCGCCTGCACCCGGATGGTCCGGCCTGAGCTTGCCCGCCGGGTGACGGCAGCGGCTTGGATGGCGCACGCGCGTCAAAGCCGCCGTCCGCCGCCGATTTCTGAAACCATAACGCTGATTTCAACGGATACGCCGGAAAACCGTGCGATTAAGTCGTTTCGGGATGTTCTGAGGCGAGACTGCATGGTAATTGCGCTTCTCGCAGAGGCTGAGGAAGAACAGGAAGCAACAGACCGCGCTCGCATGTGTGTCCGCCGAGTGGACACAATCGCTGACGATGCTTGGTGGGAAGAAGTTTCGCCCAGAACGGGCGACTGGACGCTGCCGCCGACGCAGCGCGGCAGCCTGCGGCCTGACTATGGTGCCGTGTTCCGCATGGCAGGCCAGTACCGGCGCGGGTTTTGTTTTGAGTGGGATCATCCCCTGCTCTTACTGCCGCCGCGCGAGACGTGGCAGCTTTATGAGGTCTGGTGTTATTTTTCTGTGTTCCGCGCTTTGCGAACACTGGGCTGGGAACCTGCGGCGGCGCAGGACGTGTTCGCTGTCCGGTCGGGGCGTCTGGCGCTGACACTGGCAGTCGGGCAGCGCTCCGAGATCACGCTGCGGTCTTCTGAGGGCAGGACGCTGACGCTGACCTACAACCGAACATTCGCCGAGGGGCAGGAGTCTCTGACCCATACGATGCGGCCCGACATTACCTTGTCGGACGGCAGGCGGCTTTGGATACTGGACGCCAAGTTCAAGCCGTACTCAGAGCCGGGCGAAGAAGGCGAGGACATCAACCAGATGCACGCCTATAAAGACGCTATTATTGGGAGGGACGGCATCGCCAACCACCAGGTCACTTGCGCCTGGTGCCTCTACGCAGGCTTGACCGAGACAGATAACCGGTCGCAGATCACCTACGGGCGCGGGATGCAGACCCCAATTGGAGCGCTTTGCCTGCGCCCCGGCTGCACGGAGACGTTTAGCCGTCTTCGCGAAAAGCTTCAGCAGTGGCTGGTTTAAGCCACGCAGACAGCAGCGCGGCGATTGTTTCCAGAAACTTAATCTGCGTATCCGGCAGTGGCAAAGCGCCTTTGACATAAACCGCCAGAACGCCGAGGCGGGACGCCAGCGGCAGCGCGGTGACCGAGTGGCAGCCGCTTCCGGCAAATGCTCGCCATACAGCCGTCTCGTGGCTTGGGTTTGTCAGCCCTAAGTGTGTGACTATTTTCTGCGTCCGCCACGCTTTTTGGATTGCTTTACTTTGCGGCGCCAGGCTGTCAGGCTTGGCACGTTCTGGAAACAGCAGATCGTCCCCAAAGGCAGTTCCCATAATACGCAAGCCTTTCTCAGACGCAATGCTTACGGTGCAGACCTCAGCGCCGGTGAGGCGCTTGATGTGTCGTATCGCCAGGTCTGCGAGGTCATCCGGCAAGCTTTCGCCGACGATTGCCTGGGCAATCTCGCAAATGGCATCCCTCTGCCGAAGGGCGTGCGCGGTGAGCTGCGCCGACTGCGGCGCAGCCAGGGCAAGCGCAGCCATGGACACGATAGCTTCCAGCATCTCTCTTACAACAGCATCGTCAAAAGCATTGGGCACGGAAGAAGAAACAGAAAGATGGCCGACGGCCAGGCCGCCGGCCAGCAGCGGCAGGGCATACGCGGAGGCCGAAGCGGCTTCACCCAAAGCACTCAAACCAGCAGTAGTAGGCTGACGGTCTACATAAAGCTGCCAAAGGGCAGAAACACCGGCATCAAACGCAAAAGCCGACGGCTGGGATTGGGCGGATGATTGAGGGCGCTTCGGTCGGTCTTCTGGCTCTGACGCCAAGCGTGTCAAGATTTGCGCCGCCGCGCTGTGCCCGTACAGGCGCACCTGCACATCCGGCAGGTTCCTGAGCGCCAAATTTGTTTCTTCGACGACGGCCCGGCTGATGGCATCGAGTGTGAAGACTGCGCCGAGACGCCGCCCTAAAGCGCGGAGCGCGGCCTGCTGCGTTTGCCTCTGGCTGAGGCTTGCTTGACTCTCATGCAGGGCTGTGACATCCCGAAACATCACCGCCGCGCCGCCTGAAATTGGACATGCTGAGACATCAAGAACACACGCCGTGCCGCTTGCGCCGGTGCAGTGGTATCGTGCGCCGGCAAAGTGTCCCGTGCTTCGGACGCGGCTTAGGGGAAGCTGCCCCGGCGGCACACGCTGTCTATTGGAATAATAAAGAGGGGGAAACTGCGCTGCCTGCGGTCCGAAGAGGGTCAGAGCAGCGGCGTTGGAATAAATGACTGCGCCATCGCTGCCGTAGACAATAAGGGCGTCTACTGTCAAATCAAGCAGCAGGCCGGCGGGAATACCTGCCGGTTTCTGCGGTGTCCTGTGCGGCAGCCGAAAGGAGGCGAGGCTGCCAAGCAGTAGGCCAAGCCAGAACCGCAGGCGCTTGAGCATAACGAGAGTGTCCCTAAACGCAGGAAGACCTCATCCGGCAGTAAGACGCCGGGTGAGGTCCTCCTCAGTAATGCTGTATTTATTCTGTCCGAATAGTCGCTTCCAGCACGGTCTCAGCCATGTAGATGGGGGCGCGAACTCGGAGCGCCAGCGCGATGGCATCCGAAGGGCGAGCATCAAGTTCCAGAGTTTCCCCAGTTACTTTGACGATGCCGATTTTCGCGTAAAACGTCTCGTTCCACAAATCGTCAATAATAATGCGCTCGACAGTCGCATCCAGCCGTTCCAGCATGAGGCGAATCAGGTCATGGGTAAAAGGCCGGTCAGGTGAGTCGCCTTCCAGGGCCAGCGAGATCGCCCACGCTTCAAACTGCCCGACAAAAATCGGGACGCGGCGGCCTCGGTTGTCGCGCAGGAGGACGAAATGGTTTGCCACTGTTCCCTGATCTTGATGGGCGTAAACGCCCATGACTTTGACTTCTTTTTCGTTAAGCGAGCGCGGCTTAGTATTTTCCACTTCCGAGGTGAACTCACCGGGTGCCTCTGCGCCCTCACGGCTTGAGCCGCGCAGGGACGCCAGACCGTCCGGGTCGGAATCCTGGGGCCGCCAATCATCGTCGAACAATTTATCGAAATCGCCTGGCACCTGTTCCTCACTTCCTATCTCAGCCCTGCGCCAAAGGTTAGGGCAGGCTGCTCATCATTTCTATTCGTTTCTTGCTTCTGTCAGTCTTCGCGTCTTCCTGTTTTGCTGACTGTCTTCAGGAATTCTTTGTTGCTTTTGCTGTTGCTGAGGCGATCCAGCAGCAGCTCGGTGGCTTCCACCGCGCCGAGACCCGCCAGAACCCGGTGAAGCTGATATACGGATTTGAGTTCTTCTTCGCCGTACAGCAGCTCTTCCTTGCGGGTGCTGGACTCTTTGACATTGATGGCGGGGAAAATTCGCCGGTTGGCAATGTCGCGGTCCAGCTTCAGCTCGGAGTTGCCGGTTCCCTTAAACTCCTCAAAGATAATGTCATCCATGCGTGACCCAGTCTCGACTAGCGCCGTCGCAATAATGGTCAGGCTGCCACCGAATTCTATATTACGGGCCGTTCCAAAAAATCGTTTCGGGCGATAAATTGCCGCCGGGTCCAGGCCACCTTGAAGCGTTCTTCCCGAAGGCGTGACCGTCAGATTGGACGCCCGCGAAAGGCGGGTCAGGCTGTCCAGCAATACTACCACATCTTTGCCCGACTCGACAAGCCGCTTGGCCTTTTCCAGCACCATATCGGCAACCCGCATGTGGTTTTCGGGCAGCTCATCAAACGTAGACGACACAACTTCGCCGTTGACCGAGCGCCGAATATCGGTGACTTCTTCGGGGCGCTCATCAATCAGCAGGACAACGAGATGAACTTCGGGATGATTTGTCGTAATGGAATTTGCGATGGACTTGAGAATAGTTGTTTTGCCCGCTTTCGGCGGGGCAACCACGATGGCCCGCTGGCCTTTGCCGATGGGCGCGATCAAATCAATCACGCGGGCGGTCAGGTTCTTGGGGTCAGTCTCAAGCTGAAATCTATCATCAGGGTAGATCGGGACAAGATCATCAAAGTTGACTCGGTTGCGGGCTTGATCGGGCGACACGCCGTTGACCGACTCGACCCGGAGCAGGCCATAATACTTTTCGGTGTCTTTGGGAGGCCGCACCTGACCCGTGACCGTGTCGCCGGTCTTTAAGTTGAACCGCTTGATCTGGGCCTGGGCAACATAAATATCCTGGCTGCCGGGATCAAAGTTGTTCTGGCGCAGGAAGCCCCAGCCTTCCGACAGGATCTCCAGGACGCCGGATTTTGTGAGCGCGTTCGCGTCGGAGTCTGCTCCGCCCCGGCCCGATGCAGCGCCGTCACCGTTTTCGGCAGCAGCCGGCTCGCTCGGCTCACGGGCAGCCTCGGCGCGAGCAGGGTCAGGACGCTCACGGGGCTGACGGGAAGATTCGCGCGGCTCACGTGCGCTGGTGTCTTTGCCGTTCCGGGGCGGGCGTGGGGTCAGCGGGGGAATGGGGTTTTCCACCGGCGGGCGGGCGGGTGTGCTCTCAGAGTCGTCAGTTGCCATGTGGTGTGTGGTTACCTTTGAAGATCGGGATGGATAATGCCTTGAAAATAATGCCCCAGCAAATGGGTGGTTTCAGGCCAAAGAAAGATGAGAAGAGAGATGAACAAAGAATGCGTGACAGAGAAATAAGCAGGCAAAAATTGAACGGATAAAAAACAGGGCGATTAGAGAAACAGGGCGAACAGATGATGGTGGACAAAGAACTGGGGATGATGCCGGGCCGGCGAAGGCCCGTAACTAGGCAGGGGACATCAAACCCCATAAAACCTGGAGAGCAAGCCGGTTTCAGCGCTATTATACCACACCATCTGCAATTTGCAAACCGGAAATCTGCGGCTTGTTCACCAAACCTGAAAAAATATCACGCCTATCCGCCGCCGTAGATTTCCGGCTTCAGAATGCCGATGTAAGGCAGGTTGCGGTACATGCCTGCGTAATCCAGGCCGTACCCGATCACAAACTGGTCTTCCACTCGGAAGCCGAAGTAGTCTACGGGAACATCCATCCGGCGGCGGCTCGGCTTATCCAGCAGAGTGCAGATTTTGACGGATGCCGCCCGGCGTGAGCGCAGGTTTTCCAGCAGGTACGACAGGCGCAGGGTCAGCCCGGTGTCTACGATGTCTTCGACGACCAGAACATGCTTGCTTTCGACGCTTTCATCCAAGTCTTTCAAGATGCGGACTACGCCGGATGATTTCGTGTCTGCGCCGTAGGACGAGACTGCCACAAAGTCATACGACAGCGGGATCGTGATTTCCCGGACCAGGTCAGCGAGGAATATGTTCGCGCCCTTCAAGATGCAGACCAGCATTAGGTCTTTGCCTGCGTAGTCCGCTGAAATCTGTGCGCCCAGTTCCGCGACCCGCTGCTTGATCACCGCTTCCGTCAGCAGCACCTGCGCGATGTCTTCTTCCATTCCTAGTTCCAGCGTTGGCATAATACTCAGCTCCCTATTCCATCTTACCCGACAAGCGCAGGCGCACCAAAAAATCGTTGATGGCCGCTTTGTTCGGCACGTCTTCCGGCAGCGGCGACGCTTCCCGCGACGCTTCTATCTGTGCGAACAGCCCCGCAATTCCCGCCGTGTAGGCGCTGTCATCCCCTTCGACTTCCGCCTGTTCGCGCGTTTTCATCGCCAGCAGCGGCGCGAGATCAAGGCCGAACCGCGTGTTCAGCGCGTGCAGGTTGGCTTCTACCACGCCTTCCGTCAGCAGCACGATTCCCGTCATCAAAACGCGATGAAGGTACAGCAGGCGCTTGACAGTCTTCCCCGCGCCTGGCTTCTCCACCATTCTTTGATAGGCCCGCCACTCGCCTTTAGCAAAGCCGGCGTAATGATGGTACAGTTTTTTGCTCAGACTCGCCCGCGCCAGCGCCTGAAGCTCTGAGTGTTCGGGCGAAGTCAGGACAACCAGCGGCGATAAAATCTGTTCCAGCACATAGCCGTTAGGCTTGACCAAAAGCCGCAGGTACTTGGCGATCTCATGTCCCACAGCCTCCACTTCGACGCCGCCGACAATCCCTTCCGGCTCCAAAGTTTCGCGCGGCGTGTCCAGCGACAGGATTTCTTTAAGCGGCGCGGCAAAGCTCCCGCGCAGGTCCACATCGCTGTCCGGCGACGGGAACCCGTAGAGATGCGCCCCGCTGACCGTGACAAAAATCAGTCCGGGAATGTTTTCCTCGGCATACTGCCGCAGGGCAGCATAGTCTAAGTTAGCGGCGTTCAATAGAGAATCCCTGGCGCGAATGCGCTCTATGAAACGAGTGAGCAAACTCACTCGCTGGGAGGTACTCGGAAGTACCACCTGTCCAGGGGACGGAATGCGAAGAGCAGGCAACGCTATGTCTTTGTCCTAATCTTCTGTCCCCTAGAAAGGTGGCGTTTCCGAACGCTTTGCAGCGAGGACGTTCATGTCCTTGTTCCCCTCGCCCACGACATTCACCTCAGTACCTGACACCGCGTGGGCGGCCAGTAGCAGGCGACGGCTTTGCCGATGATGTCTTGGCGCGGCAAATCGCCCCAGTAGCGACTGTCGTCGGATACGTCCCGGTTGTCGCCCATCATAAAATACTGGCCGCTGGGAACGGCTTGCGGGGCCATATCGCCGTGGGCGGCAAAGGTCTTGTACGGCTCCGGCAGCGGCTTTCCGTTGATGGACACAGCGCCGTCTTGAATGGCGACTGTCTCGCCCGGCAGACCGATGATCCGCTTGACATAAATTTCTTTTGGGTCTTTGGGATAGTGGAAAATGATAATCTCGCCGCGCGTCGGCGTCCCCAAATAATACGCCATCTTATTCGCCAGCACCCGCTCGCCGGTATAGAGGTGCGGCTGCATACAGTCGCCAGACACGCAGAAGCCCTGCACCACAAACAGTGTCACGGCCACGGCCAGCAGAAAGCCGAGCAGAGCTTGTTCCCCGTGAGAAACAGCCACGGAGCGCTTCTTTGAGGCGGCGCGGAAATGCAGGGTCACTTTTGATGCGAGTGAAGTGGTCATAAATCAGGGCTTGCTCCGGCTGTCAGATACCGTTCTCCCCTTGCAATAATCCTGCCAAGTCTGTACTACCGATATGCTGCCAAGCGGCAGCGCGGTAATTATACCCCGGCAGGCACAGGAAAACCCGCCGCTTTCGCCGAAGAAAGCAAGCGGGCAGTTTGTTTTCGCCAAAAGGTCACAGTGCGAAAATGTCAACGATGGGGACAAGCAGCGCTGAGAAAACGGCAGAGCGTACAAAATCTATGCCGGAAAAAACCGCCAGCGTTTCTTCCGCTTCGGGCGTAAGGCACAGCACTTCCACGGTCTGGGCTTCGGTGTTGACCACCCAGCACTCCCGGACCGCAACCCGGCGGTAGTCGCGCAGCTTGCCGCTCAGAACAGATTTGGTATCGCTTGGCGAAAGTATCTCCACGACAAGTTCCGGCGCAGGGTCTAAAGCGCTTGGGTCAAGCGGGTTGCGGCTGCCGAACCGCTCATGGCTGATGAACAGAACATCCGGCTGGCGTGTTTTGAGGGGCGCGTAGTCAATAAGAACGTTACACGCGGCAACGACCATCCTCCCTTCGCCGCTTGATCGCGCAAATGCTTTGAAGGCAACGGCGATATTAAACAAGATGTCTTGATGGCGCACGGTCGGGTTCGGCATCCAGTGACGCACTCCGTCCAAGATTTCATAGCGGCGGTTGATCGTCCCTTCCGCAAGATACTGCTCATAAGTGAGGGTCTGAACGGCCTGTTTTTTCGCAGTGATGCTCATGGCAGAAGTGTACCCTAATCCAAAGTATGTTCGCCGGGAATGTCCGCCCACGGCATGGCTGGCTGGTCGACTTTAGTTAGCTCAATAACGAAATCCGAGCCTTCGCTGTTTTGGTCTTCCGAGCGGTCGTCAGGGTCTTGCATTTGGATGATGCGGCAGTGGTACGCGCCCGGCGTCACAGGAATATACAAGTCCCACTCTTGCTGCTGAGGCAGAGACACGTCCTCAAACTGTGCGCCCATCGTCAGACTGTCAAAGGAAGTCAAACAAAGCAGATTTTCAGTAGCGACTATGGGACCGGAAAATTCTTGAAACCCCGTGACTTCGTTCGCCTCTTGGCGTACTTCCACCCGCCAAGTTTCCTCACAGCCCGTCCCCCAGAGCAGCAGACGGTAATGGTACATCTCGGACTTGAAGTGGTCAACCAGCTCATCTAGCGTCCAGTTTTCGCTGACGAACGAAACATAAGCGTGTGGATCAAAAATACCCATGAAGCCGGAGTCGTCTGTCACTTGGTACATAACGCTTCCTTACTAATGACCGGCATTAAGAAACCCGCCGGGTATGAAGAACGCGGCGGGCTAGGAAGGAAAGATGAATGCTAAAGAAGTTCGCTGAGGTCGGCATCGCCGATAGCAACGCCGCTGACTTTACGCTTGATGCGGGCCAGGGCGTTGTCCACGCTTTTGGTCTTGCAGCGCAGTTCGGAAGCGATTTCGCGGTAGGATTTGCCAAGCTGATAGCCGGACAGAACGTGCCACTCAAACTCAGACAGAACCTGCTGCAGGGTTTCATGCAGGATTTTCGTGTCTTCGTTTCGCAGCACCATGTCTTCGGGGTCGGAGCCGTCCAAATTGGGCAGGATGTCGGACAGGTTCCAGTCGGTCGTAGGGTCTTCGGAGGGGCTTTCCAGCGACAAAGACTGGTTCAGGGGCATCTGCTTTTGGCGTGTGGCAGTTTTAATGGCAGTGATGATATGGCGGGTAATACAGACTTTCGCGAACGCCGGGAACGAAATGGCTTTGTCGGAACGAAAATCAATGATCGCCTGCCACAGCCCGATTTGGCCGACTTGCAGCAAATCTTCTTTTTCCGCGCCTACCAAGAAGTACGACTTGACTTTGGTGCGGACCAGGTTCCGGTACTTGTACAGCAGGTACTCGGCGGCGGCATTCTCGCCGCGCTGGGCGCGGGACACGATTTCGCGGTCGGGCATGTCGGCATATTTAAGCTGGGACTGACGCAGGCGGTCCGAAAGGTCGCCGGCGGCGCTCCAATCGCTGGATTGGGTTCTAAACAAAGGAAACCTCACACGAGGAAAATAGAATGAAGGCGTGGCGGAAGAGAAATTCAAACAAAAAGTGCAGGCAGCAAAGCGGCTTAATGCACCGGCTCATGGTCAACTTCAATGCTGAGGGTGCTGACAATAACCGCCAGCAGGACCAGCGCCACTGTTGTCGCCGTGGAAAGCGGCGCAATGCGAATTTCGGTGAGAAGGCGGTTGCCGATTTTCACGCGCAGCCCCCGCACGGGTTCTTTGCCGATAACCCGCTGCACTTCGCCGAAAAGATCAACGCCCAGGCTGAACAAATTGGAAGGAACACTGCTCTGCATAATGAAACCCTTGCATGATAAAGACTGAATAATAGAAGCTCGGAAACAGAAGTTCGGAATAAATGCGAGGCACTGGCTGGCCCTCCGCCGCGCGGGCAGCGAGGAGTGACCCGGTCAAGTGAGTTCATTATACACGGTGAGCAGGAGGGCGTCAAGCCCTTTGAGCGGCTCTTTGCGCGTCAAAAGGCTGAATTTGGAGGAGAATTGGTCTTGAAGAACGAAATTACTTGGCTTTTGTCTATTTCCCGGTCAGTGCCGCCGGGTTAGAAGCATCGCGCATGTAGGTCTTGGAGCCGGTAATCGTATCCAGAAGCGCATGGTAGCCAGGAAAGGAATACAGCTCATGGCCGACGGTGCCGGCGCTCACTTGGGCTGCCGACGCAACGCAGTTCGGGTCGGCGGTGACCAGAGCCAGCACGACGCCATGGGCGGCAATCGCTCCGGCGGCAAGACCGGCGGCAAGGCCGAGCAGCTTGTCAAACATGCCGGCATCAAACTGGGTCATCCCATAAACATACCACGAGACGCCCAGCAGCAGCGCCCCGCAGACCACAAACAGCAGCGCGAACGCCCAGCTCTGGTTGATGGCTGCCCCGCCGGCATGAAGGCTGATTTTGGCGGCAACGGAAGGCGCGGCGAGCGATGCCGCCCACAGCCCGGCGTACAGCGCCAGCGCGTCCAAAAAGGTTCGTCCGAACCCGCGCACGAGTCCGACTGCGCCGACCAGGGCGATCAGCGCCACCAGTGTCATGTCTAAGGCATTCATGCCGTTAAGTATCGGCACAATTACCGGGAAACTTTAGGGGCAGGAGATAAGAGCCATGCGTT
>CAXTER010000115.1:0-13803 GCA_964243345.1 uncultured Armatimonadales bacterium
GCGCGACATTGCCTGCAATGGGGAAGGTTTTGGTTGTCTGCGCCTCCGCCCCGCCTGCCATGCCTGCCAGCAGCGAGAGTGCAGCGAAAAGCGCCCAAACCGGCTTAAGTGTGAGTTGTTTCATGTGTTTTCCTTATAACTGCTGATTGTCTAAAGCTGCTGATTGCTGGGCGTCCCCGTCACCGTTGCCGTGTGCGCGGCCAGGTCAATCTCCACGGACAAATGATAGCTCTCTCCCGGCGCAAGGGTGTTGAGGGGCAGTCCGCCGAGCGACTGCGCCCCCTGGCTGTTCGTGCCATTAAGCAAACTATCATAAGCCCCTGCTTCCAGTGTCACAGCTCCGCCCGCCTCATGAATACAAAACAAGACGCCGACGCCGAAGTAGTGGCCGGACGGGGCGGTGCTGGACACTAGCGCAATGCCCGACTCCGTATCCGTCATCGTGTCCGTGCTGACGCAAACCACATCGCCTTCCAGCCGGATATGCGTGGAGGGTAGCGGCTTCGATGGAATGAAATAGGTCTGGTAGACGTTGCTTGCATTCCCGAACGCGAGCGGCGGCTGGATCGCGCCCAGCGGGTCGGCCAGCAGCGAACACTGATTAGGCGAGAAAGCATTCTCGTAGACGACGAGCGGGTCGTCGCCTGCTACCGAGACGGACTGCAGCGGCTGGCCGATGTGGGCCGGGTCATTGAGGGACGCCTTCGCAAACACCACCGGGGTCGATGGAGTAAGGTCAGTCGCTTTCAGGTTTTTCACGCCGAGCGTATGATTTGCGGCATTGGCGGAGCGGCAGACGATGGCCGCGCTGTCTAGGCCAAAGGTTGACGGAAGCGGCACAGTCATCGTAAAGGCAACGCCGGGAACACTCACGCGGGAAGAAACATTGAGGTTGAGCTGCTGGGCCGTCGCTGCGATAGGGTGACCTGTCACCTGCTTTGTTACCTGCCCCTGCACGACAAACTCGGCGATCGGCATCCCCGCAGGAACACCCAAGAACGTCAAGTGGCTCACGCCTGCTGGCGTGAACTGCGTCTGGCTGTAACTGCCGCACGTCACGCGCACAAAGCCGCTTTTCGTCAGCAGGGCCGTCACGTCCACGCGATCTTGCAGGCCGGACGGTTCTCCCGCAATGCCGGTTACCGGGCCGATGGGGTTCCCCGTAACCGGAGCTGCCGCCGCCGCCGCCGTGTGGACGTGGTTAAAGATGCAGAGCGTGTCCTGCGTGATGACCGGCTGAACGCCTGTTTTGTACCACTGAATGTAGTACGCCAGAACTCTTTGTATGCCGTCTTTGCGCTGCCAAAAATCAGGAAGATTATAGTTTGTCAGCCCCGACCAAGCAGAGCCGACGGCAAGGTTTGAGATCAGCGACTCAGACGTGTCGTTCTGCGTCAGCACTACCACCCACGGCGGCTTAACGACATTGATGGCACTCATCATCTGCGCGGCGAGGGCTTTCGCCCCGCCATACTCATTGTAGTAAAAGCCGTTTCGGTCTAAAATGTCGTGGTAGCCGTCCGGGAACACCGGCTCCATGAACAAAAGCGGCGCACCGGCACTTGTCTTTGTCGCCTGAACCGCTGCCCCAAAAGCTTCTGTTGCGGGCAGGTTAGAATAGGCGCTGAGGGTTTGTGTATTGGCAAACAGCCAGCCGCCGTCCGCGCCCACGGCAGACAATTCGGCAGTGCTAGACCAGTCCGGCACAAAGAACACGTTGACGCCTGGGTATCCGCCGACGCCTGCCCGGATTTGGGTCAGCATTGGATTATAGACAGCCGAAACGACGGGAACCCCGCCGCCGTCGCCGACATACATGGACAGCACCGGGCGCAAAGCCCCGGTCACCCGGTCGGGCCAGGTCAAGCTGGCCGGGTTGTTTGCATACCTCAGAAACAGCGTGGCAAGAGCCGTGATTGTCGCCGGGTCTTCCCCGATGCCGCCGCTCATGTCCGGCGTTTGCACGATGACGAACTTCTTGATGCCTGCGGGATTGACGGCGGTTCCTGCGGCGATGCTTGCATTCATCACTGCCGCCGCTTGGTAAATCTGGTCTATTTCGGAAAGATAATCGCTGTCTAGGCTGCCGTAGTCAATCGCCCATCCATCCCCGCCCCACGAGACGGTTTCCTGCATCTCGCGGACATACCCAGGGACAAGATTTCCCGAATCGTCATAGCCGAGCCTTTCGGCAACCAGATAATGCGCCAGGGTCAGCCGCCCGGTGGTGTTGGCGTAGGGCTGCCCCCAGACGCTCGGCGTCAAAGCGGCAAGTTGCGCCTTCGCCGCCTTCGCCTGTGCCTGAGACGCGGCAAGTTGTGCGGTCAGGGCGGCCACCTGAGCGCTGGTTGCGAGGGGCGTGAACACAAGGCGCGGTGGCGCGGCAGGCGTCGGCACGGGGGTAAATGTCAGGGACTGGGCGGCAGCTGGGGCCGTTCCGCCTGGAAGCGAGGCGCATCCAGGCATCAGGGACACAAGGCACAGCAAGGACAGGAAAAAGCGGCGGATCATGGAAAAGCCTTTCGTGCGGAAGCCAACTTAATGCGGAAGCCATGTCAGGTTGAGCTCGGCAGCCAAATCAGCCCGCAATCTTGCGAAACAAAAGTCGTGTCCAGACGCAGCAGGCCCGAAAACGAGCCGACGCCGAGGCCGGAAGGTGCTTGAATGGCCGGCAGCACGCCGGGCGGCGGCGTTGTATATTCCGCCGGGGCGCTGGTCGAGATGGGTTTTTCCGCTGCCTGCAGCGTCCAAGTCTGTCCCGCGTTGCCGCTCACAAACAGCCGGGGCGAAGTCTGCGGCGGGGCAAGCGAAGTCGCCTGCGTCAATCCCTTGGCTTGCGTGTTGCCGGCAAACACCAGCAGGTACACCCGGCCGCCGTGCGCCGCGAGAGACAGGCAAAAATAAGCAAAGCCGGAGCCGCCCGGCGTGTAGACAGATACGGTTCCCGCCTTCTGCCAGGACTGCCCCCGGTCCATGCTGGTCAGGCAAAACAGGGTGACCCCGCTGCTATACACCAGAACCGCCGTGCTGCCGAGAAAGCACAGCGCGGGCCGTCCCGTCGCCGTCAGGTCCAGCGCCGGCAGAATGGTCCCCAGCGGCTTCCAGGTCGCCCCGGCATCGAGGCTCTGGGCGCATTTCAGATCATGGCTGCCCGGAGACGCGCTGGTCCCGATGTCGGAATAGACCAAGAGGGCGAAGTCCGCATCGGTGGGATGCTGCGCGGCGGCGCACAGGCCGCCCATCAGGCTTGGGATCACTGCCGGCGATCCCGCCACCTGCGAGAAGCGATCATCCAGTAGCCCCGTCGCCAGCAGCAGGGACGGCTGCTGGCCGATCACCTTGCTGTAAATCGCCCGGTAGTGGTTGCTGCGACGGTCTACCAAAAGGCACGGGTTGTCCGCGCCGAAGTTTGCGCCGGTGGACGTGGCAACGTCCGAAATGTAGTCGATCAGGTAAGTGCGCCCGGCGTCGTTTGAGACCAGGCCGTTGATGCTGGTGGCCGCTTGGCCACTCGGCCCGGTGCGGGTGTTCAAAGGATACGCTCGGTTAGGCGTCAGGGCCACGGGGCGTCGGTGGGCGTCTTCATTCAGAGCATAGGCGGCGTTCGGCGTGATGACCGTCGCCTGATTGACGAGGTAAGCAAAGTAGCCGCCGAAGGACGCCGAGCGCGGCTTATCGACCTGGTGGGGGTACGGGCTGTTCGTCAGCGTGACGACAACGTACACCTCTCCGACGCCGCCCGCCTGTTCCGTCAGGGCGGGAAAGGACCAGCTGTCCTGAAGCGTGTCCGGCGGCGTGGACTGACCGCTGGTTTCCAGGGTTGCCCCAGGCCCGTAGGGAACATTCTGCCAGAGGTAGGAAAGCGGCGCAAGACCGTTCGGCGTCGCGCCGCCGTCTTTAGGGCCGATCACATTGTAAGTGAGCGGCAGCGCTGCCGTCGCCGCCCCCGTGAAGGGCGGTCCGCCGCTTGCGGCCTGCCCGGAAAAGTCCGCAAACGGCAGGGCGGGCGTGATGGACTGAAGCGTCATCACCGCCGAGAGACCTGTAACCTTCGGCGCATTCGGAGAGTGCGGGTCGGCCTGCGGCGTGACCTGAAGCGTTGCCGTGCTGCCGCTCTTGAGGCCGGCGTAGCGAGCGTATCCGCTGACGGTGGACGGCGACAAGTTCGCCAATGGGTTTGAGTTGACGGCTTGATTTACCGGCCCATCACCGAAAAAGTAGACCGTCGTAGCCATGCCGCCGGAAGACGCCGAGGTTCCAGCAGCGACCGCCGGAGTGCCGCCTGCCCCGGTGGCGTCCGCCAGTGCGAGATAGGCTTGGTTTGGGCCGCTGGTGCCAATCGTCAGCTCGACGGTGGCCCGCGCCCACAGTCCGTCCGGGACGTCAAAGGTGAACGTCACCATCTGACCGACAGCGGCGTCCTGCACGCCTTCATTGGCGGTGATGGTCGCAAGCGTGCTGGTGTCCTGGGACGTGGAGTTAGGCCGGTAAAGGGAATAGGTAATGCCCATCAGCCTAGATCACCATTCTGCATACTAAATCACAATCTAGATCACAATTCTGCATAGCTTTAGCTCACAACCCTCTCCAGCACAGAATTCAGCACAAACGCGCCTGCCGTCGCCGCGCCCTGGCCGCTCAGGCTCGTGATGCCGTGCAGACGGTCGCCAGCATGAGCAGGCACAAAAGCAATCGTGCTTCCTGCCGCTGCGTTGTCCAGCACGGCGGTCCAAGTACGCCCCGTCACAGCCGCGCCGGCGGCGTTCTGTCCAAAGCCGATCAGGGTGACCGTCAGCGTACCGTTTACGCTTTGCGAGACCATAGCACCGACGCCCGGCGCGGCGGTGTACCCCTGCGTGGACTGCCCGGCGACGACATTGACGACATTAGCCGAAGGAATGTCCGACAAGTGGCTAAAGGCAATGTTGCCAGCACCCGAACCCACCAGCGCCGTGCCGAAGGTCATCTGCGGCGCGAACACGTTGCCCGGCGACATCAAAAGTGGCCCCTGCTGGTTGTTGAACAGCCAGTTGAGAAGCGCAAAGTTCGGATGCACCAGCGCCTGAAACGGGACCGGCGTGTTGAAGGACGTCAGGTACGCATCGAAAGTCGGAAACTTCAGGCTGCTGGCATAGCCGCCCAGAGCGCTCAGAAAGCCCCGGTACTGGGCGGCCAGGATGACGTTCGGCGCAGACCCGGCGATGAGGCTTTCCGCTGCCGGCAGCAGGGCGAGGATCGGCGCGTCCTGCCCGAAGCCGTACACGGTGCTGGTGACGCCGTCGCCGCCCCGAATGAGCGTCGGCAACTCGGCCAAGATGTTCGCGGCCTGCGACAAGTCGTTCACGCGGTAGGCGGCCGCGATTTTGTCGGTGATGGACAAGAGTGTAGACACGATAGCTCCCTGGTTTCCTTGCGCGAGGGTCAAAAGCAGCCGCAATTCAGCGGCCAGTACGACGAAGGGGTCCCGGTCGTCCACGCCGCCCTGAGCCTCGCCCTGCACCGGGAACGCGGTCAGCCGGTCCGAAAGAAGCGAGTCCGAGAACGCGGCAAAGCGTGCGTAGCCGGTGCGGGTCAGCGCGTCCGAAAACAAGGCATCGGCAAAGAGACGGGTGCCGCCGTTCTTGGGGCCGGCGGCCAGGCTGTCCGAAAGAAGCGCGTCGCTGAACACAAACGGCGGGCTGGTGTGTCCGCCCGGCGCGGTCTGGCCTGTCCTGCCGCCGCTGTCCGAGAAAAGAGGATCGCCGAAAACCTGCGCGGCGAATGTGCGCGGGCGAAGCGTCAAGCTGTCGGCAAACAACGCATCCGTAAACGAGGCCGGGGCAAACTGCACCGGCTGCGGCGAGAACGTGTCCCAAAAGAGCGGGTCGGCGAAGGCTTGAAGCGCTCCGTTGCGGGGGCCGGCGCTGAAGCTGTCCGAAAAGAGAACATCAAAAAAGAACGTATTGCTTTGAGCAGGCTTGGTTCCAGCCCGCGTCGTCAAAGCGTCCGTGAAAAAGACATCGCTGAACAGCAGCGGAGCGCGGGTCATGCCGGAGCGAATGAGGCTGTCTGACAGCAGGGCATCGGAAAAGTTGACCGGGGCGCGGGCGGTGCCGGAACGGAGGAAGGTGTCGGACAGCAGCGCGTCGGTGAAGGAGACCGGCGCAAGCGTCGCCCCGCTGCTGCCGATGGCCGCAAATGTCGGTGCGGGAGCTGCGCCGTTCGAGACGGTCCAGCCTGTCAGCGGCATGGTTGCCGCGTCGCTGGGCGGGGCAGAGTAAAGACAATTTCCTTGCCCGCTGTCAATCGTGGTACTGGCGAGGCTGGAAACCACCCAGCCGGCCTGACGCTGGGAATACGCCAGAAAATCCACGCCGTTTGTGAACTGGGTCGCGCCTTGAAAACTCGCATTTGCGCCGGTGCAGGGAGTGTAGCTGCCGGCCGCCGCGCTTGTCCCCGGCGGCGTCCCGGCCGTCTGGTATCCCGCCGCATTGAGTGCCATAGAAACCTGCCCCTTTTTCTGTTAGGCAGTGATCGCCCCGGAGAAGGTCGCGTTGTCCCCCGAATTGTTGAAGGTCGTCGGAGACGCAGGCAGGTATTCAGCAATCAGGTTGCCGCCTGCGGCCGCGTCAAAGATGCCGATTTTGGCGGCGGCGACCGTCGTGGAACCCGTGTAAGTATATGTGGCTGTCGCTGTCCAGACTTTCGTTCCATTGGTGTGAGCAAACGTCACGGGCTGCCGCCCTAGTCCGTTTCCGGTGATCTCCGTGCCGCTTGGGAACGCCGTATCTGTGGCGGCAATGGCTGAGGTGTCCGTCGAAAGGGCCATATAGAATGTGCCGCTAAAGACGGAGGTTCCGGCTTCGATACGGCCGGAAAAAACGCCGTTTCCGACATTTGTGATCATGGGTTAAGTCCTTTGCTCGCAGGCATGAAAAAGTAGCAGGCATGAAAAAAGACACCCGCTTTTAGCCGGTGTCAGAAAAAGAGCAAGTTTGGGTTGTTTCAATCCCTAGTGTTCAGGCGCTGAGGCCCAGAATGCGCCCAGAGAGGAGCGTGGACTGCTTCGGATGTTCTGAATCACGAACATCCACCGTTCCTTTGACGCGGGTCAAATAATAGCCCACATCAAGGGTCGTTCCCTGCGTCGTGTAGTCGTTGACGGCAACCACGGTGAGCGGCATCAGTCCCGGCTGCAAGTGCACCTGGCCGCCGCTGTCGATGGCAGGAGCCGCAAGCTGGATCGCGGCGTTTGAGGCCGCAAGGTCTGCGACCGCCTGAGACGTGATGGCCCGCGAAATGACGTATAGAGGCTTGTCGACCGCGATGTACCCCGACTGATTGGGGTCGGCATAGCGGCTTCCGCCCAGCTTCTCGTTGTAGGCGACGCCGTAAATGGCCGCGCCGCTTTGCGGATCTAACCCAAGAAAAACGACAGGAGTGCGAACATTGCGAAGTGACGTTTTGCTGCTCCAGGTTTGGACGAACTCGTTCAGGACCGCGCTCCCATCGGGGTAAAACTCGGGCACCGAGGAAAACGTGATGACTGGCTGCACTTCCGGGACCTGACTGAGAGTCATGGAGGGATCGGACAGAAGGCTGACGACGCCAATCGGCAACCCGTAAAACAAAAGATTACCCAGGGGGTCAGTCCCCATCGTCATCGGCACCGGCGTTCCGCTCACGGGGTCAAACGCTGCGCCGGCTTTCCGGATATGCTCCATAGATTGCCCGATCCCCATGTCCGGGCGGAACTGGTGGACCGGATTGCGGGTGGTGCCGCCGTCGAAGTAGTAATACGGCGTGGCCTGGTTGCGCCGAACGAGCGGAAATTGCCAGAGGTTGTCCGGGATGCTGAGGCGATACGCCTGCTGGCCGAAGCCGTAGTACTGGCACTGAAAATCATACGGCAGTTGATAACCGCAGGTGATGGTCGTTCCCGGCTCGGTGTGAACGAGCTTGTCCGAGACCGTCATTTTGAAGAACCGCAGATTACCCTGCTGGATCCATTCCTGACCAGATTCTTCCATTCCGGTCCAGCCGGTCATCTCAGGTTTGAAGTTAATGCCGTCCACCGAGTGAAACAACCTGGCCGCCCGAACGCCGAGCGCCGCGCCGCTGCCCGGTGCAAACTCGTCCTCCTCATTCGTGAGCCACACTTCCGCCCGGTGGCGCAGCGTGCTGATGGTCTGGTCCCACCAGTGATCCACTTCGCTAAAAACTAGGGGATAATCCACATAGGAGGGGTTGGCACCCGGTTGCTGCTGCACAGCTGGGAACTCGGCATCTACCGAGGCGAGGAAGCAGCTCCGCGCGGCGAAGCCCGTGTCGTCTGCCACTGCCGAAAGCGTCATTTCCACATGGGCGGAGTTTAGGCTATCGACGATCACCTGTCCCGATAACGAAGACCCATCTCCAGGAACATAGCCGTTTGGGAACACGTCCGGGTCCGATTGAAGCTGCACCGGACTGACTTGGGGCGGCAAAACAACCGACCCGGCGGTGCAAAAGCGGAGGAGGCAGGGCCGGCAGCTCCACTGGCGGAACTGGCCCGTGACCGCCATTTGTCCTTCCGCCAGGCCATCATCGGCATAGGTGAGGACCGCATCGCCGCCATTGATGCTGACGACGATCAGTCCGGGCGGAGGACCACTCGCGTCAAGGCTCACCGGCAAGTTCACTTCCCAGGAAGCATCCGTCATCGGAAGCACGCTGATGTTGAGTTGCCGGCCGTTTTGGGCCAGATAGGTCTCGCATTCGCCGAGGCTGTCGGCGGACGAAACGTCCGTCCAGGTTACGTCATCGTCCAGGCTGACCTGCAGCCGGATATTCTTTCCCGGCTCAAGCGCGAGCCGCAGGCCCGGCTCCCCTGCGGTGCGGTGCCGGGAAAACTCCACATAGAAATTGACGGCAGGGATGACGGGCTTGGCGGTCCCGACCGGCGCCGCCGCGACCGCCGCTCCAATGTAGAAATTGGCATAGAATCCCTCGTCGAGAACGCGCCCCAAAGCGAGAACCGCGTCGAAGGGGTCGGTGACGGCTTGATGATACAAGAACTTTACGCCGTAAGCCGGATCCGTGCCATAGGAGTAGGTGCTCTGAAGCGGCTGCCCGTTAGTGACAGTCCACTGCGAAGGATCAGCGTCGTAGAAGACCGGCACCATCTGCTGCATGAGATAAGTGCCGGTCGGATCACGAGCAAAGCCGGAATAAGAAGCGCCAAAGCTGCCGAGCAGCCCCGGCAGGTCATAAGAGAGTGCCACAGGAGGGCAGAAGACGTGCCCAAAGGCATCCCGGTCATCGTCGTAGACCCGGAGGAAGGCCGCTGGTTTGATTTCTGTCATAGAGAACAGTCTCCGCTTCAGGGAAGAGCCGTTCGATTTTAGAAACCGGCTCCCGTTTAGTAGACGCCGCCCGTCCGGTACGGATTGATCAGGTTAGCCGGATTAGGGTCTTTATAATCCGCCGGCGAACGTCCGCCGCCTGCGCTCCCCCGCGCCGTCATATCCACGAAGCGATTGATCGCGGAGGAAAGCGCCCGGACATCGGCAGGGCTAAGCGTGCTTGAGGAGGTCGAAGCCGACAAAAACGCGCCAGCCGCACCGCCGGCTTGCGGCGTGTGTCCGCTGTTGTCTACCGTCTGCGTGCGGTGCGGCTGGCCAAACGTGCCGCCGACGTAGGGGTTGCCCGCGTAAAAGCCTGACTGGCCGGAAGTGGGCATGACGGCAGACATGACGCCTTCTCCTCCCGCGCCGGCAATCATCTCGGGCAGCATGGCAAGAAATCCCATGCGCTGCTGCTCTTCGATTTGAGACATTTGCAGCCGGTCGGCATTCCGCTGGTCAGTATAGCGGGACTCGTCCTCGTCGCGCCACGAGCCGGGGTGGATCTTGTTTTGTTCCAGCCCGCGCTTGCGATTGCTTTCCAGGCCCGCAAGATCCTGCCGGATGTCTCCCAGAACGGCATTGCCGCGGGTAATCGGGTTTGACTCTGGGCTGCCATCCATGTAAGGAGCTTCGAGCGCGATCTGGAAATCCGTGCGATCATTTGCCATCTTTCGAGAAATTGAACCCGCAGGATGGTACTCATTGGTGGCATCCAGGATTTGCTCCCACGCTTCCCGGCTGGTCGCAACCCGGCTTTCATCGTCCGCGATTAATTTTACGTTTTTCGGCGAATTGCGGCGGTCAAAGTCCAGATGACTTTGTGCGTCTGTAATCTGATCCAGACTGTAGCCAAGTGCAGCGTCGCCGGCACCAGCATTGCCGCTGCGTCCGATACGCCGGGACAAGCCGACCTGCGCGGTTTCCTCCAGCGTTGAATCGACGGCAAACTGATCGTTAAAACGGCCTTGATCCCTCGCGAAGGTCGCCTTTGAGGATGCCTCAAGGGTCGCAGTAAGCTCCCGCTCTTTGGCAATCCGGTCATCGACTGACAGTCCACCTTTTTGCAGCTCTTGCGAAAGTTCGCTGATTTTCGCCTGGAAGGCTTCGACTTCTTTGCTGCGGGCCTGATAGACTTCGTCTGGTCCGCCGGCGATCTGGGCCTGGGCGACGCCCAGGCCGGCTTGTTCAATGCGCTCGTCTCGCACATCAAGCGACTGACGCTGAGCGGCGATCTTCGACGAGTACCGAACCTTCAGCGCGCTCTCTTCAATTCCTGCCGCCTCTTCCGGGCTGAGCGGGTTGTTAGGCGCCTCAGCCATACCGAGAAGATAACTCGCCTGCCGGTTCGACTGCTGCTCAATTTGGCCGGCGCTCCTGCCTTCGATCTGTGCCCGCGTCTCCGCCAGGGAAAACTCGGCCCCGGAGGTCTTGACTTGGTCCAGGTAGTTTGAGTGCTCCAGTTCGCGGTAACGGATATTTCGCTTCTGAATTTGGTCGTCTTGAAGCTGAGAAATCTCCAGCTCGTAGGCAGGCCGGAGCGGACTGTTCGCCGCTGCAGACGCGAGCTGCTTCTTATCTTGCTCGATCATCACCTGATCGGCTTCGGCATTCTTTTCAAGCGAGGCCTGAATGGCCGGAAGCCGCTTCGCAAGATCCGTCGGCGACGCATTCCCATTCGCGTCATACCGGTAGCGCATGATCAGATTGTTTGCGTCGCTGTCGCTTTTGATGACGTCAAAACGCGCCTGACCGCGCTCAAGCAGCACGGCATGGTCTTCGGCTTGCTCGCGCCCCTTTTCTTTGTCATCCGCTTCCCGCCGTTTGTCGTCTTCTTCTTTCAGCTTGTCAATTTGGTCCGAGTCCTCATCATCGAGGTTGTGGCCGCTGAGGACGCCGCCGGCCCAGTTGCCGACACGCATAAACGGACTCGACTCCAGAGTTGCTTTATCCTCTTCGAGCTGATGGATTTTTGGATTGGCGGTGTACCGGGTCGCAGACGCGGCTTCCTGAGCCGCTGTGTAAGCAGGCAAGTTTCCTTCAAGGAGCTCATACTTGGCAAGGTCCCGGAAGTTTCCGGTTGCCATCGTCCCGGTTTGCGTAAACTCATCGGCCGCCCGAAACAAAGCTGGGTTTTGGGAAAGCGTTTGTGTCAGAGTGGTTTCGACAGGGCCAAACTGTTCGCCGAGGCCAAGCGCAAGTGCACCTTGGCCCGCAATTGCTTTGGAGCCGCCGACAACGCCGGTATTTTCGAGTAGCGAAAGGCCTTGTGCCACCTGGGCGACAGGCGCTCCTGTCGCCTCGATTTGGGCGCGAAAGGTATGAACCGAGGCTTCGGCAAGGCCCAGTGCGGCGGCCAGCTTCTCCGCTGCTTCGCGCGTGGTTTCGTCACGCTCGGATTTTGCGCCGATAAACGAAGCGCCTACCTCGCCGATGCCCTGGCCGACGAAGGAACCCAGCACAGGATTGCCGAACGCCGTGCCAATAGCAGCGCCGGCGATTCCGCCCGCGCCCGGCAGCGTCGCTTCCGCGAGGCTCTTTTGCCGCTCTTCGGGAGAGACGTATTGTCCGGAGTCGAGTTCGTTGATGCGCTTGGCAACCCCGGTCGCAAGTTCAAGGGCGGGATAGCCAACACCGACCTCTTCTTCCCAAAGCCCTTCTTTCAAGCGGTCAAAGTATTCGCCGGCGGACTTTACGCGGCCTTTGTGGCCTTCTTTCTTTTCGCCATGCTCTGCCTTCTCGCCGCCTGATTCGCCTTCTTCGCCCGGGCCTTCCCCGTGAGAACCTTCTGGAACGCCCCCGCCCTCCATCCCCCCGGACGGCTCGATGACGGAGACAGGCGGGGGAACCGGCAGGATGGAAGGCGGGGGCGTGATTGGAGACGTCGCCCCGGACGCTGCGGTGCCGGCAGGTGTTCCCGCTGCGCTTCCGGTCTGAGACTGCGCACCTGCGGATTGAAATCCTGTTTCAATCGCCGAAATGATCGAGTCGGCCAGGTCAGCAAAGCTGTTTCCCGACGAACTGCTGCCATTATTTTTCGAGCTAGAGGGGGAAGGCATAGAACTAAACCCGGCTGTTTGGTGTTATAAGATTGACAAGAACTTATCACGATGAAGCAAGTTGCGAGGCGAGAACCCCGCGGAAGATTTCCCCCAGGCGACTTGAAAAGGAGCGCTCTCAATGACTGAAAATGAACAAAGACTGCAAGAGTACGATGACGCTGCCGCAATTTCGCAGTTCTGGGCCTTGCGCCGCGCCGTCGCGATTGGCGCTGTCATTCTTGGCGCTCTTCTCTTTTGGGCCGTCGCCCCGGATCTGATTGCGAATGAAGTTCCAATTTACACCGGCGTCGTTATTGCCGCTGCAGCTCTGATTGCACGGTTTGGCCGGCGCGTGTAAACCCTTGTAGGCCGGCGCGTGTGAACTTCACCGCTCCTGCCCTGCGGCGAGGCGTTCCAGCAGCACCCAGGCCATCGGCTGCAGCGACCGGCAAAGCGAAAGGAATTCGTCGCCGAACTCTGGCGGCATTTCCCACAGCGGCGCCTTGCAGGGCCAAATCTGATAATTCGCCGCCAAAAACCAGGCCGTCTGCGCTTCCGTGGCATGCGCCGGCAGGTATCCACTGCTGAGGTAATCCAGCTCAAAGCCTTGCCGCTGCTCCGCCCGAAATGTGTGCTGCTGGTCCTGAAAGCCGAGCGGACGATTTACTCCTCGCTCGGCTTCGGCTTTTTTAGCTCTTCAAACTCTTCGCTGGTGACTGTGCGCGACGTATCCGCTCGGATCACGAAAGCGGTCAGAATGGCAGTTGGAATGCTCTCGAGAAAGGTTCGGTCCGGCTTTTCGGAAATCAGCACACCATGCACCTTCAGGACATGCACCTCGGCAAAGGCGAGGTTGTAGCTCAGGTTGAAGGCGGGAGACGTGGTCGCGACTTCGATTTTAGAGCCGGCCTGGATCAGCGTCCCTGTCGTACACGGTTTGTGCTCGAACACCCACGTCTGGAGCTTCGTCTCATCGAACTCGGAGAGATCGGCCCCCTTCTTAAAGGCGACCCACCGGTTCCCAATTTGCGCCGATACAATCTCTACTTCCATACCTATCCTTTCCTCTTTGGTCGTTGTTCTTTTGTCGCCTTAATCCACTGAAAGAGATTAGACTACAGGTCTGCAATTTGAAGCGGCGAGCTTCCATCGTTGGAGTTGAGGAAATAGCTGCTGGTGACATAATTGATGCCGCCGGCTTGCCGCTTTGAATTCATCATGCGCCGCAGTTCCTGGACAAAGGACACGCCCTCGCCGACGGCTCCGAAAGCGGCCGTGAGTGTTCCGTTGACGAGGGCGGTCGCCGGGTTGCGGATCTGCGTGAGGCGCTGAGATCCGGCAACGGTATTGAGCTTGATGCCTGCCGGCAAGCTGGGGTAAAGCGGGTTGTTGCCCGGCGT
>CAXTER010000116.1:0-13764 GCA_964243345.1 uncultured Armatimonadales bacterium
GCTGCGTCGACCGCTACGGCTCCGATGAGTCCGGTGCCTCCTGGCCCGGCGGTGGCAGAAAACCCCTGGCCGAAGTTCTGCATTTCTTGACCCGTATAGTTTTCGACGCGTCCTGCACTCTGAGCCGCGGACTGTCCAACTGCTTGGGGTACATTTTTAAGCCCGCTGTTCCAGGCGGCATCCGCTGCACTGCCCGCTGCCTCGAAAGGTGCGGCAAGAAATGCACTCGCAGCCTTGGCATCGTCCGCGACGCCCTCTCCCATTTGTTTGACGCCATTCCAAACTTTTCCCAGTTCTGCCTGGGCAAGCCGCATCATTACGTCATTGACAACATCGGCTTTATGGGGCTGGCCCACCATGTCATACTCGTGGGCCATAGCCGCCAGCTTTATGATTGCATCGTTTCTCATTTGAGATTTCCTTCCATGGCGATAGTCGCTAGAAATGTCCGCAGGTCAGCGCACAGAACACGAGGCGCGTCCGCCGTGACTCGCACGATCCGCAGCTTGCCGGCTTGAGCGAGACGATAAACCGTGCGACGTGATACCGCCAGCATATCAGCGGCGGCATCAACGGTAACAGCCAAAGGTGGGTTTAGGTCAAGATTGTCCATGATTGTCCTCCTGGGCCGTGGCAGCCCTAAAATGACTTTCTGCGTTACCTTGTAACTCACCTTGTCGTGGGGTTTTGACGCGAAGGGGGAAGTTTTTAGCTCGCGTGGACCATTGCCCTGTCACCATTTTCGTCTTCCGGGTGCATTGGACCATTTCAAGAAGTTAATAAATCCCCAATGGATGCGTGTGCAAAGACCCCACACTGCTGCCCCAGTCGCGAGAACGGTAGCCTTCCGGCAGAACCGCCTGCGATAGATGGAAACTGTCTTGTGCCTGCGTAGCCTCAAACAGCCTGGAGATGTCAGGTTACCTGAAGCCGTAGTCGAGAACAAGTCCATTACCAGTCATAGAAATTATCCCAAAGAATACTGCGAAACTCGACACCGAGAAGAGTAAGGATCAATAAAGGCGGTGCGAGGTGGCGGGGCGTCGCTACTTTCTCTTATGGGACGAGTATGGCGCGTAGCTGATCTACCTGTGACTTCTCCCAGAGCGTGTAACCGGAGGCATCCTGCATAAACAATTTCCAGGCGGTGTTAATTAAGTGTGAAAGGATTATTGTCTCGTCGTCGGGCGATGCTCCCGTGGCTTTGCGTAGCCCGAGGGTTTCGCAGGCACGTTGAACATGGCGGGCGAGCAATGTCATCAGCGCCTCCGGGTAACAGGACTGGTAATCACCGGGTGAGGTAGGCGTATCGCCTAGATGCTGGACATAGGTTTCCCAGGAAAACTGTATCTCCTCGGCTGCTTCGGGGTAGCCGATTTGTCCCAGCATTGTCACGATGCCGCGCAGCCGAGCCTCATCTGCTGGGTGAGAAGCCTCCTCGCCCAAAGACGGGGAGTACAATGCTTCCCCCATGCGGCTGCACAGGCGAAGGTGCTGCCAGCCATAAGCCTCGCCGACAAGGTAAGTCGCCACCATATCGGCAGTGAACTCGATGACCCAGTATTCCTCCCACTGGACATAGAGGGTGTCATAATCATCTGGGTCCCGACCACGCTGCTCCATCACAGCACGGCGCTTCTCCTGCTCTACATACTGCCTGAGTTCAGCCAGGAAGTCCGCGACGAATGCAGAGAGATTCTTGATGATCAGGAGGTGGGCGACCTCGTGATAAAGGTCCGGCAGGCCCAGCAGCGAGTGGCATTCCAGTGCCGACGTGCAGATCAGGTTGAATTGTCCCAGTATCCAGTAATACTCGGTACTGAATGTCGCCACGATAGGCGGCGGCAGCGAAACCTGAGACTGCTGCATCAGAAGGTCGCAAAGCGCGGTCATGTAAGCATCATCAGGATTGAAGCGCAGCACGACTGGCAGCGAGTACGATTCCACAGCGAGTACCTGCCGCACAAGCCGCTGGTAATCCTGGTACTGCACGGACAATAGATGCTCGTTACCGAGGGCGGGGTCATGGAGCAAGCGGTTTACTTCCCGCCGCGTGTTCTCCACCTGATGGTAAACGCGTAGAGCGTAACCATCCAGCGGGGGAGAACACTCAAGTGCGGTCAGAATGTCGCCTATGATTAGACACTTTTGGTTTAACTCCGTAAGTAGGCTTTCAAGTAGAACTGGCACGGGGCATTATTTCCTGTACAGACGGCGAAAAACACGCGACGTCTCCGTGTGGACGCTGTTGCCAAGATCGTCCAAAAGTTCAATATCTCTGGCGGTTAGGCTACTCTCGCCGTGAGCCAGATGCTCGCAGAGGACAATTACATCCTCAACGAAGCGCGGCAACATCCCTCCGTGTGTCCGCCTGATCTGCTCGATCAGGGCGCTGGGAAGGCGCGGGATAGCCCTTGCCGACTCCTCCAAGTGCGGCGAGATTGTTGACGGAGAAAGGGCTGCTGCAATCGCGCCGACTAACGCTTGGAGCCGCTCACGACTGCTGACGCGCTCTTCTACCGTGACCGTCTCGCTTCCGGGAAGGCCGAATCGTAAACGCTTAAGGTTGGTAACGTCCTCTGTGACGTTGCGCGTCAGGTCCTCGTATCGCTCATACTCGTGCCAAAGTACGCTGAGATCGCTCATAATGTGTTCACCTCCATCCCAGTTTTATGGGCCGCATCTTCTGACGCCTGTTCCGCCACTTTGTGCTGTGTGCGGTCACTCCCATTCTGCCTCATCCTCTTCTTCGAAGGAGTCTTCTTCCTCAGCAGCGTCCTCGCTGATTTTGCTGGCGATTGGCGGTAAGTACAGGTCGCACAGGCTAATTGCCACCGGCTGCCGAGAAGGGCGATCTGGCGCGGACCATGCCAAGATTGCTTGTGCATATACGTCTTCCAGAACCCACTCGATGTTTAGCGCGTTCCCAGTCGCCTTCACGTTGCCCACAACCTTGATTTGGAGAGGGTGCGCGGTTCCGCGGCCAGAGAAGGGGTATCCCGTCGTGCAAATAAAGCCCTCCCGGTCGTTCAGGAAATGATGGTCGCCCATGCGTGGGTCGCTCACTCGCCCGCCCGTGTCAAACAGGCGGAACGGGATCGAGCTTTGTTTGTGCACTTCCACTGTGCCAGCCTTCAGGTCATTTCCAAGTAATCCTTCGTTTTTGAGACGTGTAAGAGCGGCATAAGCTCCCTTGCGCTCACTCTCGTGGCTGATGCCGTCACGCAAGAAGACAACCGAGTCTGGTCGCAGCCGGCAATCTTGCAGGAGCAACTTCACTTGCTCGTAGATGATCTTCTCTACCTGAGCCCTTGAGAGCTTTTCCTTCTGCTGACTCTTCTCATGGTGGAAATGGCATCGCCGCTCCCGCGAGTAAAAGAATGTGAAGCCCGCCGCGTTATTCAGCACATCTATTCCAACATATAGATCGTAGTGAGTCGGCTCCGCCAGCATAAAGGGCCACTTGCGGTTGACGAGCAGCATCCCCATTGCAAGGTAGCGCATATAAGACGCAAAACCGGACGCAACACGTGGAGGCACTGACCATTGGGTTTTCCCCTGCACCTCAGACTGAACAAAGAACCGTTGGACGTTGCCGGCTCTGGCGCACTGAAATTGCAGCTTCGGCCAGAACTCGCGCTTAATGTAATTGTGCAAGCTGGGATCGGCATTGTCCGGCAACACGAGAACGGCATAACCGCTTTTGACATTCGCTCGCTGTAGCGCGTCGCGGATCGCCCGCACCTGATCCGGCAAAGAACGCTTGCCGTTGTCCTCGAAAAGAACCGAGATGGGACGATATGGCTCCCGATGGATAGGTTCCACAGAACTCGTCATCTGCCTGACAAAAATGTCCTGAACGTCCCGCGGCAAACTTACGGGCATAATAACGTATTGGCGATCAAACGGCGTTGCGGTATACGTTCCGCCGTCCTTGCCCATCAGGAAACTCATCCGTGCCTTGCCCAATTCCGGCAGCGCGACGCCGCGCTTTTCCCCATCCTGTCTGACATGGAGACGTTTCCCCTGACCGAATACTAGGTCCGGCACAGTGAAATGGCGGTGGAGAACTTCCATCGGCTCTGACGAGAGTGCAATGGGCACCCCGTGTAAAGAGGTGTTCCCCAAGTAGCGCCGGACGACATCCGTGATCTTGCCGAGTCTGGTCTCTGGTGGAAGGATAGACCGCTGGTGCAGACCTCGAACGGCAGGATCATCGGTCTTGAAAAGCAGCCGGCAAAGTGCAGCGGCTCCATGCTGCTCGGTCTCGCTGCCAGGGCTGCGGTAAAGGATAGCCGGGCTGTTTGGGTCCAAGTCCCGGACCCATGATGGCCTTCCCACACTGCACTTCTCCTGCGTGTACGAATACACATCCACGCTGCTGCCTTCCCCACTTGGCTGAAACTTTGATTCCCGGATGCTGCGCCCCATCGGGTTCAGGAACTGGACGCGGTACCACTTGTGTCCGAACTGATAAAGGCAGTGCCGCATCTTGTACCCGCTAAGGTCGCCGCATTCAGTCAGCCAGTGGGCATCTGCGTACTTGTGCGTGATGTCCAGGCAGAGCGCAAGACCACCCTCCGGCAAAGGCACAATGCGATAGTGGAAGCCCTGGAACATCTGCACTTCCAATGTCTGCTGATGTGGGTGCTTCCAAAAATAAGCGTTGTTGCCTCCCCACAGGTCCATGCGGCTGTGAAGCGCATTCTCGAATGACCAGGCAAGGAGACGCTGCGCGATTGGCGTGGTCTCCCGGTCAAGGTCGCCGAGGTTCAAGGTGAACTCGCCGTCCAATGGCCTCAGCACCGCGACGTGCGGAGTGAGAGGGCGTTCCAGTTCAGGCAATTCGGCGTCGAGGGGTACTGCGAGGCAGGAAACACCTTTATGCTCAATCCGTGCCACCGGCTGACGCATTTCATAGGCAACGCCTTTGGTAACGAGGTTGAGATGCCGGGCTAGATTGTCGCCGGGCGGCAGGCCCTCAATCGCTAAAAGGCGGTAAGAGAAGCTCAATTCCTCAAGGTTTTCAATCCCAAACAGATTCGCATGGCGCATAATAACTCTCCTGCCGTGCCCTCATTGCGAGGCAAAGTCGGCGAAAATTGCAGATGGCACAGGTTCTCGGCGTATTGGCAGTCTCGAAGTCTTGAAAGTTCTGCTCGGAAAATTTCCTGCCGCCTGTCAACGCCTCGATTTCCATCACGCTCCGGTAAATATAATCCTCGGTCTGAATTAACCGCTCTTCCGTGACCGGGTGGTTCTTGATGACTCCCTCAGCCAGATTGACTTCGTACACTGCTATGTCAGCGGGCTGGACGTCCGGCCAGTGGCGACAGACGGCGAGCGCGTAAATGAGCATTTGCCAGCTATAATCGCTCTTCGCGCTGTGCCCGGCCTTCCAGTCGACGATGGTCGGTTTATTGACACCCCGAAAGTAAAGCAAGTCTAATTCCACCTTCACGGACGCAGCGGCGACCCGGAAGTGCGAGCGCATCTTTGGGCGGTACCAGCTATGACCCATCAGCAGGCGAAGGAAGTCGACTTGAGCATATAATGTCTCGAATGCCGCGCCTACTTCAACCTCAACCTGCATCAAATCTGCGCTGCCCACCGGGAGGTCATACTCGTGCGGATAGAGAGCACAGAAGATGTCGCCATAGGCAGATTTTGCAAGCGTCGCGCTTCGGTATCTGCGCTGCGCGGAGAACTCCCATTGCTGGCGGGCAATCGTAACCGTTTTGGACACGACTTCATCAACCGGCGGCAGCTTACTGGACTGCAAGAAGGGGACGACAAACTTTTCGATGCCCAGGTCCACTAAACTCCCGCGCCAGGTCGGAAGGTCCTGTAACTGCTTTAGCACAAACGCCTCGCGCCGATCTAAGTTTCCGCGGTGGTGGTTTGCCATGATCTGTCCGAACAGGTACTCTGATTGGCAGCGGCGGAACGTGTTCTGAGCATAATAGGACCAAGAAACAGATGTGGCAGCCTCTTCCTCTCCGTCATCGTCAGGAGACAGCCCCTCGTCCGACATCAACAAACCTGGGATCAAAAGCTCTTGCTGTTTCATGGCTTTGCCTTTCCAAGAGACGCCTATTCCTCAGCGTCGGGGACGGAATCCGCTTCTTGGACTTCTCTTTCGATGTGGTCCAGTTGTGAAGTCAACGAGCGCCAAAACTTCGGTGACTTCGAGACCTTGCTGGCTCTGCGGAAGAATTGAAGTGCTTCCGGGTTGTTGGCAATGTCCCTGAGTACCGGTGGCATCTTGTCCGCAAGATCAAGCAGGTCGAGTTCGTCGGCTCCCAAAACTTCAGCCAAGACTTTCAGCGTTTTGAGCGACGGAGAATGCTCCAATCGATCATTCTCGATCTTGCTCAGATAAGTGAAATCGATTCCCGCAATTTCAGCGAGTTGCCTCTGAGTAAACTTCTTGGCTTGCCTCAGTTCCCGAATGCGCTCTCCAAGAGTCATTTTTGTTACCCTGTCGTATTGTACCACAATGTTGAATTGAATTCAACATCAATTTTTTGTTTATTATAGGCAACTGCCAAAGCATGAGACGGCATAGAACTTTTTGCATGGTCTCGTTTCTCGCTTCGTCTTCTGGACTTTTAAGTGTGAAAAAGCTAAAACCGGAGAGTGATGTGCGCTGTTGTCCTGCGCCCGACTTGCCTCTTAAAAGTCAGAGTGCCGCCGTTCGCTTTGGCATTACCCCGGCAATTATCGAGGCCGTATTCACGCAACTTCTGCCGACAAAAAAAAGTTTGAATTATTTTCCGTTCGTTTCAGCACAGTGGAACTATCATGCCGTGCGACCAATGGTCCACAACGGAGGAACAGAAGTGAGAATACAACGACAGATGCCTCAGACCTTGCCGAACTCGCTCACGGAGAGCGGGCGAGAGGCCAAGCACGAGGCACCAGACAATGGAATGCTGTGGGGCTGGTGGCAAAACGCCATCGGCGATGTCCGGGACCTGCTCGGGGCGGCGAAGCACGGGAAAGATGCGGTGACAAATCTCGAATTGGCCTGTGCGATCCTAGAGCCTTTGCTGCTCATCGCGCAGGACCGCGTTTGCTATGCCTGCTCCTGCGAGCACAGCAAGGCTTTGGAGCAGGCGCTCGTCCGACTCAGCAACAATCTGTACATCGCGATGACGTACATACTGCTCGCGGTGGCGGTGGCGAGAAGCGTGTGGGGCAGGACAAACCCGCTCACGGGGCAGATAACTTCAGCCCTGCGGCGGGTTCCTACACTTGCGGAGGTCGACAATCTGGCCCCAGATTTGGGCTGTTTTGCGGTGAAGGACGGCCTCGGCAATCCGATGGTAAAGCAGGACGCGACGAGAGCCTGTCGTTTCTGCGGCCAGTCAATCAGCCGTAGGGATTTGGACCTCGGGCCGGTTATTTCCAGGGATCATGAGCAGGCGTCGGAAGGCTCTTCGACCTCTGACCTGTACCAGGGCAGGCTGGGCACGCGAGCGCCCCCTCATTCTGCCTTTTGGCGGCTGGCCCGCCGCAGCCGACATCACACTTTTAGAGACAATGACTTCACTCTCAGAGACAATAAGGAAAAAATCATGACAGACTATACCGGCCAAAAGGACTTGGCCCTAAACTTTACAGGCGCGACGACCTCGGACATTGAGTATGTGCAGCGTGTCCTGCACTCAGTTATGGTGTCAGAGCGAATGCGCGGCTGGGATGCTTACAGAGACGGCATCGATGAACCCCTGCAGCGCCCCGAACGCGTTATCGCCCGTGACAACCGCGAGGTCGGCTGGGCGACCATCCCGCTCGTGGGAAATGAAGAAGAAGATGTGCTAACTTACGCAGAGGGCGGTGATTTCGATGTACGCCAGTGGAGTTTCTGCTATGCTGCCCGCCCTCTTCTTGGGCCGCGTCGGCGAGTGGGCGAGCCGAACCCACGCGTCCGCTTGGACCGTGGGGGGCTTGAATTGGTCCTGCTGGCCCGCCACCTCATCCACGATGCAGGTCTGGAAATAATGGATAGCATGACAGGCATAGTCCCCCGCGAATGGGCGCTGGCGCAGGCCCAATTCCTGCTCACAGCAGACCGGGTCTCAGCACTGTGCCTGCTCGCGGATTCCGTCGGGTTCCGTGGCACGCGAACACAGAAACTGAAGCAACTCGACTGGCTCCTCGACGGTCAAGAGCCGGGCATAGTGGTCTGTCGGCATTGCCTCCAAGCTGTCGACCCCTCGGACCTGTTCCTGACCATGGACATAGAGTGCGAGTCGGATCGGCACTGCCGGGAGCACGACACCCTGCCGCGCTACTCAGCACACTTTATGTGCTACACGGCCCACTCTGAAGGTGAGCCTAGTAAGTACGACTGCTACTGGTTTGAGCCTGGTGAGTGCGACCGCTTCTGGGTTGATTATCCAGCTTCATCCTGGATCACCGTCGAGAAGTACCGCTTACGCTGGGCGATGAAGGAGTGGAGGATGGGCGAAGTCCACCGCAGGACGTTGGCGGCGGAGGCAGTGGTCCTGACGGGCCGCGCTCAGGCCGCAAAATGGGCACTCCTCAGTTCGCACCAGGACGAGCGGGATGAGAACAGCAATGACCTAGTCCTGAGCCTGGCCGTTGCGGGGGCGAGCGTCCGCCTTGAGATCAAGGCGGACAAGCAGTATGCCGTCGTCTCATTCTGGTCGGCAGAAACCTACCCTGGACACGGCGCGGGGTTCTCAGACACGGAGATTCCGACCGCCGTCCTGTGGCGTAGCATTAAAGCGCAGGCCAGGACCGAGGTGTTCGGCTGGGCCAGCCCGCCCAGTCACAGTGACCCAGATTCCTACTATGAGGCCGCAACGGTCATCTTGACGTTCGCTGTCAAGGGCGACCAAGTGCAGATCACTCTTGATTCGCGCTTGGCTAATGATCAGAGGTCGATCACCGTCCCACTCGCCACGTTGCGGGCCGAATTCGGCCAGCACGATTAACCACATTGGGGCGGCTACGCCGCCCCAATATCCGACGAATCAATCGTCAATCGGAGAAATCCGCCAAAACAAAAGGAACCGAAATGCAATTTAATCTCTACGACCGGCACAGCCATGCGACCCGCGTCGTTATCGATCCTGAGACTGTTCTATTTATCGTGAGCGGCAAACAGGGAAAGACGTGGGATGAGGCTGACTTCGCCTATTCGTCTGCTGCCCTGCTCCAAATAATCAGCAACATGGCCCCGTCTCCTGAGGCGATCTTGCCAATCGCCGTCTATGGCAACACCGTGGTTTCGATCCACCGCCACGACCCCAATGATGGAGACTGGGACGCCGAAATGGTGGAAATCCGGGTTGGGCCTCCGACGGGTAGTGGTGCTTCCCTGTGCCTGCCCATGGCCGCGTTCCGAGCAATGCTGAACGGCGGACGACTTCCAGTGGATAAGATAACCGCCCTGCCGGCAACGCAGTAAGAAAGCCACCCCTGCAGCAGTGAGTCGACCCGGCCAGCGCCGCCATAGCGGGGCGCTGGCCTTTTATCGGCGCACTGCGCGGCACGCACATCGCCGCGTGGTGCACCGACTCACTGCATTCAGATGAACAACCTGTAGCCGTAAGACAGTGGGCCAAACCGTTCCAGCAGGCTTCCAGTTTCGGCGTTTTTGTTTGAGGATTGAATCGTCACCGGAAGATTTGTGTACATATCAAACGTGGGTAGTGGTACTCACTTGGTTGTCCAGAATAAATTCTAACAATCTATTGCAAAAGTCTGGAAAGGCTTCAAAAGCCTAATTTGGTAGGCACTGGACGAAAGAATTCCGCTCTAAATATCCCCAAATATGGGGATGGACGGCTTCTTCTGGACTTTTGCAATAGATTGTTGATGCCCGTTTCATTTCGTGTTTCTTTCCAGGGGAATTTCACCCTGCCGCACTTCAGCAGTTCCGCCTGTCGCCATCAAAAAGATGCCAACTCTCCCAAGATGAAAGGGGGCTGAGTGCATACTCTTGGTTGCACTCGACGATAAGTAGTAGCCGGAGACAAATGTTCTGGTCGTACGCTGGACACACCAAAGTACCGCATACGGCAGAGTTGTAATCATTTAGATGGTAAAATGTTTCACAAGATGTGGGAACGGACACAAGGGTATTGTGTCGGCAGAAGAAACTGCCGTTTCATTGTTGCCGCAGGCTATGACTGTTTGTTGAGTGACTAACGCAACGAGAGGCTAGGATACAGTCATGCCCGATCTCCCTTCTGAAGCGTCTCCCGCCCCTCCTTTCCAGGCTCCGTCCGCTTTAGAAGCCGCACAGGCGGCACAGACCTCCGCAGAGAATGTCGCCGACGCTCTCAAGATCTCCGAGCGGCAGTACCGGCGGCTGTTCGAGGCCGCCCGCGACGGTATTCTCATCCTTGATAGCGACCAGGGAAAAGTCACCGATGCCAATCCTTTCATGACCGAACTACTCGGCTACTCCCACGCTGAGCTGCTCGGGAAAGAACTCTGGGAAATTGGGCTGCTTCAAGACAAAGCCGCTAGTCAGGAAGCGTTCCAGCGGCTGAAGCGCGATAACTACATCCGGTACGAGGACCTGCCGCTCCAAAACCAGCGCGGGGAGGGGCGTCAGGTCGAGTTTGTTTCTAACTTGTACCGCGAAAACGGCCACACGGTCATCCAGTGCAACATCCGCGACATCACTGACCGAAGGCGCATCGCCGCAGAGCTTACGGCGGCTGACCAAGCGGTTGCCGAACACAAGTCTCAGGCCGCCGTGCTGGAAGAGCGCACCCGCATGGCGCGGGAAATCCATGACACGCTGGCGCAGGGCTTCGCCGGGATCGTCACCCAGCTTGATGCGGCGGAAGCGGCTCTTGCGAATGTTCCCAAGCCGGCCTCGCCGGGCAATCTTCCAATGACCCAAATCCAGTGGGACAAGGCCCAGGCTCGCATCGGCAAAGCACGGGACTTAGCCCGCGAAAGTCTCGCTGAAGCCCGCCGGTCTGTAACCGCGCTCCGCTCCGTGCCGGTGGAAACAGTTCCCGAAAGCCAGGAGCCGGCTCCCACCAGTGAGGCGCTGGCCCACTTTTTGACCCAGCAAGTGCTGGGAACAACTGTGAAAAGCCGGTATGTGCTGGAAGGCATCCCCTGCCTTCTGCCGACTGACGCGGCGCATTGCCTTCTGCGCGTGGGTCAAGAGGCGATTGCGAACGCTCTGGCCCACGCCCACGCCAAGGAAATCGTTCTGGAGTTGTCTTTTGACACCAACGAGGTGCGGCTGCGCGTCAGCGACGACGGGCATGGTTTTGATCCTGACTTGCTGGAAGCGGGGCGATTTGGGGTCACCGGGATGCGGGAGCGGGCAGAGAAAGCCGGCGGGCGGCTCGTTATCCTCAGCCGTCCGGGAGAAGGAACCACCGTGGAAATCACGCTGCCGATCTCTTGTAACCCGCCTGCTTCAAACCGGCCTGCTGAGAAAGCGGCCACACTATGATACGCATTTTAATTGCCGACGACCATCCCATTGTGCGCGACGGCCTGGTCGGCGTCATTGAAGAACAAGCAGATATGGTCGTCGTCGGCCAGGCCACCACCGGC
Organism: uncultured Armatimonadales bacterium; assembly: GCA_964243345.1. Lineage (GTDB taxonomy): Bacteria > Armatimonadota > Armatimonadia > Armatimonadales > Capsulimonadaceae > JANXMY01. Next base: position 11,566 of record CAXTER010000116.1, read on the forward strand.
ACGGAGGCGCTGGCTTTATACCGTCAGCACCGGCCTGATATTACGCTGATGGACCTGCGGATGCCGGAGATGAACGGCGCGGAGGCGATTGCTGCCATCCGCCGCGATGCCCCGGCAGCCCGTGCGATCATCCTGACGACCTATGACACGGATGAAGATATCTTCCAGGGCTTGCAGGTAGGGGCCAAAGCCTATCTGCTGAAAGACGTCGGGCGCGAAGTGCTGCTGGAAACCATCCAAGCAGTCCACTTGGGTCAAACGCCGGTTTCGCCGGAAGTCGGGGCAAAACTCGCGGGCCGGATCGTCTACGGTCAACTTTCCGAGCGGGAAGACGCCGTGCTGCATCTGATGGTACGCGGCATGAGCAACCGGGAGATTGCCGCGTCGCTGTTCATCACGGAAAGCACGGTCAAGTTCCATGTCACTCACATTCTGGGCAAGCTGAACGCCGAAGACCGCACCCAGGCGGTCATCACGGCACTCAAGCGCGGCCTTGCCAGCTTGCAGTGAGTTCTCAAGCAAAACAAGATACCTAGACAAAAGGACAGCCTGATGGCTGTCCTTTTGTCTTGTCAAAAGCAGTCCTGTAGACGGGCGACAGAACTGCTGGCAGACCCCATACTAGCTTTGTAACGCAGGTCCATCACCAGTGGCTGGAAAACAATAACATGAAAATCTCGCCCACCTTTACATTCCAGACGGTACTCGCGAATTTTGGACCGTGGATCGTCTACGGCCTTCTGGCAGCCACAGGGCGTGATGGGTGGGCTTGCGTGGGGGGACTCGCGGTGCTTCTCTGCCAGGGGGCCTTCCAGCGGCGCTTCGCCCCCCTGAAGATCATGGATGCGGTCAGCCTTCTTTTCTTTTTCATCGGGGCTATTGTGACGCTCGTGCTTCATTCCAGCTTGTTCTTACGCGACGGCACCGTTCTCCTCTGGATCGCACTTTCTGTCGTCGCCTGGGGCTCGCTGCTGGTTCATTCGCCTTTTACTGCGGAGTACGCACGGGATTCCGTGCCGGAAGATGTCTGGAACTCTCCTGGTTTCCGCTGGGTCAATCTCATCATCACCGCGGCATGGGGTACGGTTTTTACTCTCAGCGCGGTTGTGTCTGCGCTGATCGCTCTGCATCCAAGCTGGCTGTCAGGGCAGACGAAGACTTGGGTTGGCGCGGTCCCTTATGCCGGTGTGCTGTTCGGGATCGTGTTCACCAACCGCTTCCCGCAATGGGCCAGCGAGCACTGGGGCAGCAGCGCGCCAGTTGCGCTTCCAAAACAACATACATAGTCGAAAGGACAGCCTGCGGGCTGCCCTTTTGTCTTGCCAAGAGCCGAACTTTCGGCGGGCGACAGGACAGCCGCCCCCTCATCATACTGTGACCAGACAGTTAAACAAAAGGGATATATGACATGAACAGACTGACTGGAAAGACCGCCGTGATCACCGGTGGCGCGACCGGCATTGGACTCGCCGCAGCAAAGCGCTTTATCGAAGAGGGTGCCTTCGTCTTCATCTTCGGCCGCCGGCAGGAAGCGCTCGACGCCGCTGTGGCTGACCTCGGCCTCAATGCCCATGCGGTAAAAGGCTCGGTCTCCGATGAGGCCGACCTCGACCGACTCTACGCGGCGGTGAAGGCTGAGCGCGGAACGCTCGACATCGTCCTCGCCAATGCCGGGGCAGGCAGCCCGCTTGCGCTCGGCAAGATCACCGCCGAGCACATTGACGAAACCTTCGACACCAACGTGAAGGGGACGATCTTCACGGTCCAGAAGGCGCTGCCGCTGATGGGCCGGGACGGTTCGATCATCCTGACCGGGTCGAGCGCCGGCACCACGGGCGCTCCGGGGATGACCGCCTACAGCGCGAGCAAGGCAGCAGTGCGCAACCTCGCGCGGACCTGGGCGGAGGACTTGAAGGGCACCGGCATCCGGGTCAACGTGCTCTCGCCTGGGGCGACGGCGACCGAACTGGCGATGGCCGCACTCGGCGAGGAGGGCCAGAAGGCCTACGCCGCATTGACTCCGCTCCAGCGCATGGCCGATCCGGCGGAGATTGGAGCGGTGGCCGCCTTTCTCGCGTCGTCGGACAGCAGCTTCATGACCGCCAGCGAGGTCGCCGTCGACGGCGGCCTGGCGCAGCTCTAATGACGGCGGCCTGGCGCAGCTCTAATGACGGCGGCCTGGCGCAGCTCTAATGACGG
>CAXTER010000117.1:0-13057 GCA_964243345.1 uncultured Armatimonadales bacterium
GCGCCGACGAAGCCGGAACCTGCGTCTCGCTGTGGCTGGACAAGCAGATTGCGACGGTTCAGCCGCTGGTCATTTTGTGCCTCGGCGCACCTGCCGCGAATGCCATCATCCACAAGAACTTCAAGATGACCCAGGAGCGCGGCCAGTGGTTTGAGAGCCGCTACGTCCGCTACGCAATGGCCGCCCTGCACCCCGCCTACATTCTGCGCCAGGAAGGCGAAGCCTATGACCAGTCTCGCCAGACCCTTATTGATGACCTCATTGCCGCCCGCGACAAAGCCAAAACCGCCAAAGACGAGCCGAAGTCCACGCTTTTCTAAAACAACACCATGACTTACAAACTCGCCGCGATTGATTTAGATGGAACGCTGCTGCACAGTGGAACGCACAGCATTACGGAGGGAAATGCGGCGGGGGTACGGGAAGCTGTTCATAATGGAGCGCTGATCGTGCTGGCGTCTGGGCGGCAATGGGTGACGATCAACAAGTTTGCACAGCAATTGGAATTGCCTTCAAGCGCCCCGATTATTGCCTATAACGGCGCGATGATCCGCACGTCAGGCGGGGAGTTGTGGTTCCATCAGCCGCTTCCGCCGGACGCAGCGGCGAAGATTGTCGCCTACTGTGCGGCGAATGGCTATCACCTCAACTATTACTTAAACGATGAGCTATATGTGCGGGACCACACGAAATGGGTGGACATCTACCGGCAGCGCACGGGAACAGTCGCGCACATCACGGGCAATTTAGGCCAGTTTGACGGTCAGTGCCCGACCAAGCTGATTCTGGTGGATACGCTGGAAACGACCAATCGCTTGCTGACCCACTTCAAGTCCGAGTTTGGGAACACGCTGTATATCACCAAAACTGAAGACGAGTATTTGGAGTTCATGGACCCAACCGTCAACAAAGGTGCAGCGCTTGCCGAAACAGCGGCGCGGCTAGGACTGACGGCGGACGAATGCGCGGCATTTGGGGACTCGTTCAACGATACGCCGATGGTGGAATGGGCGGGACTTGGCGTCGCAATGGCGAGCGGCCGGGATGAGCTAAAGGCCATCGCTCAGAAGATTGCTCCGCCCGCCGATGACGACGGCGTCGCCGCCGTACTGGCCGAACTCTTCCCGGTCCATCCATAGCACCAGCAGGAAATGGGGGAAGGTCAGCGCGGCGATCAGCGACAGATACAAAAATACAAAGCCGCCGACACTGACGAAAGCCCGTCCCTGCCACCAGAACAGCCCCGCCAAAAATCCTAATGCCCCCAGCGTCATCGGCAGTGCCTGTGCTGCCGAGCGGCCAACGCACCGTCCGATTTGTCCCCGCGTGAGCGGCACACGGTCTGCGTCATCCAGCAGCATCAGCCGGGCGATATGCCGGGCCGAGTGCCAAACGCAGAAGTAAACACCGACGGCGAGAATGGCCGGGACGACAAGAAAGTACACCGTCAGCAGGGCGACTTCCCCGGCATCGCGCCAGAATACTTTTTTGCTGAGTGCCCAAGATTGCCACAGATACGCCGCAGCTGCCAGGGTTAGGAGAATCAGGCCAGCCTCACGCACCGGCCCCGTCAGCACCCAATTCGCCTTGCCGCCATACCAGCTTAGAATGCCGCCGGCAACCTGCGCGAACGCCAGCGGGTGCGCCAGCGGCGGCAGGATAATCGGCAAGCCGCCACGCACGGCCCAAATAAGAAAATGGCCCCCCGCCGAGCGCGGCACGGGCTGACCATCAAAGACGCGCAGGAAATAAGCGTCTCCCTGCCCCCAATGCAGCCACGAGCAAAGCAAAAAAACAGCCAAAGCCGCCAACGGCAAAACGTGCCAGAAGGCCAGATATAGCAGAACAAGGGCTGCGTAGCCGAGAACAAACACGGCCAAATAACTAGGCGTCAAGCGCTTGTGCAGGATAAACAGCGGAGCCAAATGGTCCAGCGCACCGTGCGGCAAGCCCAAGAAGATCAGGCCGACCACAAACGGCCAGAACTGCCAGCGCACGGCAAGGGTGGGGCAGAGGCAGGAAAACAGCAGCACGGCAGCCAGTGTGAGCCAGGCGGGATAAGTCAGCCAGATACGGAGGTTGTTTCGGGCCGCGAACGTGCCAGGAGGGGTGCAGCCCGGAGCGCCGCCATTAGGAACGGCCTCAGAGGAAGGGAGCGGAGAATTTGAAGATCGCTGGGCCATGTGCTGGTTTCCGACAGAAACGCGGTCAGCGCCTCCGGCGAGACGCGCGAAAAAAGGCGGTAAAAGTAGCCGGGGAACGCGGCCGGATTATCATGCAGCGCCTGTAAAAAGACTGTATCAAAGAACCGGTAACGCCAAGCAGGCGGCTTTTCCTGAAAGGTATCCAAAGTTCCCAAATGTACTGCGTCGGCAATCTGCCGGCACTGCTCCTGAATGCGGGTAAACGTATAGCCGCTCGATGGTTTCGCGCAACCGCCGGATGTGCCAATAAAGAAGACGCGCCCGTCGCGCTTTGGGAACGGCTGGATCGTCATTGGGATTGCGCCGCCTTCCTCGCGCTCCACGGCAAATGTGGGCAGCGAATAGGCTTCGGCAAGAAACGCGCTGATTTCCTGCCGGTGCTGGTCCGGTAATATCTTTTCTGCGCCGACCGCTTGGATATAGGTGTTTTCTACAAGCGCCTCAAACGGCGAAAACGGCAGCACATACATAAAATGCAGCCCACGCTCCTGGGAAACGCGAAAATCCATCAATGTGCAGCGCGACGGGTCAAAGGCCGGAAAAGAAGCGCGGACAAACTGGCCGAAGAAGCGCTGGGAAAACGACAGGCCGCCGGGCGAAATAGTAGCGGGGCGACTGTCAAATACCCAGTCCGCCTCCCATTCTGCGCTGCCGGCAGCCACGGTCACCCCGCCGTCATGAGAAAAGACGCTATGAATCGGAGTGCCAAGATGAAGAGTAACATTGGAAGCGCGGCGAATGCGCTCGCAGACAAAAGAATAGAAGTCAATCCCACGCAGGCAGGCATACCCCTGAGCCGAAGCTTGGGAAGCCACTTCGCTGCTGTTTTGAACAACGTCCCAGCGCGGCCAGCAGCGCGAGGCTAGAGAACTGAATGGGTGCGAAACAGTGTTCCAAAAGCACCAAGTCCGGTCATCGGTAAAGGCCGCTTTCTGATCTACGACAACGATTTCGTCCGTGATGCCGCGTTCCAGCAGGGCATGACAGAGGCTCAGGCCCGCCGCCCCGGCTCCAATAATGATATAGCGTTTCGCAGACATGCGCCGTTTTCTAAAGACGCTTTAATTCAGCGACGCGAGTTTGCCCAGCTCCTGCGTGTCTACAGGAACGGTCAGACCGCCGACTATAGACTGCATCGTGTCCTGCGCTTCGATCTCCGATGACAGGATTTCAATTTCGCGCTGCAGCCGCTGCCCTGTCCCGGTCATCTCCAACAGTGCCTGCTTTTCCTGTGGCGGGATCTGCAAAACGCTGGCAACGGCGTAAGAAAGATATTCCGGCTCTTGAGGAAGCTGAAGTGTGCTGAGTGTCCGCCCAGTCATGGCGAACAAAGACTGCAAGTAGGTTCGGAACAAGGCTGCGACAGAATCAAAATCCGGCTGAAGTACGTCCGCGTCTGCCGGCTCCTCTTCAATCAGTTCCACGGCAGCAGATAGGTATGGCTTGTCGTGGAACGTCCGGGCGATGCGAAAGCGGGACTCGCCGAAAACCAGAATGTTCATGCGTCCATCCGGCATCTCCTCGTATTGAGCAATCCGGGCCAGCGTGCCAACTTGGCGCGGCACAGCCTCCGCGCCGATGTCCGCACCGCTTTGGATCAGCGTAATGCCGAACTGCGATTTCTCCTCGCGGCAGCGCAGGATCATTTCCCGGTAGCGCGGCTCAAAGATGTGAAGAGGAAGGGGCATATCCGGGAAGAGAACAACATGCAGCGGAAAAAGAGGAATGTCGTCATAATTGACCATAACGGTTCTCGTTTGCTAAACAGTCGCGTAAAAGTAATATGCAAGAACTTCTGATTACTGGCGTTCGCGGACAGCCTTGCGGGTAAAGCTCTCTGCGCTGCGCCCTAGCCACCGTACCATTGCCAGCATCCCATCCACTTCTATGCGCCCGCCCTGCCTCGTTCGGGTCAGGGTCGAGGCGCTGACACCAATCTCTGAAGCGACTTGCCGCCACGACATAGCACGCGCTTGGCGCTGATTATCAAGCGCGGCATAAAGCGCTTGCGGATCGAAGCGTCCAAAGTTGTCATTCATGCTGGATCACCCTCGTCTGAGCAAAGTGTAGAAACAGCTATTCAGGCAGCATGGTAATATAGCCTAAGTCTTGGCCGAGCGCAAAAAACTCGTCGGCGCTTTTCGGCACGGCGTAAGAAGTTTTGTGGGAGCTGTTGTAAAGCTCCACGGCCTTCTGGGCGAACGCAAGCGGCGTCAGGGCATTCAAGAAAAGCCCCTTCCAGCCAAGTTCTTTCGTCACTTTCGCTTTGGCCTGCGCCAAAACGTCGTCGGCGTCAGGTCCGGTCAGTGTTTCGTCTACCTGCCGCCCGGCCACATTCATCGTTACCCGAACCTTCATAACGCCAGTATACCCGTTTATCTCGCAAAGATTTGTTTTCTAAAGTGCCTGCGGCACTTCCTGCCGGAACTGGCGCAGCATTTCGATCTTCGCGGTCGCCAGCGCAACGCTGGTGTCGGCAGCGCCGTAATAAACCAGTATCTTGTCGTCTTTGATGACTAGTCCAGTGGGAAACACGACGCCGGGGTTGTCCCCACGCATTTCATACGGCTCCTGCGGCCCGAAAACCCACTCTGGCCAGCGCCTCAGCATCTTGCTGGGGTCCTCTTTGTCCAAAAGCGCCAGGCCGAAGCGATATTCCCAGCTATCCCTCACCTGCATGACACCATGGAAAATTAAAAACCAGCCGTCATGCACTTCCAGCGGCGGCGGTCCTGCCCCAACTTTGCCGCTGTCCCAGCCGGGCTGGTCGGCTTCCTCCAAGACGCAGCGCGGGTTGCCCCAGTGCAGGAGGTCGTCGCTTTCGGAAATCCAGATGTTTTCCAGCGGCCCGGAAGTCGGCCGGTGCAGCATCAAATAGCGCCCGCCGATTTTGCGCGGGAACAGCACGGCGTCCTTGTTGTACGGGTGGATTGCCATGCCGCGCCGCTTGGCGGTAACAAAGTCCTGGGTCAATGCCTGACAAACCCCCGCACCGTAGCGGGAATAACCGACATAAGTAATGACATACTCTGCCAGCTCTTCCAAGTATGTGATACGCGGGTCTTCGCAGCCCCAATTGTCGTACCACCCGGCGTCGGCATCATTCGGCGACAAAAGCGGCTCTGTTTCAATGCGCCAGTCTGTAATGCCGTCGGCAGATCGGGCGACGTGAATGTGGGAGCAGTCTTTCTCATCAATGACCCGCAGCAGCAGCAGCACTTCGCCGTCCACAAGTGTCGCCGCCGGGTTACAAACTGCTTTGCACGAGAACGGCATATCGGACGGCGTTAGGATTGGGTTAGATGGCTCCCGCACAAAAAGCTCGCGGGCACGTGTGATATAAGGCGCAAGAGCAGCATTGTCTTTTGGAGTTTCCATAGGTGTTAGATCGTAATAACGATTTTGCCGACTTGAGCATTGCTTTCCAAATACCGATAAGCGTCTGCGGTTTCAGCAAGCGGAAAAACGCGGTCTACCTTCGGCTTAAACGTGCCATCGGCGAGCTTACCGTAGATGTAGTTTTTCATGGCTTCCCAACGCTCCGGCGAGCCGCGCAGCACGTTAAACGTGTAGCCGGTGAGCGCGACGGCTTTAGGGAAAGCAGTCATAGGGTAAGGAGTTGGCTGGCCGGAAAGCATCCCGTACAGATAAATTGTTCCCTCAGTCGCCGCTGCCTCCGCGAGCGTCGAAACATATTCACCGCCGACAGGATCAAAAACCACACGCGCTCCTTTGCCGCCGGTAATCTCCATGACGCGGGCGGGCAGGTCTTCCTCCTGTGTGGCAATCACAAAGTCCGCACCCAAATCAAGAAGCTGCTGCTTTTTGGCGGAAGTCCGCGTCGTGGCAATCGCCGTCGCGCCCTCTGCTTTAACAATTTGAATGGCGGCCAGACCAACGCTCGATGATGCCGCCGTGATGACAACAAAGTCGCCGGGCCCGACGTGGCCGAGCGGAACGAGCGCCCCGTAAGCCGTGCAGTACTGCATCCAGGCCGCCGCGCCCTCAACGGCTGACAGCGCCGGGGGCAACGCGGCGAGGGCGCTTGTTGGAACAACCGCTTCTCCCGCAAGCACCGGATACTGGTTCATCGAATAGCCGGGGATGGTGCCAAACCTTTGGCCGACGAGGCTGGCATCGCCTCCAGGACCAACGGCAGTGATGACACCGACAGCCTCATAGCCGAGGCCGGAAGGAAGGGCAGGCTGCTCAAAATACTGCCCGTGGAAGTACATGCTTTCCGCGCGGTTAAGGCCGACGGCTTCGACTTTGAGCGCAACCTCATCTTGTCCCGGCTCCCGGACGCTAACTTCTTCGAGTTTCAGCACTTCCGGGCCTCCGAGTTCGTGAAAGCGAACGGCTTGGGTCATTAAAATTTCCTTTGTGTCATGTTGCTTGTGCTCTTATCATACCCAAACGGCGGCGGATTGTCCCAGGCAGAGGGCTGTTCTTCGCCGCACTCGCAGGGGGAGGGCCAGAGCGTTTCCAGCGTCAGCCGCAGGGCTGCGCGGGCATCAAGAAACTCGGCGGCGGCTTCTAATTTTTCCTGCTGAGCCGCTTGAAGACGCTTCTTCGCCGCCTGGTAATTAACTTCAAGGTAATCCGATTCAAGAACTGCTAAATGAGACATAACTTCCTCTCCTATCGACTTGCTTAGTGCATGGCCGCCGGGGCTGCGCCAGCTTTTGGCTTGTTGAGCAGCAGCAGGGTCGGCACCATCGCGGCGCTGATAAACATGAGCAGGAAGAATGCATTGTTGTAGCTCATGGCGGCTGCCTGCCGGGTCAGTGTCTGCTCAATAATTCCCAGCGCTCCCATCTGCGCGTCCGCCGGGCTGTAACCCCCGCCGACGAGCGTTCCCATCAGGCCGGAAATGCGGTCATTGTAGGCTGGGTGGCTTGGCGTCAAATAGCCGACCAAGTTAGCTCGGTTGATATGCTGCTGGTTCTGAAAATACGTTGCCAGAATCGCAATGCCGACTGAGCCGCCGAGCTGCCGGGCCAATCCCAAAAGCCCGGTTCCCTGGTTGACCTCCTCTTTAGACAAGCTGCCAATGGCAAGCGTGTTCGCCGGGATAAACAAAAAGCCCAGCGAAAAACCGCGCAGCAGCAGGGGCCAGAACGTGTCCGGCCGACCCGAATCGGCGTTGAGGTGGGCCAGACCCCACATACCAAAGATGGACAGGACAATGCCGATAAATGTCAGCAGCCGCGCGTCTACCGTTGCCTTTGGGTTGGAGCTAATGACCGCGCAGAACGTGATGCTGAACAGGCTGGCAAATCCGCCCGGCAGCAAAGACGCACCGCTCTGCATCGGCGACAGCCCTTGAAGCTGCTGGGCCAGCAGCGGATACAGGTAGTTGACCCCGTACAGCCCAAAGCCCACCGCGATAAACAGCGTGATGCCCGCCGACAATGAGCGGTTTTTCAGAACGCGCAATGCCACGACCGGAGCCTTGTTTTGGGGCGAAAGCTCCCAGAACACCAATGCCGTCAAAGACGCCGCCGAAAGCAGGGCCAGACGCAGGATGGTCTGGCTGCTGAACCAATCGTCCTGCTCGCCTTCTTCCAGAACGTACTGCAAAGATGCCAGCCCGACAGCCAGCAGTCCAATCCCGGCCCAGTCAATCGGCACATCGGGCTTTGCCGGCTCCGTGTCATGCAGCAGAAAGAAAACCAACCCGCCTGCCAAAAGGCCCATGGGGACATTGATAAAAAAGCACCAGTTCCAGCTAATCGCATCGGTAATCCAGCCGCCAAGCGCTGGGCCGATAGTCGGAAAGACAACCAGGCCGAGCAGAAAGACCGGCTGCACAATAGCCTGCTCCTTTGGCGAGAAGACCTGGACGAGCGTTGCCTGCGCCGTTGAAATCAGCGCCGCGCCGCCCGCGCCCTGCAAGACGCGCCACAAGACCAGCTCGCCCAAGCCGTGCGACGTGCCGCAGAAAAACGAGGCGACGGTGAACAGCACAATGGACCCGACTAAATAGTTTCGGCGGCCAAAGAGCGTGTTTAAGAATGCTGTCATCGGCAGCACAACGACGTTGGATAAAATGTAGCCGGTGGAGACCCAAGCGATCTCCTGCGTCGTCGTGCTGAGGTTGCCCGCCATCTGCGGCAGCGCGACATTGATAATTGTCGAGTCCAGCACTTCCATCGCGGCGGCCAAAATCAGGCCAGCCAATATAATCCAGCGGTACTGGTGGTTCCGGGCATCGGCTAAGGCCGCCGCTCCGGTCAAAGCGGCGGGAACCGCTTCTTTCGGAGGCTCGGATGGCGGAAGCGGGCTGGGGGAGGCTTGCCGCCGTCCGCGCCGCTCAAGTGTATCGCTCATAATTACTCTCCTGACTATGTGCTGTCTGACTATGTGCCGGCTAATTAAATCGACGCAAGTATTAGCTTTTGACAGTTCCTTACGATGAGTCACCTTTGAAGCTTGGTCAGCAGTGCAATCAGCGTCTGCTTATCTTCGGAACTGAGCTGAAAGACCTGCGCTTTGATGCATGGAAGCTGCTCCGGGATAAAACGATCCATCACATCGCGCCCTTTGCCGGTCAAATGGATTGTCAGCGCCCGCCGGTCTTTGCAGTCGTGGTGGCGCTCTAGGAACCCGTCGCGCTCCAGGCCGTCCAGCAGGCCGGTGACGGTTGCGCGGGTGATGCCAAGCTGCTCGGCGATCTCAGACGGGCTTGGGTCCTCATGCCCGACGATTTCTTCAGAAAACAGGCAGCACAGCACATAAAAACGCCCTTCCGAAAGGCCGAGAGGCTCAAGCGCTTCCTGGAACGCGCATTCATCCCCGACTTGAAGCTGCTTGATGCGGACAATAATTTCCATCGCCTCAGCGTCGATGCTGGGATAGCGCTCCGCGACTTTGCGAAGCACTTCTCCTTTAGGGTAATACTTTGGAACGAAATCTTTGCTCATTTGTTTATACTTCCATATTATACGGCGGCTAACAAAAAAAGTCAACCCCCAAAATTACGCCGAACTTTTGGAGCAGGACCGCCTCAACATCGGCGCGGGTCGGCACGTCTGCCCCAAGCAGTTCTCCGAGTGAGGTAACATCTTTATCACGAATACCGCAGGGAACAAAAAGAGTGCGAAATGGGGCAAGATCTGTGGAAATGTTCAGGGCGAACCCATGCAGCGAAATCCAGCGTGAGACTTTGATGCCGATGGCGGCAATTTTCCGGTCGGAAACCCAAACTCCGGTCCGTCCCGGCACACGCTTCCCATTTAGCCCAAAGGCCACGACAGTCTGTATGATGACTTCTTCCAAGTCACGCAAATACTGGTGCAGGTCTTGCCCGTGCCAGCGCAGATCCAAAACCGGATAGCCGACTAATTGGCCCGGCCCATGAAAAGTGATTTCGCCGCCCCGGTCCACACGCTCCACAGTAATGCCTTGTGCCAGCAAGTCTGTTTCCGAAGCCAGCAGGTCGGTGTCCTGCGTCCGGCGTCCCAGCGTGATTGTCGGCGGATGTTCCAGCAGCAGCAGCGTGTCGGGAACTTCGCCGCGCCCGCGCTGTTCGGCCAGTGCGTACTGCTTTTTGAGTGCTTCAGCATATGGGATGGGGTGGGGATACGAAATCAGACGACAGCGCATTTCAGGCGTTCTCTTTAAGCGTTTCTACTTCTGAAGATGCGCCAGAGCCTCGCGTGCTGCTAGCTGAACCTTTGCATCGCTGTCGCGCTGCAAGGCTTGAAGCGCGGCAGCGCCGCCGGAGCTGCCTAAATGTCCCAGCAGCCGGGCGGCTTCCAGGCGCGTCATTGGGCCGGGGACGCCGCGCAGGGCTGAAAGCGTCGCGGCAAGAGCGTCCTGCGCCTGCGCCGGAGACAGCGCGTTTGCTCGCTGCGCGAGTCCCAGCACGTCCATCGCCTCGCTTTGAGCCTGGTCATCCGGCGGGCCGGCTGCCGAAGCCACGAGGGCGGCCGCCTGCGCGGCGGTCAGCTTGGTGTAGGGATGGAACAAAAGGAAGCCGCGAATAGTAAGCGACGAGTCCATCGAGTGGTCCGGGCCGGGATTCGGGGTGGCTTCGCCTCGGAACTCTCGCAGGGACTGGCGCAGATGCTCCGGCTGATGGGTCAAAACGAGAACAGTTCCAATCAGCACGAGCGGCAGCAGCCCCAGCAGGCGGAGCTTTCTGGAAATAAGCGGCGGGGCAGGGCGCTCATCAAAAACCGACATTTGTGGTTCCTTCCCATGAGTGCCGCCGGGCTGATGTTTCTCCGATCAGTGCATCCACTGCGCTCCGACGGCAGCCACGTAAATCCCGACATACAAAATTGCCGTACCGCGCAGGGATACGGCAATGAGGCGCGGACGCCGCGCACGGTGGTAGGCGGCAAAAGCCAGCAGCGGCAAAAAACTGAGCATCTTGACGGCGCAGAACGCGGCGTCCCCATGCTGAAGGCAGAACGCCATCCACGGGTTAGCCTCACTCGCGGCCCCGGCATGAACCCAGTAAAGCGTCGAACTCATGTCAAGCGTACAAATGAAGAATAAGAGCAGGCTGTCCCAAGAAAGCCAGGCACGGTTGATAGTCATCTAAAACTCCCTTTCAACGAGAGTTTATCCAAAAACCGGGCCAACTCGGTGCAAATTGCCACGCAAATTTACTGTAATAAGTGCCGAATTCGAAACTTCCCGTAATTTTAGCAGTAAAAATGCATCTCCTAAACCTGCGGCGGCTTCGGCTCGACCAGCTTGACCAAGCCGATTGAGCCGAAAAAGAGCAGCGTCAGCGGGATTGCCAGGGCCAGCATCGTGCCGGGGTCGTTTGAGGGTGCGACGACCATCGCTAGGGTGAAAAGGCCCACGGCGATCTGACGCCAATATGTAACCAGCAGCGCCGAGTTGATAATGCCGACTTTGCCGAGAAACATCAGTACGACAGGCAGCTCAAACAGCAGCCCAAAGACAAGCAGCAGCTTGACGACGAACACAATGTAGACCAGCGGGTCCTGCATCAAAATCGCGCCGGGCGGAATAAAGCTCTGAAACCACTGGATTGCCCTCGGCAGGATTGCATACGCACACGATAGTCCCATCAAAAAGAGGAGAATAGACAGCGGGGCAACCAGATGGACACCCTGCTTTTCCTTCGGCGTGAGCGCCGGCGCAATAAATCCCCACAGCTCCAGCAGGATTAGAGGCAGCGACAGGATAAGTCCGCCGACAGTCGCGACTTGCAGGCGCAGAAAGAAGCCATCGGTAAAGTTCTTGTAACTTATCAAGCCTGCCGGAAGCTGCCCGGCGGCCAGCGTGTGGGAGCGCACTTCAATGACATGATGAATCGGTGCCATCAGCAGGATTTGGATATAGCCGCCGAAGATATACACCAGGCTCATACAAGCGAACACATAAACTGAGGCGCGAATAAGACGAGTTCTCAGCTCCGCCAGATGCTCTGTCAGCTCTGCTTTGCGTTCTTCGTCGCGCCTTGAGTTGTCGTCCGGAGCCGGCCCCGTCAGTTTCAGTGCCATGATTGCCTAACCAAAAGTCTAAGCCGGAAAATGTTAAATCAGCAGAACAGCCGTTTCCGAGTAAGTCAGCTTGGTCGGGCTGCCTGCGCCGGAAGCGCCAAACCCATTAGGACCACCCGGATAGCCGCCGGGGCCGCCAGGAAAGCCACCAGGACCACCCGGATAGCCGCCGCCCGGATAACCACCGGGGCCGCCCGGATAGCCTCCGCCGCCGGGGTAACCGCCTCCGGCACTGCTGTCAGGAGCTTCGCCGGGACCACCCCCTGGATAGCCGGGGTAGCCGCGCCCGTCTGGGATTTCACCTCCCGGATAGCCGCGCCCGCCGGTAGGGTCCGCCGGCGGCTGGCTAAGGCCGCCGCGTCCGGGAAAGCCGCCGCGTCCGGGAAAGCCGCCGCGTCCGGGAAAGCCTTCAGGGCTGTTCAAGCCGCCGGGTGTGGACGCAGACAGCAGGCCAGGATCGGTGGAAGTCAAAGAAATCGTTGTTTGGGTCCGCACGACCCGCCCAGCGTTGTAGGCGAAGTAGATGATGCGCTCAAACTTAATCTCGCGGCTGGAAATGCTCGGCAGAGCCGAGCCGGGGCCGGGATAAAAGTTAGCCGGGCCTTCGTAAGTCTCGCGGATTTTCGCGGTTGGGTAGCGGTCCTGCCACTCGAAATCTTCCAGTGTGCTGGTCGCCGTCACCGTCGCCGGGTAAGGCGATGTCCAGTCCAGTGTAATTTGGACCGGCGACTCCCAATGTGCGCCGATAGAAACGCGGCGGGGCGGCAGGACCGGAATGGAGAAACCGATGGACTGCGGGGTGTTTTCCGAGGCCAGCTTAGAGATTACCTGTCCTCGCCCATTGACCTCGCGGTACTCCGCATGAATGCCGCTGGTCAGCGCTTGGGGCAGGCCGTGCGTTGCGACATACGAGACAAAGGCTTTGGGCCGTGCTGACTTGTCCACTGGAATAATGTCGTCGCGGATGAGCGATGTCTCGCCGCTGCTGTTCTCAACGCTGCGCTCAAACCGCAGCAGCGACTCTTGAAGAACCTGAGTGGACGCTGCCGTGCCGGCCTCCGTCGAAGCCGCAGTCAGGGTCGTGCGCCGCTGATAGCGCAGGGTCAAGCCGGTCTTCCAGGGATACGCCATCTTGATGCCTTCAGACGCCGGCAGGTTGATCTTGTCGGCGACCTGCACTGAGACGGAGTCCTGTCCGACCAGCTTGTTTTGGCCGTCATATACAATAATTGTCAGCGCGTGCGGCCCATCGGAGTAAGTTTTAGGCGTGTCTGGGCTGTCGGGGTCCGTATAGGCCGCTTTAGTATCCCAAACATAAACCGGCTGCGCGGCGCTTTTCGGCAGCGGCTGAGCCGTGATGAACTT
>CAXTER010000118.1:0-12485 GCA_964243345.1 uncultured Armatimonadales bacterium
GCTTGGTGACGTTCACGACAATCATTCCCGGCTGGTATCAGGGCCGGGCGACCCATGTTCACCTGCGCGTGCGCTCCAAGTACGACGAAGCCTCCTCCACCACCGACGGCACCAACACGACGCAGGTGTTCTTCCCGCAGGCGACGCTAGACGCCATTTATACGAGCGTCGCGCCTTATAGCACGAAAGGCGTGGACACGACTACGAACCTCGCCGACCACGTTTATACGCCGGAAACCGAGGGCGAAACCGAAGTTCCCCTTGTAGGTAGCGCAGCGACCGGATACACCGCGACATTCTCCGTATACCTGCCGATCACTGCTGCTTAACTTTCACAGGGCAAAGTTGTCTTCACTCAAAGATCAAGTCAAGGGCCATGACGGCTCAACTGTTCGTTGACCGGAAAGGAAAAACTATGTTACTACGACCGCAGCCGAAACCCACCGGCGTACGCCCCCGTCCAACCTTCCCCCGCTTTCTGGCGGGAAGCGCTGTGCTTGCTTTTGCTGGCTTGGCGCAGCCTGTTCAGGCCCAGACCACCGGAACATTCGCGCCCGGCCTGACCGAATCCGGTACTGGTCTTACTCTGCCCTTCAATGCAGGCGCGGCTACCTACATGGGCTACCTAGATGCGTCGGAGTTTTCTGAGCTCACCTCCCCGGTTTTGATCACCGGCATCTCGTTCCGGCTTGCCTCCGGGTACAACAGCCAGCTTCTAACCTCCGCCTGGCCGTCGCAGGACCTGACGTTTTCCAACTTCAACATCCAGCTTGCCGAAGCCAGCGCTGCGGATGAAACGGCGGGGGACCTGGAAGACAGCACCTCGTTCGCCAGCAACCAGAACGCTTCCACTGTCAGGACTGTGCGGAGCGGGGCGCTGACCGTTGCTGCCGACTCGTTCACCAACAGCCTCTCAGGGACCAACACGTTCGGTCCGACCCTCGCCTTTTCCACACCGTACACCTACACGCCGGGTGAGAGCCTGACGTACCTGATTGACGAAAGCGGCTACGGCACGTCGCAGACGCAAGCGGCGTTCGCGTCTTCCAGTATCTCCAACTTTTCGCCGTTTACGGCGGACGCCCTCGATAGCTCGGCGGGGACGGATCAGACCGCGCCGACCGGCTACACTGATCCACTCATCGTGCAGTTTCAGTACGAGACGGAGGCGTCGTCCCCCGTGCCGGAAGCCTCTACCACTGTGTCGCTTGGCCTGCTGCTTGCGCTCGGCGCAGGCGCGGTCGCCGTCAAGCGGCGGCGCACCCAAAACCAGCACGTTTCCTAGTTTCGCGATCAGTTGAAAGGCAACCCATGAACACCGAAAAAACCAGCAACACCGAAAAAACCAGCTTCCGGGCCAAAATGCGCCGCCGCCGCGTGATCCAGACCGCGTGCAGCGCGGCGGCATTGACCGGCCTCGCCGCCTTTGTCGCGTCCGGCGGCGGCATCGGACCAAAGGCGGCAACGCACGCCAGTACGCGCACTGGGACGGCAGACTGCACCTACCTAACCGGCGGCGCGAAAACCGCCTGCTACGCCAACAAGTTCTACTCAAGCTCCGGTCTCACCACAGACCAGCAGAGCGCCCTAGAAATTCCCTTTACCGTGAACAACGCCGTTAATTGGAGCAACCTGCCGGTGAACCCAAGCAGCCGCAATGGCCTTCAGTTCAGCGCCTTGACTACGGCCCAGCAGACGGCGTTCCTCAACGTTGTTCAGTCTGCCCTTAGCTCCGGCAGCAACGACACCGGCAGCGGCGATCCGGGCTACTACACCTACGACGCTATCCGTCAGGCAGACGACGTTTTGGAGGCGACAGCAGCCAATGGCGCTTACGGCTCCGGCTTGTACCACCTGGCGATCCTCGGCACGCCCTCCGCATCGGGTCTCTGGGAATTGCAGCTTACCGGCCACCACAGCGTTTGGAACCTCGTTTACAACGGCAGTACCGTCACCGCGACGCCGAACTTCGTTGGCGTTGAGCCGCAGCAGTTCACGGTCAACAACACGACTTACGCTCCGGTGAATAACCGACGGGATGCGATGTACGCCGCAGAAGACTCGCTGAGTTCCTCTCAACTTGCCAGTGCAACTCTGAGCCAGAGCTTCACCGACGTGCTGCTGGGGCCGGGGCAGGACGGCGTGTTCCCTACGCAGCAGGGCCTTTTGGTTTCTTCGATGACCTCAGCGCAGCAGTCAATGGTCAAGACCGCCATTGAACAGTGGGTGGACGCGCTGCCTGCCGGCCAGGCGGCGGCGCTGCTATCCACCTATGAGAGCAAAACGGCTTTGGCAAGCACCTACTTTGCAGTTTCGGGAGCAACCACGCCGACAGCGCAGGGATCGTATGTGCGGATTGACGGACCGCGTGTCTGGATCGAGTTCGTGTGCCAGAACGGGGTCGTCTTCCCAAGCCAGCTTCACTACCACACCGTCTGGCGCGACAAATCGGGCGACTACGGCAACCAGTTCTCAAGTTATCCGGTCAGCGGAACCACCGGCACCACTGGGACCGGCACAGGCGGCACGGGAACCGGTGGTCCCGGAACAGGAACCGGCGGTCCTGGCACGGGAACTGGTCCCGGTACAGGAACTGGCGGCACGCCTCCGGGCGGATAGAAACTGCAATTCTTGCTGCGGCGGGGTAGATCATTTCGCCGCAGCAAGGAGCAAGCGACTAGCTCCGCTGCATGTTTTAAGACGGGAAACAGCTTATGAACTTCCATCGCACCAATTTTCGCATCGCTCCCTGGCTGCTCGCCGCGCTTCTGCTTCTTCTGCTGCGGCCTGCGGGCGCACACCCCATGCCACAGTCTGCGGTTCTGCTGGACATTCACCCGTCCGGGGTTTCCGTAGAGATGCACCTGCCGCTGTCTGAGCTGGAAGTCGGCTTCGGTAAGCCGCTCCTGCCCGACCCTAAGCAGCGTATCGCGCTTCTGCGGCCTGACTTGTCCGCCTACCTCGCCCAGCACGTTTCGGCGACCGCGCCGGATGGGCGTCCCTGGCGGACAGAGGTGCGCGAAGTTACGCTCGGCCCGGACGAGCTGCCTCAGTATTACGTCGTCCCAGTAAAGTACCTGATGGCCCGAGGCTGGCTGGCTCCTCCTCCTGGTGCGCCGGTGCGCCATTTTACTTTGCACTACGACGCCATTGTTCATCAGCTTGTCACTCATGTCGCGCTGGTTTCCGTGCGGCAGGACTGGGATGGCGGCGTTCTATCGGGAAGCCCGGTCATGCTTGGCGAAGCCCGCTGGTATCGCAGCAGTTTCCCGGTAGACCTTTTTCCCGGAAATCCATGGCGCGGCTTTTTGAGTATCGTTCACCTGGGAATGCAGCACATCGCTGAAGGAACCGACCACCTGCTATTTCTGCTGGCGCTGCTGCTTCCGGCGTCTCTGACCGCCTGCGCCGGACGCTGGGGTCCTGCCGCTCCGGTGCGCCAGTGCGTCTGGCGGCTGCTCAAAGTCGTCACCGGCTTCACCATCGGCCATTCCTGCACCCTTGTTGCCGGCTCGCTGGGCTGGTTTCATGTCCCGGAGCAGCCGATTGAAGTGCTGATTGCCGTGTCCATTCTGGTCTCTGCAATCCATGCCTTGCGCCCAATCTTTCCGGGCCGCGAAGCCTACGTCGCTGCCGGGTTCGGCCTGATCCACGGGATGTCTTTTGCCAGCGTCTTGTTCGGCTTCCGCTTGGACGCCTGGCGTATGGCGCAGTGCATTTTCGGGTTCAATCTTGGCATCGAGATGATGCAGCTTATTGTCGTGGGCGTGACGGTCCCGTGGCTCATTCTGCTGGCACGGACACCCGCCTACACGCCGTTTCGCCTAGCAAGCGGGGTAGGTGCGGGCGTGGCAGCATTGGGCTGGATGTGTGAACGCGCCCTGGGATGGAAAAACCCGATAGGAACACTGGTAGACCAGGCGGCGGCCCATGCGCTTTGGATTGTGGTTGGCCTCGCTCTACTGTCCATTGGGGCAACGCTCTGGAACCGTGTTTATCGTTCGGCCCCTGAAGTGGCTGCCTCAGCCGAGCCGGCCCCTGCTATGCCTTCTGGGGTATAAAGTATGACGGTCGAATTGAAAATCCCTGAGCTGGGCAAAATGCTTGGCATCCCACCGCTGGCCGACTACTGGCCCTTAGATCGTCAATCTTCAAGCGAAAAGGCGCAGCGTATGCTGGGCTGGAAGCCGGAACATGCCCAGATGCTGACAGAATTCGGGCAACGTCCAGCCTGACCTGATAGCACAGCATCCAGCAACAGGCTGAAAAACTATTCATGTAAGCGAGCGTTCCAAGTATCCAGAGAGCGGAACCCGATTGTGGGAAGAGAGAGGTACAGGGGGAATGACTTTGACCAAAGCCTCACGAAGACCGTTGTTGCTTCCCCACTGAGCCGCTGATGCTTTTCTGACAAACAGAATAAAAGCCGACAACCACTCTCTGTGGTTGTCGGCTTTTATTGTTCGCACTAAAGTCCCAAATGGGGTCAAAAAGGAGCAGGTCGCCTCGCTGTTGTGAACTACCCTTCCATTCATTTTCTGATTCTGAGGTGTCGCCGCTCTCACGCAAGAATTAAAAGCCCCAGAACCCAGAAAAGGTTCATTTTTTGCACTATGATAACGTCCTTTATCACATAACTTGGCCCATCAGTGCAGGTTGTAGCAACGGTGCATGGTGGTCTTACTCTAGCCGCATTGGCCGCAGCAGCTAGATTTCGCACACTGTGCAGGGATGGCACTGCATCAAGAGAAAATCAATGATCTCTGTCGGCTCGCGACTCCAGTAATGCCTAGTGAGTTGGGGTTGGCGTTTCGAGCGTGATATGAAAGGACGTGGCCTCCCATTGATCACCTTCGCGAAGAACAACAAGCGAGTAGGTTGCTTCGTGGCGGCCCTCAAGCGGTCCGCTGGGTGATTCTAAAACCGCACGCACATGCGCGAGGACTACGCCATCACTGAGTTGTCTTACGGATTCCACATTGAAGTGATTAGTGCTGCCCGCGTAGAACGTGGATAAAACGTTGATGTGACTGTCCACAATCGCTTGACGGCCTCGAAGATGGTCCGCTCGAATGGTGATAAAATCCACGTTTTCTGACATCGGGGCAGCAAATCCATTAGCGTCGCCCGCATTCCACGCTTCTTCCATTTTCTTAATGACACCTAGAACTGCATTGCGGTCAGCCTCTGAAATCGAATTGTCCATACATTTTCTCCCTTAAAATCAAACATTGTGCAGTCGTCCTGCAATCACTCCATGCTGTTTGCCCTGCTGTCGCTATGCCAGAAGCGCACCGCGAACAGGCTGCATAGCGCAACAATCGTGTGCAGAGCTACCAGCGTTACCCCAAGCGCGGGCGTCATTCCCGCGAAGCGCGACGATGGGGACCGGAACAAACGCATCGGGAGCGAGACGGAGGCAAGAAGGACACCTCCCGTGACAGCCAGTAACGGCACCTGGGGACGGCGGAAGAGCCGGCAAAGCAGGGCGTACACGCCGGTTGCGCCGAGAACGCCGCCGACACTGCCCGTGGCAAGCGGAAGCAGAGTGAGCGGGGCAAACGTGCGCGGCGTGTTGAGGGCCGCTTTGGCAACAGTGGTGATGAGCAGATTAAGTGACAGCGCCGCGCTTCCCGCTGCCAGTCCCGCCGCCCACGCGGGCAGGTGGGGAGCATCACTTTTAGTTTGATCATCTTCTTGGCCTTGATCGGTCTTCGGATCATTTTCAGTCACTAAAACTCCTTTTGTGTGGTCGCGATCTTAAGAAGTGACTCACTTCTGAGGCTTTCGAAGTTTTGACTCCAGGATGAAAGTACCGCCCGGAACGACACCTGCCCCCAATGCAAGAGCAGTCTGCCGGGCAGACCATTGAAGCACAGGAGCCGCCTGGAACACGGCCACGATGTAGAGAATAAACAGGCCGCCGTGGATCGGCCCCAGCACCCGAACAAACATGGGGAAGCCAAGCAGGTGCTTCAGGGGAACGGCAATGCAGAGCAGGAGCAGAAACGAGATGCCTTCCGCCACGCCGAGGTGGCGCAGTCGCCGCTTTTCGGTAGGCTCGGCAGGCGAAGGCGTTCTTGGAGAGGGAGCCGTCGCAGGGCCTTTCTGAACAGACTGGGGCTGAAAACTGCTCTCTGATTTTTGATTCTCGACTTTTACATATGCCTGACGCGCTTTCCGTCTCTTCGCCGATGTACTTCTAATCATTTCCATTTTCCCCTGTTTCATTCGTGGCGGTTCCCTTTGAGCTTGCTTCTTTACAATTATGTGCGCCGGAGGAAAACGCATCTTCTTATCCCAAACAAAAGCCCAAAAAAGAAGAACCGGGGCGCCAACCGCAAAGGGCAGTCCCATCTTGGCATCCAAAGGCCAGTTCAGCCCGGCCAGCCGGTAAAGCTGTGTGTTGAGAAAAGCCGCGTAGCCTGTCAGCAGCGCTAGGGTAAGAGCAATCATGTGGTCTATGACCCGTCGCTGCGGGGAGTAATCCCTGAACACGAGCGAGTAAATGTCTCGTCCCGCAACAAGCAGGCCCAGCAAGCCGAACATGAGTGATGCTATCGCCTGCGGGCGAGTAGAGGAAACAATGAGCGCTGAGGCACCCGCTGCGCCGAGCAGCAGAAACACGATAAAGCTGATAACCGCAACCGCTCAATCCAGCGGGCTGGCCTTTCCTGTGGCGCGATTTTTCTGGACGATGCGGAGGCCAAAGAACGTCAGGTAGCCGCTGAATACGCCGACTTCCGCCTGGAAGAGATCAGACCGCCAGTAGGCCAATGGAAAAGCGGTTACAGAGGTCACTCCCATTGTCCAAATAAAGACACGCCCCCAGCCCTTATGCTCGCGTCCTCCTTTGAGAATGAACAAAGGCATCAGTCCACTGAGCATTGCAATGAAGCCGGCAGCAATGTGGACCAGGAAGACTATAAGGAACATCAGGAACAGGCCAGGGCTGGAAGGCGGAAATTAACAGGCGTCATTTGCTGCGGGTCATTTCTTTTCCGGGATCATTTCTTTTCCGGGATCAAGCCATTTGGGAATGTCGAGCGGGTGCTCACGGTTCAACCGTCGGAACCTCACTTTCTCTCCATCGTTTCCTAATGATTTAGTGCATAGCGACCGGGGCCGCACCAGGAGCAGGGCGTCGCAGCAAAAAGATCGCTGGGAAGACGAGGAAGAACGCCGCAGCGATCAGCAAGAACGCATCGTCGTAGGCCATCGTGAGCGATTGCGCTGTGACGACTCGCTCGATCATTCCAAGTGCGGCGGTCTGCGCTTGTGCCTGTCCATATCCATGCGCCACGAACTCCTGCGTCAGCCCTGCCTGCCGTTCGCCCAGGGCCTCGCTGCCGGTTGTGAGGTGTTCCACAAGCGTCGCACGATGGAGCTGGGCCATGTTGACGACGTAAGTGTTCAGGGTTGCAATGCCGAGGCTGCCTCCGAGTTGGAGGGCGAGGTTCCAGAGCGCTGTCCCCTGCGCGATTTGTGCGCCCTGCAAAGTGGAAAAGGCCGTCACTGTAATTGGAATAAATAAACAGCCAATGCCCACCCCGCGCAACACTTGACCGAGCAGAGTGCTATGAGCGTCACTTTGCGGACTGAGGTGTCCTAAATGCCAGTTGGCGGCAATGAACGTAGCAACCCCAACGCCAATGAGGATACGCGGATCAAAGCCTTTCTGAATAAGCGTGCTGCAAACCATGATTGCGGCAAGGATTGCAATGCCCGCCGGAAACAGTACCAGACCCGTCTCGGTGGCGGTGAAGCCCAAAATGCCCTGCACGAATAGGGGAAAAATAAACAGCCCGCCGACCAAGCCAAAACCCAGCGCTCCTGCCAGCAAGGAGCCGCCGACGAGGTTGCGGTCCCGCAGGACGTGCAGGTTCACCGCAGGCTGCCGGTTGCCGGGCCAAAGCTCCCAGACTACAAAAGACAGCAAGGCGGCACCCGCGAGAATAGTCAGGCGGATGATCAGGATGCTGCCGAACCAGTCGTTTAATTGTCCTTCTTGAAGCACATATTGAAGAGCGCCGAGGCCAGCGGCCAGTAGCCCAATCCCAGCCCAGTCCACGCCGCCCGCCGACTCATGCTGGTGCTGAGAGTCTTGCAGGTAGGTGGTGACGAGAAAGGTGGAGACGAGACCGATAGGCAGGTTCACAAAGAAAACCCAGGGCCAGGAGTAATTGTCGGTGAGCCAGCCGCCCAGCATTGGGGCAATGGCAGGGCCAACGACCACTCCTAACCCGAACAATCCCTGTACTGTTGCCTGCTGGCTTGGCGGAAAGATTTCAAGCAATGTCGCCTGGGCCGTTGAGAGCAGCGCCCCGCCGCCAATGCCTTGCACAACCCGCCAGAAGATAAGCTCGCCCAGAGTGCGTGACGTGCCGCAAAAGAAAGAAGCCAAGATGAACAGCAAGATCGAAGCCACAAGGTAGCGTTTGCGCCCGAACCGAGTTGCCAGCCATGCCGTTAGCGGTAGAACAATGACGACGCTCAGAATATAGCCCGTGGAGACCCATCCGATCTGATTAGGTGTGACCCCCAGGTTGCCGCTCATTTGGGGGAGAGCGACATTGATGATCGTGGTGTCCAGCGCCTCCATGATGACGGCGCTGATGAGACCGATCAAGATAATCCAGCGGTAAGGATTGAGTTCAGGATTTGCTTTCGCTGGCTGTGCTGGGAGCGTATCCGGCACGTCAGGCGTTTCAGCAGCAGGTTCGCGCCTTACGGCTTCGGTAACAGGCATGATAATTTTCCCTCTAAGGTCACGCGCGGGACCGCAAAATGTGTTTAAACAACTACAAGACGATTTTGAGCATTTGGAGGCGGCACTAAGACCCCCCTTGCAATCAGCTCCTGAAAGCTTCGACGCACTTCTTGGAAATCTTCGGCGGTGTTATGACCTTGCTTGAAGGTGTGGCACGTAAGCAGGAGGGCCTGGCTATAGCCCTGAGCCATCGCGAGATGCAGCACGGCGACACGGCCCGTATCCATTGAACGAAAGTGACCCTGAGTGACTCCCTCATCCAAGATGCGTTTAAGATGGGCTGCGGCCCGGCCCAGTTTTTCGTCAAAAAGACGGGAACAGTGTGGTGGAAATCCCTCGACAAAGTTTATGCTCCGAAAGATTGGGAGTTCATCCTGCCAATGACAATCGCTGTCGAATTGAGTTGCGGCATCCAGCGCCGCCAGCAGGTTTGCCAGCGGAGTAGCCCGCGAGTCGTAAGATGCACTCATTAGATGCAGCAATGTGTCCAGCTCGTCATTGACAGCGGCGATGTACACCGTTTCTTTATCTTTGAGAGTGATGTCGTCATAGCTGTGCTCTTGGAGCAGTTTTCGGGCTGCACTTAGAATTTCTTCGCGTTGTCGTTGCCAGTCAGGTGTTGAGATCACTTGCCTCTGACTTGCAAATGCTGACATTCTTGCTTTTCTCACTTGCGATCCCCAATGGTTTCTCGTTGCGAGCCATCTATGTTATCATTGAGAGTCGTTCATGCTTGTGAAAAAAATCACAAGCTTATTCAACCCTAAAAAGCTTGTATGGTGAACGGAAAGCAGTCGCAGCTTCCGTCATCCAGGAAGAGCACGTCGGATCAGCGCTTTGAGTGCTGTATCAGCCCGAACATCGGCGGCTAGGTCGCGGACGAAGCGATACGAAATGTGGTGGCTTAGATAGATGCCATATAGTTCCCAAACGAATTGGTCTACATCTAAGTCACTTCGCAGGTGTTCTTGGCTGACAGCCGCACGAACGAGTTCTGCCAGAAAGCTACGCCAGTCACTATCCATTGTAAGCACATGCTCGCGGACAGCTCCTTCCACATCATCGAGTTCAAAGGTAGCGGCAGCCACAGGGCAGCCGCCGCGTAGCCCCACTTGCTGTGTCCAGCCGAGCCAGCGACCAACAACGGCTTCCAAGCGCGGCAGTCCCTCCGGCATGTCCATCGCGGGCAGAACGACATGGGCTACTGCAACTTCGGCCATCCGCCCCAGCAAAGCGATCTGCAAGGCTTCTTTAGAGCGGAAGTGGGCAAACAAGCCGCTTTTAGACATGCTCGCCTCCTCTGCAAGCAAACTCAGAGTAACCCCTGATATGCCTGTCTGACTCATCAAGTCAAGGCCGGAGCGCAGAATGCGTTCGCGGGTGGGAGTTGTTTCACTTTTCATAGAAGCATTATGGCACGAACATGGCTGCCCGTGAAGGGATGCCGCAGGAAGAACTGAGCGAGACCTCCTTGCGGCGAGTGCAATTAAGCCATCTATCTGCGGCTGCGCTGCACGGCTTTGGCGACTTCCGTTCCTTGTGACGGAGAGTTACCGAGTATGCCGGTAGCAACGGCAGTCACTTCAAGGCCAGCGGTTTCGGGCGTCCCAGTCTTAAACGGCGGCTTGGGATCGTATTCCAACATAAGTTGCGTCACCTGAGCTACTGTCTCGCCGCGCAGCTCTGCAAGAAGGGTAAGCCCGAAGTCTAGCCCAGCAGTCACTCCACCGCCTGTGAAACGATTCCGGTCGGCGACGACACGGCTGTGGACAGCTTCCACACCAAGCGCTTCTAAAGCGTCATAAAAGGCCCAATGGGTTGCAGCCTTGTAGCCATCCAGCAAGCCAGCCGCTCCTAAGATCGCTGAACCAGTGCAAACGGAAGTAACATAACGAGCTGTTTTTCCGCGATGAGCGAGAAAGTCAAGCACTTCACGGTCCTCCATCATCGCCGCAGTTCCAAAGCCGCCCGGCACAAATAGAATGTCAAGTTCGGTAGGACAGTCAGCAAAAGTGCTTGTGGGCACAACAGAAATGCCGCTGTCGGTGAGTACGGGATCGAGCGTTTTCCATAAAACATGAGTTTGGCCGTGCATCCCCAGGGCCGCTTGTGGTCCGGCAAAGTCCAACAAGGTCATGCCTGGATAAATGAGCATACCAAGCTGTAGCGGCGGCTGATCGCCGAACGACGTTTCCGACAAACCAACGAGTGTGTTGTTTTCCATAGCTCAATATAGCACGAACGGTCGTATTATACAAGAGTTTAATGAAGTTATTTTTGTGTTGGATACGAAATGAACAAGGTCGAAAAGGTGCCGGACACGAAGACAGCAAACGCAGCACGCGAAGAGGGAGTGGAAAAGACAATAGTAGGGAACCTGCGTGACCCTAACAGCCTGCGCTTCGCCGCAGAAGGCGCGGACGGCATTTTCCATTTGGGGCCAGCCTTTGCGCCTGATGAGGCGGAAGTGGGGATCGCCATGGTTGAAGCCACAAAAGCTGCCGGCGTCAAGAAGTTCGTCTTTTCGAGCGTCATCCATCTGTCCATCTTGAAGATGGAGAACCATGCTGCCAAGCAGCCGGTGGAAGCGGCGCTGTACGAGTCGGGCTTGGACTTCACGGTTTTGCAGCCGGTGGTGTTCATGCAGACACTCGACGATAGCTGGGCCGGCATCGTTTAAAGCAGCCGGTTCTCCCTGCCGTTCTCGAAGCGTGCCAAAGTCTGTTATGTGGACTACCGGGATGTGGCGGAAGCGACGGCAGTGGCGCTGACCGGGGATACTCTGAGCT
The DNA here is from genome assembly GCA_964243345.1 of uncultured Armatimonadales bacterium. GTDB lineage: Bacteria > Armatimonadota > Armatimonadia > Armatimonadales > Capsulimonadaceae > JANXMY01. Next base: position 11,560 of record CAXTER010000118.1, read on the forward strand.
GCGGCACATTTGAGCTGTGCGCGGCAGGCATGATCAACCGTGTCGAAATTGCGGCCCTAATGAGCACGGCGCTCGGTCGCCAGATCGAGGCCGGGGAAGCCGCTTTCAGTGAGTGGGCGCGGGCCGCGCATCTCCCGGTAGGGCCGGTTCGCGACGGCCTTGAGGCGATGAACGCGGACTACGACAAGTACGGCTTCCTCGGCGGCAATGCGCTTGTGCTGAAAGCAGTATTAGGCCGGGAGCTGCGTACTTTGGCGGCGTATATCACCGAACTCGTGAGCCGCTCAATCTAAGCAACAAGACAGTCCAATCAACAACAAAAAGACAGCGGGGCAAAATTGCCCTGCTGTCTTTTTGCCATTTGTATCCTATTCAGAGTGTGAAAGAACCCCAGAATGTTATCTCAATGACCGTGCATATATGTGCTGACCGGCTGGATTATTTCTCGTACCTATTCAGTGATCGGAGCAGTCAAAAAAATATCGAAGAAATTTGAAAGTAATCACTAGGGGTTGCCAGTCGCGCGGTCCAGATCACAGATGATACCATTATGGATCAACTCATTGTGAACACCGATTGCCTCGAATGGCTCAGCCAGCGCCCAAGCACTGCCGTCAACTGCATTGTCGGCCCCCTTCCTGGCATTGATACAGACGCTGCCCAGAGCGCCTGCACCGACGACAGCTTTCACAACATAGGCGCTGCTCCGGGCAGCACCATTATCCGCCCAAGTTCTATCGTGCAGGGAGACTGCCTCAAGGTACTCGCCTGTATTCCTGACGATGCTATCGATCTTACCGTTTGCAGTCCACCGTACGATGCTCTTCGTAGCTACCATGGGAACTGGTCGCTCAACCTGCCTGCCCTCGGTCAAGCGCTCTACCGTGTCACCCGAGTAGGCGGGGCAGCAATCGTCGTCATCGGCG
>CAXTER010000119.1:0-12045 GCA_964243345.1 uncultured Armatimonadales bacterium
TCCCGAAGGCGCTGCCCCCTCCGCCCCGGTAGACTTTGCCACCCTCATGCCCGGTCTGCCCCCGCGCCGCACTCCGCCGCCCGCCTCTGAAAGAGTAGCCGACATCCTCGCCGCCGACATCGCCGACGACGAAGCCTTCGGCCTTTCCGAGCCATTTGTCTCTGAAGTCAGCGTTTCCGAAACCATCACCGAAACCGCCGCCCTCGGCTTTTCCGACGCCGCTCTCACCGACATGGCCGACGACTACCAAGCTGCCCAAGAAGAAGCGGCAGAAGACGAGTAAAACAGCAAACTGTTGTTCCTATCTCAGAACAAGAAAGCAGCAGCTAACCAAAAGGGGCCATGATGTCAGGTATGAAAACTATCGCTCTTAGTGCCGCTCTCACGCTCGCAGTCATTTGTCCTTCTCTTCGGGCGCAGACACCTAGCATTACTGTATATACTGAATATCATGCCAGCATGAAAAGTATAGTCTCGCCAGAAAAAAAGCAGTCTTGGCAGAGGATCGATTTAAACGTCAATTCTCTCCGCGATGGAGCGGTGCTGTCCTGGCGTCAGTGGGGCGGAAACCGGCCTGATGAAAATAATGTTCACTATGACGGCACTCAGGGAGCAGTATCTGAGCTGGGGCAGAGTGCAATCTCTGACGTCACTGGTTATGATCCAGGCAGTACCTTTGTTGGTGACGACAGCAAATTTCTCGTGACTTACAAAGATGCCAAAACTGGAGATCAAGTTAAAGAGAGTCCTAATTTCGTCTTCGCATTCAATGCTCTTGCCTTCTCTGTACCGATGGATGCTCAACCGAAAGTCCTAAGTTTATGGGCAGGGGCGTATGCTTGCGACGGCGAGATGGAGGTTGATCTCCTGTCTTCCGCTGGTCAGGTTTTAACATCGTACAGCAAAGTGATGACTTGTCCCAGCCCAAATGCTAGACCGACTGACCTCGACCGGTTTTACTCCTATTGGCGCTTCCGATTTCACGGCACTGAGCCAGGCCAGACACTTCGTGTTCAATGGCAGAGTCTGCATCACCTCCAGAGCAGCGCCAATGTCACACTGCAAGCCGCAGCCCTGACGTCGGCTGACACAACATCCCCTGCCCGTTAAGATTGATTGTTAGGCGTGCTGCTGGTAAAGCCTAAGCAGTAAAATGAACTGCATCCGAACACTGCCGCAAGGCATGGCTCTTTCTTGCATGGTATAATCGGAACCGGAGGAAGAAGTAATGAGCGACAGTCTGACAATGGAACCGACTGCCGCCGAGGCCGAAGAGTTCAAGATATTTTTGCAGCAAGAGCTGGCGGAAATGGATCGCCTTTTCGCGCTGATGGCAGAAGATCAAAAAGAGATTGACCGATTGGCCGCTTCTTCAAGAGCAAATTTGCAGCATATTCAGAAGGTCTCTGAACAAACGGACGCAATTCTTGCGACACTGAAGTTTTCACGCTGACACAAGAAGTACAAAAAATCAAGGCGGACGCCTAGCAGACGCGCGACGAACTCGAGGAACTAGAGCGCAAAGTCACACATATTGGTCAGCAGGTGAACGATTTGACGTTCTCCTTCCAGCGCGTTTATTGTGAAACCCAGCGGCTTCAAAATGAAGTTCGGCATCTGCGCGAGGGAAATGAGCGCCGGGACAAGGATGCTGCACGGGAGCGCGGCAACTTAATTCTCCGTTGAGAGAACCATCTGCTCCGCGCTGAACGCGGCCTGCCCCCGCCGAACACCGGCGAAGCGTAAGATTGACTTGTTTCTGCTGTTTTGCTTACCTCAATTATTTGTGAACATTTGGTATAATAGCACGTCAGAGGTGCATGGCGTGGCCCGCCGAGCGGCGGAACTTGGGAGGCTTGGATGGGAACTCATTCTTTGACGGATCGGAACTTGGCGCATTTGCTCCGGCGGGCCGGGTTCGGAGCGCGTCCCAGCGAATGGACGGCGTACTCGAAACTGGGGCTGGCGGGGACGACGCATCAGCTTCTGCACCCGGAAACAGTCGCAGACCCGTTTCCGGCGCTTCTCAGTGAAGTGCAGGGCGATTATGTGGATTTTGATTCTTTAGACAGCATCAAAAAGTGGTGGCTCTATAGAATGTCGCACACGCCCCGGCCCCTAGAAGAGAAAATGACCCTGTTCTGGCATGGGCATTTTGCGACGGCAAACTACAAAGTGGACCACCCGCGCTGGATGTGGCAGCAGAACCAGACGCTGCGGACCCACGCACTCGGCTCGTTCCGAACACTTTTGCAGGCGGTTTCGCGTGATCCCGCTATGCTGGTCTGGCTCGATGGCGTAGACAACCGCAAAGGCCGGCCTAATGAAAACTACGGGCGCGAGCTGATGGAGCTGTTCACGCTGGGAGTCGGCGGCGGCTACTCAGAAAACGATGTCAAAGAAGCCGCCCGCGCGTTCACTGGCTGGCAGTTTGACCATGACACGGCCCAGTTCACGTTCCGCCCGGACCAGCATGACGACGGCGTGAAGACGTTTTTAGGCCAAACGGGCAACTTTAACGGCGACGATATTGTTGACATTCTCGTGCGGCACCCGTCCACGGCAAGCTTCGTTTGCACCAAGCTGTTCCGCTTTTATGTGCATGAGACGCCATCGCCTGCCGACATCAAGCCTCTCACAGACACTTATTTTGCAAGCGGGTACAGCATTCAAGCCGTGCTGACGGCGATTTTCACGTCCCCGGCGTTTTACTCGGACGCCGCGCTGCACTCCAAAATCAAAAGTCCGACCGAATACATTGTGACTGCGCTGCGGACGTTAGATGCCCCGTTCGCCGCCACCAACAATAATCTGCTCGGTGCAGGCCGGACAATGGGTCAGGAGCTGTTCAACCCGCCGAATGTCAAAGGCTGGAACGGCGGCAAATCCTGGATGAACACGATGACCCTCATCACGCGGGCTAATTTTGCCAATGGCCTGACCACCCAAATGAGTCAGCACGGCCAGTTGTCGCCGCGTCTGCGGGCAGGCATCGCGGCTCATGGCACCGCGCCGGGTGGCCTCAACGCGCCGGAGCAGGTGGTAGACGCCGTGTGGGGCCTGCTGCTGCCCGGCCATGCGCCGAGCGCTGCGACACGGTCTGCTCTGGTGGACTACGCCTCCGACGGCGGCAGAAACCAATCACTGTTTGATGCCAAGACGCCGGGTCTTACGGCGCTGATTTTGTCCGCGCCGGAGTATCAGTTAGCGTAAGTTCCCTGCCCTGAACGGCAGGGCTTTGAAGAGCAAGCTCCCGCCTGCGCGGGCGAAGGAACATTTTGGCAGCCGGCTCTTCTGCCCGCGCAGGCGGGGAATTGCCCTTTCAAAGCACGGGGTTTAGCCCCGTGGGAGAATAATCCCGTGTCATCATTTAAATCCACCACACGCCGCCAGTTTTTGCAGAACGGCCTTACCTTTGTCGGCCTCGGCCTTGCTATGCCGACCTTTCTCATGCAGGCAGCGCAAGCGCAGGCAAATATGCCCGCGCCAAACTCGCCGTTCGGGCTGGACCTGCCGCCGATCCCCGGCGGCAAGATTCTTGTCGTGATTGAGATGTCCGGCGGCAATGACGGCCTGAACACGGTCATCCCGTACACCGACTCCGGGTACGCCAAAGCCCGCCCTGTCATCGGCATTCCGTCCCGCGATGTGGTGAAACTCAGCGATACGATTGGCCTGCACCCGAACATGGCGGCGTTTAAGCCGCTGTATGACAAAGGCCAGCTCGCGGTCATTACGGGCGTCGGCTACCCCAGCCCGAACCGCAGCCACTTCCAAAGCATGGACATCTGGCAGACCGGCAACCCGCAGGTGGATGTCCGGGAGCGCACCGGCTGGCTGGCCCGCTATTTTGACGCCGACGGCCACTTCAAAGGCAATCCGCTGTCCGGGATCACGCTCGGCTCGGCTCTGCCGCTGACGCTGTTCTCCGACGACGTTCCTGCGTCGGTCATCGGCGGCGGCGCGGACTTCGGTTTTGTGTCAAATGCCCCCGACAAGAATCAGCAGATGGACACGCTGCGTGCGCTTTATGCTCAAGGGACAGTCGCAGGCAGCAACGCCGAGTTTGTCCGCAATGTCGGCAGCGAAGCGTATTCCAGTTCTATGGAGCTGAAAAAGGCGTTTAAAGACTACGATGTCAACGCCGCCCATGCCGCAAAATACCCGCAGACCGGGCTGGCGTCGGGCCTGCAAACCATTTCCAAGCTGATTACCGGCGGCGTCGGCACCCGCGTGTATTACCTGAACATCGGCGGCTTCGACACCCACGCCAACCAGCCGCGCCAGCACGCGAACTTGCTGGGGGAGCTTGCTGACGGCATGAAGGCGTTTTATGCCGATCTAGAGATGCAGGGCCGGGCAAACGACGTGATCACCATGACCTTTTCCGAGTTCGGGCGGCGGGTGCATGAGAACGGCTCGGCGGGGACCGACCACGGCGCGGCAAGTGTCATGTTCCTCGCGGGCGGCGGCCTTAAAGGCGGCATCTACGGCGACTATCCGAGCCTGACGGATTTGGACAGCGGCGACCTGCGCTTCCACACCGACTTCCGCGCCGTCTATGCGACGCTTCTCGATAAATGGCTGATGACTTCCTCCCAGCCGGTTCTCGGCGGCAGTTTCCAGCACCTGAGCTTTGTGTAACGAGTTTTGCACTGGGGGAAATCTTTGCAAGCGGAAAAGACGCGGGATTGAAATCCCACGTTTTCAATATTCTTGCTTCTAATACTCTTGCCTTTAATATCCTTTGTCCTATGATGCCCGGTCTTGCTTTAGGCCGGGCTTTTGCTTGTTTCGGACCAAAACCTTGACACTCTGGCAGGAATGGGCTACACTACGGGGGAACACAAAGGTAAGGAACGCAAAGATGCGTCTTACAGTATAAGAAAAGTAAATAAGAAAGAGAACTCATAATGGCGGCGGCAAAGCTGACGCTGGGATATGTGCTGTCGCAGGCCGTAGCCGAGGACGTGTTCATGGGCGGGGCGATGGTGACGGACGCTTATGGCCTGCCGCTGGAGTTTCGCTACACCGAGCCGGTACGGGCCACGAAATTGCAGCGCATTCTGTACGGCGATGTCTTAGAAAAGTACATTCACGGCGACGTGATTGCCGGAAATTTGGTCAGCCGTTTGGAGCAGAAGCCGGAGCTGTTTCTGGTGTCCGACCCCGCCGTGCTGGAGGCCGTGCAGTCCGCCGGACGCAAAGCGGTGCAGCTTTCCGCGAGCCGGGTCCCGCCCCTGAAAGAGTTCGGCGCGTGGCAGGACATCTCGGATACGGAATACTTTCTGCAAATCTCCGACAGCGGCTCTCCCGTTCGAGTTCGCCTGCCAGGCTTTGGCCCAGACGCGGCTTTGAGAACGGAAGCGACGCGGGTGCTGACGGAAATCGGGCGGACAATGGACCCTGCCGAGCCAGCGGCGCGGATTGAAGCGGCGATCAAAATGTTATGGAGCGACGAGCAGACACCGGCAGCCGCCTAGAACCCAGCAGTCTCCCAGCGGCGACAGCCGACTCTAAAGCGTGGCTGGCGATCCGCCGGGTGCTGGGACGCTGGGTCAGCCGCGTCGGTGTTCGGACGGTAGAAGACGCGCAGCGAACACTGCCGGCGGTGGTCCGGCGCGGTGAGCTGGCCCTGCCTGCGCCGCTCTCGAAGAATGGGGATTGGAAACTAACTGCCGCGACAAGTCTGGCTCCCGTTCCTGCGGCGGGAACAGGGCTGCGTGAGAGCGACCTCCTGCCGGCGGCGACTCTTGCCGCCGGGAATTACGCGCTGCCGCTGCCGGAAGTTTCTGCCATGCCGATTGCGGCCCTAGAGCTTCGCACAGACAATGCGGCGCTGGAATGGCCGGCCACCATTACGCGGCTGCCTGACACATTCCTGCGCCTGCCGGTGTCTCCGGTGCGAACGCAGTTAATCCCGCTGCTGCCGCTGCCGAAGACCGCGCCGCTGCGGAATTGGACGGTGCAATTGCCGTCGACGCGGTCAATACGCCCGCCGCGTGTTCCGGCCCCGTCTGTGCGCTGGGGCGGCGACAGTGTTCTGCGCCGAATGCCGCTAACCCGGCGCGGCAGAGCAATACAGGACAAAGCGATGGAAGATGCCGCCGGACGTCGGCGGCTGGCGGAAACCGTGCAGCTTGGGCCGGAAGAAGTGACGCTGCTGGGTGTCTACCCGGATGTCCCCATTCTCGCCGTGGAGCGCATTGTCGTGGAAGACGAAGGGCGTCAGCTTCGGCTGTGGCTTAAGCCGGACGTTCTGCGGAGCCGGTCCGGCTCTCACCGAATTACGCTGCTGGTCGGACGGCAGATTTCCAATGGAAAGATGCTGCAAGCGGCGCTGTAGTCTGGCTGCTAGTCTCGGAACCGGCACTGGAAGTGCCGGTCTGCTATGGAGCGAAAGTGCCTCCGGCACTGAAGATTAGCCTAACGTCAATAGCATATAGTCCCGCAGGGACTTTCATTCACTAGTAGACCGGCACTTCCAGTGCCGGTGCTGATGAGCATAACAAAAATTGCCAATTGAAGTGCTGTTAGTGCAGGCGCTGGTCCTTGCGTTCACCGCTGCTCTTTGGTGGATCGCCCGGCGTGATCTTGCGGCGCGTATGCCGCCTGCTGCTCCGGCAGCAGACACGGCAGAGCTGGAGGAGCTGTGCGCGACGCTGGAAACGCTGGTGACAAGCCTTTCCCGGCGTGTCGACGCACTCGAAGCGGCGGTTTTCAAAAACAGCACGGCAGCAGAACCCACGCCGAGCCGCCTAGCAGAGAATGACGCCGTTCTACCTGCGGAAGCTATGCACGCTGCGGAAGCTATGCACGCGGAACCCGCGCCGGACCCTCGCTACGCGCCGGTCTACGCGCTGCTGGACGCGGGTATCTTTGACCCGGTGGAAATCGCGCGTCGGACCGGGCTGGGGCGCGGCGAAGTGGACCTGCTTCTCAGCCTGCGTGACCGGCACGCGCGATAAATTGTTCGTTTTTCATTTGTTCGTTAATTCAAAGGAGCGCTACTTATACTATGCAACTGACACGACGCCATGCGGCGCGGCTGGCTTCGCTGGCCGTCCTTTCTTCCTTCGCTGCCGTTCCTCTCGTTCTCAGCGGCTGTGACCGGGCCAGCAATTCGGACACCGGCGGAAACTCGATTTCAACGGGCAGCGGTAGTAGCGGGCCGGTGGCGACGGTGACGACGCCTAAAGGCAGCACGCTGACCTTGACCCAAGCAGAGTTTTACGATCAGCTTCAAGGGTTCATCCCCAACGGCAGCCCGCAGTCGTTCGCGCCGGTCGGACAGCCCGCCGGAAAACTGGTCATTCAGCAGCTTCTGCAAAACCTAATGTTTGAGGGACTGGCCCAGGACCAGGGCGTCGCCCCTACCGATGCCCAGGTCAGCCAGCAGTACGACAACATCAAAATGATCCAGGAAGCCCGCAGCACCAAGCCGTTTGACCAGGCCCTGTCCGAAGCCGGCTTGACCCCGGATGTCTTCAAAGACCTGCAAGTCAAGCCCCAGCTTGCCGAGCTGAACCTGCTGACGAAGGGTGCAACCGTGTCCGATGCCGACATTCTGGCGTTCTATAACACCCAAAAAGACAAAGCGTTCACTAAGCCGGCCCGTGTCCATATTCAGCGCCTTGTCTTCAGCTCGCTGGCACAAGCCCAGCAGGTTTCTAAAGCTATCGCCGGCGGTCAGACGTTCCAAAGCCAGGTTGTGCAGTCACTGGACAAGACCACGCCGGACGGCGATGTCGCGCAGTGGATACCCCTAGACCCCGCCCCCGCCGGCCTCGGCGCACTCATCGCGCCCATTAAGACCGCGAAAGTTGGGTCGGTTACGTCGCCGATCACCGTGCCGGGACCGAACGGCCAAAGCACCTACTGGCTGGTCAAAGTTGTGGACCGCGTGGACAAAAAAGAAGTGCTGCCGCTGGACCAAGTCAAAGAACTGATTCGTGCCCAGCTCCTTCAGCAAAAGGCGCAGGCCGACACCACAGCTCAGCAGGGCTTCCAGGCGGAGCTGCGCGACTTCCAAAGCTCAGTTAAAATTACTGCCGCCCCACAGTATGCCTCCGTCGTGCAGGCTCTGACCCATCCCGCGCCGCCCGCGCCGTCGCTTGGATCGCCTGCACCCGGTGGCAGCCCGGCTCCCGGCGGCAGCCCGGCTCCCAGCGGCGGCTCGCCTTTCGCACCGGCGGCGCACCCGTAGGAACACAAAGCCCCCCAGCGTCCAACAATGGGCGCTGGGGGGTCTCTTTAACGAATGCTTATGCTTACTCTGATTGGCCTTGGCCCTGCTGATACCCGCGCCGGCCTCAGCCTGGGCGCGTGGGACGCGCTTAAAAGTGCGTTCGGCCTGAAGCTGACACGCACTAGCTCCCACCCAGTGGTTGACTGGCTGGAGTCGGAGGGCGGCGTTTTCTTTGACGACCACTTGAACGGCCTCAGCGACGCCGATGCCATCCAGCGTGTGCTGGCAGCCGCCCGTGCCGGGGATGCGTATTACGCCGTTCCCGGCCATCCTCTTCTCGGCGACCCGACCTGCATTCCCCTTGTCGACGCGCTGCGCCGCGAGCAAATCCCCCTGCTCGTCTTCGCGCCCGCGCCGCTGCCTGCCGACACGCCTGCGGATTTTGACGCTTTGGCGCAAATCATGGCCCGGCTGCGCGGCCCGGACGGCTGCCCGTGGGACCGGGAGCAGACGCCGCTTTCCTTACGAAAGTATGCCATTGAAGAAGCCTATGAAGTGGTGGAAGCCATTGACTCCGGCAGCCCGGCGAAGCTTTCGGAAGAACTGGGCGATCTGCTGCTGCAAGTGGTTTTTCATGCCCAAATTGCCTCGGAAACCGGCGCGTTTACGCTCCGTGACGTGTCGCAGCATATTGTCGAGAAGCTCATTCGCCGCCATCCCCATGTCTTCGGCACGGTGACGGTTTCGGGCAGCGACGAGGTGCTGACAAACTGGGAGCAAATCAAGCGGGCCGAGCCGGGCTATGAGGACCGCGTCAGCATTCTGGACGGCATTCCGGCGGGTCTGCCCGCGCTGATGCGGGCGGCGGAAGTCTCAAAGCGCGTTGTCAAAGCTGGCTTTGAGTGGCCGAGTACAGGCGAAGTGCTGGATAAAGTGGAAGAAGAGATCGCCGAGCTTCGCGCCGAAATCGCCGCAGGACAAACAAGCCGCGCCGGGGACGAGCTGGGCGATCTGCTGTTCACGCTGGTCAATGTCGCCCGGCGCTTGGGCGTAGACCCGGAAGATGCCTTGCGCCGGATGACGCTCCGTTTCGCTGCCCGCTTCAAGCATATTGAGCAGCACGCGGCAGACACAAGCCGCGCCGTTTCGGACCTGTCACTTGCCGAGATGGAAGCGGTTTGGCAGCAGGCAAAACGGGAAGAATGACATCATGAAACCCGTGTTTTTTCTCTTCTCTGCTGCCTTGCTCGCCCCGTTGACGCTGCCGGTAGTTGCCCAAACCGGCGCTGGAACGCCGCCGCTTAATCCCAACGCCATTCCGCAGATCCCGCAGACTTTGAAGTTATCCAGCCCCTCCGAGCCGGGAACGCTGACGACACCAAGAGCCGTTTATCGGTCTGGTCAAGCCGTGCGGATGACATTCCGGGTTGTCAACACATCCAGTAAAAGCGTCACCTACAACTTCGGGTCCGGCCAGCGCTTTGACATCACGGCCACTAACGCCGCCGGGACTCAGGTGTGGAACTGGGCGCAGGGCAAGCTGTTCACCCAGAACTTATCTTCCCTGCCGGTTGCACCCGGCAAAGCGCTGACCTACAATGCAGTTTGGAACGGACGCGATGCGTCCGGCCATCCTCTCCCGCCCGGCGTCTACACCCTGAGCGCCCATCTAGTGTCCGACAATCAGCCGGCTATCACCGGCGGCGTCGTGGTCAACACCAACCCGGACCCCACAAACATGGGTACTCCAACCCGCACCCCCGCCGAGTCCGGCTCCATTCGCCAAGTCGCGCCTGCCCCGCAGGTTTCCGCGAAAACGACTGTGACAATTAAGTAGAGACACAGTACCGGCACGGTTATGATTACCGGCACTGGAAGTGCCGGCCTACTATGGAGTGAAAGTGCCTCCGGCACTGAGGAACAGAGACTGTGGGCCAATCTTCAGTCCCGCAGGGACTTTCATTCACCAGTAGACCGGCACTTCCAGTGCCGGGGGCAACTCAATTGTTCCTAAGCCCCCGCATCCACCGCCAGCATCATTTCTTCGGCGGTTGCCGCCTTTTCGGCGTCCTCTGGCCCCTCGGCGCTTCCCGCCGTGGTTGTCATTTTGCCTTTGTCCGCCGCCTGGGCATTGGCCCGCGCTTCTTCCGCTTTGACCGACATTTCCGCAACCGTGGCCGTGTGCAGGCGTGCCGCGCCTTCGGTCTGAACCAGCCTGACCCGTGTTCCGTTTTTCTCCGCGTCGTCCAAGCGCTGCGCGGCGGCTTGAATTTGACCCGTATACTGCGGCAGCCACTCGGCCTGCGCGACCAGCATCTCGTCAGTCATCTGCCAGACTTCTTCAGGATTACAGACTGCACCGACCAGTGGGTCATGGAGCATGGCCTGTTTCAGCAGCAGAACATCCCCACGCACCGCCGCCTCCATGCCCATCTGCTGCACGCGGACGCTGACCGCGCAGGTGGCGGCGCAGGCAAGCGGCAGGTCGCCGACCACCGGCATGTTGATGCCTGTGCGATCGACATAACCCGGTATCTCGACAATGCAGCCGTCGGGCAGGTTGGTGATGTGACCTTGATTGACCACATTGAAATGGCCTCGGTAGATGCGTCCGGTTTCCAGCGCTTCAATGATGTACGAGCCGTGTTCCTCGCTGCGGCTTTTAGGTGTGAACTTCGGCGCTGCGCCCGACATCCAGTTTGGGAAATCTTCTTCAAACCAGTGGCGGCCTTCGGTGCAGACCCGCAGGTAGCCGCCTGTCTCGCCGTTAATCCACGATGATAGGTCAATCCAGTCAGAAATCTCGCCAACACGCTTGCGATACCAGGGCAGGTACTCCGACAGATGCCCGTTCGACTCCGTGCTGTAATAGCCGAAGCGCTTCAGGACATCAATCCGCACTTTCTCGGTCTTGGCATACTCCGGGTGCATCTCAAACGCTTCCAGTAAATGCGGGATCATGTCCATGCCGCGCCACTTCGCTTGGATACACCAGGTTTGGTGATTGATACCGGCAAAGACCGCGTCCACTTCCTCGCGGCGGCCGATGCTTTCACCTTCGGCGAGGTACCCATGCGTCTTCGCCCACACCTCTACGGCGTTCTTGATCTGCCAGTGCGCTCCCTGCACGCCATGACAGAGGCCAATAGTCTTGACCCCGCCGTACTGGTTGCAGGCCCAGGTGTTCATCGCCATCGGGTTTGCATAGTTCAGCAGCAAAGCGCCCGGCTTTGACACTTCCCGAATATCTTTGCAGAAGTCCAGCATTGCCGGAATGCCGCGCTGGGCGTACATCAGGCCGCCCGCGCAGAGCGTATCCCCGACGCATTGATCCACTCCGTACTTGAGGGGAATGTCGATGTCCGTCTGAAACGCCTCTAATCCCCCCTGACGGATCATGCACAGCACGTAATCGGCATCGGACACCGCCGCCCGCCGGTCGGTGGTCGCGCTGACTGTCGCCGGCAGCCCGTTCGCTTCAATGTCCCGGCGGCAAAGCTGGGTGACCATGTCCATGTTTTGCGCCGAGATGTCGGTAAACGCGAACTGCGTATCGGCAAGCTCCGGCACCGAAAGAATGTCCTGCACCAGCCGCCGCGTGAACCCGACCGACCCGGCCCCGATCATTGCAATTTTGAGTGTCATGCACCCATTGTAGCATAGGCGTCGCTTCCTGGCAACTGCGGCAGTTGACAATCCTTATTTTCCTTGCTATACTGTTTTCGTTCGCTTCAGGCACCGTGTCATCAACAAAAATCCTTCCGGCTTCAAAGGCGCTGCCGGGCGCTAGGTCTCGCTCTTCCTAAGAATGTATTTCAAAACTCCGAAAGAGTCCCCCTAGCCCCCAATCATGGGGG
>CAXTER010000120.1:0-12037 GCA_964243345.1 uncultured Armatimonadales bacterium
GGCTGGAGCAGGATACCCCAGGCGAGGTACGTTGGAGAGATCCACTGCTGGAACGAGACGCTGGCCCCGTCGTAGTCCTGCTGGTACTGCGCCGACGCCAGGCCGAGCTGCTTGAGGTTGGAGACAGTCGCGATTTCCCGCGCTTTGCTCCGTACCTGGGAAAAGACCGGAAACAAGATGGACGCCAGAATTGCGATGATTGCAATCACGACAAGAAGCTCGATCAGCGTAAAACCACGAGAATGATGACGGCTGTTCATGGAATGTAACCTTTCGTTGATGGCTCCAAGATAGTTTTGGAGCCATATGATTTGGCCCCAAAAATAACCGGGAAGTTGTCCTGAATAGGAACTGTCCCAATTATAGCAACGCTGCACATCTTTGTCAAGAGACAGAAAAAAAGAAAATGCAAAAAGCTTTGCTGGAAAGCAGATGTTCTGCGCTTGAACTGGCTCCAAACACTTGTCAAAATGGCTCCAAAAAATCCCTGTGAAAGATTGTGCCACGGCGCTGAGCTTATGTTTCAAGGTTTTCAGCACGAAATTCAGTGTACCAAATAAAGTTTTTGCTCTCTTGACATAAGCGCCAGACTGTGCTACACTTGGTACATTCTGCGAGGCGAGCTTTTGCTTGGAGCCATTTCTATCTGGCCCAAGTCTTGCCTTAAAGATGTACTGTACTGTTGAAAGAGAGACTATCACCCATGAATCGTCTTCGGAGCCGTACCGGCTTCACGCTCATCGAGCTTCTCGTTGTCATCGCTATTATTGCTATCCTCGCCGCCATTTTGTTCCCTGTGTTCCAAAAGGTGCGGGAGAACGCCCGCCGGACCGCCTGCCTGTCCAACGAAAAGCAGATCGGACTGGCGATCATCCAGTACAATCAGGATTTTGATGAAAAGTTTCCCTGTGCAACCGCCGCTTCACTCATCCTCGCCCCGACGGCGACATCTACCGGCTACCCCAACGGCTGGGCGAACATGATTTACCCCTATGTAAAGTCGGTCGGCCTGTACGCTTGTCCCGATGACGGCGCTCAAGCGCCTAAAGTCTCGTACAGCATGAACTACAATATCTGGAACCATGGCAATGGCAACAACGACGCCGGCCAGGGCCTGGCACAGTTGACGGCTCCCGCCTCAACAGTTCTTTTGTATGAGGGCGGCAGCAGGACCACAACACTGGGGCAAGTGGCCGACCCTTCTCTTCCACTGGTCAAAACTAATACCAACTTAGCTGGGAACTCCGACTGGAACACTGATAATGCTTCTCAGCTTGCTACCTGGCATGATAATTCTCCCAGCCGGTCCGCAAACTATTTGGCGATGGACGGCCACGCAAAGTATCTGAAGCTGTCTTCCGTTTCGTGGTTCTTTCAGCCGGCCGGGACAGGCCCCACTCAGGTTCTTCCCGCAAATCTAGGCACCACAGGCCAGGTGGAAACATTCGAGGAATAAAAAAGCACAGTAAGGAGAGGCAGAGCGTTAGGGAGGGATCTGCGCTCCGCCTCTGCTCCCGCCAGGCCAACCGGTTTTCCGCTCGCAGATGGCAAGTCCGCCTGCGGGGGATACCGTCTTGGATTTGCCTCTTCTGACACTTCGTGCCTTTTTGCTTGCACTTAAACTCAATGCATTGGAATTTCCATTCCGGCATTCGCGGTCCCGGCCAGCATCATTCTGCTCTTTAAGGGATAGGAAAGCATGATGCTGGTGCTGGCTACTATGTTTCATATCCCTAAATCTCGGCCCGAAGGCTTCATGGAATAAAGGAGAATAATTATGCTACATCCATACCAGCCCGAAAGTTTCGTATTCCATGAACTACACCGTTTGGAATGATAATTTTTCTGCGGCTTCCAGTGGTCTCAAGCTTGCAATGTTTACCACTCCAGCATTTACCGTCCTCGTTTATGAAAGCGAAGGATACGGTCAAACCAATCCGGCAACGGCATGGGGAACAAGTACGCTGGAAGACCCGTCTGTCCCGCTCAGCTATACAGCCCTGCTTTTGAACAAGGGCTGGACCGGAGGGGCAGACTGGGACACCAGCAACGGAACCGGCGCACCGCTCACTAACTGGCACGACCAGTCCACGTCTCAAGCCAACAATTATTTGGCGGCGGACGGCCACGCAAAGTACCTGAAATTGTCGTCTGTTTGTTTTATTCACAACAACACAAACATTCCCGGAGCGGCTCCACTCCAGGTCCCGCTGGACCAGCTTGTTTCACCTGAAGTGCTGACTTTCATGTACGGCCCAGCACTAAAGAATTAATTAGATCGCTGGTTTGATCGCTGAAGAGCAAGCAGGGCAGGAAGACGTTTCCAAGATGTCTTCCTGCCCTGCTTCTCTGGTACAACAATTGGTCGCCGCTAGGAGAAACGAGATTACCTTTTGGAGCGCAGGCATTTGCTGGAAGATGCCTTCGTTGTATTGCCCATAGCGGTTATTGTCAACGATTTTGGCACTAATTTGATGTCAAGCAGAACTTAGTCTGGCTCCAAATACCCACGTCTTGTCCACTTTCTGTTTGGTAACTGTTGTGAGGCTTGCTTTTTCGGCGGAAATTCATCAACTTGAGCCACATGCCAAAGTAAGTTTTTAGTCCCCTTGACACAAGTGCCGGACTATGATACACTGCGAGTACATTCCTAAATGAGTAGCAGACTGGTTTGAAGCCATGAATAGCATGGCTCTCAGCCGGCAGCGCTCCATGTCAGCAGAAGAAAGGGTTTAAATGATGAATCGTCTTCGAAAGATCACCGGCTTCACGCTTATCGAGCTTCTTGTAGTCATTGCCATTATTGCTATCCTTGCCGCTATTTTGTTTCCCGTGTTCCAAAAAGTGCGCGAGAACGCCCGCCGCACCGCCTGCTTGTCCAACACAAAGCAGCTTGGTCTCGCTTTCATCCAGTACACCCAGGACTATGACGAGCAGCTCCCCTACTGCTTCTACGGTGTCCCGCAAGGGTGGGCCGGACACATCTACCCCTACGTCAAAAGCACGGGGGTCTACAAATGCCCCGACGACAGCACCAATTCCTATACCTCCACCGGCAACAACACGGCAGTGCCTGTCTCGTATGGCATGAACCAGGACCTGACGCCCGGCGGCGCGGCAGACGCCCAGCACCGCTCCCCCTCATACACTTTGGGCCACTTCATCAATCCAGCCAGCATTGTGCTGATTTATGAAGTATCAGGAGCGCCCGTAGACGTGACGACCAACGATGAAAGCACCAACAACTTTAATCAGAAGCCGCCTAGCGGCTTCGAGTCGGCGTCGGGAAACGGCTGCGACTCGTTCAGCGGCCACTGGGGTGCCGG
The DNA here is from genome assembly GCA_964243345.1 of uncultured Armatimonadales bacterium. Lineage (GTDB taxonomy): Bacteria > Armatimonadota > Armatimonadia > Armatimonadales > Capsulimonadaceae > JANXMY01. The sequence continues at coordinate 3,327 of CAXTER010000120.1, forward strand.
CCCCGGCACCGGAGATGGAGGAAGTCCCGGCCTGACCCTGCCTCTAGGCGCGGGCCTGTCTCAGCGTGCTGCCGGTCAGGTGTATCTTCTGGCCACGGCTCGGCACACAGCGGGGGCGAACTACATTTTGTGCGACGGCCACGCCAAGTATTTCCAGCCGCCCTCGGTGTCAACAGGCTACGGGGCGTGCGTGTCCACAGACCTTCAGGACTCGTGCTACAGCCCGGAAGCGGCGGGGGTAGACACGATGGGTCAGCATGGGTTCGCCATCACCTTCAGCGGCCAATAATCACTTTAGCCAATAATTACTTTTAATTACTTTCTGCGTCCCGCTGCGGCGCGTCAGAGAAGAACCCTCTTCCTGCCGCGCCGTTTTGGTATAATCCACCGTAACTATGAGAAACACGATTACCTTTTGGCTTGCCGTCCTGCTTCTTGCGGGCGTGTCCCTGCAAGCCGCCTCCGCCGACGACAATCTCTTTCCCCCGGCTCCCGCCGCCGCGTCTTCCATCAACTTTGACGGGCGCGGGTTTATGATCCACGGCAAGCGGACGTTTATTATGTCCGGCGGCATGGAGTATGCCCGCATCCCGCATCAGCTTTGGCGCGACCGGCTGCTGCGCCTTAAACGGGCCGGGTTCAACTGCGTGGAAGTGTACACGTTTTGGAACTTCCACGAGCCGCATCCGGGCCAGTTTGACTTTTCCGGCGACCACGATCTAGGCGCGTTCCTGACACTGGCCCACTCGCTTGGCCTTTACGCCATCTGCCGCGTCGGCCCGTACTACTGCGCCGAATGGGACAGCGGCGGCTACCCGGTCTGGCTTCGGTTCGTGCCGGGCCTCAAAGTTCGTGAAGCCAATCCGCAGTTTCTCACTGCCGTAGACCGCTTTTGGGACCATTTAATGCCGGTCATCGCCGCAAACCAAATTAACCGCGGCGGCTCGGTAATTTTAGTGCAGCTTGAGAACGAAGACCCGCAAGGCTGGGGCCGGGTGCTGCCGAACTCATACTTCACGTACCTGCAAAGTAAAGCCGTTTCTTTGGGTCTGCAAGTTCCCTATTTCTTCAGCGGCCTGCATCACGGCAGCGACCCGGCTGGGGACACCCCCTGGAGCAGCGCAGGCCGGGCCTCCCCGTGGATGACCACCGAGTTTTGGAGCGTCTGGTACGACCGCTACGGGCAGACGCAGGCGGACGCCGACACTTACGACCGGCGCATCTGGAAAGTGCTGGCCTACGGCGGCAACGGCCTGAACTTCTACATGTTCCACGGCGGCACGAACTTCGGCTACACGAACGACGACGAGGACTCCGCAAGCTACGACTACGGCGCGGCCATCGGGCAGGCAGGCGACCTGCGCCCCACCTATTACCGCTTCAAGCGGGCGGCGCTGTTCGCTCAAAGCTTCGCGTCTATTCTAGAGAACAGCGACAATGCGACCGAGGCTTACCAAAGCGCTGCGACTGACCCCGACGTGCATGTCACGGCCCGCACGTCGCCGTCGGGAACGATCCTGTTTCTGGACAATCCTACTGCCAGCGCCGTCAAAACGCAGGTCAAAAACGCCGACGGCACGCTGTTCCCAGAGAATGGAACGCTGACCCTTGCGCCGGGCCAGATCGCGCCAATTGTGCATGATTTCCCGCTCCTGCCCGGCGTCACACTGGAACGCGCCACGCCCCTACTCGGCATCCAGCATAGCGGCAATCTGACCACGCTGGTCGCATACGGGCCAATCGGTGACACGGCGGAACTGCGGTTTCGGCTGACAGGAACAGCAAAAGTCACTGACAACGGCTCAGTTCAGAAAGCCGGCAATCTGCTGACAGCCAGTACCCAAATGCTTCCCAATGTCGTAAATATATCCAGTTTCCAAATTGGCGGGCAGACGGTTCATGTTCTTGCCATGCCGACGCACTACGCCGACCTTACCTGGTTTGCTGATAGTAATGTTCTGGTCGGTCTGGAATATGTTGGTGACACCGCATTAGTCAACGGCAAACTGCATCTGACCGCGGAAAGCCGGAGCGACAAAGTTGCCCCTGGAATGCTGTTCGGAACAAACAACATTGCGGCGACTGCTTTGTGGCCGTATTCTTTGCCGACCAGCCTTCCCGCTGCTCCCACCCTCAGCGCCTGGCAGACGCTGCCGGGTGATGCCGAGGCCGCGCCGTCATACCTAGACGCAGCCTGGATGGCAAGCGCATACCCTCTGCCGATGGGCGCGGACGGGGACGCCAGTGCGTATGCCTGGTACCGAACGGCGGTTAACGTGCCGAAGGCGGGGATATACACACTGAAGTTCACCGACGGCGGGGATTGGGCCTCGGTCTTCACCGACGGCCAGCACAGCGCCAGCGGCTCTGTGAAAGAAGGCGTCGCTGTAACGCTGCCTGCCGGACAGACGCAGCTTGCCGTGCTGGCCGCGCATTACGGACGGCCCAAAGAGTTCGGGTATATGGGGCCGGTTGACGCTTTAGACGCCAAAGGTTTGCGCGGCCCGGTAATGCTGGACACCGGCAAAGAAGCGAAATCAGCAATTACAACATGGCGTCTTCAAGCAAATGCCGATGCCGATCACCTCGCGCCTCCGACGGACACAGCAGGAGCAGGCTGGACCGATGGGACGACAGGGCCGGACATCTTCCACGGACGCCGGGGCTTTGCCTGGTACACTGCCACGCTTCCAGCGATTGATGGGGCGCACCATCGGATTCATTTTGAGAACGTAGACGACAATGCCACTGTTTTCCTGAACGGCAAACAGGTCGGAAACCATCAAGGCTGGGGCCAGCCGTTCGACGCTCTTCTTGACCCCGCCTGGAACACCGCCGGGCCGAACACGCTGGCGGTTCTCGTGGAAAACACCGACGGCGGGGGCGGCGTTCAAGGGGCAGCCACCCTGCAAGAAGTCAACGCAGGGGACGAAATCGCAGTCACCGGCTGGAAGATGCAGGGCGGCATTGCCGAGCCGAAAACTTTGGCCGGCTGGAAGCCAGGCGCGGCAGCTTCCACGAGCGGCGCACCCGCTTACTTCCGCGCGGCATTCACTGCCGCACCGCCCGCCGTGACCGGGCCGCACCCAATCCTGCGCGTCACCACCACCGGCCTGTCTCGCGGCTTTATTTGGCTGAACGGACACAACTTAGGACGTTACCCGGAGAAACTTCCAGTCAACGGCCTGTACCTGCCGGAGCCCTGGCTGAACGCAGGGAGCAATGAGTTGGTAATCTTTGACGAGGAAGGCCATTCCCCAGCCGGCGTGACATTGACCGTCGAGCAAGCCGCCAGCCGGTTTGTCGTGCCGATGACGGAGAAGTGACAACTTCACCCGGAAACAAGAGACCCCACCCGGAAACAAGTTTCCACCCTCTCCTTAACAAGGAGAGGGTCGTTGCTTGCAACGAGGTGAGGTCTCTTGTCTCCGGATGAGGTTTTTACCCCTGCTTTGCCCACGTATCAATCATCTGCCGGGACAGGCTGACCGGCGGAGGCAGGTCGGGCAGCGTGTCCCGCGTGAACCAAGCAGCGCGTTCCAGCTCCGCCGCTTCCGCCTGCACTTCCCCGCCTGCATACTGGGCGGTGAAGCCGACCATGAGCTGATGCGGGAACGGCCAGGGCTGGCTGCCCATGTAGGCCAGTGTCCCCACATCCAAGCCCACTTCTTCTTTGACTTCCCGCCGGACACATTCTTCCAGCGACTCGCCCGGCTCGACAAAGCCCGCCAAAATGCTCCACCGTGTCCCCCACCCCGGCTTTTGTGCCAGCAGCAGGCGCGGGCCGTCCTGAACCAAGATCAGTGTGGCCGGGGACAGATGCGGATACCCCACATGACCGCATTCGGGACACTTCCGGCCCCAGTCGCCGTCTTTGGCTTCCGTTCGGTGACCGCAGACCGGGCAAAAGACGCTGGTGCGACGCCAGTACAGCACCTGCGACGCATAGCCCGCCAGGCTGTACTCGGCCTCGGACACTTTGCCGAACAGGCCGCGCAGGTTGACGGACACCCAGCCGTCCGGCAGGTCGCCGTCTGCGCTCACTTCGGCGGCCAGGCAGGGCGTCCCGCCCAGCGTTCCCAGATAGAGCGGCACGTTCAGGCTGAGCGCTTCTACGCTGCTTTGCGTTCCGTGGTGCAGGCTGAGAATGCCTTCATTGTCAGTATGTACCAGCAGCTCCCCTTTGTGAAATGGCAGCCAGAGCGCCGGACCGGGCGCAGGCAGGGCCGGCGGATAAGCGCGAAGAAGCGCGTCGGAAGAAGTAATCATAAGCGCTAGTTCGGGATTTGTATCCAATTTCCCTTTTCGGCATTAAGTTTTTTGGAAAGTTGGTATAGAAAGAGAGCGCCGGCAAAAAAGTCGGCAGCCTATTAAGTTTAAGGAAATCCATTGAGAATGATGAAACGTAAGACACCCGCGCCCGGCGTGGGCTTTACGCTGATTGAGCTGCTCGTCGTGATCGCCATTATCGCGATTCTCGCGGCGATCCTGTTCCCGGTCTTTCAGAAAGTCCGCGAAAACGCACGCCGCGCCTCCTGTGAGTCCAACCTGCACCAGCTTGGCCTGGCTCTTGTTCAATACAACCAGGATTATGATGAGCGGTTTCCATCCGGCGGTAACAGCGCCGGCACCGGATGGGGCGCAGAAGCCTACTCGTATGTCAAAAGCACCGGCGTCTTTAAGTGTCCCGACGATCCTACGGCAACCGCAACTAATTTGGAGGGACATAACGAGACGGATGTGCCGGTCTCCTACGGCATCAACTCCAATCTCGGCAGCGCGACACTGGCCCAGCTTAATGCTCCCGCCAGCACAGTTCTGCTGTTTGAGACCCAGGGTGGGCAGACGGACATCACTAATCCTCTGAACGATGTCGGGGCAGTTTCCGGCACTTATGCATCGCCCAGCGGCAATGGCGGCGACTCGGCAACTCTGGTCGGCTACTTGGACTGGACCAAGAACGCCAAGTATGTTTGCGGCGCAAGTGCGACAGTCGGCATGGGCAACCCGCCCCGCGCCGACACCGGCGGCGGCACCAGCCCTTATGTTCTCGCGCCGGTGCATACGGGAGCCGCGAATTTCGCGTTCACCGACGGCCATGTCAAGTACACGCGCGGTATCCAAATCTCAGCGGGCCGGAGCGCGACTGTGTCGACGGACAACCAGGACACGGCATTTGTCGGTGAAGCCGCCGGAACGTCTAACCTAAACGCCAACAACTTTGTCGGCACATTCAGCTACAACTAGACGCTTTTGCTGTCCCAAAAACAAGCCCGCTTCCAAAAGAAGCGGGCTTGTTTTGTTTCATACGGTCATAAATCGTAAACCAGCTCAATCGGGGCGTCAATTTCCGGGTGCAGGCTGGCATGGACGGGGCAGGCGTAGGCAATGCGCTGAATATGGGGCCGAACATCTTCGGCCACGGATGCCGGCAGATGCACGGTCAGCGGCAGGCGGCCAATCCGGCGCGGCGAGGCAATCATCTCCTTGCCGACATGGGCTGTCATGCCGTCCAGGTTCAGCGCGTGACGCTCGCCATACATGGCAACCGTAGTCAGAACGCAGGATGCCAGCGCAGCAGCGACCAAATCCGTTGGGCTGAACGCCGACGCATCGCCGCCGATGTCTTTGGGCGCGTCGGTCTCAAGTGTCGCGCCTTCCTGATGCGTGAGCGTACACTTCTTGCCACCATCATAACGCGCTTCTATCTCAACCATTTGCTTCTCCTTTTCTCTTTTATTGGGCCGCTTCTACGGGGAAAGAAACATCTGTTGGCGGGGAGCCGGGCCGCTCAATATGCAGGCTGATGTCGTACCGGGTGGCGACGCCGAGCCGAATTGGAACTTGGTACAGGCCGTTTCCCTGCGACCGCCCGCTGCTGGGGCTGCCGGTGCCGGTGTGCGAAAGCATTTCCGGAGTCGCTGTGATATTGGCGTTGCCGATGGGTGCCTGCGTGTAGGAGTTTGCCAGCGTCACACTGAAAGTGTTATCCCCGACATGCGGCGGTGAGCCTGCCGTCAGTGTCACGGATAAGTCGCCGACGCCTTTATGAGCAACCGGCGGCGGCGCAGGCTTGGAGCAGCCAGCGAGGAACAGAGTGATCAGGCATAAGCAGCAGTATTTCATGGATTATCCCGAATACCCCCGCAACAGGCCGATCACTTTGCCGATAATCGCGGCGTTGTCGGACTTTCGCAGCGGGATCGGCGCGTAATTCGGATTCTGGGCTTGCAGCTCAATCCGGTTGCCGTGCCGGGCAAACTTCTTGACCGTCGCTTCTTCGCCGAGACGCACCGCGACAATGTCGCCGTTTTCTGCCGTGGCCTGCGGCTGGATCAGCACCAAGTCGCCCGGCATAATGTGTGCGCCGGTCATGCTGTCGCCCTGAACCCGCAGCAAAAAGCAGTCCGGCCCGCTCGGTCGCAAAAGCTGGTTCGGGACCGCGACGATGTCTTCAATGTTCTGGTTCGCCAGCAGCGGCGTCCCCGCCGCGATGGTGCCGATGAGCGGCAGGCGGCGCAGGCCGGATTCTTCATCTTTTGCCCGCGTTTCCAGCCGGGCCAGAATCCGAATGCCGCGTGACGTGCGGGGGCCGTCTTTGGCCGACAGGCGCTCAATATAGCCCTTCTTTTGCAGGGCATCCAGGTGGATCGTGACGCCGCGCAGAGAGCCGATATTTAGCCCAAGCTGCATTTCCCGAATAGTCGGCGGATAGCCCTTGTCTTCCAAGTAGGCCACAATGAAGTTAAACACTTCCTGCTGCCGGTCGGTCACTCCTTTTGCCATCAGCGCCTCCCTGCTTTGACTTCTTTCCGTGCTTTGACTTCTTTCTGTGCTTCTTCTTCCGCCATCAGCGCCGCCAGCGCCTGATACGGGTCCTGTGGGTGACGCGCCATCTCGACGCGCACGTCGCGGATGCGCCGGACAACCGCCTGCGTCCGCCGCCAGGCGATCACGGAGAGCCAAGCGATGACCGGCACGCCAAGCAGCAGTGTCCAGCGTGCATCAAAATTATTCGGATCGAGCATGTGTTTGTAACCTGAGAATTCTGTATTTGAGTATACCCAGTCACAGCAGGAAAAGGGGCAGGAGAGCAGCGGCAGGAAACTGAACATCAAACCATGAGCATGAAGTTTTTCGAGAGGCCCTTGCTGCCGAACTACGTGTATCCCTGCTCACTGGATGAGATTCAGCAGGCTTTGACGCAGCTACCAGAACAGGATTTAGCAGGGTTAGAGGCTATTGGCCTCGTTCCGGCAACTCGCAAAGACGGTTCAGCCTACGCCCGTTACTTTGTTAAGCCGAAGTCAGCAATCTACATTTACTCAATTACAGCAACATTGCTCTTCAAGCAGCCTTCTACTGTTAAACTTAGCGACATAGAGATTGGTTTAGCAGATGCGCTGGAATATGGACTGCAAGTTCAGAAGTCTGGAAGCCGGTGGATATGCCAATGGAGACGAGAAGACTTGAACCGCTTTATCTTAGGCCATGTCCTGCCGCATGAAGTAGGCCATCATGTGTTTCACCAGCAGCGATTAAAGGAAGGCACCGAAAAGCAGGCAAGTTTTCAGGTGCGGGAACAGTTTGCGGAGCATTATGCGCTTCGTCACAAGCTGAAATAAATGCTCTACTTTAGCCTGCGGTCCAGCAGTTCCAAAATCAAGGTAAAGGCGAGGCGGGCCAGTGCAGGGTCATAGCGGGGGCCTTCGTCGCGCAGGAAGGCATGAGCGCCGTTGAACTCGTGCCACTGCATCGTGACCCCGGCGTCGTTCATAGTATTGTAAATAAGCTGACGGCCTTCGCGGGGAACATGCGGGTCCTGACGGCCCCAGGCCATTAGCATTTCCCCCGCAATCTCACCCATGCGGTCCAGCGTGTTGTCGTTTTGGCCTTTGCCCAGCGACCGCGTGTGGATGTCGGTGGCGTAGAAGCAGACGCCGGCGGCAACGTCCGGATTCATCGCGGCCCGGAACGCCAGATGGCCGCCGAGGCAAACACCCATGACGCCCAGCTTGCCGGTGCAGGCAGGATGTATTTTGAGGAAGTCTAAAACGGCGCGGGCGTCAGAGTCATAGCTTGCCAGTTCTTTGGTAATCTTGTCGGCGTTGCCTTTGTCCGCCCCGGTGGTGTCATACGCCAGCACGGTTCCCATTGGCTCCAGCTCATGGTAGACTTCAGGCACGGCGACAACGTAGCCGTTGCCGGCTAGCAGCGCGGCCATGCGGCGGATCGGCGCAGTGATTTGAAAGATTTCGGAAAACAGCACGAGGCCGGGATAGCGGCCTTCCGCAGCCGGCCTGAGAATCGCCGTCCGCATCGGCCCAGTTGAGGTTGCGATTTCCACTGCTTCATCGTCCCGCAAAATCATGTCGTGTTTCCTTCATCGCTGACAGAAAAAGACCTCACCCCAGCGCAAGCGCTGATACGCAGTAATGCTTGCATACCCTCTCCTTGTTAAGGAGAGGGTGGCAGCTTGCTGCCGGGTGAGGTTCTTCTGGGGTGAGGTCTCTTCTTGCTTCAGTACGCCCCATGTCCGGTGAGGACGGCGGGGATGGTCCGGCACAAGATCACCACGTTCAGCCACACACACTGACGCGATACATACGCCGCATCCAGCGCTACCGATGCCTCAAAAGACAACTCCGCACGCCCAGACACCTGCCACAAACCCGTCAAGCCCGGCAGCACCGACAAACGCACACGCTGCG
>CAXTER010000121.1:0-11235 GCA_964243345.1 uncultured Armatimonadales bacterium
GAACCAGGTTAGGCGCAGGAACCAGGTTAGGCGCAGGAACCAGGTTAGGCGCAGGAACCAGGTTAGGCGCAGGCGGGACCGGGGCAGGGGGCGGGGCGTAGAGGCTGTTGAGGATGGCGATATCTGCACTGTCAAACGCGGCCTTGACCCGCGCCCGCAGCTCCCGACCGACAGCCCATTGGTCGCCCGGTGGGGTACGGACAACCAGCCGCAGGGTAATGCTCTGGTCGGTGAAGGCATCCACGCCGAGCATTTCCGGCGGGGCCAGCACACGCTCCGGCCATTCGGCGGCCAGCGCCGATGCCGCTTCTTCAAGCAGTTTCTGCGCCTCAGCGAGGTCAGCATAGTAGGAGACGCCAACTTTGAAGTCTACCTGCGCCCATCGCGCCGTCAGGTTTGCGACATCCACAATGCCCCGGTTCGAGATCGTGATCAGCCGCCCGGACATGTCCCGAATTTGTGTTGCCCGCAGGTTCAGCTTTTCGACGCGGCCTTCATACGCGCCGATTGCCACGGTATCGCCGACGCCGAACCGGTCGTCGGCGAGAATGTAAATCCCCGCCACCAAGTCTTTCAGCGAGTCCTGGGCGACAATACTGATGGCGACGCCGATCAATCCGGCGGACGTCAGCAAGGCCGACAAGTTCAGGCCGGTCCAGCTTATCAGCGTAATCCCGGCGAGGGTCCAAAGCACACTTGCACCGGTGACTTCCGCCACCCGCGCCAGCGTGACGCGGCGCTGAAATGTCCGCTCCGTCCGGTCCTGCGGGGAAAGGTCTTCCGGCATGGGCGGAAACAGCCGCCGCAAAGCAAAACTCCACAGCCGGGCCAAAATCGCAGCCGGCAGGCCGATGACAAGGCATAAGACAAGCGGGCGGAGTGAGCCGGTCACAAGCAGGATGTAGAAAGGGCGGGTCTGCGGGAACAAGTTGATAATCTGCCGAACGACTAAAAGCCACAGCAAGGTCTGAGCCGGCCAGCCCGGACGATGCCCGCCGCGCCGGGTCACGGCTTGAAGCGCGGCGTTGGCGGCAGTGCCGAGCAGCAGAGTCAGCGCGGCCCATTCCAATGCCCAGCGCAGGTACGCGGGCCGGCGCTCCCGCTCGGCCTGCCGGAAGGCGCGGTTGATACTGTCGGCCCAGGTGAGCGCCAGCAGCGCCGCCGGCTTGCCGGACGCTTCGGCGTCGGCATCGGTGACGGTCAGGAGCAGCTTGCCGTCCAGCAGCAGCACGGTCTGGCCGTCCTGCTCCCCGACCGATGCTACCGGAATGACTGCCGAAGCCTGTCCGGCAAACAGCCCGCGCAGGGCTTCAGCCAGGCGCAGGTTGGCAAGGTCCGCCCGGTCCTGCGCCCGCTCGTCGCCGAAGGAATGGACTGAAAACACAATCTGGCTGTTCACCTGAATGAGCGCTGCGCTGGATGGGGTCAGGAGAGCCGGTCTCGCGGCGGCGGATGGCGGACTGAGAGTTTGCGCCCAGGCACTTCCGCTGCATACAAGAAGACATGCCATCCACAGGCACAGCGGCGAATAAAGCTTCAAAGAGCGAACAATCATAGCCAGGCCGGGGTGGGGGCGACGCGCTCTTGTTCCAGAACCAGTGTGGTTCCGGCCGGCCCGGTCAGCAAAAACAGCCTGTCGGCGGTTTCCAGCATCATTTTCAGGCCGTGGCCCAGCGTCGCCTTCGTGCTGAAGCCGCGGGCAAGAGTCGCGCGGGGCAGGTTCTCCATGGTGATGCCTGTGCCGTGGTCTTCGACGCGCACCTGCACGGTGCCGCCAGGGCTGGCCGAGACCTGCGCCGTGCCGCCCCCGGCATGGACAATGGCGTTCATGCCCGCTTCGGACGCCGCCGTCATCAGGTCATACTGCCGCAGACCGTCATGGCCTGCGATTGAGGCGAAGTCCTCCGCCTGACGCCGCAGCGCGTACAGCCCGGCCTCCGGCGTCAGCGGCAGAAGTGCGCTGATTGTAGTCAATGGGGCTGGAAGCTGATCGTCAGAGCTGCAAAGCTGAAGCTTGCCTTCAGTCACGGATGCTAAAACGTCCCGCAGAAACGCCTGCTCACGCCGGGCGGTCTCTGCGCGTTCCTGCTCCATTGCCACCCGCCCGGTGATGTCCAGAGCAAGGATCAGCCGGGCCGGGCGTCCGTGAAAGTGCAGGGAATTGGCGGCAATCTCTACCCATAAGGGTGTCCCGTCCCGGTGCAGGTGACGCCAGGGACCGTCGCGCCAGACCCCAATGCGCTGCGTCTGCACGGAGGCGGTCATGGCGGCAACATCTTCCGGCAGCCGGATGTCGGCGATGGTCATGGACAAGAACTCGGCGCGAGAGTAGCCGTAGACACGCACGGCGGCGTTGTTGACATCCAAAAAGCGCAGGGTTTCGGTATCATACACCCACATCGGCTGCGGGTTGGCGTCAAACACCAAGCGGTATTCCTGTTCGCGGACCGCAAGAGCTGTTTCGGCCCGCTCCTGCTCGGTCACATCGCGCACGACAACGGCGACACCGACAACTGCGCCTTCGGACCAAACCGGATAGTAGGAAACTAAGACGCGGCCATTTTTCCCTTCGGGCGCGTTCCACCGGCCCGGCAGGCGCAGGTCAACAACCGCTTCCCCGGCCAGCGCCCGCTCAAAGAGCGGCTTGCGGCTCGTCCAAAGCGCGGGGCCAAGCACGTCGCCGACCAGCCGGCCCAGATGCTCCGCCGCCGGCAGCCCGTTAATCTCCGCAAGCTGATCGTTGACCGCCGCAAAGCGCAGGGCCGAGTCCACAAAAGCATAGCCGACAGGCCCGTGTGCCAGGACTGTTTGTAAAAAAGCGAGTGACTGCGAGGTGTTCATACGGAAGAAGTCTCACTGGCAGAGGTTTCGCCGCCGAGGCGTCAAGTTCCTTCCTGCCCGCAGAAGGAAATCCGCGCCGGCATCGGTAACTACGCAAAAGCAGACAGCCTTTTTCGCAGGGAGACAGCCATGCACTCACGACCCACCGGCACCGTTACGTTCCTGTTTACCGACATTCAGGGCAGCACCCAGCTTTGGGAGCAGGACCCGGACGCCATGCGTCCGGCATTGGCTCGCCATGATCAGCTTCTGCGCGGTGCCATTGAGACCAGCGGCGGCTATGTCTTCAAGACCGTTGGCGATGCCTTCTGCGCCGCCTTTCCCGCCGCGCCCGAAGCCCTGCAAGCCGCTTACGCCGCCCAGATGGCCCTTGCTGCTGAGGCATGGGAGACTGAAAAGCCAATCTTGGTGCGGATGGCGCTGCACACGGGCGTTGCCGAAGAGCGGGGCGGTGACTACTTCGGGCCGCCGCTGAACCGTGTCGCCCGCCTGATGTCTGCCGGGCATGGCGGCCAGACGCTTTTGTCGCTGGCGGCGCAGCAGCTTGTCGGCAACGCGCTCCCGCCCGAAGTCACGCTGCGGGATTTGGGTGAGCGCCGCCTGAAAGACTTATCCCGCCCGGAGCGTGTTTTTCAGATGCTTCACTCGTCGCTTCCTGCCGAGTTCCCGCCCCTGCGCTCCCTGGATAACCCTGCTCTGCCCAACAACCTGCCCCAGCAGTTGTCTTCTTTTATCGGACGCGAGACGCAGGCCGCCGAGGTCAAGGCGCTGCTGGGGAAAAGCCGTCTGTTGACTTTGACCGGCGCAGGCGGCAGCGGCAAGACCCGGCTGTCCCTGCAAGTCGCCGCCGATCTGCTCGATCAGTATTTTGACGGTGTCTGGCTGGTGGAACTGGCGGCGCTGTCCGATCCGGCGCTTGTGCCGCAGGCCGTGGCGGATGTGCTAGGGGTCAAAGAGCAGCCCGGCCAAACCATTTCGCAGTCGCTGACCGAGACGCTGAAAGAAAAGCGCCTGCTCTTGGTGCTGGACAACTGCGAACACTTAGTTGCCGCCTGCGCGTCCCTCGCCGCCGACCTGCTCCGCTTCTGCCCTGGCGTCCACCTTTTGGCGTCTTCGCGGGAGCCGCTGAACGTGCCGGGGGAGCAGTCCTACCGTGTCCCCTCGCTGTCCCTGCCTGACCCTAAGCGGGCGCAGACCGCCCAAAGCGTGTCGCAGTCTGAGGCCGTGGCTTTGTTTGCCGACCGCGCCCAATCCGCGCAGCCGTCGTTTGCCGTCACCGACGCCAATGCCCTCGCCGTGGCGTCGGTCTGTTCCCGGCTGGACGGCATTCCATTGGCGATAGAGCTTGCGTCTGCCCGCGTGCGCTCTTTGTCCGTGGAGCAGATCAACACCCGTTTAGACCAGCGCTTCCGCCTGCTGACCGGCGGCTCGCGGGTGGCCCTGCCGCGTCAGCAAACGCTCCAAGCGCTGATTGATTGGTCTTACGACCTGCTGACGGAGCAGGAAAAGGCGCTCTTGTGCCGCCTGTCGGTCTTCGCAGGCGGCTGGACTTTGGAAGCAGCGGAAGCCGTCTGCGTCGGTGAGGCTGTGGAAGACTGGGAAGTGCTGGACCTCCTGACGGCCCTTGTCGACAAAAGCCTTGTGGTATACGAGGAAGGAGAGGACGGACAGGGCCGCTACCGCCTGCTGGAAACAGTGCGTCAGTACGCGGCAGAGCGATTAGAGGAACGGGGCGAGGCCGGCACCGTACAAGATAATCATCTGTCGTGGTGCGTCGCGCTGGCGGAGGAAGCGGAGCCGCAGTTGACGGGGCCGAATCAGGCATCATGGCTGTCGCGGCTGGAAAGGGAACACGACAACCTGCGGGCCAGCCTATCCTGGGAACAGCAGCGGGCGGATGGCGGAGAGGATGGGCTGCGTCTTGCAGCGGCGTTGTGGCGGTTCTGGTATGTGCGGGGCCATCTGTCGGAAGGCCGTCGCCGGCTGGACCTGGCGCTGGCACGGGCGGGCGCAGAAGAAAGAAAAGCATCCATATGCCGGGCAAAGGCGCTGAACGGAGAAGGAATCATGGCCTATGCCCAGGGCGACTACGTGGGAGCGCGAGCCTTATACGAGGAAAGCTTAACCGATTACCGGCAGTTAGGGCATCGGCGTGGCGTCGCTGCCTCACTCCTTAACCTAGGCAGCATAGCTTATTACCAGAGCGACTACGCAAGGGCGCGAAGCTTATACGGGGAAAGTCTAACCGTTTACCGGCAGATGAAAGATCAGGAGGGTATCGCCAACGTGCTCAACAACTTAGGGAGCGTGGCCTTAGATCAAGGGGATTATGCAGGGGCGCAAGGCTTTCTGGAGGAGAGCCTGACCGTGTACCGGCAGTTGGGGAACCAGGGAGGCTTTGCTGCCTCGCTCCTTAGTTTGGGAAACGTGGCCTCGTATCAAGGAGACTACGCAAAGACACGGACCTTGTACAGAGAAAGCCTGGCCGTTTACCGGCAATTAGAAGACCCGCAGGGCATCGCCAACGCGCTCAACAACTTAGGTGAGGTGACCTCAAACCAAAAAGACTATGCAGGGGCGCGAGACTCTCTTGAGGAGAGTTTGACTACATACCGGCAGCTAGGAAACCAGATGGGTGTCGCTGCCTCGCTCAACAATTTGGGCAGCGTCGCTTGTTATCAACGCGACTACGCAAAGGCACGGGACTTGTACCAGGAAAGTCTGAGTATCCGGCGGCGGCTGGGGGAATTGGAGGGCATTGCTGGGAACTTAGACGGCTTGGGAGATGTGGCTTATAGGCAAGGCCATCTCGCACAGGCAACCATGTTAGAGGGAGCCGCCGCCTCTCTGCGCGAGAGCATCGGCAGCGCTCGGAACCCCATGATCCAAGTGGAGATGGACAACATTCTGGCTTCGGCGGCTGAGGCACTAGGCGAGGAAGCTTTTGCCGCCGCCTGGGACGCGGGGCGGGCGATGACGCTGGATGAGGCGGTGGAATATGCGCTGGAAGGGAATGCTGAATGAGCGTGACGCTGCCATCTCAAGAGGCGCTGTTCGCCGCGTTCCCCAGCTTTGAGGCGCTGGGGACGGAGCAGCGGCAGCAGCTTGAAGCGCTTTGCTCGGTGCAGCGCTGCGAGCCGGACCAGATGATCTTTCGGTACGGCGACGCCGGCGACGCGCTGTTCCTGGTCGCTAAAGGCAAAGTAGAAGTATTCACCCACAACAATGCCGGGCAGGAGATCGTGCTGGAAACAGTCGGTGCGGGGGCGGTGCTGGGAGAAGTGGCCCTGTTCGGCGGGGAGACGCGCACGGCGAATGCCAAAGCCGCCGGCGCGGCGGTCCTGCTGCGGGTCGAGCGCGAGCAGGTACCGGCGGCGCTTTTGCTGTGTCCTGCCCTCACGGAGATGCTGCTGGGCGGGATGGCCCGGCGGCTCCGAACATCCGGGGATAAGCTGCGGCACTTGACGACGTTTGACATCAATGCGATGAAGCGGGAGCAGCTGACGGCGTTTGACCGGGCCTGCGCCCGCGTGGTGGACGTGCTGGGCAGCGTGCCGTTCCTCGCCACGTTTGTTTTCGGGTGCGCGGCCTGGGTTGTGTTCCGGCCGTTCCATGATGCAAAGCTTGACTATTTGGCCCTGACACTGGCCGCGCTGGGTCTTTTAGTGACTCTGCTGGTGCTGCTTAACCA
Source organism: uncultured Armatimonadales bacterium (assembly GCA_964243345.1). Taxonomy (GTDB): domain Bacteria; phylum Armatimonadota; class Armatimonadia; order Armatimonadales; family Capsulimonadaceae; genus JANXMY01. The sequence goes on from CAXTER010000121.1 coordinate 6,533, forward strand.
GAAGCGCGAGGAAAAGAACGCCGCCGTGGTGGACGCGGAAGAGTCCTTTGCCATCCGCCAAGCGGCCAAAGAGCTTCAGTACCTGCACGAGAAACTGGATGCCGTGCTTTCTCGTGCAGATACTCGGCGCGAGTAGCCGGTCTGCTGCCCTGCAATTACTGTATGGCGCGTGCCAGGCGGTCCTGGCTTGCGGCTTCGGCACCCCATTCTTCGGGCATGGGCATGGACAGGGCGTGCTCAAACTGGGCTTTGTACAGGTGATAGTACAGGCTGCGGTTCGCCAACAAATCCGTGTGGCTGCCGACTTCGATAATGCGCCCATCCTGCATGGCGACAATTTTGTCGGCGTGCATGATGGTAGAGAGCCTGTGGGCGATGATTAAAGTCGTGCGCCCGATCATCAGCCGATTGAGCGCGTTCTGGATGAGCTTTTCGCTTTCGCTGTCTAGGGCCGACGTGGCTTCGTCCAAGATCAAGATGCGGGGATCGCGCAGGAAGGCGCGGGTGATGGCGAGGCGCTGTTTCTGGCCGCCTGACAGCTTGGTACCGCGCTCGCCGATCTCGGTCTCGTAGCCGCCTTCTAGGCCTTCAATAAAGTGGTGGGCGTTCGCGGCGACGGCGGCTTCGACAATTTCCTGGTCGGTTGCGCCGGGGCGTCCATAGAGAATGTTCTCTTTGATGGTTCCAGTAAATAAGATATTGTCTTGCAGCACCATGCCGATGTTGTTTCGGAGTGATTTAACTTTGACCTCGGCGATGTTGTGGCCGTCCACAAGAATCTGGCCGCCGGTGACATCGTAAAAGCGGGGGACCAAGTTCACCAAAGTAGACTTGCCTGCGCCCGACGGCCCGACAAATGCAATCACTTCGCCGGGCTTGATGTCTAGGTTCAGGCCCTTCAAGATGGGGACTTCCGGGTCGTAGCCGAACGTGACGTTTTTAAGCTCGACACGGCCTTCGATTTTCGCGGGCAGGGCGACGGCCCCGTCGGCGTCGGCGATGTCCGGGGCGATGTCGAAGATGTCAAAGATGCGGTCAATCGCCGCGCCGGCATTTGCAATGACGGCGGCCATGTCGGTCAAGCGCTGCAAGGGCATGTAAAAGAGGCCGAGCGTGGTCCAGAATGTAATCATCATGCCTGTGGTCATGCGTCCGGCAATGACTTCATGCGCCCCGAACAGCACGACGGTGATGGGGGCAACGGAGGTCATTACGTTGGATGTCGCCATGTTCAAGGCTTGGTAACGAACGGTAGTCACCTGGCGGTCATACAGCGAGCGGTGCATTCGGTGAAATAGCCGGGTTTCGCGCTTTTCGCGGGCGAACGCCTGCACGACAGTCGCGCCAGCCACTTTTTCCTGCACCTGTCCCGAAAGCTCAGACAAGCCTTCCTGCACGGCATGAGAAGCCTTGCGGATGCGCTGTCCGTAGAACCGAACGGTGAAGACCCAGAACGGCAGGACAATTAAAGAGACGGTCGCCATGCGCGGGGACAGAAGAAACAGCCAGACAATAATGCCGATGACCGACAGCGAGTCCATCCACAAAAGCGTACAGGCATTGCCGATGAAGTTCTGGGCCAGGGCAATATCCGAGGTCAGGCGCGAGACAATAGACCCGGACCGGTTCTGCTGGAAGAACGACAGGGACAGCCCTTGAATATGCTCGTATAAATCGTTCCGAAGCTTGAAGATGACCCGCTGCCCGCCGATGCCGACGAGATAGCCGCGCAGGAACATGACCAGGCCCATCGACAGCAGAATGGCAATGACCGTGCCAAGCAGTAAATTGGCCTGCTGAGTCGGGGTCGCATGGGGCGCGAAGTGGTGCAGGGCATGGTCAATGGCCGGGTACAGGCGGTTCGTGCGCCCCGCTTGGTGGGCGGCCCTGCCAATGATCAGGCGGTCAACGACATAGCCCGTAATGCTCGGCACAACCGCGCCGACGGTGTAGTTGATGATGCCGAACACTGTGGCCGAGATAAAGAGCGGCAGGTAAGGGGTCAGGTACGATAAGAACCGGATCATGGCCTGCCGCTCTTTTTGAGGGTTTCGCACAGACTCGTCAGCGGCTCGCATCCGCGCTTCGGCGATGGAGTCGCGCCGCCGGCTTTTTTTGGGGTGCAGTTTTCGGGTGAGGTTTTCGAATACGGCTGGCATGGATCAGTCTCCCTGTCCGAATTGCGTGTCTTTAAATTGCGTGTATCGCTATTATGCCCGATTTATACCCATGAGTTCAACCTTTTATATAAAAGAAGTTAGGAAGAACAAGAGGGCGCGGCAAGCAGCGCCCCTACGGGTGTGCGGTCTGCGATTTTCCGGTTACGGCTCTTATGAACGGATATGCGGGAACGATGGGTCAGGCGGCGCGTGGTGAAAGATGCTGGTTCGTTTCGGCAAATTTCGCTGTTACTTGCACCGATCCTCCCACCCCCAGCCCCTCCCCCATCAGAATGGGAGAGGGGAGTCGGAGTAAGGAGCGGCAGTTCGTTTTGACAAATTTTGGCGTGTACGGCATCGAGGGGCGCTTCGGACAGCTCATTGGCGGCCTGAGTTGTCGCTTTGCGGAGCTGGTACAGGCGGTTGCCGGTTTCCAAAGAGACGGCAAGGTCGGTTTCCGGCTCGTCGCGGCACTCGCGCTCGGTGACGTGCAGGTCTTCCAGGACTTGATCGCGCAGGCGTCGGGCGTAAAGCTGGGGAACGTCTTTGGCAAGCAGCTTGACGGCGGTGTCAATTTGTCTTTGCAGCGCCGTTTCATGGCGCAGGACAGCGTTCAGCCGTTCCAGCCGCTCGGCTTCGGTGAGGGTGAGGTCTTCGAATATCTGTGCCTGCCAGCGGTGGAGTCTACGGAGACGCCAGGACGCCGCCGCGATCTTTTCCACATAATGCTGCTCCAGCAGATTGCGCGGGACAAGCTGCCGGGTCCATTCGGCTTGAAGCTGGGCGTAGCCTGCGGGGTCTTCGCCGAGGGCGGGGAGAACAACGTCGCGGGCAAAGACGCCGTGGGTGGTGGCATTGCGGCTGGCGATGGCTTTGCCGCAGTCGCTGGCGGGTCCGCCGTGAGTAGTAGGCATACGAGACTTCTTTCTGCTCTCCCAAGCAAAAACTGCTGTCTACTATGTTGTCTACTAGTATGGCAGAGATGGGAAGAGATGTCAAGGGGTAAGGCCCCCCGGCCCCCAATAATGGGGGAGCAGGATAAGATTGCGGGGCGAAGCGCCAGATACGAAGTAATGCCGCAGGCATAGTGACTGCCTACGCGGGCACGGGATGGGAAGGGCAGGAACGCTCATTCCGGCGGGTCGAGGGGGCTGGAAACCCCGCGCCCGCCCCGGTTGAGGACATGCGTATAGATCATGGTCGTTCGCACGTCGCTGTGGCCGAGGAGTTCCTGAACGGTTCGAATGTCGTAGCCGTTTTCGATCAGGTGGGTGGCGAAGGAATGGCGCAGGGTATGGCAGGAGCCGTTCTTGGCAATGCCTGCTTTTGTGATGGCGGCTTTGACTGCGCGTTGCAGGGTTTCTTCGCCGGCATGGTGGCGGCGAATGAGGCCGGAGCGGGGGTCGGTGGAGAGGCGGACGGCAGGGAAAACCCATTGCCAGGCCCACTCACGCGGGGCGTTTGGATACTTGCGAATGAGGGCATCCGGCAGGAAGACATTGGCCGTGCCTGCCGCGAGGTCCTGCTGATACACGGCGCGGGCGTCGGCAAGCTGTTCGCGCAGGGGAGTGTCCAGCGTGCGCGGGAGCATGGAAACGCGATCTTTCTGCCCTTTGCCGTCCCGGATGGTAATTTGGCGCATGGTAAAATCCATGTCTTTGACCCGCAGGCGCAGGCATTCCATGAGGCGCAGGCCGGAGCCGTAGAGAAGCGACGCCATGAGCAGAGGGGTTCCGCTGAGATGCGCCAGCAGTTGTTTGACTTCGTCGGGGGTAAAGACGACCGGCAGTCGTTCGGGCCTGCGGGCGGGGGCGACGTCTTCGGGGGGCGACAGGGGGATGCCGAGCACTTCCCGGTACAGAAAAAGGAGGGCATTGCGGGCGACGTTTTGGGTAGAGGCCGCAACATGTTCTTCGACGGCCAGATGGGTGAGGTAATCGCGGACAGCTTCGGGTCCGAGGGAAGCGGGGTGGCGCTTGCCGTGGAAGACAATAAAGCGGCGGATGGTAGAAAGGTAGGTGTCTTCGGTATGCAGGCTGAGATGTTTGAGTCGAATGATGGTGCGGACATGTTCCAAAAACGCTTTTGGGCTTGGGTGTTGGGTCTGGCTCATGGGGTTTCCTTCCTGGAATGGTGTTCTTCCGTGTCTGCTTGGCCTGGAATGGTGTTCTTCCGTGTCTGCTTGGCGTGTGCTTTGGATGTCTGCTTGTGGGTGCTGTGGGGTCGTGTATTTCCGTGTGATATTTGGTATAATATGAGTGAAGTCAGCAGGCAGGCAGGCAGGCGGGTTCCTTTTAGCGGCGATTGACGCTTAATTGGGCCAATTATACCGCAGGCGTGCGGCAAAAGTCACGTTTTGAGGTGTGTTATACCGCCATGCAACTTTTGGGTGTGGCGCTAAGTGTGCTTGCTGCTAATCGCTGGGCGAGAAGTGCGGTAAAAGCCGCAATTATAGTCTGTTATGCCGCGCTCGTGCGGTATAGTAACAAGTTAGACCGTCGGGCGAGGGCAGGAACAGTAAATGGATGCCTATCAAAGCACAAT
>CAXTER010000122.1:0-11144 GCA_964243345.1 uncultured Armatimonadales bacterium
GCTAACTCATACTGACGCAAAAAAGCTAGGCATTGAAAACGGCGTTCTCCAAGCCGTTTAACTGCGCGAAAATCCTCTTTATTAAACGGAAACGGGGAGATATGATTGATAAAAGAAAGCTTACGATGAAAGCGGCGGTTTTACTTGTGGCGCTGGCGGCCTCATTCCTGTTTTCTTCTGCGAAATCACAAGCGCAAAACTCAACGAACAGTCAGCTTGCTTTTGTTGATAATTTTGCTGATCCTTCTACTTCTTCCAAACAATGGGATCAAACCACAAATGGCGGAACGCTTTTGTTCGCCAAAGGCAGCGTTTTTCTAAAAGGTGTTGGCGGCGGTTGCCCAGTTATCAAGACGCACCAAAATCCGTTTCCCGTTTCGAGCGATTGGACCGCTTCCTTTGGCTACCGCTATACAAGCATTGGTAACTATGGCGTTGATCTTTCTTGCGTCGGGCCAAACGGCGAAAAAATTGCTGATGTTCATCAAGACGTTAATGCACAATTAGTTCAAGTTACTGATAATCTTTCGTGGACAAAAGCTAACATTGACTGGCATGTCGTCTGTTTTGTGATGACAGGCAGCCGCATTGCTGTTTATCTCGACGGCAATCTCATTGGTGATCGTCCAGTAAGCGTCAGACCCACCAGCATCTCTATCGGCGGCTGGCTGATGACGAACTCCTGGGATTGGAATGATCTGCAAGTTGCTTTTGTTTCTGTCTCTGCGGGAAAGCATGTTCTTGACAACAGCGCACTGCATTTGAACGAGACGCCCGTTGTGGTAGCAGCACAACCCGCTTCTTTGTTGTCCCATGATGCTTCTGTTGTCAACGTGCAGGAAGACGACAAATCGCTCTTTTGTGTGCTTGGAGATACTATTCACCTTGCCGGAACGACATCGGGCCAGCATCGCCTGAGTCGGCGCACTTTTCTGATTAATAGTCAGCCTTTTTCTGATGCTCCCGCGAACCCCGAAGACAACGGCTACGACTTCTCCTGGAAGCCGGCTTCCCCCGGCAATTATCCTCTTGATGTCAAGCTTATTCTTGCAAATCCTTTTAGAATGGTTGCCGCCAAAAGCGTAGACGTGACTGTTCTGCCGAAAGCCCCGCTGACGCTGGAACAGTTTACGAAGCCTGTTCCCGCAAGCTGCCCGGTCGCCGTTCAGCCGGTGGATACGGCGATTTTCCAGCCCGCCCGCGTCGAGTTCTTCTTGAACGGTCAATCGGTTGGCAGTGCCGACAAAGCGCCCTTCCAAGTCACTTTGCCGATTTCCAAACAAACGCCTGGCACTTACACCGTGTCATACCAGGCATACGATGCTCAAGGAGCGCGGTTAAATGGCGAGAGTGAAACGGTCACTGTCCCGGTGCGGGTTCAGTTGACAATGCCTACTGTAGTCAATTTGGCGGCGGCAAGCGACAAAACGACGTTCACTTCCAGCATCGTCCCGGACCTCAAAATCGTCCGAGTGGATTACTTGGTAGATGACCAGCGAGTCGCTTCTACTACGGTTCCACCTTATGATGCCTCCACAAGCCTGTTGGCCTTCAAATCCGGTTCCCATTCCGTCAAGTCTGAAGTTGTGATTGAAGACGGCGAGACGTTTTGTAACCCTCCTACAACTTTAACCCTGACTAATCAGCCTGATGATGCTCGGCAAGCCCAGATTGCGAAAGATGTGGCAGACAAAACAGCCGCCTTAGCAAAGCAAGTTGCGAATGAGGTTACAGCAAAGGCGGAACAGGAAAGAGTGAACAAAGAAATCACGGCTAATCTCGACGATTTTTGGCCTCGGCCTGGCTTCGATGAAAAGATTTTCCGCAAGCAAGCAGCAGCACTCGCTTATTATGTTCCTGAGCAACGGCATGGGCAGGTAGGAATAGTTCATGGATTGTCTGTACAGCAAGAAGTAACAGACGACAACGAAATTGTGTCGGAAACAGGCGTACCTTTAACAGTTAGCGCATCAGTAAGACCAGGAACAGGGCAAACAAATTTTTTGGCCTTTTCGGAGGAAGACTCTAAGATCACCGCACAGCAAGCAGCGGAATACTGCAAAACAAAAACTGGGGCTTATCACTGGGACTGGTCAAAATATGACCTTACTGTCGGATATTTAGAGAATGACTCCAAGCATGGTGGGCCGTCCGCAGGAGCAGCGGACGCTCTTGCGATGATGTCGGCAGTTCTTAATGTGCCTGTAGATAGTTCTGTGGCTATCACAGGAGCTATCACTTTACAAGGTGGAATTGAACCCGTTGGCGGGATATTGTTCAAAGCTCATGCCGCTTTTGACAAAAGTGACGTCCACAATCTATTGATGCCGGTTGACTTTATCGGCAGTATAGACTTGTTTGCATTATACAGAGCATTTCCTGTTCTATGCTTTAAGCGGCGTGTTGTCTTTGTTCGGGACATGGATGATGTCATGAATCAAGCGTTAATTGGATGGAATACAGACAGCGAAGTTCGAGAAGAAAAACTTGTGCAGGGTGGCCTGCGCCATTTTGCGCGAGGTGAAGACAAACAAGCATTAGCGGCCTTTGCCGCCGCAAAGCAGATAACGCCAGAGAATTGGACTGTTGATTTCTGGTCTGCGATGGTTTATGCGGTAGAAAAACAGCACAATGAAGATGCTATAACAGCAAGTGGAAAATAAATGGACGATCAAACGCTCGTTGAACTGGTGCGGGACCGGGTGCGGGAGATACCGGCGGGGCAGGTGATGTCTTACGGGCAGGTGGGCGGCACCGTGGGCTGCTCGGCGCGGGAGGCGGGGTGGGCGATGAACCAGATCGCCGACGAAAACGAAGCGCCCTGGCAGCGGGTGGTTGGAAGTGACGGTTACTTGCGGATCGCCAAGCGCTCGGCGGCGTGGGCTTCGCGGCAGCGGGCGATGCTGGAAGCGGAAGGCGTCGCGTTTAAGCCCAACGGCTGCGTAGACATGGCGAAGCATCAGTCGGGTACACTCAATGCTGACAAGAAGACAGATAAAAAGATAGATAAGACAGAAACGCTGGAATTAGGGCTGTAACACTCTTTTATGATTATTCACGATATTTCACTGACGGTGACGCCGAAGACAATGACCTGGGAAGGAACCGAGCAGGGATTTTCAATGCGCTGGGCGTCGCAAATAGACCCGCGCGGCGGCGGAGCAAACCTCTCGGTGCTGACCGGCGGCTCGCACATGGGAACGCACATTGACGCGCCGCTGCATTTTGTTCCGGGCGGGCTGCCGGTGGATATGCTGGATGTCGGCGCTTTGGTCGGTCCGGCGGAAGTAGTGCGGATTTATGGGCGCTCTCCGATCACGGCGGCGGAACTGGAACGGGCGAATGTGCCGACCGGGACGGAGCGAGTCCTCTTTCAGACCGACAACACGCGCTTTAGGCGGCTGCACGACGGCGTCTTTCACAAAGACTACACGGGCCTGATGCCGAGCGCGGCGGAATGGCTGGTGCAGCACGGCGTTCGGCTGGTGGGCATGGATTACTTGTCGGTTGGCCCTTACGGCCTGGCCAATGCCGAGACGCACAAGATACTGCTTGGCGCAGGCGTCGTAGTGGTTGAGTCGCTGGATTTGGACAAAATTGAGCCGGGAGAATACACATTGATGGCTCTGCCGCCGAAGTTTTCGGGTTTGGAAGCCAGTCCCTGCCGCTGTTTGTTAATTGAAGGAGAACTCCGTTGAACGACGCCGCTTCGCCAGCAATCAGCCTGCGGGAAATTGATTGTAATACTTTGGTCAGCATTGAAGACAACCGGGAAGCCATTGAATTTGGGGTGAAACTGTCCGGGATTCCGAGCGAAGTCTGGATCCAGGAGTTTGAGCAGGTGTATCATCAAACGCCCTACACGCTCAAGCCGCCGGTGCGCGTCGAGGGCGACGCCTTGCGGATTATTTTCCTGCACCGCTACTCTGAGGAGCTTCAGGGTTTTTTGCAGTTTCTCGCGCTGATTTTAGAGCGGGCGAACACCGAAACGCAGCGCACGGAAGAGCTGCATCTGTCCAGCACTCAGGAGCGGTACAAAGCGGAGTTTCGCGACGCCCTGCGCCGGGTGCGTCTGCCGGAGAAAAATCTATGAAAAAAATACTCCTTTTGGCTGGTCTCTTACTTTTTGCATTGCCCCTGAGCCGCGCTGAGGCTGCACCGACCGCCGCGCAGCAGCAGATTCAAGCCGGCGGCATTGTTTCGGGCGTCGTCACCCGTCTGTGGGACCAGACTGATGTCCTCTGGCACCTTGGGGATTACCCGCGCATTGTCGCCGTAGATCGGATTATTACCGAGGCCGACCCGAAGTTCCTGGAAGCCTACTCAAACGGCGGCTGGCTGATGGACAGCATGGGGCGCACTCAGGACGCCGAAGCGTACTATACGCTGGGAACCCGCAACAACCCCCGTGCTGAATACGCCTACTGGAACTTGGGGTTCTTTTACTTTAACACGCCGCATGATTACCCGGCGGCGGCACGAGCCTTCCGGTCTGCGGTGCGTCAGCCCGGTGCCGATCTCAACGACTGGAAAATGCTGGCGCACTCCTACGAGAAGGCGCAGGAGTGGGACCTTGCCGTTTCTACCTGGCAGCAGACGCGGGCGCGTTACCCACACGGCCTGGGAGTGGATCGCCTGCTGGCGGAAGCCGTGCAGAAGCGGAAACAGGCCCAACTGAATCCCGTACAAACAAACGCGGTGCAAACGGAAAGCGCAGTCCGGCCATGACCGTCTCTTCCCGGCCATCGGTGTTCCCGCCGACGGATGCGCGTGACCGCTTGCCGGTGTGGGTCATCGTGCTGCTGGCGGTGTTTCTCTTTCTGCGCGTCGCCGACCTGCACGGCGACATCAAAGCCAGCCGGAACGCCCATGTGTCGTCGCTTGCGGGGCAGGTGGACGACAAAACAATGGGCGCGAACGTGTCCACCAATTGGGACGCAAAGACCGCCTACATCCAGTCACTCACCCAGCCCGGCAGCACTGCCCCGGACCCGGCGGGACTTCGCAGAGCTTTGAAGTCTGCGGAGACGCTGCAAACGGGATCAAGCAACGCGCCGAGCGCGGCCCGGCGGGTCATTATCTTGCGGGCTTTGCTGCGCCTGCCGCTCCTGGGACCGGGCAAGAATGGGCTGGACCCGGCGAAAGCGTTCCTGCCTGCGGCGATGCGCGGTCTCACGGCATCGGAAGCCAAGCAGTGCGCTGCCGAAGGCCGCTTGTGGGCGGAGGTCGCGCGTGGGCCTCATTTGACCCCAACGCAGACCGCGTCCGAGGCTGCATTATTGCGGTCTGCCCCAAATATCCGCTGGTGGCTGGGGCCGGCGCTGTCCGTGCTGTATCAGTCTCAGGGCAACCCAAACTTAGCAAAGCATTTCTCATTAACGGCTCGGTCGCAGGCACTTCAAACAATGGGGCCGCTGCTCCTAATGCTGCTCCTGTGGTTCGTGCTGGGACTGGGCGGCGTCGGCCTGCTGCTCGGCCTACTGGCCCAGCGGCTGCCCGGCAGCGCGGCAGAAGCGCAGACGGCGACGCCCAGCTTCTGGCCGACGGTGCGCGAGACGGTCCCTTTAAGTGAGCGCCGCCTGCGGGCGGGGGACTTGATGGGTGTCTTCGTGCTGTACCTCTTGATGCCGAACATTATCGGCTGGCTGATTGGCGGCTTCCACATTCCCCATGTTCTGTACTATGCGGGCCTGCTGAAACCGTACCGGCTGCATCTTCTCGCGCTGCCGGCGAGTGGCCGTGTCGCCGCCATTGTGGTCCTGGAGTTTGCCGCTTATCTGCTCGGCGCTGCGGTTCCGGTGGCCGTTCTTGCTGCGATTGCCGCCCGTAAACGCACCTCCATCGCCGAAGAGCTGGGTTTGAACACGCACCGGCTCGGCTGGAACCTGGTGTACGGGGTGGGGGGATACGCGATTGCCCTGCCGCTCTTGTTTCTGGGCCAGAGCGTCGGCGCACACATTCCGGGGCCGACGCCCTCAAACCCCGCTATACCGCTGCTGGCCGATGCCGGCACAGCCTGGGTACAAATTCTGCTTGTCGCTTTGGCGGTCATTGCCGCGCCGCTCTGCGAGGAACTGTTGTTCCGGGGCGTCTTCTACAATGCCGCCAAGCTCAAAGTTGGCGTCTGGCCTGCGATTATTCTGACGGGCCTCATCTTCGGCTTTGTTCATCCTGTCGGCATTTCCGAGATGGTTCCACTTGCCGTCTTAGGAGGCGTCTTTGCCTGGATGGCCGAGACCCGCAAGTCGCTGGTTCCTTCCATGCTCGGCCACTTCCTCCAAAACAGCATGGCAACCGCCATGCTCCTGCTGGCTTTGGGAAAGTAGAACTTCTTCCGAGATGTTCAATGATTCCCGCTTAAAAGCTGACAGCCAAAGAATAACGTCTTGGCGCGAGGCGGCTTCTGGTCCTGCACGATGGCTGCCAGCGCTTTGCTTGCCCAGGCGGTGTTCGGGTCATGGCAGTAGCGGGCGGCATTGTACGCGCCGACGTAAGCGACCCTTCCCTGCCGGTCCAGGATCACGGCGGCAGGCGCGGCCCAGACGCCAAATCGCTGGGCGATCTTGTTGCCGCTGTCCGCGAGGGCGGACGTCCCCGTGATGTTCCGGGCCTGCCAAGCGGAAGAAGCGTTTTGCTGGTCCTGAACGCTGTTTCCCGAAGCAATCACGGTGACAAAACGCACTCCTGCCGGGCGGTAGATCTGAATGAGACGGCGCACATCGCTTTCTGCAAACCGTGAACAGGGGCAGCTTGGGTTCCAAAAGTTAAGAAGGGTCACGGGTTCCGGTCCGGTCAAAGAGACGCTTCCCTCTTCTGTCTCTAAAACGAGGTACGGAGGCGGCGGCAGGCGTTCAGGCTGGGCATTTGCCGCCCCGGCGGGACGCGAGACAGGACGCAGGTATTGACCCTCAAAATGCCAGAAGGCGAAAACTGTGGCACTTCCCCAAAGCAGCAGAAGCGCGGCAAGCCCTATGGTGCCAATTCGGTTCATGCTGCTTTCTTCCGCTCTGTGCGACTTTCCCAATCTCTGGCTCGAGGAGTTTGATCCTCTTCTTCGAAGGCACTGCCGCTCGCAGGCTGCGTCTGAAATCGGTTCAAGGACAAGCAAACCCCTTCGGCAGCCGCCGCTACCTGACCGCTGATCTGCGCCAGCCGGGCGAGCGCTTCAAACTGGAGCGAGACATGACCGGAGACTTGGTGAGCCGTCTCGCTGCTGGCTTCCGTGATCGCGGCAACGTACGTCATTCCCTGCTGCGCCATGCCTGCCTGCGCGACCATCGCCGTAGCAGCCTCTTTGTGACCAAGAATCTGCGTGTGCATCTCGCCGATCTGCATTCCTATCTGCGTCCCTGTTTCTGCGATACCCGCGGCTGCAGACTGATTTTTTGCCGCCAGCACACTGATCCGAGTCGCCAAAGCCGCTGTCTGCTCCCCTGCCGTCACGACTGCGCCGGTCATGGCCGAAACCCGTGCAAACTCGCTCTGCGTGTCAGAGCCTGAGTGTGAACCTCCGCGCGTCAGATTTAGTACCGCGTCAATTTCCTGCTGAACAACCTCAATGACGGCGTTGATCTCCCGCGCTGCGGTCGCGGAATGATCCGCCAGCTTTCGGACTTCTTCCGCCACCACCGCGAAGCCGCTGCCATGCTCGCCGGCCCGCGCCGCTTCAATCGCCGCGTTGAGCGCCAGCAGATTTGTTCGGGAAGCAATGTGGCTGATCGTCTCTACGAAGCTGCCGATTTCGTTGGAACGCCGGCTGAGGTGTCCCGCTCGATCCCCAACGTCGGCAACGGCGGCTTGTGTCGCCGCCGAAGCCGAGCGTACCAAGTCGGTGGCCTTTAAGGCTGCCTGCCGCGCTTCTTCGGCAGCGGCGGCCTGTTCTGCACTCGCGGCTGTGACGTGCAGCGTCTGATCACAGAGCGCTTCAACAAGGTGCGCCATCTGCTGAACCTGTTCCGCCTGCTTTTTCGCTTCGTCCGCCAGCAGATAAGCCATGTCTGCCGTGGCGTTGATCTTTTCGGCGGCTTCGGTGGCCTGAAGCGCCTGAGCGTCAGCCCCTCGCGAGACCTCGGAAATCGCGTTCTGGACGAACTCGCTTCCTTGTTTGACCCGTTCGGTCTCGGAGGCGGCTAAACGCGCGTTTGTTTGTATCTGCTGAACCTCAGTCTTAGTGGCATCTATTCGGCTTCGCAGACGCTCCATTAAGTCATCTACAGCCTTAGTAGTCTTCGTCAGCGACGATGCCGCAGGCCAGTCGAGCCGGAATGTCAAATCATCTCCGGTCAGCCGTCCATCCGCCAGCGTTTGCGTTAAGCGAGTCAAATCTTCCGCTTGCTGCCATTCCTGCCGCATCCCGACGGCCAGCAGGATGAGAACTCCGGCCTCAAAGAGGACAAACCCGGCATGAATTACTGTCAGCATCCACATTCCAACAGCATCGGAAGTATAAATATACACTGGAATATGGAACGTTTGAAGGACGGTAAAGGCGGCATGGTGAATGGCAATGGCTGCCGCCGCTGCCGCGATCACGCGCCAGTCCCGATACGCCAGCAGAAAAGCAAGGGCGCAGAAGACATGGAAATGCGTTTCCGTCAGGCCATGTGTCTGCTGGATAAAGAGCGCGGAGAAAATCATCAACGCAATGGCTGCGGTGGATCGAACCAGGAGTGTTCCTGGTCTCAGCCACGCTAGGCAAGTGACGATCAACGTCGCCGGAAGGCCAATGACGACCGCTTCCCGCCAGGTTCCGTACCAGAGTGACAGCATCAATGCAGCGGCAAAATGTACCCACAGCAGCACGGCAAAGAGCCGGTCGGTTTGACGCTCGGCGGCAGCGATGGAAAAGTGCTGGCTGGATCGCCTCAACAATGACAATAGATTATCTTTCCGGTAAGTATTTTGACCAGGTCTATTCCCGGTAACTTCTTATCGGCAAAAGCCGCGTTCGTTTGTAGAGTGCTGGCCCTGGGGTGACAGCGCTAACGATTTACAGCGAAGCGACGGCGTGGGAAACGGGCTGGGGATGGGACATTTCTTGGGTGAGACGTGCGGCGCGGGCGGGAGGCAGCGCGGCCAGCACTTTGCCGGCTTTCTTTTCGTCGAGGCTCATTAGAGCGCTGACGACATCGGGGTCAGGCAGCTTGCTGAAGATGGTGACGAGGTCGTCGGCGGACATGGCGGTATAGATCGCGCTGAGTTTTCCCGCAGTGTCCGGCGCGGCGGCAGGAGCGGCTTGGGCGTCGGCAGAAAGTCCAGAGGCAGAAGAAGATAAGGCAGAAGAAGATGAGGGAGCAGAAAAAGACGCGGCCTGCTTTTGGGCCTTGAAGTCGGCACGGTCTTTGGCAAGCTGGGCCTGAGCGTCGGCAAGCTGCTTCTTTTGCGTGTCCAGGGCTTCCTGTTCCGGGCTGGTTGGAGCCGGGGCCGTGCCTTTGCCGCCGCCGGGTAAAATAGGCTTCTTGGATTTTGCCAAGTGCATCGCGATGAGAGCATGGGCCAGGCCTGGCGAGTGGTCGGCCATCTTCTGCGTCGGGATAATGCCAAAAAAGGCCAGGGCGTAGGCGATGCCGAGCAGCGCGAGGAGGCCCAAGACTGGGATTGCGATTTTCATAAAGTTAATTCAAGGCACCGGGGGTGCAGAAACCCCCGTCAATAATTTGTCCTTTAGACAAAGAGCCTCCACTCTCCTAGCTCTCATCTTCATCCGAAGGATGCTTCTTTGCCGGGGATTTTTACACTTCCGGTACTATTACTTCGCCATTGCCGCTTTAACGCGGTGAATGTAGTTCTGGGTCTCGGTGAACGGCGGGACGCCGCCGTATTTGCGGACGTTGCCCGGCCCGGCGTTGTAGCCGGCCAGCGCCAAATCCAAATTTCCGTGGTACAGCGACAGCAGGCCCGAAAGCTGCTTAGTGCCGGCGGCGATGTTCTGCTCCGGGTCGAAGGGATCGGAAATGCCGGCGTCTTTGACGTTCTCCGGCATGAGCTGCATCAGGCCCATCGCGCCCGCGCCCGACACGCAGCGCGGATTGCCGCTGGACTCGGTTTGAATGACGGCTTTGACAAGGCTCGGTTCCAAACTGTTTTGGGCCGCGTACTTTTGGATGAGCGTTTCATAGTCACCGGGTGCTGACGCCGTGGAAATTGGAACAACGTCAGCCGCGCCGGGCGACACCGGCAGCGGGCCGACAGAGCTGGGAAGCGGGCCAAGCGAGGCAGGCGGGGCGGTCACACCTGTGGAACTGCTGGGAAGCGTCGTTCCGGCAGGAAGCGTTGTGCCGGCAGGCACGGCGGCCTGCGCGGCTGTCAGCGTCTTGTCAAACGACGGCGCATCAGGGTCGGCAGGCGGCGCGGGCGGCCGGCTGAGGGCATTGATGCGCTGCTGGATTTCGCTGATGCGGGCGGTAATACTGCTGATTTCGTCCACCATAATCTTAATTTTCTATCTTTCGCTCGTGCGCTGCTGGAAATTGAAGCGCGTGGTTGCCAGCTCGTCCATTGCGGTCTGCTCTGCTCGCAAGGCGAGCCGTGCATGGGCCAGCTTGTGCCGGTCATGGACTGTGACTAACGCCTGCTTGTCCTGGGACGTGCTGATGAGATGCAGCTTGTGGGCTTCGCAGGCGGACGTAAGCGTCCGGACATCACCTTCCTGTTCCTGAAGCGTCTGCGTAATGACCTGCATGTACTCCTGGTACATCTGAGTTTCAAGCGCATCAAAAGCGCCTTGACGCCGCCGGCACAGCTCGTCTAAACACGCCTGGCGCACTTCGCGCAGCTCCAGAAGCAGCCGCTCCGCGCGAAAAAGCGCAGCCTGCGACTCGGCGTATGTTTGTTTTGCCAGCGTTTCCCGCCGCTCGCGCTGCTCCAAGACGGCTTGCAAACGGAACCTAAAGTGCTTCATCCGTAAATAGCCTTTCCAGCGCTTCTATTGTTTCATCCATCGTCGCCTGCTCATGGACGCCCTGCTTGAGAAATGCCCGGACCGGCTCAATCAGCCGCCGGGCGGCATCAATGCGCGGGTTGCTGCCCTCGGCATACGCGCCGATATTGATCAAATCTTCGGCTTCTTTAAATGTCGCCAAAGTGTCGCGCAGGTGGGACGCCGCCGCTCGCTGCTCGCCCGAAGTGACCTGGGACATAACCCG
>CAXTER010000123.1:0-10911 GCA_964243345.1 uncultured Armatimonadales bacterium
ACAACCGCACCGACATCCAGGGCGAGATCACGATGCTGCTCGGCGATCTGCTGGACGGATAACAAGAAAAAGCCCTATACCAAAATTGGTATAGGGCTCTCAGTCACAGCAGCAATGGCAGCACGCGCCTGGCCCGCGCCCACTGCTCCTCGTCCGCTTCCACGGCCAGTTCTTTCAGCCACCGATCTACCGCCCACGGATTGTAGAGGTAGAAGCGCCGGAGCCGGGTGACAAGCCAGTGAAACCGCGCCGGCGTCATTCTTGTTGTTCTTTCAATTCCACCGGCACTTTGAGGTGACAGCGCCACTTCGTCCGCGTCTTCGTGCTGCGGGCGACGTCGGGTGTCAGAACGATGTCTACGGGGCCGCTGGCCGCAAGGTCCGCCCCCGCCAGCTCCTTCAGGACATTGCCGATCCAGGTCAGGACGGCGGCCTGGTCGCCTCCGCCGTGCCGGTAGTGCAGCGTCGTGAACGACAGCTGGCGCTCGGTGTCCGTGAACGTCTCCACGCCGTAGGGCGAAATGCTTAATGTGGGTAGACTCGTTAGGGCCATGTTTGAGCTCGTACTTTCGGGCATTGGTTTCCTTTCGCAGGGGCGTTGTTCGTGCAGCGCCCCTGCCTTTGTTTGATATGCTTCTACTTGATATAGAAGACGTCTTCGGCGGGAACAAGCTGGGCGAAGTCCGGCGCTTCCCCCGTTTCCAGCAGCTTCTCGGCCAGCGCCGCCTTGTCCAGCTTCTCGGCGACGGCGGCGGGCAGATGCTCTTTGGCCCAGGCAAGCGCGGCGGCGGAGTTCGTCAGGCACACGCCCGCCGGCTTCGTGCGGAACCCAAGCTGGCCGTGGAACAGGCGGATTGACTTCTTCTTGCCCCCTTCCAGCTCGGCCCGCACATAGGCTTGCAGCGCCGCCCCGAACTTCCATTCCAGATGCTCGGCATTCCGCTCTTCGGCGCGGGCCATCCGCTCGGCGTTTTCGCGGATGCGAGAAGCGCGGGCGCGGGCGTCGGCCATCTTCCCCAGCACCCAGTCCACGCCGGCAGCGTCGGTGGGAATGAACTCCCCTCCCCCACCGCCATCTTCTCCCCCATTCGGGGAGGGTGCATCGGCAGTCAGGGCGGCGGCTTCCTCGGCAGTCAGCTCAGTGGTGTTTTCAGTTTCTTGCATGGTTCTTCTTCTTTCTGAGGTCAGCGATAGTTTCGCGGGACATCGCGGTGATGGCCGGGTCCGGCGCTTCGTTTGTTTCTTCCAGCGCATTGGCTGGATCGACGGCTTCGGCAAGGCAGGCGAGGCAATACAGGCACTTGGTTTGGGGGTCTTGGTAGACCAGCGTTGTTTGCGGCGGGCCGATTGCGGTTTGGACCATCGCGCAGAAGTCGCAGACGCCGGGGGTCAGGCCGGGATACAGAATTTGTTCTTGAGCGGGCATGAGGGTCTCCTTAAAGTACGCGGCGGTAAGCGCAGGTGGGAGCTGCGCCGAGCGATTGCCAGCACTCCCAAACACACAAGTAGCCGCGCCCGCCGACGTAGTAGGCATTGGCGACAAGCTGATCGCCGCAGGCCGGGCAAGTGCCGCGCGTCCATTCGGGCTTGGGCTGGCCGTCCGGCGTCGGCTTGTCGTAGGCTTGGCGGACACTCTGCACAGCAGCGTTAGTTTCTAAGATTTCGTTCATCAAACTGTCTCCTCAAAGGTAGCGGAAAGCGGGAAAAGTGGGGGGCGTTCGTCTCGCCCCCCAGCCTCTCAAAAGCGAATGTCGGGGTCGCATCCGTAGGCGCTTTCCGCGTTCTCCATCATCTTGTCAAAGGCATCGGCCTCTGCTTCCTCGCGGGCCATCTGCTCAACGGCCAGCCGATGCTTGCACTCGCCGTACTTTGTCCAGGAAGGGCAGTCGCAGGCGGGAAGCGTCTCCTCGTTCAAGAGGACGCTGTAAATGTCGCCCTTCGGGGAAAAAACGTGGTAGAAGTCGGTGGCGAACTTCTCGGCTTTGTAGCCGTCTTCCCACAGGTTCTCGGCACGGCGGGCGATGTTTGCCAGGGTGCGGGCGTAGCGGTCATTCTTAATCATTTCGGTCAGTTCGTCATTGTTCAGGGCGGTGGGGTTGGAAGTGTAGTTCATCGTTTGCGGTCTCCGTTTTCGTTTGTCTTATGTCTCTATTATACACGTATTGCAATACGTATGTCAATAGATAAGCAATAGAAATTGAATTATTTTTTGCACGTATTGCAATACTTGACATAACCTCTTGTTTCAGGTACTATCGGCAGCATGAGCATTGAGGAAACGCCCGAAAACAGTGCAGGCAAAAAGCGAGGACGCCCACCGGCGGCGCAGACTTCCGGCGTGGTCAAAGTCACGCTGACACTTGACCCAGACGATACAGAGTGGGCCAAAAGGCAGCCGGAAGGATTATCAGGCATGGTGCGCCGGATGGTTAAAGAGGCGCGGCTGGCGGAAGAGAAGAGGAGCAAAAAATGAACGTGCAACAGACGGAATTAAACAGCCTTCGCACGCTGGCCGCCAAAGTCAAGCAGGCCGGCAGCCAGGCCATGCGAACGGTCGGCCATGACCAGGCGCTACGGCTGGAAGAGCTGATGAGCCTCGCCGCCCAGCTGGAGACCCGGCTGACCCAGGCCGGTGCGGAGCGGCCCAGCGCTTCCGTCTCCACGCGCTTCACGGTGCCGCTGGAGCTGATGGACACACGCGCCAACCGGCGCAAGGCCGAAAAGCTGCGGGAAGCGTGGGAGGCCGCTTTGGAAGTGGACCGGGAGCGGTACGGGGAGAAGATCGGCACGGACGGCGAGGCGCAGATGATTGAGATGCTGCTGGCGGATGTCGAGATGGAAATCGGCGGGCCGGCGGGGCTGGTGCGGGAGTAACCGGAATGAACAACGCGGCATCTACAAACATTGAAAGTCTTTCGCATGGCTTGCACACCCTGGACGCGGCTGCCCAGATGCTGACGCAAGCCACACAGCAAAAAGCCCCGGCAGCCATGATCCGGGGCATGGCCGCGCCGGTGCCAGGATGGATCGACGAGACAAAAGCCTTTCTGCCGCTGAGCAGCATTGAGGAAGAGCAGCTTGGGGAGCTGGAAATGGCCCTGTTCTCACTCAACGAGCTGAACGGCATATTGCAGGAAAAATTGGACGCTGGCGCGGACACTTGGGGCCTGTACGTCGCCGCGGATGCGATGCAGCAGACGACTCTGGAAATGCTGGAAGTGCTGGACAGCGAAGTAGTCTGAGGAAGGGGGCGATCATGGCTACCGACTGGGCGGGACTTTGGCACGGGATGAATGACCGGCAGCGCCACTTTCTGACCACGCTCTACTGGACGGAGTCAGGCCGCGCAGCCTACTACAACAGCCAGCGGGCCATGTTCGACCCGCTCAAAAAGGGCGCGGCGTGGCGCTGGATGGTGCACAACCCACCCGGTCAAACTGGCGGGCTGCGGGACAAACTGGGCGAGGAAGCCGAATACGACCGCCAAACCGGCAAGCGGCGCGAGAAGGACGAAAAGCTGCTCAACAACCAGGGCAGCGGCTCGACCTACAAAGTCCTGGAGGAGCTGGGCTACTTAGAGCGAAAGTGGGAGTCGACCGAAGTTTTTTCGATGGTCTACGGATCGAAATGGATTGACGTTCTCTGGGTGCGTCTGACGCCGCGCGGGCGAAAACTCGCCAAAATGTTCCTCGTGGAACAGACGGAAGAACGTGCTGCTCGCATGGGAGAAGGCCAGGAAAAAGTAGATGAGGCCGACCCGGCCCCGGATCCCGCTGAAGTCCGTCTTCACATGACGGAAGCGCTGTACGCAGAGATGCAAGCCGCTTTCAATCCAGACGGCCATGTCGATGTTGCCCTAGCTGGTGGCGGCCATTCCCGCGTCTCCCCGGACGCTTCGCCGGAGCTGCTGAACGCATTGAACTCGCTTGCAGAGGCAGCAAAAATAGCCGCGCAATCTTAATCAATGCACTCACTCCGATCCGCAACTTGCGGAGCCGGGCTTTGTTTAGCTTCGGCCTTTGTCGCCGTCCACTAGAAAATTGATGTAGCGGACGACGGATCCCTGGACGGCAGCCTCCGTCTTTCCGAGAAGCTGGAAGCCTGGCGTCTTCGCGGGAACGACCTTGCTGCCGTCTAAGAGAACTGTGACCTGAACCAGCTTGGAAGCGTTGTCTTGCTTGGAAGCGTCATCTTCTTCGGCATACTCGAAAGTCACGGAATAGGAATGGCCCCGATAAGTCTCCCCCACCGTCTTGGTATCACTCAATATCTTTTCCCCGCAGTGATGCCTCGTACAGGTTCCTGGCCCGCACCTCCACCAGCTTGGGCTTCGGAGTAATGCCGCTGCCGGCGTGGATCGCCTCCAGCTCCTGCCGGGCCTGGTCCAGCCAGGATTGCTGCTCGGCTTCTGGGAGGGACGGCCAGGATGGGAGCATAAGGGCTTTGGCCGGCTCCGGCTCCTTACTGTTCTTCTCCTCAAAAAGCGAAGCTGAGAAACTCTCTTTCTTCTCTTCAAATTCTAAAGAGTCTATAAGAGTCTCCGCAGATCTGCGGACTCGGTCTCCGCGCTTTTGCGGACTGCCACTCCGCGGATCTGCGGAACGGGTCTCCGCGCTTTCGCGGGAGCGTTTTGCCGCTCCGCGGATCTGCGGAACGGGCCGCTCTGCCGCCGGCAACGCGAGCGGCTTCTTCCCGGCTGGACGCTCTTCGGGATGATCCTGATAGTAGCACTCGTTGAGGTAGGCCCGAAGCTGACGGAAGTCGTACTGCGCGTTCGTGAACTTGCCGAAGTCGCCGCGCGTGTATGTGATCTTCAGAAACATCTTTTTTTCCAGGCTCGCCAGCAGCGCGTGAACCCGGTCCACTGAGCGCCCGAACCGGGCGGCGAGATCGTTCTGATCGGGGCCGTCGTCGCTCGGCGTCCACTTGTAATCCAGGATGTGGCAGATCAGGTAGCCTTCCGCCGGGTCGAGGCCGAGACGCGCCCCGTAGCGCAGCAGCGCGGACGGCACCTGCGCGTGTCCCATCTTGGTGAACGGATCGTCGCCCCATTTTTGGGAGAACGTGTAGACCGGCTTTTTCGGGTTCCCGTTTTGCATCCCCTACTCCCCAGCATTCTCAAGCGTCTCGAAGTAAAGCGCGGCGGCTTCCGCCCAGAACTCTTGCTTCTTCATTTTGTGGTCGAAGCAGTACCGCTCGATGCGTTCGTCCAGCGACGGGCTGAGCTTGAGCGTCACCGTCTTTAAGACTTCCGGTTCAGCTTGGGCACTGGCACGCCGGCGGATCATCTCGGCAACAGACTGACCTTCACTCCGGTTGCCTGACTGTCTTTCTTTCTGACTGACCGTATTGACGGCTTTCTTTCCGGCTGGTTTGCCTGGTTGTTTTACTGTTTTCTGGGCGGTTTGCTTGTCTGTCATATTGTCTGCCATATGACTTGCAATATGACTTGTCATATGACTCTGTGAATGAGCTAAAGAATCCTCCCGGATGTGCATCTCGGCTTCGATCTCGTCTATTTCGCTTTGGGTGAAATTTTCGGGGGCGGTATTTACCGGAGGAGTTTCAGCCAGAGGAGTCTGAATTGGGGACGACTCGCTTTCGTTTCTTGGTGCAGGCTCGTCTTCCAGAGGAGGGCGCTCGTCTTCGCGCAGGTCACGCAGCATCGCTGCGCCGGAGCCGCGCTTCGGCATCGTAAAACCGGCCATTACTTAAAACCCTTTCCCATTACTTATTCCCATGACCTTAAAACCCTTTCCCGTCATTCTTTGTCTTTCCAGCCCTTGAACTTCAGGTCCGCCAGCGCTCCCTCGACTTCTTCCAAGCCGGCCTGCCTCCGGCCCAGCGCATAAGCGTTCAGCATCATACCGTCGCACAGCATGCACAGCCGCCGGGGGATGCCTTTGGTGGCGTTGTAGATAGGGCGCGTGACGTCTTCCGCGAAGACGGCGTCGAACTCGCCCCCGGCCTGGCGCATCCGGTAGCGCAGCAGCTCGAGCGCGTCGTCGTAGGTCAGGGGGTTCAGGACCGAACCGTGGGCGATGCGGTCCCGGAGCGCCGGCTTGTACGTCAGCTTGCGGGCGATGTTCGGCTGGGCGAGCAGCACGATCTGGATGAGCTTGGAGCGCTGGGTCTGGAGGTTTGAGATATGGGTCAAGGTTTCCATGTTCTCGGCGCTGATCGTCTGCGCTTCGTCGATGACCAGCACCGTCGTCCGGCCCGACTTGTGGCCGGCAGCCAGAAAGCCGCTGAGGGTGTCCCAGCAGTCCTGCTGCAATCGGGGTGGTTCTTGGCCGTAGCTCGAAAGGAGAAGCCGCAGAAACTGCGAGGGCGTCCGGGCGGCGGGGTTCGGCAGGTAGGCGACCGCAAGGCCCTTGTCACCCCGCCAGTGGTTCAGGAGAAACTCGCTGATGGTGGTCTTGCCGGTGCCGTTGTCGCCTTGCAGCAGAAAGAAGCCTTGCCGCTCATCTACGACGTACTGGATTTTGGCGATGGCGAGCTGATGCTCGCGGGTGGCGTAAGCGAACTCCGGGTCCGGCGTGGTCGAGAAGGGGGCGCGTTTTAAGCCGAAGTGGGCGAGGTAGCCGCTCATGGATGCCTCCTATTCTGCTGCGCTGTGTTCCAGAGCATCCTCTCGGCTTTCAAGCACCTCTCGGAGTGCAGCCAGTTCAAGGCATACGCCTTTAAGCGCCATCACAATGGCCTGAGAGCTGTAAACGGTAGTTTCTTTTACAGTCGCTGCGCCTGAATTACCACTTTCCAGTGCCAATGCAGCACCCTTGAAGGCACCCTCAGCCTCATCAGTCAAGTAAGCCACGTTTCACCTCTTCCTTAAATGTTTTTCAAGATTGTGACTAAGTTACAACCTTGACGGCATCATAGCACGAGCAGGCGGGCGGTGTCAAGAGGTTTCGGGAGTCATCTAAGAAAAAGCATCGTTCTTCCCCAGAGGGCTCTCGGGGAAAGTACAGATCGATCAAAAGTCAGCGTCTACAAATGTCGGAAAAAACCGATACATGCTAGCATACCTTTTGATGTCATCTGGTGGAATGCCCATAATATTGGACACACGTCTCAAAAGAGTTGTCGTGCCGCCTGTTTCATTGTCCACGTTACTCAGACGCGGCATAAATTTATCCAAGCTTCTCATCTCGCGATAAGTCAATCGCGGAATATCGACTAAGAATGGATCTTCCCGTTTACGCACAAACGGTAAATCGCCGAATTGACACTGCTCTAAAAGGGCACGTTGTCCTTCATTGAAAAGTATCCCGCCGACCGTCAGCATAGGAGCGCCGTCACTATAGTGAAAGTTAAAAAGTTGCTGATAGATCAGGCGATCTTCTAGCGGTTTCACCGCAAACTTATCAGCCAAAACGCGCCTGATCACAGAGTCGATTGCGCTTCTATAAACCTTCGCCGTCCCCCATCCGGCCAAGTCGGATGACTTTACACCCACGGGAATATATTGTTCTTCCAATCTTTCTTCCAGTCTTTCTACCCTTCCCTTCTCCGCGCCAGGATGTGCGTTTACGGTTACTAACACGATGCTGCCGGATGTGAGTCTAGGGCAAACAAAACCGACGTCGTTAAGATAATCGCTCTGAAGCGCTTTGTCGTAGTCGAGCCATAAAACAGTTCTTTTTTGCCACGGAAAATCTGCTTCATGCAAAACATCGTTGGCAGTACCGGGCTTCAACTTAATGCACTCGAAGGGTTTGTTTTTTCTGCATCGAACTCTCAAGTTTAAGTCGGCTTCGATGCTGATCATCTCTTTCATTCCGAGACGCTTGTGAAAAAGCGTGAAATCGGTAAAGTAGAAAGACCCAAATCCGACGTATTGATATTCTTTTATGTCTGCAAAAGGTGCCACTTTCAAGAAAGCGTCGCAAAGCATCTTTCGCTCTACATGTTTCGCAAATCTCAAATTGTAGTTGATGCTCTGCCCCGTGTCTGCCATTATTGCGAACACTCCGCTTCATAATAGTAATCGAAAGCACGCTCGCCCACAGCTTTAGTCGAGGTAACTTCCATAATTTCCATGACCTCGTCGACTAGCTCGGTGGGTCTCGTGAAAGATATGCGTTTGTTAGATGGGGAACTGGCATCGATCAATGGCCTGGCGAACTCGCGCCTCTCCGAAATAGCATCTAGAGTGACTTCTCTAGCCTGCTGAACTGCCATCTCGATAGAAGGAACGGTAGTGCTGTTCTCCGACGCTTCCTTTAGTTCGTTAAGAAAATCGAAGACGGGGCGGGCGACGTCGATCATTTCGCTTCTCAGCGACTTGAATATCGGGGCCTCAGAGTCTATACCAGACTTGGTAGTATTGTAAGGAAGCGCAGATGGATCATCCGAGTCGAGGAACACATACCCGCGAAACTTGGCAAACTGATTGTGGTATTCGGGGATTCTCGCTGTCAGCGATGATGCTCCCCAGCCCGTCGTAGAGCTTTTATCCGCATCTACAATGAGGCGTCCATTGCAGTAGATCGACCACCCGGCTTTGCCGCGCGAGGACTTCCCCAAGCCTACGTATATTTTCTTGTGAACCGGCGGCTTGTCGGTAAACTCGATGTCTTCGTTGATGTAGACCGGCTGAATATCTGAAGAAGAAATTATTTTTGGAACGTCGGCAATCATATGTGTTCCATTCAGCCGGATCTCGAGCTCGCTAAATATAGCTGCTTGCTGTGCCTGCCTTATCGAATGCGAAAGCTCTTTGATGAAGATAGGGTCGGTGAAATCTTGTTTCACGCTGGAATTAAGGTCTTTAACGATGATGCTGGTGCCTTTTACACCACCGAGTCTGTTCGACCGAGGTAAGTCTTCAACGAAAGGGAACGCCCAGTGATTTGCGTTCTCGGTCCAGGCATCTACATCCACTTCCAGTAAGAAAGAAGACTTTTCCGCGTTCGACTCGACACGAAAGAACGAACCCATCTTGAAGAATGCTCTCTTCATGCCGACGCCGAACAAACCGACCGATCCGTCGGCCAACTTCTTGGACCCCCTCGGTCGACCGAAGCGGAAAGCATAATGCCGTGCGATGTCGGCTTCCAATCCGCCGCAGTTATCTGTAATTTCAAGCATGTCTTCGTTCAAGGTAATGTGGATCCAAAGACCCTTGAACTTGCCGCCGGCACGCATTCGCTTCGCACCGTCGGTGGAGTTGTCTACCAAGTCGTTGATTGCTGCAGTCAATGTGATGTCTTTAGTCAACATCTCTATGAATAACTCTTTAGTAGGCCGAGCATCGATTTCATCGAGTTCGGGATCTTCCAATGTGTATGCTCGATCAACGTGTGCCGCACCTGCATCGCTCATGTCTGTCTTCCTTATTTTCATGTTCCTAGCGCATTATACGCGAACCGATCGTATCGAAAACGATCTCGGCGACGATTGGGCTGACACTGTTTCCGATCTGGCGGAAACTGTGCCACTTCGAAGGTGCGAAGCGAAACCAATCCGGAAATCCTTGAAGCCTAGCGGCTTCGCGCGGTGTGATGACTCTCGGCTCGACCGGATGGATCGGACGAACGGCTTGACGACTGCCTTTAGTATTGTCGGTTCCGGCCCGCAGTGTGGGGCAAAAACCCGAAGGATCCAATCTAACTGCTTTGGAAGTGGTGTCTTGCTCGCCGTGTACTAGGGCGCGGTAGCGAGCCGCCACTTCGTCGGAATGGCGGGTTCCGAAACAACCCGATACAGACAAGTCGTCCTGGAGGCGACGAACCGCCTCCGGGTCGCCCATTCCTGCCGGTATCGCACCTTCCACCCGTTCCCAAAATCGGGAAGTCGGCTGCTGCGATACGGAGCGCCAGCTTCGTTCCTCGGTCAGCCATTCTTGCTCGATGGCTACCGGAAGACCGCGAAGAGCCTCGGCAACTCGGATGCCCGGCGACTGTCTCGCTTCCAAATCTGCGTGAGCGATCGGTCTCACCGCATCCGCACGGTAGCCGATAAAAAAGACGCGGGTTCGGCTCGTCGGAGCACCATAGTCGGAGGCTTTGATTACGATAGGCTCCAAGAGGACATAATCTTCTTCTACTAAACGATTGGCGACACGGCGTATCTCGTCGTACTGCGTGTGCATGATGCCGAGGACGTTTTCGGCCACGAAAAACTTCGGACGACATTCAGCCACGAGGCGGTAAAACTTGACGAACAAATCGTTGCGCGGATCCACGGCGTCGCGCCTGCCCATCACGCTGAAGCCTTGGCAGGGCGGACCGCCGATCAATCCGCCCAGGCCGCCGGTTTCGAGGCGTGCGTGTTGCAGAAGCGTAGCTCCGTTCAGTGTAGAGATGTCGTCGGATCGGTGGCGGAAGCCCGGAAAATTGCGCGTGTGAGCGGCCATCGCATGCGGGTCCAGCTCGACCGCAAGAGAAAGATGAAAGCCCGCTCTGAGAGCGCCGAGACTCATTCCGCCGACGCCGGCGAACAAGTCGATGACGGTGGGCCGGCCTACCGGCGGTACGATATAGTCGGGGACGACGGCGGCCTCGTCGGTCGATCTTGCCGCACGCGAACGTACCTTTGAGACTATGGCGATGTTCCTCCTAATTCGTTTTCGAGTCGCACGGCAAGCTCTGCGAGAATCCTCGTCTGACATTGCCACACGACGAGGGGTCGCCAGCCGAGCGCCTCGATGCCGGCGACCGCCTGGGCGTCCCGCTCCAAGTTGCGGTCCAGTTTCGCGTTCCAAAAGTTCGCGTTGTCTTTCGGCCTGCCGGCTTTGCGGCAGCCGGGGTGGCCGTGCCAAAAGCATCCATGGACGAAAATGGCGACTTTGTACTTCGGCAGCACGATGTCCGGCGTTCCCGGCAAGTCTTTGCGGTGGAGGCGAAAGCGGTATCCCATCGAATGCAGAAGGCGGCGGACGATCATCTCCGGCCCCGTATTCTTCTGC
>CAXTER010000124.1:0-10650 GCA_964243345.1 uncultured Armatimonadales bacterium
GTTTCGCCAGCAAGTGAAAGCCTCCACGGAACTAAATACTGGTGGCATCTGGAAGTCTTCAGTCCCGCAGGAGCTTTCACTCAAAGTAGCCCGGCACTTCCAGTGCCGGGTTCCTATCTCTCCCCAGGCCGCTTGATCCAGTTGCCTTCGCGCACTTCGCGCTCAGTCAGCACATACGCCAGCAGCAGGGCGGCGGCGACGGACGGCTGGGCAGTGGCGCGGGGCAGTGGGTCAATATAATACACGTCCGGCGGGTCGCCGTCGCCGCGCAGGAGCAGGCAGCGCTCTTTTGTGCCGCGGCGCAGCCCGACCCCGCCGCGCCAGCCGCGCCCCAGAATGTCGAAACCGCCAAGCCGCGCGTCGCCATCTGTAAGGCGGAAGAATTCTCCAGTGACACCGGAGCCGCCGGGATAATAGCTTGCGGCTGTGAGTGTTCCCCCCGGTACCGGCTGAAGCAGGGTGCGTGTTCGGTCTCGGCGCATAATTGTCCAGGGGCGCGTTTCCCCCGCCGGAGCAATCCCTTCGCCCAGATGCAGCGACGCCGCCAAACTCCCATCGGGCCAGGTTGCTAGGTAGTACCACAAGTACCGGCGTGAGGCGACCACAACACCCGTTCGTGTGGCTCCGGCGGAGTTCACGGGGCGAGCGCGGATGGTCAGCAGGCTGGTCAATGGTTCAAAAAGGTCCATAGGATTTAACGGAACGAGGCTTGACTTTACCCTAGCAGTTCAATCATAATAAGCCCGTTTTCAAGCAGCAACCAAGCAAGTCAGAGGAGACAACTACCTGTGGAACAAACATTTTTGATGATCAAGCCCGATGGTGTCCGGCGGCAGCTTGTCGGCGAGATAATCAAGCGCTTTGAGGCCAAAGGCTTCACCCTGACCGCGCTCCAGATGGTGATGCCGACTCGCGAACAAGCCGAAGCTCATTACGAAGTCCATCGCGGCAAGGCATTTTTTGAGGGAGTTGTGAACTTTATCTCGTCCGGCCCCGTGGTCGCCATGATTTGGGAAGGCGACGACATTGTGGCTTTGGCCCGCAAGCTGATGGGCGCAACGAAGCCGTCCGACTCCCTGCCCGGCACAATTCGGGGCGACTACGCCAACACCACTGAGCAGAACCTCATTCACGGCTCTGATTCTGTGGAAAACGCCCAAGTCGAGATCGGTATTTGGTTTGGGTAGCTCAGTGGCCCCCCAGCCCCCAATAATGGGGGAGCATGAGAAGAAAGCGCGGTGGCTTCTCTTAGTTTGGCTCCCCCATTATTGGGGGCTGGGGGGCAATCCTACCGCTTCTCCGCTCCTACCCGTTCGCCTAACAGACGCTCCGCGTCCGCAACCTGTGCATCCACTTCGGCATCCGTTAAAGTCCGGTCCGGCGCGCGGAATGTCAGGCGCAGGGCGACGCTCTTTTTGCCTGCGGCCACACGCTCGCCGGTGTAGATGCTTTGCAGCGTGATAGACTCGGTCAGCGCGGCGCTGACTGCCTCACGCGCTGTGGACTCTATTAAGCCGTAAGGCGTGTTCACATCAACGATCATTGCCAAGTCGCGGCTGATGGCTGGGAAGCGCGGCAGGGGCGCATAATGCAGCGGCGGGTCGGCATAGGTCAGCAGCAGGTCGGCGTCCAGCTCAAACACGGCAACCCGGCCCAAGGCGGCGGGGACGTCCAAATGCTCCTGCACGGCGTCCGGGTCCACTTCGGCAACAAAACCGAGCGGCTGGCCTTCCAAGAGAACCGACGCGGTTCGGCCAGGGTGCATCTGCGGACGCTCCTCGGCAGTGAATGTCACGCTCGGAAGATGCAGGGCGGATGCCAGCGCTTCCACTAAGCCTTTGGCGGCGAAGAAGTCTATGTTAGGACCAGTCAAGACAGCAGCGACGCGGCGCGGCTCCTGATACTGGCCCGGCTTGTCGCCCAGCGCAAAGACTTTGCCGACCTCAAACAAACGGATGTCGGCTTGACGCTGTCGGGCATTCCGGGCCAGCACATCCAGCAGGTTGGGAACAAGTGATTGCCGCAGGCTGGACAGCTCGGCAGACAGCGCCTGACGGATTGTGACCCGCCTCTCGGCCAGAGCGGGATCGTTGAACACCGACGGCGCGGCCAGCGAATGGGTCAAGGCTTCCGACAGCCCCTGGCCAATCAAAAGGGTCCGAAGCTGCGCTGTCAGTCGGCCCAGCGGGGCATCGCCGCCGCCCTGCCCCCGCGCCGGCGGCAGAGTCTCCGGCAGGGTATCGTAGCCGATCATGCGCCCGACTTCTTCAATCAGGTCAATTTCTTTGACCAGATCAGGCCGAAACGTCGGAACCGTCACCGACAGCGGCTCGGCGGACATATCTACGGCAAGCCCCAGACGCCGCAAACTGCCGGCAATTGCCGCTTCGGCAAGCTGCGTTCCCAATATGGCGTTCGTGCGGGCCGGGCGCAGTGCAATCACAGTCTCGCGGAGCGGCTGCGGGTACAAGTCAATGCGTCCCAGCACGACTTCGCCATCCGCCCATTCGGCCAGCAGGTCACAGGCCCGTTCCAGCGCAAGCGGGGCCAGCGCCGGGTCTACGAACCGCTCGTACCGGTACGACGCTTCCGTGGACAGCCCTAATGCTTTGGATGTTCGTCGCACCGTACCGGGATCAAAGTGCGCGGACTCCAAGAAGACATGCTTCGTTGTTTCAGACACTTCCGTCTTGCTGCCGCCCATGACGCCCGCCACAGCCACCGGCTTGTTTCTATCTGCAATGACCAGCATTTCCGGTGTCAGCCTGCGCTCTACCCCGTCCAATGTCGTAATTGTCTCGCCGTCTTTGGCGAGACGCACGACAATTTGGCCTTCCGGCAAAGACGCATAATCAAACGCATGAAGCGGCTGCCCCATCTCCAGCATGACATAGTTTGTCACATCCACGACAATGTTCAGAGGGCGCATTCCCGCCGCCGTCAGCCGCTTTTGCATCCAGTCCGGCGACGGGCGAAAGACGACGTTTCGGACCAGCTTGCCGGTGTAGCGTGGGCAAAGCGTGGGGTCTTCCACCCGGACACCCACCCAGCGCTCAATATCCGCGCTTTCGTCGGGCAGCGGCGCAGGCTGACGGGCCATCGGCACGTCCAGCGCCGCCGCCGCTTCCCGCGCCGACCCCAGCACGGAAACCCAGTCGCCTCGATTTGGCGTGACTTTGGTATGGAAGACCGGCCCATCATCCGAGTCCGTCGTTTCTTCCACTTCCAGCCCTGCCATCGTCAGCTTCGCCGCCAGCGCGTCATCGGACAGCGGCGTGTCCACAAATTCGCGCAGCCATTCAATCGGTAGTTTCATTCCACGTCTTCGTTCTTAGGCGCAGGCAATCGCCCCATCTTCAGCAGCGTGTTTTCCAGCCGCAGAGCTATCTTCTCCCGTTCATGCACTTCGTTTTCGCGGGAGTGCTGCATTTCTTGGCGCATTGTCATGTTACCTTCAGCGCTCGCGTAATATCTTCGAGGATTGCATCGGTTTCCGCTCGCAGGGTTTCTATCTCGCGCTGATCGTCGTTCATCTTCTGCTGCATCTGCTTCAATTGGTTCAAGTCGTGATCAACCATTGCTTCGTATTCCGCATCGGTTTTTGCTGCCGAACTGTGAGTAAATGTTGTTTCCATGAAGTCACCTCCAAAACTTATTGTACCACGTCAGACATTGCGCCCTGTCATGGACAAAGCTGAAGTCTGATTGGCAACTTCGTTTCCGGGTCAATCTCGCCCGTGAATTGCTCGCCGTAGTAGGAAGCGACAATCTCAATCTGGCCGATGATGTGGCGGTTGAACTCTTTTAATTCCTCTGCCGGAACCCAAAGCTCTTCATGCTGCCGTCCGCCGACCACTTGCACCGGGAACCGCTCGGCGTACTCGCCATCAATCTCAAACTGCGTCACGAACCCGGCAAAGCCGCTGCTTTTCGTGTTCCAGTCCCGCGCAATTTGCTCCGCGTACTCGAAGTTCATCACAGGGTAGAAAATCGGCTGGTCCGGCAGGCGCGGTGGGAACGCGGTGTAGTCAGTTTCGGCAATCAGCTTCAGCTCATTGTAGCCGACAGGCCGGTAAAGAGGTCATGTTTGCCTCTATCAGAACTGCCGGAGGAAGCGGAGGTCGTTTTCGGTGAAGAGGCGGATGTCGTCAATGCCGTATTTTGCCATCGGCATTCGGTCAATCCCTAAGCCCCACGCAAAGCCGGTATAGCGCTCGGAGTCGATGCCCTGGGCTTCTAAAATGTTGGGGTGGACCATGCCCGCGCCGCCTAATTCCAGCCAGCCGGTTCCCCAGCGGATGGCGACTTCGACGCCCGGCTCGACAAAGGGAAAGAAGTCGGGGCGGAAGCGGATTTCTACGTCGCCGAAGAGCTGCTTGACGAGGTACGCGAAGGTGCCTTTGAGGTCGGCCAAAGTTAAGCCTTCGTCTACGGCCAAGATGTCTACCTGGTGGAACGTATGGGAGTGCGTGGCGTCTACGGCCTCGTAGCGGTAGCATTTACCGATGGTCGCGGCGCGGATTGGGGGCTTCTGCGATCCCATGACATGGGCCTGGAACGCGGTCGTTTGGGTGCGGAGCAGGTGGGTTGGGTCCACATAGAATGACATCTGCTCGTCAAAGGCTGGGTGGTCGGGGGGATAATTTAATGTCTCGAAGTTATAGTGGTACGCTTCGATGTCCGGCCACTCGTTAAACTGAAAGCCGAGGCCGATGAGGGCGTTCTTGACGGCCTGCATCTGATAAGTAATCGGGTGCTGCGTGCCGTGCGGGAACGCCTGCCCCGGCAGAGTCACGTCTACAGCGTCGGCGGCAAGGCGAACCAAGCGCTCGGCGGCGGCAAGCGCGGAACGCTTCTCGGTCAGCAGCAGAGTAAGGTCATCTTTGCGGGCGTTGACTGCCGCGCCGAAGCCGGGCTTTTCGTCCGGCGGCAAAGTGCCAATGAGGCGCAGCAGGCCGGTCAATTGACCTTTGCGCCCCAAATACTGCACTTCTATCGCTTCAAGCTCGGCAACGGTGGCAGATGCCACTAACGCCGCGCGGGCTTCTTCGGCGACCTGCTCCAATTGGCTCAGTGGAGTCATGTTGGCTTACGCGGCAGTGGCGAAGTCATGGGTCGGCGCGGCGACGGCGATGTTCAGCGAGGCGACCAGCGTGTTGAACGCGGCATTGTCGCTGATTGCCATCTCGGACAGCACTTTGCGGTCCAGCTCGACGCCGCTGTCGTGCAGGGCAGCAATGAACCGGCTATATTGGACGCCCTGCGCCCGGCAGGCGGCGTTAATCCGAGCAATCCAAAGCTGGCGGAACTCGCGCTTGCGGTTGCGGCGGTCGCGGTAGGCATACTGGCCGGACTTCATCACCTGTTCGTTTGCGTTCTTGAACAGGCGCGATTTGCCGCCGAAGTATCCCGACGCTTCTTTGAGAATTTTGTGGTGGCGCTTGTGCTTCATCACGCCGCGCTTGACTCGTGCCATCTATTTATTTCCTTGTGTTTGTGAATTGCTTTGTTAAGCGGTAACGCAGTTACTTCGGCAGGCCGTTCGGCAGCATCCGGCGAACAGCCTTCTTTTTGCCTTTGTACAGCTCGATGTCTGAGGTCAGCACGCGCATATTCGACGGGCTTTTATGAATATTCAAGTGGTTATGATGTGCGTGGCCGTGCATGAACTTGCCGGTGGCGGTAATCTTAAAGCGTTTGGCGGCTGTCTTGCGGGTCTTAATCTTCGGCATTTCTGTTCTCCTCGGTGGCTGCGTTCTTACACGGCAACAAACCCGGCGCATCAATCGCGTCCGGGTTCGTTGTCTTTCCCGAATGGTCTTCTTCGCTATGCCGGCGGCGGCGCTTCCGGCTCTGCGGGCGGCGGCGCGGCGGCTTTTGGCGCGGCGGGAGGCTTGGGAGCGGCCGGCTTCGGCGCAGGCGTTCCCCCACCCTTTGCCGGGGTTAGGGTCAGGCTCATTGAGCGCCCTTCCATTGTCGGCGGCTTCTCAATCGCCGCGACATCGGCGACCTTCTGCATGAATGTTTCAAGCTGCTGGCGTCCGACTTCCGGGTGGCGGATCTGGCCGCCAATGAACCGGAACGTCACTTTGACTTTGTCGCCGTCTTCTAAAAACTTGCGGGCATGGTTGACTTTTGTCATTAAATCATGCTCGGACAGCGTTCCGTACCGCGGGTCAAGACGAATGTCTTTCAACTCGCTTTGCTTGTGCTTTTTAGCGGACTCTTTTTCTTTTTTGGCCTGCTCGTACTTGTACTTGCCGTAGTCCATGATCTTGCAGACCGGCGGCTGTGCCTGCGGGGCCACTTCAATTAAATCGATGCCGCGCTCACGGGCGATCAGAAGCGCCTCGCGCGGGGTCATAATTCCGAGCTGGCCGCCGTCATCGTCAATGACACGGATTTCACGAGCGCGGATGCGCTCGTTCATGTTCACCCGTGGTTCACGCGGGTCTCTGCGAAAGTCTCTGTTGTTGATGTCTTAATCCCTTGTGTTAATCCCTCACCCACTCCGAAAACGCCGGTGTCCGTGGGCCGGCACCGACCGTTTGACAGTATAGCCGAAATTACGCTTTCTGTCAAGCCGGGCGGGCAGATGTTTAGAACGGAATGCCCGCCAAGTCCAGCACAAAGCCGGGCAGCACGTCTTCGCCAGACAAAGATGCAGGGCTATCTAAAATTTCCACGTCTTGATTGGGGCGGTAAACCTCGACACGCTTGCTTTTAGGGTCAATCAGCCAGCCAAGCCGAGCGCCGGTGTCTCTATATTCACGCATCTTTTCCTGGACAGCGCTGAGGCGGTCGGTCTTAGAACGCAGTTCCACGATAAAGTCGGGACAAATCAGGGCAAATTCTTTCTGATCTTCTTTGCTCAAAGCCTCCCATCGCGCTTTTGTGATCCAGCTCAGATCAGGAGACCGCTTGGCTCCATTTGGGAGCGTGAACACAGTGGAAGAGTCATACCCGTTCCCAAGATCATTGGCTTCACTCCATATCCCGAAGCGGGCGGTAAGCTTGAAGTTTTTGTTTCCGGTTTCGGTGAACGTCGGCGGCATGATGACAAGCTCTCCTTCCCTGGTAAGCTCCATCCGCAGATCAGGGTAGTCTGCAGCAAGCCGCGCAAAGTCTTCTTCCGCGTATGGCTCCGGTTCCTCAACAGCAGGAAAAACCTGCGCTTTGGGCTGACGCTGTGCTTCTAAAACCGCCATTGAATTGCTTCCTTTTCTGTGAGCCGCGCCCGCGATCAACTCAAGATGCCGGTCAAGTCCAGCACAAAGCCCGGCAGCACGTCTTCGCCCGATAAAGACGCGGGGCTGTTCAGTATTTCTACCTCTTGACCGGACCGATAAACTTCAACGCGCTTGCTTTTAGGATCAATCAGCCAGCCAAGTTTTGCGCCATTGTCCCTGTATTCCCCCATTTTCTGCTGAACCGTACTCAAACGATCCGTCCTTGAGCGCAGTTCGATGACAAAAGTAGGACAAAGCGGCAGGAACTCCTGGCGCTCTTCCGAAGAAAGAGCTTCCCACTCTGCAACCGGAACCCAAGAAGCATCCGGCGAACGTTTTGCCCCATTGGGCAATACAAACCCAGTCGAAGAATCAAATGCTTTTCCCGTTTTTTCAGCACGATTCCAAATCACGAGATCGGCAGTCAAATCTGCGTTCTTGCTTCCCGTTTCACCGCCTGCTGGGGGCATGATGATAATTTCTCCCTCCCTGGTCATCTCTATTCGCAGATCAGGATAGTCGGCAGCAAGCCGCGCGAAGTCTTTTGCTGTATAAGGCTCCGGTTCTTCAATCCCGGCTTGCTTCGTTGCGATTGGCTTCCGTTCCGCTTCCATGACTGCCATTATGCCGCCTCACTTTCAGCCTATTTCGCGTAAGCCAGTTCCACGATCTTTGCCGCCGCTTCCTGCATTGTTTCGGCGGGGACTAAGTTCGTTGTTTTGAGCAGTTCCGCGCCTTCCGCCGCGCGAGTTCCGGCGAGGCGAATAACGATGGGGACTTTAACGTCCAGCGATTTGACCCCTTCAATAATGCCTTTCGCTACTTCGTCGCCGCGCGTGATGCCGCCGAAGATGTTAAACAGAACACCTTTAACGTTCGGGTCGGATAGGACAATTTCCAGGCTGCTCGTAACTGCTTCGGCCTTTGCGCCGCCGCCGATGTCAAGAAAGTCCGCCGGCGAGCCGCCCGCCCGCTTGACTTCGTCCATTGTCGTCATCACCAAGCCTGCGCCGTTGCCGATAATGCCGATGTCGCCGCCCTCAAGCCGCACATACTGGATGCCGCGCCGGTGCGCTTCCACTTCAATTGCGTCGGTTTCGGTGTCGTCCTGCAGCGCTGAAAGCTCCGGATGCCGGTACAAAGCGTTCTCGTCAATGTCCCACTTGGCGTCGCCTGCGATAATCGCGCCTTCTTTTGTGATGACCAGCGGATTGATTTCCGCCAGCGTCGCATCCGTCCCGACATACGCCGCGTAGAGCGCCTTCAAGACGGGGATCATCTTGCCGATGAGCGCTTTGTCAAACTTCGCTTCAAACAGCACCGACCGGCAGGCGTAATCGGGCAGGCCGAGCAGCGGGTCAATATACAGCCGCGCGATATCGGCGGGGTTGTTGTGCGCGACCTCCTCAATATCCATGCCGCCCTGGGTCGAGACAATCAGCACGTCCCGCTGCCGCACCCGGTCCTGCGTGATGGCGACATAAATCTCTTTGTCAATGTTGACCGCTTCTTCCACTAACAGATTGTTGATCTTCAAATCCGAGTTCGCCTGGGCAAAGAACAGCGTCTTACCGAGCAAATCTGTTCCAATCGCTTCCGCTTCGTTCGGGTCTGATGCCAGCTTCACCGCGCCTGCCTTGCCGCGCCCGCCCGAATGCACCTGACCCTTAATGACCACGCGCCGAGCCAAAGTCGCCGCCACCGACCGCACTTCTTCAGGCGTCCCCGCCACCTGCCCTTCAGGAACCGGAACCCCGTATTGCTTCAACAACTGCTTCGCCTGATATTCGTGAATTTTCATTGATGTTTTCTCCTATTTTCCGCTGGCCCCGGGGCCACTTAAATATCCTTTAATTCCAGCAACAATGGCTGCCGGGACAGCCGCGACAAACTGCAATTTCGTTCCGGCAGCGCCTGTTAATGCGGCTCTTTCTGCCCGGCTGCCCGGCTTGGCAAAATTGGTTTCCAAGTCTTGCGGGGGCTTGACAAGTAAGTGCTGGTTTTCATCCAGCAATTTTTGGCGCACCGGCGCGAGAATGTCATCTTTCTGAGAGGTCATAGGTGTTGCCTCCCGGCGCAGAACCCGGCTTGTCCTTGTAGCTTTCGCGCAGGGCCGTGATCAGATTGGTGAGTTGGTCAAGTTCTTCGAGATGCTGTTTCGTTTGTCTTACCCAAAGTGCATTGGTTTCTTTAGACATGTGATTCAGGATTACTCCGGCCCCTCTTCCAAATGCCTTTGTGGATGCAATCTTATCGCAGTGTTTCAAGCAATCCCGGAAAAATGCCTCGCTTAGAGTCTCTCTGTCTGCTGCATTTTGCCTCAATCTCGCCCTTGTGTTCTCGCAGTGTTTCTGTGCGGACGCAACAACACTCTGCAAATTTTTGATTTCTATTTTAGACTCTGTGTCAGCGAATACTTTCGTAGCCGTGCCGAATGGTGCCTTTTTCTGTAAAGCAGCGTTTGCCTCTTTTTCTTTGCCCTCGGCCTCCTTCAAATCCTTTGCAGTCTGCACTGCCGCCGTTTGGAATTGTATCCACATTTCAAGCGATACCCGTGTCAGGCTTTGGATCTCCTGCCGCTCTGCCTCCGAAATAGCGTTTAGTGAATTTAGCTCCAACAACCACTTGGAGAAGAGAAAGAGCAAGTCCTTTTTGCATTGAATGGCGATTTGCTTGCTCCGCTCCGCCGCCTGGCTTTCTGACTTCTGGCCCTGTTGCAAAGCCTGAGAAATAGCCCGCCTAATGCGATAATTCCGCTCAAAGTCAAGCATGAAGTATCCTTACAAACCCTCATCTCGTGGTGGACGCCTACCAGCAAGCACTAAAACCTCACGCAAGTTGACGACGTTGTAGCGGTTCAAATCCAGACGAGCGATGGTTGCTCTGCCGGTGGGAGTGATTCCAAGCAGCGTCAGCCTATTCTAGCTCCACTGAAAGTGTTCCGGCCAATTCTGCTGGCGGGGATGGTAGAGCGCGGCTTGTCCGCCTGTTACAGAATTCCGCCCCGCTATTGCGGCGAGTTTATGCCCGTTACAGCCTTGACAGGACCATGCCAGATTATCGAGGTCGCTTATCCCGCCAAGAACTACAGGAACAATATGCTCGGCGGCGAAATCGTCCGGCGTGTGGTCGGCGGGAGACGCGCAGTATTCGCACCTGCCGCCAGCTCAGCTCTCGATCATGCGCCTGATGCTGATGTTAACCAATGGGGTTACTCAACCGGCATCGGGCGCAGGCCAAGCTGCTGGGTGAGCGCATCCAGGGACACCTGCCGAAGTTCGGCCAACTTGACTAGGTAGCGCAGACGCTCGACGTGCCAGGCTTCAAGCTGATCGGACATTCCGATTAGCTCCTGCTGTTCCTGCGGGGTCAGCGTCTCGGCGCGTCGCTTTGCGATGAGGGCGCGGTAGGTATCCCAAAA
>CAXTER010000125.1:0-10602 GCA_964243345.1 uncultured Armatimonadales bacterium
GAGAAGAGTCTTTCTCCGTGAAAGCGTTTTCACGTTCGGCGGCGCGGCGGGCATGGCGGCGGGACAAGCGCCAGGTCCAGCCGTCCATCCAGATGTCGAATGCGGCGTAGAACAGCCACAGGACTGCGCCGAACAGCAAAATCAATCCTACGAGGTACGGGCGATGCAGTGTTTGTATGGTCGAATCCAGCAGCGCGGACAGGCGCGAGGCGCTGAATAAATCCCAGGAGTTGAAGCGGCCACGCATCAGGCCGAGATAAACGCCCAGGGCGCACAGCGGAAAAATTAAAGGACGCAGCATTGCGCCGCGCCATCCCAGGCGCACACGGGTCAGCCGGTCCAGCGGCCAGACCGCAAGAAAGAACGCCAGCAGGCCCGCGCCGCTGTAAACTAGATAAAAGGCGGTCACAAGAAAAAAGTCAATGCGCCCATCGCCGCCGTGGTGAGCCTCGGCGAACAGTTGGCTCTGCGTGAGCGTCTCCAAGTAGTGCCGCCATTCAGTCAGCAAATAGCAGGAGTTCGGCAAAAACAAAAGCCAAACCACTGTCAGCGGCCCCCACAGCAGCCACTGCACCGTGCCGGTCTGGTGGCGCTCCCGCCGAACGCCCCGCGCAATCACAAACGCCAGCACGACCGGGACAATCGCGAGAAAGAGGTTCCAAATGACATTTGGGATGGGGCGCAGAAGCATCAGTGCTGCCCCGCCGCCTGAACAATGCGCTCCAGCGAGCCTAAATACGTATGGAACGCCGTCCGGCCCGCCTCTGTTGGCGCGTAGGTCGTGTGCGGCTTTTTGCGGACAAACTCTTTGGCGCTGACGACATACCCGGCATCTTCCAGCTTGCTCAGGTGGATGGACAAATTGCCGTCGGTCACAGAAAGCGTCTCTTTCAGAAAGCGGAAGTCGGCATCGCCGCGTGCCATCAGCGCCGACATGATGCCGAGCCGCACTTTCTGGTGAATCACTTCGTCCAGCGACTCCAGAGACTCTACCAGGGCCGCATATCCTGTTTGGATTACTGCCATATTAACTTTCCCATAGAATTACCAGCCGTGCTTCCGGCCCATCAGCACGCCATAAACAATGTGAAAGCCGCCGAAGGTCAAGCCCATCATAAACACGCCGAACTGCACGGGCAGCAGCAGCGTTGCCGCCCCCGCCACCACAAATGCCGCGCCGAGATAGGACACAGGCCGGACCGAAAACAAGCCCACGGCGCAGATCGCCAGGCCATACGCCAGCATCCAGATGCCCCACACGAACGCCGCCAGGCCGTGCAGCGCGAAAAAGGCCGTCAGTGCCAGCACCGCGACAAACGCCGGCAGTGCAGCCACAATAATATGCGCTCCCAGCGGCGACGCCACCCGCTTGCCGATAAAACGCGCCCGCCGCTTGTTGCAGGCAAACTCAATGCCGACCGCAACCGCAAGAGTCGCCAGCCACAGCAGGCCCAGGCTTGGGTAAGCGGACTGCACCGGCTGATGCAGGTCTGCCCTGCCGTGCAAAACGCGGCTCGTGAGAATAACGCTGACAATGGCGGCGAGGCCGATGAGAACGCCGGACAGGCCGGACAGCGTGGAATACTTGGTGGAGCGTTCCATTGTCTGCCGGATGACCCGCAGGTTCTCACGGGCTTCTTCCAGGGGGGCGATCAAAGCGGGCATCGGCGGTTTCCTTTGAGATATGCTTTACAATACAAAGTGCTTTGAGTGCAGTATAGCACGAGGGCGCAGGGATGTCAAGCAATAAACCCGGCATTTTTGATGCCGGGTCGTTTTTGATGCCGGGTCTTATCGCTTTGAGCCGCTTTCTTACAATCCTTTACTCACGGTCATGCCACGTGTCTTTTGAATTGAAGAGACGGTTTGCAGTGTCCTGCTCGTAGGGCAGGTGATCGGGACGCCACAAAATCTCCATAAACGCGCCCCCGGGCGTTTTGAAGTACCAAATCTGCTCCCCTTTCTTGGGCGCTCCTCCACCGTATAGCGGTCCAGGCAGCATTTCCGCCCCATGCTGGATCAAAGAGTCGGCGGCGGCCTGGAGATCGTCCACAAAGAACGCGATGTGCATCGCGCCTACATCAATGTTGCTAGGCATTTGCTGACGCTGCTGCTCGGCTTCGTAAGCCAGCAGCTCGACGTTGATGTTCGGGCCAAGACGGAGCATGGCGACATGGACGCTTTTGATTGGGACGCCGGTAGGCGTTTCGTCAAATGGACCGACACGCCAAAGGAGCTGTGCGCCGAGCGCGTCCTCGAAGAACTTGATGGCGTCATCCAAACTTGGCACGGTCATTCCGACGTGGTCGACATGGCGGGCCGAAACAATTCCCTGATTTGACATAAGAGTTCTCTTTCTGTGATTGAAACTAACGAATAAGCAGGGCAAGCCGTAGGAACACGGCCTCGCCGATGACCATGCCGAGGAGTCCCAGCAGCGCGACCAGCGGTGGCGCGGGGCTTTTGACATGCAGAGCGGCGTACAGCAGACCAACGCCAAGCCCAACGGCGAACGAATAGACATACGCTTTCATAAAGCCGCGCTTTCCACACGCGCAAAGAATTCCAGCAGGCGGCGGGACACTTCTTCCGGCTGCTCTTCCATCATATAATGCCCGCAGTCATCAATGACGCCGCCTTCCACATGCACCGCCAGTGCTTCCAGGGACTGCCTCAAAGTATCACCAATGGCGGCGCTTCCCCCTAGCGCAAGTACAGGCATCGGGAGCTTGTGCTTGCCGAACTCGGCGTTCTGCACTCCGCTCAGCGCGGCGGCCCGGTAGTAGGCAAAGCCCCGGCTCATTGCGCCCGGCAGGGCGTAGCACTCGGCGTAGCGCTGTCGGTGCGCGGCGGAAATGCGTTCGGGGTGAACGGCTTTGTGGTCAATAAGCCAGTCAAACAGTTCACCTTCGCGGCCTGCGGTGAGTGTTTCAGGAAGCTCCGGAAGCGTGTTAAATGAGAATTGCCAAAGCTTTACGTTTACTTCAGACGGCAGCGGAAAGCTGCGAGGCGCGGTCAGGCCCGGCAATGCAGAGTCGAGCAGAGTAAGGCTTTTAATCCGGCCGGGAAACTGCGCCGCCCAAGCGTAGGCGATCCAAGCGCCGACATCGTGGCCGACCAAATGAAATGCTTCTTCCATGTGCGGCTGAAGCGCTTCATTTAGGAGCGTGCTGATTGCTTCGGTATCGTATCCGGTTTCTGAAGGCCCGGAGTTGCCTAATCCCGGTGGGTCTATGCTCAAAACGCGGTGCCGCTCCGCCAAAGCCGAAAAGACATCTTCGTAAGCATCCGCCGTCTGAGGCCAGCCGGGTACTAAAACGACCGGGGTTCCCACGCCTCCCGTCAGGGCATGAATGCTGCTCGTCCGCTGCGAAGTCCACATTGTCATTGGTTTTTCTGACTTTCGTTCTTGTATTTAGGAAGTTGGCGTTTCCTAAATATACATTACCCGGAATTGCTCAGAAAACCTAGAATTAGGAAATGATTATTTCCTAAACTAGCAAAAAGATTACTCAACAACCTTTAAGGCAAGGTCAACCACAGCGGCCATTTCTCCTTTGGTCCTGCCGGTCTTTCCAATCACGCGCATCCCCTGCGTGATGCACAGCATCAGCCGGGCGGCCGCTTCCCCGTCAAGATGAGAAGCCACAGAGCCGTCCGCTTGCCCTTTGCGGATCAAGTCCGCGAGCAAAATTTCACTGCGGGACAATGCCCCTTTGATTCGCCGAGCGGTTTCATCATCAAAAGTCGTCAGCTCTACGGCACTTGCAACGACGAGGCATCCAAGCCGGCCTTCAGTCCCGGAAGACGATTCCGCGTAAGCGTTCAGAAACTCGCGCAGGCCGTCGCGTCCGGTTCCGCTGCCGAGAAGCGCCGCGCCGCGTGCCTCTTCCCGCCGGGAAACGTAACGATCCAGGGCAGCAAGAAACACGGCACGCTTGTCCTTGAATGCCTTGTAGATACTGCCGGCGGCGAGCGCAGTCGCTTCCTGAAGATCAGCCACTGAGGTCGCATGGTAACCGCGCTCTCGAAAGACGCGAATGGCCCCGTCAAGGGCTTTCTCCATGTCGAACTCACGCGGGCGTCCACGCGGCTTTTTCAGGGGCTTCGTCATTGGGGCGGGTGAGTGAAGAGGCATAAGCCATTATAGCAGAGTTCCGGTGAGCCTTTGCACTGCGTTCAGCAGCACAGGCGTCCGCATGTTGAAAATCGGGTAGATAATGACAGCTGCGTCTCCAGCGGACAATGCCTGACGGACAAAAAACCGCCGCTCCGTGCGGGGATACACGGAGCGGCGGTTTAACGGGATGCGCGGGGGCAGCGCACGGGGTTTTTCAGTCTCGTCGGCGTTGTGTGCCAGCGTTGAATAAACTATAACACAGAGAGTGCGGCCTGTCAAGAACTTTTTTAGTTATTTTTGAGAGGGGATTGCGATGTGCGGACGATTTACTTTATATCACTCGCCGGAAGAAGTCAAAGAGCGGTTTGAGGTC
Source organism: uncultured Armatimonadales bacterium (assembly GCA_964243345.1). Classification (GTDB taxonomy): domain Bacteria; phylum Armatimonadota; class Armatimonadia; order Armatimonadales; family Capsulimonadaceae; genus JANXMY01. The sequence goes on from CAXTER010000125.1 coordinate 4,494, forward strand.
CATGAGTCAGTGGAAGAAGCGCGGTACAACATCGCGCCGACCCAGAACGTGGCCGCTGTGCGCCAAAACGGCGCCCGGCATCTGGCAGGCTACCATTGGGGCCTCATCCCGTCCTGGGCCAAAGACCCGGCAATTGGCAGCAAAATGATCAACGCCCGCGCTGAAACGCTGGCCGAAAAGCCGTCGTTCCGAACAGCCCTGTCCCGCCGTCGCTGCCTTATCCCCGCCGACGGCTTTTACGAATGGCAGGCGGCGGCGGAAGGCTCTAAAACTAAGACGCCAATGTTTCTGCACCGCCGCGACAGCGGATTGTTCGCCTTTGCCGGACTGTGGGACGAATGGCACGCGCCGGACGGCTCTCCACTGCGCTCCTGCACGATTATTACAACTACGCCGAACGCCGTCACCGCGCCCATCCATAACCGAATGCCCGTGATTTTGCGTCCCGAAGACGAGGCGTTGTGGCTTGACCATGCCATCACTGACCCGCGCGACCTGCTTTCATTGTTAGTCCCCTACCCCGCCGACGACATGGAAGCGTATCCCGTTTCCCGCCGCGTCAATGTTCCAACGGAAGACGACCCTGCGCTGGTTGCGGCAGTTTAAGTTAGGGCTTCAGCGTTTCATCAGCGCGTATAATCCGGCGTGGCTGGGATTGGCGGGATCGTACAAAACCGTGACCGGCTGGCCGACTTCAAACCGATGCCAATGATCGGCACTGACCTGTTCTTCGCGGTCCTCTCCGAAGGCTGCGCCGCCCGCGTAGCCATAGCGCAGAAAGTAGCGCATCATGTCCTCGGTCTCAGAGCGCATGTGGGTAATGGTGCCGATTGTCGCCGTGCCGTGCCGCAGCAAAAACCGGCGGCTGCCGGTCCACCGGCTGAGGCGTCGCAGCAGCCGCAGGCTGACCGCCATCACAAGACCCCCAGCCAACAGGAGGGACGTGATGCGGCCGCCGGGGCTTGGCCCCCACGGCTGGCAGACGGTCAGGCCGAAAAAGAAGGCGCAGCGCAGAGGGAACGGCTCCCCAACACGGAAGCGTATCGGCGGAGGCTTCACCCCTTGGTTCTCAATGCCGGGCGCATCCGGTGTGCCGAGAACAATCCAGCCGCGCCGGGCCTGAACTCCGTGCGGGCTGGGAATGGAAGCCTTATAGCAAATCGCCGTCTGCCGAGGGAGCAAGATATGAGTGGGAAATGCGCTTTTAGGCGGTGACGGCTCGGCTTGAATGGCGATAACCCTGCCGGACACCGTTTGGCCGGCAATGTCCAGCCAGGAAAGCTTGATGCCTTCCCAGAGGGCGCAGCCGCTGCCGAGGACGCACAGGCCAAGCAGCAGCGCCGCGACCGACAGCAGCAGCCGGGTTCGCCCCGGCAGACGCAGCCGGCGCGGCACAGGCAGGAGAAGTTCCGGTTCCAAGACATGTTCAGTGATTGCTTCCACGGCGGATTTTTCTGCTCCTTTGCGCGTTCTCTCTTGTTCTCTTAATACATGTTGCGTCTTTAAACGGACAGCCGCCGCAGGTGGAACTGTGTTCCACCTGCGGCGATTGCCACTGGCGATGATCTTTATCGGTGCGATTCACGGCGCAGACAGTATTTGTTCGGATTTTCGCCGAAGCCTGGCTCAGTTTTTAATGCGTGTAAGACCCTGGCTCGCAATCGATCCCGTGTAGTAGCTGAAGTTGTAGTTGACCGGGTTTGCAATAATTGGCTCGCCTGCTTGAGACAAAATTGTTTGCCCCTGACGGACCAGACGGATCGACTGAGCGCCTACCTGAAATGGAACGCGGGTATGGCTCATGCCTGCCGGAACAGGAAAGGATAACGTCTGAGAGCCGGTTGTGACGACGAGGGTAGCCGGCGCGGTCAGGATCGTCGTCACAAAGATCGAGTCTGGGCAGTCGCCGGTGATCCAGTAGATTGGTCCTAGCGGATCGTTTGACGCCACGGCTGCTTTTGGGCTGGTCCGGTAGAAATAGTACAAGCTATCATTTTGGACGACCGGTTTGACCCCGGACTTGTACCAGTTGATGAAATACTGGTTTAGCTTTGTTGTACCAGCATGGCACTTGTAGTAATCAGGCGTCGAGACCTGCAGCCAGGGCCAGTATTTGTTGACATCGTCAATTGGTGAAAGATAGGTGGCCTCGTCGAAGTCGTTCCAGGTAAAGCATTCTACCCAATCCGGCTTCTGCACGTTAATGATGGAGTTCCACTGGGCAGCCAGTCCTTCCCCACCGTCGTATTCAAAGTAGTGGCGGCCTACTGAGGTCTGCTTGCTGCCCCAGTATTGGGAAGTCACGCTGCTCATCGTGCCGAAGCCGGCAGCTTTGAGCAGGGACGCATTCGATTCCGACGTAGAAAGCATCGCCCGTGCAGGGTCAACCGGCACACCGACACTGTTGGCGTTGAAAACGCCGTCCGCAAGCCCGGTGTCAAGGCCGCTGATTTCGCCTGCCTGCACGTCCGGCGTCGGGTTGACAGCGTAGGAGCCTTGCGGGCTTGTCGTGAAGAAGAACGGCATGAAGTACAGATTGATGCCAGCGGCATTCAGCGGCGTCAAGACGCCCGCCTGCCATCGACTTTTCACATCTGTATAGGCACCGCCCTCTCCGCCCCAGGTGGACAAGACCGGGCGCGAAACGACCGCAGAGTTGACTGTCTGCTGAATGTGCCAGTAATAGGGATTGTTGGCATAGGTGGTCATCATCTCTACGACTTCCGCATAGGACAGCCCAGTCATGTCCGCGGAAAAGAACAGCTTAAAGCCGGTGTTGAGCGCCGCTGCCGCTTGGAACATGGAAGCGGTGTCGGCTTTGTAATTGGCGCCGTCCCAGCCGCCGCAGTTTAGCGCAAAGCCGTCAATGCCAGCGGCCTGGGCATCCTGAATGTCCCGCTCGTAGCCGGCGACAGAGCCGCCATAGTCTCGGTTGCAGACCATGTAATGCGCGAAAACAAGGCGTGGGGACCCGGCAGCGTCCATCACGACAGTGCCGTTAGCTGCAGGGCCGGTTCTTAAGGTCGTTGTTTTGATGATCGCCGATTTCGCACCATTGTAGATCGCGAACGCTTTTAGGGCAGAAAGACCCGTAGGGGTGTACTTGGACGGCTTTTTGTCTCGCTTAATGGCACCGTTTCGTGATGCACCGGATGATGCAATGCTGGAAGCAGCCGGGAGTGTCTGGGCTTCTTCCAGGACAACTTCCACTGCTGCGCCTGGATTCGCCGATTGAAAAGCGTTGACAGCTTCCTGAGCATGGTTCAAGGTGCGGAAGGGGCCATCGCTTTTTCCGGCAGCACTCGCTTTGTCGTCGCTCGCTTTACTGTCGCTGCTGGTATCCGGGCCGGGAAGCAGGCCGGTCCACGAGTCATCGCCCGCGGGCGAAACATAAAAGCGGACTGCCTGCTCGCCGGAACCGTTCGCAGAACGGCTTGCAGAACGGCTTGCATAGTCTTCTGCGCCGAGGGCGTCAACCTGCTCGGCCATCGTGCGCGTATAAATCAGGATGGTTCGGCTGGGATCGGAATGCCAGATGACCGGCCCGGCCGGTGCAGAGGAAAACCAGTGGACCAGCGAGTCCTGCACTGGACAGACTGCCGGATCAAGAACGACCTCAACCGGACGCGCCAGGCCGGAACCCGTCAGAGTGCTGACTGCTTCCTGAGCATGGGCAAAAGTCTGGAACGGGCCGCCGCCGGCGGAAACCGTCGGCGCTTGGCCGGAGAACGAGTCGCTGCCCTGCGGCGAAACATACAGAACGTCTACGGCGTCCGCAGACGGCGCTGCGGACTGGAAAGTGTCCTGAGACTGAGGAGCGTCCAGAGCCTGGGCGCGGGACGGCGTCCCGGCCGGCAGCAGGAGCAGGGCACAAGCCGCGCAGAAAAGCAGAGTGCGGCCCATTTGGGTCATAGGAGTTATGTGATTTGGAGTTATGTGATTTGCGGGCAAAGGTTTAGTCTCCGTCAAGTTTTTTTATCATCAAATGGTGGTTGGTCATGGAAGTTTCCCAGCCATTATCTTCAGTCGTCGTGTCAGGCCGCCCTCGGCAGGCGGCATTCCCCAAAGTCGGCACATTTTTTTCCCTTATGTATACAGGTTTTTGCTTGAAAAGCCCAAAATGAACAAATAACTGCAGAGTCTGGTACAAGTACAGAGCAGGCACAGAGGCATTTGGGGGATGCTGAAGAGGAATAGAAGCTTCAGGACGAGCAGTGCGTTGAGATGTAAAAACCGTGAAAATCGGGGCTTGACACCAAGACAACACACAAAACCAAGCAATAATACGAGGATATTCTACCACAAGTTTCCGGGAGCAGGCCGGTTTCCGCTGAATTTTAGCAGGAACTGAGGCGTGACGAAACTCGTATTGCAGTTGCGTAAAACCTAAAGATGCGTTACACTAAGGGCGAGACGCTCTGCCGATCTGAAGGCTCGATTGGCCTGCAAACGAAGATTTGTTTGTCTTGGCATGTTTTTTGCACAGAAGAAATTAAGTTTTGTGCGGCGAGAAGATTTAGCGTCAGGCCCACACGAGATTGAACTTTTTTCAAGAAGTTTTGACGCCGTGAAACTTTGACGCCGTGACGGGTCTAAATCTATCACACATTAGGACTGAAGCAAAGGATTTCCATGAACGACATTTACTCCGCGAATTACCAAGTCGAGTCAAGCCTCGGCGATGTGGCCAGAGCGCTTTGGCGGCGCAAATGGATCATCCTGCTGGTGACGCTGCTTTTTTTGGTTGCGACCCACTTTTACACGCAGCGTCTCCCCAAGCAGTGGCAGGCCGACTCCCAGCTTCGGCTGGTGGAAAGGCCGGATGCCGGACCTATTGGGGACCCGGATGCTTCCTACAAACCGCCGGCCAGCGACTCAATCGCTACGCAAATCGGTATGTTGCGGACTGCCGCCATGGCGGACCGGACGCTGGATTATTTGAGAAATCAAGAACTCCGAAGCCCAGGCTCTACTGCGGATGCGGCGGGAGTGGGCATCGGCGGCTTGCAAGGCTCCATCAACGTGACCAGCCCCACAGACTCCCAGCTTATCAACCTTTCCGTGCTGGGTTCCAGCAAGAACCAAGCGCTGCTGCTGACAAACGCCGTCGCCCAGTCTTTCATGCAGTGGAAAACAGAAGACGCCCGCAAAGATGTCCAGCAAACGGAAGTTACCTTAGAGCGTCAAACAAAGGCGGCACGTCAGGCGATGAACGCGGCCATGCGGAAACAGCTTGCGTACCAGAAGGATCATTCAATTTTAGACTCCGGCACGCAGGCCAGAGTTGGACTTGAACGGCTGAATACCCGGACCGACGCCGTTACGAGCATTGAAGCAGACTTGGCAACTCAGCAGGCGAATGTCAACGCGCTGGCAACACAGCTAAAGGGTGCAAACGCCAGCATTCATCAGAACGGCGTGCGTGATGATTCTCTCATTACCTCTCTCAACTCGCAGCTCAACGACCTAAAAAACCAGCGGAATGAGATGGCGCGGCAGGTGACACCGGCGTATCCCGGCAAGCTGCCTCAGATGGACGCCCGCATCAAGGAAATCCAGGGAGAACTCACGGCCGCCGAAGGCGCAACCCCAAACACCAGCCATATTACGATTCAAGAGCAGGGAGTCTTGCAGCAAAGTTACCTGCAAGCACTAAACCAACTGAAGGTCACGCAGGCGAAGCTGGCAGTCGCACAGCAGCAGCAAGCCGCAGCCCAAAGCGCCGTTGCGCCGCTTGTCGACACCGGTTCCACTTACGCCCAAATCCAGCAAGCGGCGCAGGACGCGACGCAGCACTACACAAAGCTGGAGCAGTCGCTGACATCAGCCGAGATGCGCGAAAGCCAAATCAACGGCGACATTCAAATCACCCAGTCTGCGATTGCGCCGGACGCTCCTTCCAAGCCGAACCCATCCCTCAACATGCTGATGGGCGGCCTGCTGGGCCTGCTGGTCTCGCTGGCAGCCGTGTTCCTGATTGAGCAGGTAGACCGGCGGGTGCGGACGGAAGATCAGGTCGAGCGGCTGGGAAGCGGCCCGATTATTGGCGCTCTGCCGCGCTTGTCGCGGGCGGCCTTGTCGCAGCTTGACCGGCGGCAGCTGCCGATCC
>CAXTER010000126.1:0-10426 GCA_964243345.1 uncultured Armatimonadales bacterium
AGACGCCAACGACGGCGAAGTTTGGGCCAGACCCTTGTTCGACGGCACCCACGCCATCGGCCTCATCAACGGCGATGACGACCCACGCACGCTCACAGTCCGCTGGTCCGACCTCGGCATGACAGGCACTCAGCCGGTGCGCGACTTGTGGCTGCACAAAAGCGCCGGCACGTTCCCCGGCGGCTACTCGGTAGAAGTCCCCGCCCACGGCGCAGTGCTGCTCAAAATCGGCAAGGCAAAGAACAATTCGTAGCTTCTTCGAGGCGTTCTTGCCGGGGCCGCGTCTCAGAAAGCGCTCTGCACTTCAAGGAGATAACCATGCCGAGTGATGTTGAGATGACGCAAATTGAACAGGACGACCCGCAGTGGCTGGAGGCGGTGGCGCTGAAGCGTGAGCGGGCATTTGGAATGCTGGAAGACGAAGGGCTGACACGGCCTGAAATCGAGCAGCGGTACGCGGCCTATCAGCAAGAACAGGGGATTGGGTTCCATGACCTGAAGCTGCGCGAAGAAATCACCGGCGGTTATCTGCTGGGCTGGCGGCAGAGCGGCGCTTTAATGGCCTATGCAAGCCTCGTTGAGGCCGACCTGCTTGGCGGCAAAAACCGGCTCGTTTTCAACATTCTGGACGTTTGCCTGAGTTCCGAAGCGTCGCCGGAATTAAAGAACGAGATTGTCCTCTCCCTGCGGGCGAAGGCGGAGGAAGCCGGTGCATTCAGCGCTCAAATCTACTGTAACCCGGCCCTATATGAACCTGTCGTGGCAGCGGGCGGCATTCCGGTCAAGCAGTGGTTCCAGTGGCATCTCGGACCGACACGGACACAGCCCTAAGACCAGCAACACAAGGAGAAACCCAATGAACACTCGCATCACCCTTTCGGCGGCTCTTGCCGTCGGCGCTTTGTTTGCTCTCGCTCCGGCCCAGGCTCAGGCTCCCGGCACCGGCATTAACCCGCAGGCCGCGCAAAGCCTGCAAGCCGCGCAGAGATTGGAAGTCCAAGTCCAGGCGCTGCAAATCCAGATCAGCCAATTACAGGCGCAGGTCAGGCAGCTTCAAGCCCAGCTTCGGACTATGCCGCCAGCCCCAAAAAACAGGGTGCAAAGCTTTGTTGTGCCGAAGTTCACCGTGCCGAACTTTGCCGTTCCCAACTTTACTGCTCCAAGATTGACGCTTCCCAGTACCCCAGGCATCAATGTTGTTCCTCCTGCGCCGCGTTTTTCCAACATTCCCCCCTGCCGGATTACTCTGCTGAAGGCGGCTCAGTAACGGAACTCGCTGCGAATGCCAGCACCCTTATCAGCTTTGCATTGCTGCTCGTGGCAACAGCTTGGGTTTATGTGGATGCCAAAGCCCTCGGCAGTGACCGGGAGCAGTCGCCGCGCCTGGTGAACACGCACCCAAAATTTTGGGCGGCAGGCGTTTTTCTGCTGCTCATCGTGTTCCTGCCGCTTTACCTCGTGGTGCGCGTCCGTTACAAGCGGCTGCTGGCCCAGCGGCGAGCGGCGATAACGGCTGTGTCTGCGCCGGATTTAGAGGGCCTGGAAGAGATGCCGGGTGTCTGGCCTCCACCGCCCCGAAGGCCCGAAGCGTAGTTCTCGCCGAAGCGGGTACAATCTGCGTCTATGGCTAAAAGACGGAAGCAGAAGATTACCCCGCGTGCGCTGCTGGAACTGAAGATGCCGGGGGACGTGCAGGTCGCCCCGGACAATGTGCGGGTCGTGTATGGGGTCAGCGAAACGAATTGGGACGAAAATGGGGTAACGCAGCACCTGTATGTGCTGAAAATCGGTTCCGACGCCGAACCCCGGCAGATTACGCGCGGCGGGGGCAATGAAACGGAGCCGCGCTGGTCGCCTGACGGCAACTGGCTGGCGTTTTTGAGCAGCCGGGACGACGGCGAAGGGGACTACGATGAAGCCGCCGAGCCGAAAGAGCAGGTCTGGCTGCTGCCGATGGACGGCGGGGGCGGCGAAGCCGAGAAGCTGACCGATACCCTGGAAGGGATCGGCGAATACCACTGGCTGCCCGATTCGTCCGGCATTGTCTATTTGTCTCAGGAGCCGCGTCCGAAGCCGCTGGAAGAGTACCAAACAGACAAGAACGAGCGCAAGGACGACGCGGTTGTGGAGCGGTTCGAAAGATTCCGGCAGCAGATTTGGCGGATTGACCGGGACAGCAAAAAGCCGAAGCTGCTGCATCCCGGCGACTTTGGCCTCGGCGAGATCGCCGTCTCGCCGGACGGCAAATCGGTGGCGTTTACGACCAACTACACCGGCGAAGTCAACGATTACCACAAAAGCGATGTCTGGGTGCTGGACATCGAAACGGGCGCGACCCGTCCGGTGTCCGACGGTCCCGGCGGCAAGTTCCATCCGGTCTGGACCTGTGACGGCTCGCAGGTGCTGTATGTCGCGCCGCTTGACCCCGCGCTGTCGTATTCCCAGCCTAACCTGTACGCTGTTTCGGCATTGCAGCCGTCACAGCCTGTCAACCTGACTGCCGACTTTCCTCACGACCTCACCGGCTGGCACGGCGTTTATACGGATGCCGCCGGGCTGATCTATGTGCTGGCGGCAGTCGGCACGACCACGGCGGTCTTTCGATGGGACGGCACGCGCTGGCAAAGCGTGGTCCAAAACGAAGAGCATCTGCACGATTACCATGTCGCGCCGAGTGGCGGCGTCGCCTATGTCGCAAGCTCCACAGTAGACGTGCCGGAATTGTGCTGGCTTGCGCCGGCCAAAAATCCCAATGCCAAGAAGCGCTCCGAAACGCTGACCGATTTGAACCAAGACTGGGCCGACAGCTACGCGCTTGCCCCGACGCAGCTTGTTTCGTGGAAATCGACGGACGGCTTAGAAATTGAAGGGCTGCTGACGCTGCCTGTAGATGCCCAAGAAGGCCGGCGTCTGCCGCTGATTGTCAACCTGCATGGCGGGCCGTTTGGCCGGACGGTGCAGGCGCTCAGTCCTTTCACCGCCTGGCAGACCTGGGCCGCCGAAGGCTACGCTGTTCTGTCGCCAAATTACCGGGGCAGCGAAGGCTACGGCAATGCGTTCAGCACGGCCAATCAAAATGACCTCGGCGGCGGTGATGCTGCCGACATCTTAGCAGGCATTGACGAGGCCATCCGCGAAAAAGTGGCCGACCCCGGCAAGCTGGCTGTCATCGGCTCGTCTTACGGCGGCTATTTAGTCAACTGGCTGATTAGTAAAACCAAGCGCTTCCATGCCGCCGTGTCTCAGTTCGGCATCTTCTCGCTTGCCACCGACTTCTCGAATTCACAGGCCCCGCGCTGGGAAACCGAGTATTTGGGCGGCCACCCCTGGGACAACCCTGCACTCTACGCCGAGCGTTCCCCCGCAACCTATGTGCAGGACATTGAGACGCCGGTTTTGATCATGCACGGCGACCTAGACCCGAACACGTTTATCGCCAATTCGCAGGAGATGTACCAGGCTTTGCACCTTTTGGGAAAGACTGCCGAGTTTGTCCATTACCCCCGCGAAGGCCACGGCTTCGGCGAGCCGCAGCACCGTTTAGACGAGCTGCGGCGCATCCTGAACTGGTTTGACACGCATCTTAATGGCGGTGCAAAAACAGTCTATCGCACCGGCGACAAGCTGACGCATGGCGGCTGGGAGCTTGTCGTCACAAGCGCCGTGCTGGAAACCTACGCCGGACGCACCGAAGAAGGTCCGCGCTACGTCGAAGTCGCCCTCGCCCTGCGTGACACCACCGAAACCCGCCGCGCCCTCACCCTGAAGCCCGCCGACTTTGCTCTTACCCGCACCGTCCCGCCGGGCCGCCCGTCGCGTCCTTTAGGGCTGCCCGTCAGCGTGCTGGGCCAAAAAGCCCTCGCCGAAAGCGCATCTTGGTCGTTTACCTTCGCCCCCGGCAAAGACGACCGCGCTTTGACTGCCCCGCTCGCCCTCACCTTCCGCCTGCCCCCCACCGGCGGCACTTACCAATTCATCGCCTTAAACTTCCCGCCCATCACGCTCGACATCCCGGCAGCGGACAAGACCGACGAAGAGAAGAAATCAGAAGAAGACAAGAAGAAGGAAAAGTAGCGATGGCACGGCAGAAAGTAGAAGATAACCTCTTCTATGTCATCTTTCGACAGATACCCACTTGGGCCACAGTCACGGTTGTCGTGCTTGCCTACCCTGTGCTGCACTATCTCCTGCCAGCCTTGTCACATGGCAGCCTTTGGGCGCTCATTTGTTCAGCCTTCGCGCCCTGGCTGACCTTCGCGCTGGCGCTGATTGCGCTGTTTGCGGAAGCGGACAAATACAAGCGGCGTCGGCTGCTGAAGGGGCAAACCAGCCTGGATACCCTGCGCGGTTTGACTTGGCAGGAGTTTGAGCTGCTTGTTGGAGAGGCGTACCGGCGGCAGGGCTACAATGTAGAGGAAACCGGCGGCAGCGGGCCGGACGGCGGTGTCGACTTAGTTTTGCGGCGCAATGGCGAGACAGTTTTGGTCCAGTGCAAGCGGTGGAAGCAGCCGGCAAAAGTGGGTGCGCCGACGGTGCGGGAACTGCGCGGCGCAGTGGCGCGAGATAAAGCGACACGGGGAATTTTTGTTACGTCCAGCACGTTTACCCGCGAGGCAAAGATAGAGGCGCAAGGCCAGCCGCTGGAACTCGTAGACGGCACAGCGCTTTTGGAACTGGTGAAGCAAGCTTAGGAGCAGCCGCGAACGCAGCCGCCTACTGCCGTAGCGACCTCTGCTGCTGCAATTGAAACCATGCCGCCGCTCTGTCCCAGCTGTGGCAGTCCAATGATAAGACGCATGGCACGCCGAGGAGCAAACACTGGCAATGAGTTTTGGGGATGCTCTACTTGGCCGCGCTGTGAGGGAAAGAGGCAGTTGCAGTAGACGCTACTCATCTTTTGTTTCGGTTTGCGCTTCTACGAAGTAGACCTGACCTGGCTGAACGGCTGGCAGAAGGGCGAGAACTTGGGGCATAAGGGGCGTCAGCGTCGGAAGACAGTATGGCTTGGAAGAGAACGCCGCAGGGTCTCGGAAAGTTCTCATCAAAGAGAATGTTCACGCACTTTCTCCCCTCCCTGGGGGAGCCGAATGACTTGTTCCACCTGCTCGCGGCGGACAGAGGGGAAGCTTTCTAAAAAGTCGCCGATGCTGTCGCCGCCGCTGAGATAGTCCCAAAGGTTGTAGAGTGGAACCCGTGTTCCGGCAAAAACGATGGCTCCGCTGACAAGGCTAGGGCGGCTGACGACAAGGCCCGCCGCGAGGAGCTGATCGAACTGAGCCGGCGTGAGGCGGCTTTCTTGAAGACTCTGATCCGAATACTCGGCAGCAGGGCTAGTGATGGTAGGCATAAAGGGCCTCTTCTTAATCTTCCGTGCTTTAGAGAGTATACCTGATGCGGTGCCTCCGCGGCGTCAGGCTGCTGCCACCTCCGCCGTGGCTGGTGCGAGTTCGTGGGTGACGGCGTGGAACTTTTGCAGGCTGGTGCGGTGGCCGACGCTGACGACGGTGGTGTGGGGCAGGGCGGAAGCCAGTTCTTCATAAAGGGCAGCTTCGGTCGGCTCGTCTAAGGCCGATGTGGCTTCGTCTAAGAACAGCCAGCGCGGCTGGTGCAGAAAGGCGCGGGCGAGGGCGACCCGCTGCTGTTCGCCCGGCGAGAGCTGAAGCGCCCAGTTTTGAGTTTCGTCCAGGCGGTCCGCTAGGTGCGGCAGGCGGACACGGGCCAGGGCGTCGGCGATGCCCTGTTGGGAAAAGTCAGACGCCGAGGCGGGGTAGGTGAGGGCGGACGCAAGGGAGCCGATCGGCAGGTAGGGCTTTTGGGGCAGGGTCATTGCGTCAAAATCTGCGGGCTGCTGAATCTGTCCATTGCTGTACGGCCACAGCCCCGACAGAGCGCGAATGAGTGTGCTTTTGCCGCTTCCCGACGGACCGGAAATCAGCGCCGACTGGCCTTCTTTCAGGTCTAAATCCAGGTCACGGAACAGCGTGCGGCCATTGGGCAGTGCCAGTGTCAGGCCATGCACGGTTAGTGTGCCGTTCCTGCCGGCTGTAGACACGGCGGCAGGCTGCTGGGCGAGGGCGCGGGCAGCGTCCACTGCCTGCGTGAAGCCGGTCAAGCGCTGAATGACCGCCCGCCACTGGGCGATGGCTGTGTACGAACTGATAAAGAATGAAACCGCGCCCTGAACATAGCCGAACGACTGCGCGGCCTGAGTGAGACCGCCGAGGGTCATGCGGTGCGCGAAGTAGACCGGGGCGCAGAGGAAGTACGGCATGACACCGGCTCCTTGACTATATCCAATGCTGAAGCCGTTGATCTTTTTGGTCCGGCTCATAATCGCCCGATAGTTCTGCACGATGCCTCCAAATCGGCCCATCATGTCGGCCTGCTCGGCGGCCTCGCCCCGGCTTAAGGCGATGCTGTCGCCGTTCTCGCGCAGACGCGCCAGGCCGAACCGAAAATCCGCCTCGTAGCGCTGCTGATTGAAGCTAAGATTGATAATGGGGAAGCCGATTTTCGCGATTACTAATGAGCCGATGACGGCATATAACAGTGCGCCCCAATCTAAATAGCCGTGGATGAGGAACCGTCCATGCAGCAGCGGCAACGCGCCGCCGATTTTCCAAAGCAGCGCCACAAACGCCAGCAGTGTGACGACCTGCTGAACCAGGCCCACAATCAGAGGGATCGCGCCGCTGGCACTATCGTTTGTCCCAATAAAATCGCGAATGTCTTCGGAGATGCGCTGGTCGGGGTTATCGGCAGGCTGCCCGGAAATCTGCCAAAAGTAGAAAGTCTTTCCGTTGAGCCATTGACCCAAAAAGTGGTCGGTCATCCAGCGCCTCCACCGAATGGTCAGCGCCATAGTGGCATAGCTTTGGTATACATAAACCGTGCAGTAGAGGAAAGCCCAAAGTGTCCAAAACTTGAGTGCGTGCAGAAATGCTTTGAGGTTATAGTTCTGGATCGCATCAAAGATGGCCCCGCCGAGCTGAACTAAAATCAGGGATACCCCGACCAGCACCAGGGTCAGAACGGCGACAAGGGCGGCGGTGATCCGGGCTTTGCCGCGTTCTTCGGAGGTCCAGAACGGGCGGGCGAGACGAACAAAATCACGAAGCATAACGCAGGCAGTTCCTCAAAGTGTAGTTTTATGAAAGTCAGGCGCGTCATTTACTACGCTGTAAACGAGGAAAAGATTGCGCTTAAGCGCTGCTGTTTTCTTCCGGCACGAGATAAACTTGACCCGGCTGAACTGTGGGCAGGAGAGCCAGCACCTCCGGCATGAGGGGCGCAAGCGTCACGGGGCTTGTGCCGAAGGCGACTAGGACTGCAATGTCACGCCCTCGCATATTCTGCTGGTCGGGAATGTTTTGATCCACTGTCAGGAATATGTCAAACTTCGTCTCAGCAAGGGCAAGCAATTTTCCGTTTACGATGCGGTCCCAACCCATTTGATACGCTGTTCTGATCTCATGGCCCACCAAATAACGGCGCAATGGTTTTGGGGTGCAGTGGTCAAAAAGGATTTTCATTCAGCGCGACGCCTATCCGGCAGTCCTGCCGTCAGCGTGTCAAAGGCATGATGGAGCGCTTGTAAAACTTCTTCGCGTGGAACTCCCTCGAAGTCGTCCAGAAACTCAGGCAGGGCGGCACCATGCACCAGGTAATCCCAAAGATGCTTGATGGGAACGCGGGTGCCGACAAAGCACGGCGTCCCGCTCATGCGCTCCGAGTTGACGGAGATAAACGCGGCGCGAGGGTCAGCCGCCGGACAAGTTCAGCGTCCCAGTAATCTTCGGGCAGAGGCTTGGCGCGTGGCTCTTCTACGGCTTGTGACATGGCAAGTCTCCTCAAAGAGAAAGGGGCAGGCCGAATGGCCTGCCCCTTTTGTGCGTTTTAAGACTAGCGAAGCTAGTGGCAGCCGCAGGAGCCGCAGCCGCCGCCGGCTTTGGTGTCGAGGCCGGCGGCCTCGTCATCACCGGCGGAGAAGCTGGAGCCGCAGCCGCAGGACTTGGTGGCGTTCGGGTTCTCGATCTTGAAGCCGCCGCCCATGTCGGTGTGGATGTAGTCCACGACCGCGCCGGTCAGGTAGCGCAGGCTGGTCGAGTCAACGACAAGTGTAATCGGGCCGAAGGCGAAGGTCTCGTCGCCGGCTTCGATGTTTTCGTCTAGGGCCATGCCGTACTGAAGGCCGGAGCAGCCGCCGCCGGCAACATAAACGCGCAGGGCAAGATCGGTGCGGTCCTGCTGGGCGATCAAAGACGTGACTTCCGCCGCGGCGGCGTCTGTGAGCGACAAGGGCGCGGTCTGGATCATGGTTTCGGGTGCCGTTGGTGTCGGCATGTCAAGAATAGCGGGCATTTCTAAGTTTCCTTCTAGGCGGGTTCAAGGTCCGCTGGTGATGAGAGAGCGAGATTTAAGAGCGAGGGAATGGATTCCTCTATCCCTCCGGCATTACTTCGTATCCGCTGAATGGCATCCTTCGGATGAAAAGAAAAGCCGTTGTTCGTAAGCCGGTCGTCCGAAGGACGTTACACAGCGAGAGGAATTCATTCCCTCGCTCCTGTCCGGGGTTATTATACCCCAACACCTTTGTATCCGATCAAAGACGGCTCCGGGGGCATGGAAGTCCGGGTGCGGGTGGAAACTGGGACCAGCTCTTCTTCGTACTCAAAGGCTTCCATCGAGATGCAGTCCATCGGGCAGATTTTCGCACATAACGCGCAGCGAATGCACTTAGTACCGTCCATCAGCATGATGGTGCCGTCTTCGGGCCGCAGCTCGTCCTGCGGGACACCGTACTTGGCTTCGATCAGCCGGGCCACGTCTTCGTCGCCTGTCACGTCGGTCACAGGAACCATCTTTAGGATGCTTTCAGGACAGATGTTGATGCACAGGCCGCACAAAATACATTTCTCGGCATCGAAGACCACGTTAACATGACAACGCAAACAGCGCATCCCTTGTTCCCGCGCGGCTTTCTCCGTGTAATTAAATTCCACAAGCTCAAAGCCTTTGGAGCGGTTGGTGATCTCGCGCTCCGGCGGCTCCTGGCGGATGAAATTGTCGTACTTGGCGGGCATGGCGTAGTTGACGATAGGCAAGGCACGCATGTAGCCGCGCTTGACGAGCTTTTGCGTGACGCCCGACAGATGCTCGTCGACGCCCACGGCGCACTTCTGCGCCGACGCGATGCCGTCAATAAAGAGGCGTGCGCCGAGGGCGATGTCGCCGACGGCGAAGATGTCGGGGTGACTGGTCGATTGGAGGGTTTCCGGGTCCACTTCAATCGTGCCGCGCGGGGTCCGCTTCAGGTCTTCTACGCCCGTCACGAAGTTCCAATTGACCATTTGGCCGATGGAGACAATCACGCTGTCGCAGGGGAAGACTTCTTCGCTGCCGTCAATATACTGCGGGTTAAAGCGGCCCTGGGCATCAATCAGCGACTTGACCTTTTTCGTTTGAATGCCTGTCACGGTGTCGTCGCCAAGTATTTCAATCGGCAGGCGCTGGGGCCAGAGCTTGACGCCTTCCAAAACGGCTTCTTCAATCTCATACTCGTCGGCGTTCATCTGGGCGCGGGACTCGCCGAAGATGCAGTCAATGGACTTGGCCGTGAGCGCAAGGGTCCGGGCAATGTCGGTCATGGCATAATTTTTGGGTTTGCCCAAGTTCGACAGCCCGGTGACAACGGGAGTACGGACAGTCATGCGGACAACGTCCATCGCGACGTTGCCGCCGCCGATGACCACGCACTTTTCGCCGACATGATACGGCTTGCCTAAGTTGACTTCTCTAAGTAAATTGATGCCGATATGGACGCCTTTTTTGTCCGACCCTGGAATGGTCAAAGGCCGGCCCTGCATGTAGCCCGCCGCAATGATAAAGGCTTTATATCCCTGCTCGCGCAATTGGGGTATCGTGACATCTTTGCCGACTGAGACGCCGAGCTTCAGGTCAACGCCTAATTCGCAGATGGCCGCGATCTCTAAATTCATCAGCTCGCGTGACAAACGATAGATGGGAACGCCCGTCGCCATCTGCCCGCCGGGGACTTCCAATTCTTCAAAGACCGTCACTTGATAGCCTAATCGCGCCAGGTCGTGCGCCGCCGTCATGCCGGCCACGCCCGCGCCGACCACCGCGATCTTTTCCTTGTCTTGGGTCGGGTAAGCCGAGCCACGGGCATTGGAATACTCCAAAGACTTGTGTAAGTTCTTCAAGTTCTCGACGCCGTACTGCTCAGTGGCGAAACGCTTTAACGCCCGAATAGAGACCGGCCCGGACGTATCGCTGCCGATGTTGCCGCGCGTGCATTTGACTTCGCAGGGAGCGCCGCAGATGCGCCCGCACATGGACGCAAACGGGTTGGGGGCGCGGGCGATGGCGTAGGCATCGGTGTAGCGCCCTTCGGCGATGGCGATGA
>CAXTER010000127.1:0-10248 GCA_964243345.1 uncultured Armatimonadales bacterium
AGCCGGGCTATGTTCATTTTGTCCATTCGGCCCATGTCGGCGCGGGGATTGCCTGCGCCACCTGCCACGGCAATGTCGGCAGCATGTATGTTGTTTATCAGCCGATTGTGATGAACATGGGCTGGTGCATTACCTGTCACCGGCAGTACGAAAAGAAGTTCCAGCCGTATCAAGCGTCTGTGGACTGCTACACCTGCCACTACTAAAGAGATGTGTGTTAGAAGAGATTTGCGTTTATGACCGAGATTAGCCGGCGAAAGTTTATCCAGCTTAGTGTGATCGGAAGCGCCGTTGCCGCGTCCGGGTGCGACGTCAAGCAGCTCAGCCGCTACAACCCCGGCATCTACCGGGCTGAAGTAGCCGGTACTTACGGCGGCTATGACAACCGCGTTTATCCCTATGTGAACCAGCCTGACGGCCTGATGGACGGCGTCCCGCAGTATTTCGCGACAGTCTGCCAGATGTGCCCCGCCGGCTGCGGCCTGCTCGTGCGGACAATGGGCGGGCGGGCGCTGAAAATTGAAGGCAACCCTGCCCATCCGGTCAGCATGGGCGGAAGCTGTGCGCGGGGCCAAGCCGCCTTGCAGCACCTTTACAACCCGGACCGTGTGCGTCAGCCCCAGCTTCATGCCAAGCGCGGCGCGACATTCGCCCGTGACCGGGACAGGGATGCCAATCCCCCGGATGAGCGCCCGCAAGTCACGGAAGTTTCCAGCACGCCGACCGAGTGGGAACCCGCAATGGCGAAAGTCGCAGCGGGCCTCAAAAGCGCTTCCGGCAAGGTTGCGATTTTAGCGGACGCCCAGGAGTTCGCTTCCAGCCCAACTCAGGCGGGCTTGATTAGCGACTTTGCGGCCAAAGTTGGCGGGCAAGTATATTCCTATTCGCTGCTTGATGACGCCCCGTGGCGAGCAGCGGCAAAGGCGGTTTACGGGCGCGATCAGCTTCCGGCGTATGAGCTTGACCAGGCCGATGTTATTGTCTCGTTTGGCGGCGACTTTTTAGAAGCTTGGCCGTCGCCGGTGTATTACAGCCGCCTGTTCGGCGACTTCCGGCAGGGACCGCGCCGGGTGCAGGGTGACCACGGCAAGTTTATCTATATCGGCCCGCGCATGAGCATGACAGCGGCGAAAGCGGATACATGGCTGCCCTGCACCCCCGGTACGGAAGCGCTTGCGGCTCAGGCGGTGCAGGCCGCCGTGCAGAACCCTTCGGCGTCACTGACTGAGTATGCGTCGGCCACAGGCCTCACTGAAGCGCAGCTTCGGGAAGTCGCGACGCTCTTTAGCGGCGCAGGGACACGCGCCGTCGCAGTTGCTGGCAACGGTCTGCTGTCTTCGGCCAACCCGACAGCGGCGTTCACTGCCGTGGAAACGCTGAACGCGCAGGCGAAAAGCCAGTGTGTCGGCTTCGGCACGGCAGCGCTTGCGGCCCCGGCTCTTAGCCCGCAGAACTCCGGCCTAAAGGGCATTCAGCAGCTCACGTCGGCCATGAACTCCGGGCAGATCGGCGCACTGCTGATTATCGGCCAGCCGAACCCCGTGTTTACTTTGCCAATGGCAGTAGGGTTCGCGCAGGCATTGATGAAAGTGCCGCTGATTGCGGCGCTGACGCTGTTTGAGGACGAAACTACGGCTTATGCCGACGTTGTGCTGCCGACGCGGTCGTTTTTGGAAGAATGGGGCGATCATGTGCCGCCGGTCATTCCGCCGGGGACGCGCATGGCGACCCTGCGCCAGCCGATTATCGACCCGCAGTTTGTCGGCGGCCACGGGCAGGCGCAGGATAACGCCGGCGCATTCGTGCCGTGGTGGGACACGCGGCCCCTCAGCGACCTGCTGGCGGACCTTGCTAATCGCACCGGCAAGCCGATGGCGACCACAGACGGCCGTGCGGCTGTCCGCAAAACGTGGGCCGGCATTGGGCAAGCCGACCTTGCTGCTGAGACTACCGAAAACGACACGAATTGGGTCAACGCGCTGTCCGTGGGCGGCGCTTGGGAAAAGACCGCTCCCGTTCCTAACAATGGGGGAGCAAAACTTGCGGGCGTGACGCCTAGCCCAGTTTCAGCACCGGCGGGAGCGGCTAACTCCGGCACGTTCTCTCTGTTAATCTACCCGCACATCTACTTTAACGAGGGTCGGCACGCAAACTTAGGCTGGATGCAGGAAACGCCGGACCCGATGACTTCCGCCGTCTGGAACTCTTGGGTGGAGATCAACATGCAGGTCGCCCACAGCCTGAACATTCGGACCGGTGACTTGGTGCGTCTCACTTCGCCAAGCGGCTCCGTGGAAGTTCTCGCCGTTCCTTACCCAGGCATCCATCCCGGCGCGGTCGCCATGCCGATGGGACAGGGCCACGAAGTTTACGGGCGCAACGCTGCCGGGCGCGGGCGAAATCCCCTGCCGATCCTTGCACCGACCGCAGACCCGCAGACCGGCGCATTTGCTTATGCGGCAACCCAGGTAACACTTGTGAAAGTTGCCAGCGCCAAAACGGGCTACTTCAATGACAACACGACCCTGGTGCTGGCGCAGGACCGGCCCGGCGGCGCGGAACCCGACGCCGTCAAAGACCTGATCCATACAACTGCCAAAGAGTGGAAGACGGCCAAAAGAGTCACCGGAGCGCCCGAAGCGGCTGGCTCCATTTTCAACCGCAAGCCCGGTGAGTCCGGCGGCAACTAGCCGGATTCGCGTTAGATAGAGACAAATTCATGCCAGATGCAGCAGAACTCCAGAAAGAGCGGGACGGCGGGCCGAGCAGCACCGGCGAAGGCCCGGCGGAAGCCAAAGCGTCTCCGTACATCAAAGACACCGAAGACGGCCACCACACGCGCAAGTGGGCGATGACCATTGACCTAGATCGCTGCACGGGCTGCCATGCCTGCGAAGCCGCCTGTGCCGCCGAGAATAATATCCCGGTTGTCGGTGAGCAGCAGGCTGATCAGGGCCGCCTGCACCAGTGGATTCGGGTCGAGCGCTACTGGGAAGGTTCCTACCCGAACGTCAAAGCTCGGTTCATGCCGATCCCCTGCCAGCACTGCGACAACGCGCCCTGCGAGCCGGTCTGCCCGGTGTATGCAACCTACCATAACCCGGAGGGCCTGAACGCGATGGCCTATAACCGGTGCGTCGGAACCCGGTACTGCGGCAACAACTGCCCGTATGATGTCCGTGCGTTTAACTGGTTCGAGCATTCGTGGGACGTTCCTCTGAACCAGCACCTCAACCCGGATGTGACCGTGCGCGAAAAAGGCGTCATGGAAAAATGCACGTTCTGTGTCCAGCGCATTCGCCGGGCTGAGGAAAAAGCAGGCGCAGAATACCGCGAGCTGGAGCCCGATGAGTTCACGACCGCCTGCGCTCAGGCCTGCCCGCCGAAAGCAATCACATTCGGCGATGTCAAAGACGACCGCTGGAGCGTGGCGAAGCTGTGGAACGACCCGCGCCGGTTCCGCCTGCTGGAAGAGCTGGGCGTCTCGCCCGCTGTCGTTTATTTGAAGAACGTGGACGAAGACACGGCAATAGAACCGGAGGCGTCTGCCAGTGTTTGACAAAGACAACATCTTGACGTCGCCGCGTGCGATTGCGCTGGATGCGAATGCGTATGAGCCGCTGCGTCTGGTGCTGGAAGACCCGCATGTATCGCGCTGGCGGAAGCTGCTGGTTGCAACCCTGGTTTGCTTTGCCTTCGTTTTGTTCGGCAGCGCAGTTATCTGGGGCTGGGCGTACCCGACGCAGGAAAACAACCCCGGCTTTTGGCATGTGTCCATGATCTCACTGCTGTTCTGGATTGGGGTCTGCCAGGGCATGGTCGCGCTGTCCGCGCTGCTTCGGGTGACGCACGCTTCCTGGCGCTACCCGCTGAACCGGATGCTGGATATGGCCTCGCTGTTCGGCCTCTGGGTTCCGCTGCTGCTGCCGCTTCTAATTCTGTGCCACAACCGCATTTACACGATGGGCGCAATGCAGTACCACGACAATGTTTGGCGCATTGCCGATCCGGTGATTTGGGACAATCTTGCAGTCGGCACGGCGTTTCTAGCAGGCTGGATGCAGCTTTTTCTGACGTCCCTGCCGGACTTCGCCATGCTGCGGGACCGTGCGCCGGCAGGTTCTCCTGAAAAACGGTTTTACGGACGCATCTGCTTGGGCTGGGTCGGCGCGGAGCATCAGTGGCGGGTGCTGCGTCGGGCGGAAGGCATTCTGGTCATCGGCATTTTGATGTCGTTTGTCGGCTCGCAGACGGCGCTCGGCTGGGATTACCAGCTTGCTGCCGCGCGGAACTGGGACTCCAGCATTTTCGCCCCGCTGTTTACGCTGTCTTCTCTGCTGGGAGCGGTGGCGCTGGCTGTGCTGGTGATGACTGCTGCGAACCGGCTGCTGCGCGGGCGGGGCTTTTTCTCGGACTTCCAGTATGACAGCCTGGGCAAGCTGATGGTCGGGCTGGGGCTGGTGTGGACCTATTTTCGGATTTGCGACTTCTTGACCGCATGGTACGGGCATATTCCCGATGAGTGGCAGCTTCAGCAAAGCCGGACTGTGACGTTTCCCATCTTGGTGGGATTGATGGTCTTCGGCTGCTCGTTTCTGCCGGTGTTTGCAAATCTTGGCCCGTTCTTCCGCAAGCGGCCCTGGTCACTGTGCATTACCAGTCTTTTTGTGCTTCTCGGCGTGGTCTGCCAGCGGTATTTGGACACGGTTCCGACTTTCGAGCCGAAGTACGGCCTGACGCCGCTGCTGCCGGCAGGTCCCGCCATTCTGGTCTTCTTCAGCATCACGGCTATGTTCGTGCTGACTTATTTGATTGCCGGGCGCTATTTCCCGCTGATGTCCTGGTGGGGAACCGGCAAGCAGCGCACCCGCACGGCCCAGCGCCAGATGGGCAATGCAACTGTGACTGTCATGGTAGAAGACCCGCCTCTTTGGGAAACATAAAGACTTTCGGGAACATAATTTCTCTTTGCTTCATCTTTAGAAAGAACCATTATGGCGCTGATTGAACGTGAGCTGAACTATGAGCCGCCGCTGGAAGAAACAACGGCGGTCTCGCATCATCCGGTCCCGACCGCCGCGCAGACCAATACGGACCTGACACGCGGAGTTCTGCAAACCGGCTGGGCCTGGTGGGCGGTGCTTGGCTTTTTTGCGACCGTCTTCGGCTGGGCCGGCCTTGTCTTCTGCTACCAAGTTTACAACGGCATGGGGTCCTACGGCAACAACCGTCCGGTTTACTGGGCGCTGCCGATTATCAACTTTGTTTTCTGGGCTGGCGTCGCGCTGTCCGGAACGATGATTTCCGCCATTCTGCGGCTGCTCCATGCCGGCTGGCGGCGCTCTTTGACCCGCATGACCGAAACACTGACTGTCTGCGCCCTCGCGGTCGCGGGCATCTTTCCGCTGCTGCACATCGGGCGCAACTGGGCGTTCTACTGGATGCTGCCTTACCCCAACGAGCGTCAGCTTTGGCCGGACTACAAAAGCCCGCTGCTTTGGGACGCAACCGCGATTTCGGTTTACTTGATCACCAGCGTCATTTTCTGGTTTTCAGGCATTGTGCCGGATTTTGCCACGCTTCGGGAGCGGACTTTCGGCTGGCGGCGGTTTCTGTATACGGTGCTGGCACTGGGATGGCGCGGGACTGACCGGGAATGGCGGCGGCTTAAAGTGCTGTTCGGCATTCTGACCGTCATGATTATTCCGGTCTTTGTGTCGCTGCATACGATTGTCGGGTGGGACTTCGGCATGAGCATTGTGCCGGGCTGGCATGAGAACATTTTTGCCCCGTACTTTGTCTGCGGCGCATTGTATTCAGGATGCGGCGCGGTGCTGGTCATCATGTTCTTTGTTCGGCGGGCGTTCAGCTTGCAGCAGTACATTCTGCCGCAGCACTTCGACAACATCGGCAAGCTGCTGTTTTCCATCTCGGTGCTGTGGTTCTATTTCTTTGCCGGCGACGCCTGGGCGGATTGGTTCTCGCGGGACCCCAGCCATGTCAACTGGCTGAACTACCTATTTGACGGCTACAAATGGGTGCTGATTACAATTATCACCTTCGGCATTTTCGTCCCGTTTTCCATGCTTGTCTTCGGCAAGATACGGCGGAACCCGCTGCTGATGATGCTGGTCGGCGTGTCCGTTAATATCGCGATGTTCAGCGAGCGCATTGTTGTCGTTATTCCTGCTCCTTCCCGCAACATTCTGACCTGGGGCAATTATACGCCGGACTGGGTTGGGCTTTCGGTGACGGTGGGCGCATTTGGCCTGTTCGGCTTTTTGTACACGCTTTTGACCAAGTTCATCCCGATTGTTTCCATGTGGGAGTACAGTGAAGGGGAACATGCCGAGGGCATTGAAATGGTCGGAGGCGCGGCGATGCCGGTCAATGTACGCGAAGAGGCAATTGGTTAGAAAGCAAAAATTATGGCGGAAACTACGGTTTTAGGATTGTTTGAGGAAATTGACCAAGCAGCATCGGCGCTGCAGCGCCTGAAGGGCGAGCGCGGCACAGACTCGCAGGACCTCATGGTGCTGTCTTCGGTGCCGTTTCCGGAAGGTGTTCTGGAAGCGGATCGCTCACCGATCCGTCTGCCCCTGATTACGGTTATCTTCGCCGTGGCCGGCATACTCTTTGGGATTGCCCTAGCCGCCGGTACGGCGCAGCTTTATTTGATCCGTGTCGGCGGCAAGCCGATTTCGCCGGTTCCCCCGACGGCGATTATTGCTTACGAAATGATGATGCTGTCTGCGCTGTCGGCGGCCTTCTTTGCCGCGCTGTTTGAGATGCGGCTGCCGTCTTGGCGAGCGAAAGTTTATGACCCGCGCATTTCCGAAGGCATGATCGGCATTGCCGCTCACTGCGCCGATGCCGAGCAGGCCGCTCGTGCGGAGCGCTACTGCCGGGATGCGGGTGCGGCGGATGTCCGCCGCGATGCAAGGAGCTTTGAGTGAGACCAGCTTTCCTTGCCGCTCTTGCCGGCCCTCTTGCCATTCTGTTTCTTGCCGGCTGCGGCAACCAGATGTACCGCCAGCCAAGCTATACGCCAATTGACGCGCCTCGCGCCGCGCCGCCTCAAGACTCGGTCACAGTCAGCTTTGCGCTGACCCCGACAGATGGCAAGGCCGTGGCTTCCAACGCTTACGGAGCGCGTGTCTCGCTGCCGGGTGAAGGCCCGGAAGATGCCAAGCCTGTTGCGCCTTATTTCACGACATTTCCGCCTAAAGAGCCGGTTCTGCCGCCGCCGAATCTTTCTGATAATGCCCGTTATGAGCCGGCCCCGGCGTCGGTGAACCTGCTCAAGACCCCGCTGCCGCAGGGGTCGCGTCTGGTGCGCTCCGGCCAGATTTTGTTTTATAACCGCTGCGTTCAATGCCATAACCCCGGCGGCTACGGCTACGGCACGGTCGGGCAGTATTTGGTTCCGCATCCGCCGGATCTGGCCTCAGCGCTGGTGCAGAACATTTCTGACGGCGCGATCTTCTGGCATATCACGATGGGCCAGGGCAAGATGCCGGGCTTCCGGCACTGGACTACGCCATCGGAACGCTGGGCGCTGGAAGCGTATGTCCGCAGTCTGAAGGGCAGCAAAGACACGGCGGACGCGACTAATCCCGCCGCCTGGACGGTTAGCCGTAACGCCCCCTACCCGGCTTATGGCGTCACAGGCTACCAGGACGGGCGCAGCGTGTACCCATTCAAAGTCCTGCGTCCGCCGACGTCCGACCCCGACAGCCGCGAGAGCGTTCATAACCAGGGCTTCGGCCAGCCGCCCCCACCGCAGGATCGGAACTGACTGAAATAAAGAGCAAGCAGGTTTTGGAAGCGAGGGATGAACACATGCAAACGATGAAACTCAACACAGTGCGGAATTCGTTTTTGTTCAGCCTCGCCGCAGCCTGTCTTCTACCGGGTGCGGCAGGGGCGCAAGCCGCCCCAGGCATCCCAGGTTCAAGTAACCCAGTTGCCCCAAGTACCCCAGCCGCAAGCCAGCCAGCGGACAGCATGAAGCCAGCGGGCGTTTTTGTGAGAACCGACAGCCTGCGTCTCCAAAAAGAGGATGGGTCGCGGGTCGTGCAGTATCCCTTTGCCGGCGATCCGCGTCTTGATGTCAAAGTGACGCTTCACGAAAAGGATGCCACAGTCACGGATGCGCTTAAAGCGTTGAGCAAGGCCACCCACGTCGAGATGACGGCGGTGGGAAGCTCGCTGCCCACAACGCATTTCTGCGTGTTCGCCGCCGACACGCCTTTGCGGAACGTGCTTGATGGCATGGCGCATCTGCACGGCTGGGAATGGAAGGCCCTCAAAGACAAAAGCCTGGAACTCTGCACCCGCCCTCGTGCTAACCAGTGGGCTGGCCTTCGTCCAAATACGGAAGCGCAGGCCGAGCAGTACGCCCAGGGAAGGCAGTTTTTGTCGCAGTTCGCAACTTGCCCTCCTGCGCTGCAAAGCGCCCTGACGGATATGCACCACAACGGCATTCCGTTCATTTCCCTGCCGCCTGAGATGCAGCAGACCGTCCAGAATATGCTAACCGCAGCGGCTCCAGGCCAGACAGTGAATTTCCCCGGAAACATCCATATCCCAACGCCGGCGGCGGAGAACAGTACGATCCGGCTGCAAGGCGGAGGCGGTGACCAGGAATGGGGAAGCGAGTATTATGTGAGTGTTTTCGACGGCCACACAGGCGTTTTGCTTGACTTCCCAAAGTTCAACGACCCTAACGAAGACACGGATGAGGTTGTTCCCGCCTCCGCCCTACAATCAGTCCGGTGGTACGGGGCGTCAGAGGATGCGGCTTCTCGCCAGACGACTGCAAAAGAGGATACGCGCCTGCATGTGCCGGTGACGCTGGACCTTGATACTGTCCCACTCGCGTCCTGCCTGCGCTCTCTTGCAGCGGCCACGGGCGTCAGCTTCGCGGCAGACACGAGCAGTAAGTGGACGCCGGAAGATGGCTGGCAGGTAGCGAACAAGTCCATTAAGGTAAGCGGCAAGCCGTTGACGGAGACGCTGGATCAGCTTGCCGCCCTGTACGGCCAGACGTGGGGCGAAACCAAGAGCGGCATGATCGTGTTCCACACTGCGCCTGAAAAGGCCACCGTCAGCGCGGCAAATGTCCCTTGATGAGTGACAGTCTCGAACGACTGTTTAAGGAATAAAAGACCTCACCCCGGAACTTCGTTCCGACCCTCTCCTTAACAAGGAGAGGGTGGCAGCTTGCTGCCGGGTGAGGTCTTTTTTGTGTCTGTTCTAAAGCGCTTTGGTAATGAGGGTCGTGATGGTTGACTTCGGGTGTGCGCCGACAAGCTGGCCGACCTGCTCGCCGCCCTTGAAGAGCAGCAGCGCAGGAATGGAGCTGACGCCATAGCGGGCGGCGACTTCCGGCTCGTCGTCCACGTCTACCTTGACGATCCTTGCTTTGCCTTCCATCTCAGACGCGACGATGTCAAGCGTCGGCGCAATGGCGCGGCACGGCGGACACCAGGGTGCCCAGAAGTCCACCAGAACGGGAACCTCGGACTGCAAAACTTCCTTCTCAAAATCAGCCGTCTTGACGGCGAGGGCATTGCTCATAAAAAACTCCTTGATCAGATAAATAGCGTAATCAGAAATGCTCAGAGCTAGAAGTGCTCAGAGAATGCGGCTTCAATCGTCTGCCGCGTGTTTTGGCCGCCGACAAGCTCTCCGACCTTCTGGCCGTCCTTAAAGAACAGCAGGGTCGGAATGCTTTGGACACTGTAGCGCCCGGCAATTTCCGGGTCTTCGTCCACATTCAGCTTCAGCACTTTGGCGCGTCCGGCGAACTCTGCCGCCACCGCATCCACCGCCGGTGCGATGGTTCGGCAGGGAACGCACCAGGAGGCCCAAAAGTCCACTAGGACCGGGACTTCAGACTTTAGGACCTCGGCATCAAATTCCGCAGTGGAAACCGCAGAAGCTGCGCTCATATCATACTTCTTTCTCGGCTTCTTAGAACTTGCCGCAGCGTGTGTTGTTAGAGGAACAAACACAGACGCCAAGCAGTTCCCGGTTCAGCACTCTGCACTAAACTCGTTCCCAAATTCTTGGGCTTCATGCAGCAGAGGCCAAAACAGAGGGTTTGTCCAAGCAGACGCTCAAAGACCATAGGAAAAAACAATTCAAGGAGCCGGATTGATGGCAGCAGCAAGTTCGGCTTCTTTTTCAGTCTTGATTGTGCTGCCGGGCTTGGACATGAAGGGGCGGTCAAAAGCGAGATGG
>CAXTER010000128.1:0-10180 GCA_964243345.1 uncultured Armatimonadales bacterium
GCGTCACACCTTAAAGAAGGCCGATCCACTGTCTTGACAATGGGGTCCACTATACTCTGATGTCAAGGTCAACTTTACATATAGCGACGCTTTGCCCGATAATCTCATAGCTCGTTCGTTGTTCATGCTTGTGCTGTATCAGGCAGCAAACATTCGCGTTAATCTGATAACCGAGCATTCTTCGACACAAGCCGCTTACCAGCAAATAATGGTTGATATTGTGAGCCAATGGCCTGAAGGTGGGATAGCCGAAACAGGAGAATTCTTCACACCGCTTTCGTTTTACAAGACAATGGTCAAGATAATGATTTCTTAGGCGTTGTTTGGGCTGCCAATGGCGGTGAAACAATTGAACTAAAGCTAACGCAGACGCCAAACGATTCTTTGTTCCTCTATGATTTCTATCCAGGGATGCAAGGCTATGGGCCTCCAGGCTTGGCAATAAACTTGGCATTTCACTACGTATTCCTTGTTGATTTTGTGCTTGCACTGCTCGATGGCCCGACTTGTGACAGATTAGGACAAGCTTTGTCCGAATTTTGGTTAACTTATCTGCAACTTCCCTTTGATAGTCCCCGTCAGATTGACAGGTCTGTTTTGTACAAAGTAGTTGGCGGTTTATTGGAACATTACTAAGCGCGAAACCACGAAGAGTTTGATGCGGAACTTGTACTGTTGTCGGAACAGGGAGATCAACAACCAGGGAGATCAACAACAATGAACATTACACTTGACGTTTCCCCGGAACTGGAAGGGCAACTGCAACAGGCGGCGCGGGTGCAGGAAACCGATGTTACGCCCTTAAATTTTGTGATGCCTTTCGTTTATTTCCTAAAAGGTACAGACTCCATACCTTTTATGCTATAATGAAACCAAATCGCCCTTGCTCTTGAATAGTCACCTCCCCGTAGCCAAACGGGGCTTAGGCGGGTGTGATGGCGCGTTCGGCTAATCCGATAAAGGCAGGGGACACTTTTATGGCCATTCAAGCACTGAGTTTACTCGGTGCTTTATCTGTTTCAGCAGGTCCGCGCTTTCCCGTTCCGGCTTGTTATAGGGCCGGGCGATTGCACCGCAGATCATATCCACAAGCTGAATAAGATTGTTTCCCGTGGACTTTTGCGGGTCGCACTGCTTGATGTATCTGCCGGTGTCTGATCCGTTGATTTGTGTCAGCAGATCGGAAGAAAACTTTTTCTGAAAGGCGTTGTTACCGGCCTCATCATACTTGATGGTGCAGGCATCCAGTAAGCCTCGGTCTCGCGCATGTTCCAGTGTTGCACGGAAGGAAGCCAGCAGAAGCCCGCCATGGTTGTCTTTCAAGCTCTGAGTGCGGCTCTTGTCACAAACTGACGCGATGACTTGGAAATCATACTTTCCGACTGCCGCAAAGAACTTTTCCCGCGTCCTGTCATCCGTCTTGGCGAAGTGAAACTCTATTGACGGCTTTCGTAAGTCAGCTTTTAGCTGCTCTATCGTGCGCCCGATGTTCTGCGCTTCGTCTTCGCCGACAAGAACCAATGCAACCACAAAATAAGGCGAGGAGTTTCTATCGAACCGAAATCCCGTATCCCCTGACTCATCGATAAAACCAAGCATAATCTATTCTACCTTCCGCGTGTGTCTTATAAAGATTAGCCGGCGGGATTGCAGATTGTCACGGACGATTAAAGGAGCTATCCCATAAGGGCAGAATTAACAACGATGAACATTACACTGGATGTTTCCCCGGAACTGGAAGGGCAACTGCAACAGGCGGCGCAGATGCAAGGAATGGATGTTACTACCTACCTGCTGGAAAGCGCTCGCCTGCGTCTGCGGCCTGATGTTCTGCCGGAAGCGGAGGCGTCGTTGCTGCAAACCATCAACGCGCCTCTTGCCCCGGAAGCTCGGTCTCAGCGCGATGCGTTGCTGGCAGAGCAGGGACAGCGCGATCTGACTGAGGAAGAACAAACGACGCTTGCCGATTTAATTGACGCCGCTGAGATGGCAAACGCGGAGCGCTGGCAGGCTCTTGCGGCGTTGGCCCGTCTGCGTGGGCTCTCGCTGGCGGAAATCACCTGCGACTTGGAGATTCCACTTTCCTAAGCTATGTCATAAACCCATGTGCCGATAGCGCTGGTTCGGGCAGTGACGGAACGGGCGCGAGGGCAGTGCGAGTATTGCCGGTGCCTCACGGGCTTTCACTCGGACTCGTCTGCCGTTGAGCATATCGTCCCGAAAGCGCGGGGCGGCGTGACCGAAGCGGCGAACCTGGCTCTATCCTGTTTGGGCTGTAACAGCTTCAAGGGAGCATCTGTAACGGGGCAAGACCTGGCAACCGAGCGTGACGTGCCGCTGTTCCATCCCAGGCAGCAGCGGTGGGCAGCGCATTTCGCCTGGAGTCCCGATACCACGGAGGTTATTGGCATCACTGCGACAGGGCGGGCAACGGTTGTACGTCTGCGCTTGAGTCGTCCCGGTCTTGTCAATCTCCGGGCTGCACTGCGTCATTTCGGAGTTCACCCACCGGAGGATAAAAATTGAAGCGTTTGGAAACAATTACCCGTGAAGAGTTTGATGTGCGGCTGGCACAGTCTACAGAGCAGATGCGGCAAAAGCGGCTAACTCTGGAAGCGCAGGCCGTCGAACTGGAAGATTTGATTAGCCGGTATTCGGCGGTGCTGGAACGCCTGGAAGCAGAGCAAGGTGAAAAAGATAATGGGAAACTATGACTGCATATCAAGTTTATGAACAATCCATCAAGCCGCTTTCTGCTGAGGAAAAGCTTGCCATCGCCCGGCTCATCATGGATGAGGTCGTTCCCAATCCGGTCCCGGAGCCGAGTACTAAGCCGTCTGAGCAAACAATAGGATACCCCAGCCAATTTGGATGTGGGCGTGACTTGTTGGCTGGTATCGATGTTGACGAACTTTTGGCAGTATCAATAGACGATATGTTTGCGGACTATATGCCGGAAGAACCAGATGCAGCACATCATTGATACACATACGTTCCTCTGGTTTGTTAAAGGCTCGCAGCAGTTGCCGGCTTCGGTTCGACGCTTGATCGAAAGCCCTGCCGACCCAACGCAAATTAGTATCGCTTCGTTCTGGGAAATCGGTATTAAAGTAAGCACGGGCAAACTGCCGCTAACAAATGGCCTACTCGAACTGGAAGCGATAGCAGAGAAACAACGCATACAAATCCTGCCGATCACAGTTCAAGCAATCTTAACGGTTCAGCAGATGCCGTTTCATCACAAAGACCCCTTTGACCGAATTATCGCTGCGACGGCATTGGTGGCAGGCAGCATTCTATTAAGTGCCGACACGATTTTTGACGCCTACGCCGTTCCGAGAACATGGCAGTAGAAAGTGAACTATGACTGATCCGAGGGTGACGAAGTGGGCGGAGACGCTGGTGGGGTATAGCCTGGACTTGCAGCCGAAGGAGCAGGTGCTGATCCGGGTGGACGAAGCCGCGCT
The DNA here is from genome assembly GCA_964243345.1 of uncultured Armatimonadales bacterium. Taxonomy (GTDB): domain Bacteria; phylum Armatimonadota; class Armatimonadia; order Armatimonadales; family Capsulimonadaceae; genus JANXMY01. Next base: position 3,468 of record CAXTER010000128.1, read on the forward strand.
TCCACTGGCGAAGGAAGTTTACCGGGCGGCCCTTGCGGCGGGGGCGTACCCGTCGGTGCAGGTGACGGTGGACGGACTGGATGAAATCTTTTTGAGAGCGGCTTCGGATGAGCAGCTGGAATGGGTCTCTCCCGTTAGGAAGCTGGAATACGAGACGATGGACGCGCTGTGTTCGATTGTCGCGCCGTCCAATACGTCCGCGCTGGCTGGGGTCGCGCCGGACAAGATGGCGCGGGCGCAGCGGGCGAACCAAGTCATTCGGAAACCGCTGTTTGAGCGGGCTGCCGTCGGCAAGGCCAAGTGGAACGTGACGCTGTACCCGACGCAGGGCGCGGCGCAGAACGCCAAAATGTCGCTGGCGGATTATGAGGCGTTCTTGTTTAAGGCCATGCTGCTGGACCGGCCGGACCCTGCCGCCGCATGGAAAGCCTTTTCTCAGGAGCAGCAGCGGTATGTGGATTATCTTGCCAACGTAGAGGCGCTGCGGTTTGTTGCAGCGGATACAGACTTGACCATGCGCGTCGGTGGGCGCAAGTGGGTCAACTCTGACGGCCACAAGAACTTTCCGAGCGGCGAAGTCTTTACGGGGCCAATTGAAGACAGCGTGAATGGAGTAGTCCGGTACACGTTCCCGACGGCGCATTTGGGGCATGAAGTGGACGATGTGCGGCTGACATTCTCAGAGGGGCGCGTCGTCAACGCCGAAGCGGCGCGTGGCTTGGAGTTTTTGGAGACTCTGCTGAACAGCGACCCCGGCGCACGGATACTCGGAGAAGTCGCGGTCGGCAACAACTATGGTGTCCAGCAGTTCACGCGCAACACGCTCTATGATGAAAAGATTGGCGGGACGTTTCACCTGGCGCTGGGCAACTCGTACCCGGAGACCGGCGGCACGAATGTCTCGGCGGTGCATTGGGACATGGTCTGCGACATGCGCCCCGAAGCCGGCGGCGGGGCCATCTACGCCGATGGCGTTCTCATCCACGAGAACGGGCAGTGGAAGATTTAGAGAACTTCACCCGGCGCAAGAGACCTCACCCGGCGGCAAGCCGCCACCCTCTCCTTGTTAAGGAGAGGGTCGGAACGCAGTTCCGGGGTGAGGTCTCTGATGCTGGCTGAGGTCTCTGCGACTACTGCGCGTCGTTCAGCGCGTCCAGCATCGGGAACGTGCGGCCGGTGATTTTGGGGTCGATGCGCTGGGCTTCCTGAATGGCGATGCGGCCTGCCTCCAAGTCGCCGCGCTTTCGCAGCGCATAACCTAAGTTGAAGTGCGCCCAGGCATGGGACGCCCGAATTTGAATGGTGCGCCGCCAGGCGGCAATGGCGTTGTCGTAACGCTGCATCTTATATAAAGCGTTGGCGAGGTTGAAATGGGCCTGGGCAAACTCCGGGTCGGCTTCAGCGGCCTTCTGCCAGCAGCCGAGCGCCGCTCCGATTTGGCCTTCATTACTCAGCATGACGCCGAAATTGAAGTTTGCCCACGGATCATTCGGCTCCAGCCGCAGCGCTTCGTGCATCTCGTTGAACGCAGAGTCCGCCAGACCTTTGACATACAAAGCCGCGCCGAGAAGCTGATGCGGCTCGGCCTGCTTCGGGTCACTTTTGATGGCCTGCTCCCAGCACCGCATCGCGGCATCTAGCTTGCCTTCGGACTGAAGCGCGAGGCCAAGATTAGTCTGGGCGTTGACGTCTTCCGGGTCGTATTCCAGCGCGGTTCGGTACTGGGCCACCGCCGCTTCTTTTTGGCCGCGCTCATAGTAGACTGATGCCAGGTTGTGACGGGCGATGCTGAGGGTCGGCTCTAAGTCCAGCGCGATCTTCCACTCGTCAATGGCTCCGTCTATGTCCCCGCGCTGATACAGCGCCGTGCCGTAGTTCGAGCGGGCATAGGCATACTCCGGCGCAGCCTTAACCGCTTCCAGCCACTGCATGAACGCCTCGTCATCCTTGCCTTGACGGCGCAGGACCAGCCCCAAGTTGTTGCGGGCTACCCCGTCGTCTGTGTCTAGATTGAGCGCCGTTCGGTACGCCGATGCCGCCGGGCCGAGCTGGTCCATCTCCGCCAGCGCGTTCCCAATCAGGACATGGATTTCCGGGCTGCCCGGATCAATCTGAACGGCTTCTCGGTACTGGATCAGCGCGGCGTCGGCCTGCCCCCGTGCCAGCAAAGCGCCTGCCAGCGCGAGGCGCGGGGCGGCGTCTAAAGGCGCACGCTGGGCGGCTTTGCGGTATCCGGCAATAACTGTGTCCAGCTCGGCCTTTTCGCGCAGAGACCGCGCGGGCGGGAGCGGTGACTGCTGCTGGGCTTCCAATATCTGGCGCATTAAGGCTCTCCTTTACCAAAAAATCCGTGTCAGCGAATCGAATACTCGACTGAGACAACGGCGGTGATGTTCTTGTCAAGCGAAGAGGTATCGTCCTCGCTGCCGCTCTCGGCATTTGAGGACGCATACAGCGGCGTGATCTGCGGGACAAACATATTCGCCGCCCGCACGTCTCCCAAACGGCAGCCGGCGCTTTCTGCGATCTGCTCGGCCCGGTCGCGAGCGTTCTTCGCGGCTTCCGCCTGCATGCTCACCTTCAGCTCGCTCAGTTTTGTATACAAGTAAAGCGGCGTGTCTGATTTAAACGGAATGCCCTGGCTGATTAGCTCGGTGGACTGCCGGGACAGCCCATCCACTAAATCTACTGAATGGGATTTGACTTCAATGGTCTGCGTGAGCGTGTAGCCGGTGATATGGGTCGTGGCGACATACTGCCCCGTGCGCGGGTTCTTCACCTGCTCGTATACCGGCTCCTCGCTGACCGCGTCCGGGGTGACTTCAGATGCCGGGACGCCTTTGCCGATTAAATACGCCCGCACTTTAGCGACATTAGCTTCCAGAGGCGTGTAGGCGGCGGCGATGGTCGGAGCGCTTTGGGTGAGGCTGCCGTTCCAGATGATGAAATCGGAGCGGATCGGCTTGCGGGCGGAGCCGTCCACATGGATCAGCTCGTCTTTGCTGCGTATCCGCACCATCGAGCGGGTAATTAAACCCGTGCAAAGTATCAGCGTTAGACAGATTAACGCGGCCCCGACCAAATAATAAAACGGACGCGCTTCACGCAAAGCAAGCCTCCTTCAGCACTGTTAGAATAGGCCCGTGATTTGTCCCAAAGCATCCACGTCAATGTCCAGCGCGGCAGGGTGCTTGGGCAGGCCAGGCATGGTTCGAATATCGCCGGTCAGGGCGACCACGAAACCTGCGCCTGCCGAGACCGTCAAGGCACGAACATGAAGCTGGAAGCCGGTCGGCGCACCTAGCCTCTTTTCGTCGTCGGACAGCGAGTTCTGCGTCTTGGCAATGCACACCGGCAGTTTATCAAAGCCATGTGCGTTGAGCCAGATAATTTGCTTTTCGGCGTCCGCGCTGATCTCGACGCCGTCCGCGCCGTAGACTTTGGTTGCGATGGCGTTCAGCTTGTCTTTAATTGACAGGTCCATGTCATAAATTGGATGAAACGCGCCGGGCGTCTGCAAAGCATCCAAAACGGCTTGGCCTAGAGCTTTGCCGCCCTCGCCGCCCTCGCCCCACACATTATTGACGGCGACCCGCCAGCCGTTTTCTTTGCAGTGCGTGACGACCGCGTCCACTTCCGCAGGTGTATCGGAGGCGAACGTATTCACCGTCACCACCACGGGAATGCCGACCTGACCGACATTTGCCGCATGGCGATCCAAATTCGGCAGACCGCGCTTTACGGCTTCCACATCTTCACGGCTTAAATGGTTTTTTGTGACCCCGCCATGCATTTTCAGGGCGCGAACAGTGGCAATTAAGACAACGGCATCCGGCGACAGCGTAGGCTGGCGCGGCGCGGCGACAATGTCGCAGAACTTTTCGAAGCCTAAGTCCGAGCCGAAGCCCGCTTCTGTGACAACGTAGTCGCCGAGGCGCAGGGCAAGCTTTGTTCCCAGCACCGACGAGCAGCCGTGGGCGATGTTGGCAAACGGCCCGCCATGCACGAACGCCGGAGTTCCTTCCAGCGTCTGCACCAAATTCGGCTTGATCGCGTCTCTGAGCAGCGCGGCCATTGCGCCGGGTGCGCCCAAATCTGAGGCCGTAATTGGCTGGCCTTTCACCGTCTGCCCAATCACAATGCGTCCCAGTTTTTCTTTTAAATCCGCCAGTGACTCCGACAGGCACAAAATCGCCATGACTTCCGAGGCGACTGTAATCTGAAAGCCCGACTCCCGTGGGTAGCCGTTTGCCTTGCCGCCCAGTCCAATGGTCGTGTCCCGCAAGGCCCGGTCGTTCATATCCAGGCAGCGCTTGTGGGCCATGTTCCGCACGTCAAAACCCAGCGCGTTCCCCTGATAAATGTGGTTGTCGGTCATCGCCGCCAGCAGGTTGTTGGCGGCTCCGAGCGCGTGCATGTCGCCGGTGAAGTGCAGGTTGATGTCCTCCATCGGCAGCACCTGCGCGTAGCCGCCGCCCGCCGCCCCGCCTTTCATGCCAAAGACGGGGCCAAGCGACGGCTCCCGAATGGCCGCAATCGCCTTCCTGCCGAGCTTGCATAGCCCTTCCGCCAAGCCGATTGTGACCGTTGTTTTGCCCTCGCCCGCCGGAGTCGGCGTGATCGCCGTCACCACAATCAGCTTGCCGCGCTTGGTCCCCCCCGCCCCCAATAATGGGGGAGCTAAGAGCCGCTCCAAAGTGGGCAGGCTGATTTTGGCCTTGTCGCGCCCATACAGCTCTAAGTCGTCAGCGGACAATCCTAAATCGGCGGCAACATCTATGATGGGACGAGGCGTGACGGAATGGGCAATCTCTAAATCAGTCGGCATTTTTCGAATTACTTTCTTGTCTCGTTCGGATAAATCTCAATCTGCGAGCCTTCCGCCAGCACTACGGAATTTGGGTCGCGCTCCTGCAAAAACGCCCACTGTGGGCCGTAGACATGGGCAAAGTCAACACCGACTGCATACTCTTCCACCGGGTAGACACGCCATGCCGGATGCCAAACTCGAAAGCCAGTGACTTTGCCGCCAAAACGCTGATGGTTGAAGCCCGCTTCCTGCTCTTTCACCCAGGTCTCAAAGCTATTTTTCGGCGGCAGCGCTGCCGGACCTGACGCCGACACTGCGACCATCTGCGTTGCCCCATTGACAACAAAATCATGCCGCACCCGGCGGACATCGCCGATTTGCGTCACGCGGCTTGTGATTGGAACGGCTGTATAGGGTTCATTATACAGCAGTTTTGCCAGCCCGCACACTAATGGGTTTGGAGCGAGTTCCCGCACAAAGACAACGCCCCGCTGCCCGTGCTGCGTGACATAAATCCGCAGGTTAAACTCCGGGAAATCACACAGGGACTTGGGGTAGGGGACGCTCCACCCCAGCACCCGCGCCTGCTTGAAATCAAACGCGACCAGGCTGCACCACGCGCTCCCGTCCCACCGATCCAGTTCCAGCCCCGGCGACAGGTACGGCAGCAGCACGTCATCGGGAACCGCATACGACATCAAAATCAAATCCGACCAAACCGCCGTCAAAAATGGAGTCATGGATCAACAACGCTGACTATGGCCTGTGACACCTGTTTGAACATATTTTGGTGCATTACATCGATGCGCCGATCTACCACATCCCCGGACGCTGCAAAAAGGTACAAAGGCCGAAGGTAACTTTGCGCGTCAAGCTTCCCAAGAACAACATCAGACGGCTTCAACTCAATACTCTGCGGGTCGCTGGTGTCGTGCGTGGAAATCATGCAGACGAGATAATCCGTCGCGCCGAGATAGAGCAGTTCCGCGACTACTAAGCAGGGGCAAGGCTTGGCGCTGCTGGCATCGGAAAACGGAAACGGAAGAACCACGATGTCGCCGCGCTTAAACTGTGCCATGCTCTCGATCCTCCGGGTATTTCCAGGCCGCGTCTTCTTCCGGCCTGTTCCAAATGCGGCTCAAGAGAGGTTCGGCAGCCAGCATTGTCAAGTGGCCGAGTGACTCTTCCGAAGTAGTTTCTGCCCAATCCTCCTGCTGCATGGCATAGGCAATTAGCGAAGGGAGATATTCTTCCAGTGTAACCCCCCGCGTCTCGGCTTTGGCTTTCGCTAGTTGTTCGACTTCAGGCGCAAGTTCTAATGTTATGCTCATAACAATCCTCTCGAAAAAAGCTACCTTATACTGGATGATTTTCAATAGCGGACAATGCGAACTGTCTTGCGTTCGCTTTTCCCATAACAGGAATTAGCTTCTCGCGGTCCCAAACAGTTATACCGTCAGCTTTCGCTTGCTCATCCATTTTTTGTGACAGCACACTATCGGTGACAATGATCACTTCCTTGACTTGTAATGCCCTCGCGCTGTCAAGCGCATGGCCTATTTCTTCATCTGGAACCCCGTTGCGTGAGCGTTTAGCGAAGATGAAACGCTGCTCGCTATTGCCGTTCGCAATAAAGGTAAGCCCAGTATCACTTTGGCTTACGATGGAAACTGCATCGCCGGAATGTTCAAAGTAGCTCATCAAGTATTGCCCGAACTGCTCCTGAGTCATGTCGGCATCCACTAAGTCTATGCCGCCCGCTAGATAACGCCTGTGGCGTATCTCTGCGGAAGCCGTTGCTACTGCTACTGCAAGAATGACTAAGCCAATGGCAAACAGCGGAACAAGACAAACCAGCAGAAGGATGTGGCTGTGCATGACCCGCCTACTCCCCCACAATCGG
>CAXTER010000129.1:0-10110 GCA_964243345.1 uncultured Armatimonadales bacterium
TTGGGTAGTTGTCATCAGATTGAATGGTTAGCGGCGTATCGCTGAACACATAGCCGTAAACGCCTGCATGGTCCCAATCCTGCGTGATAATTGTCAGCGCATACGAACCCGAAAGGCTGCGCTCGGCAACCACGTCATCGCCGTCTATCAGTTCGCTAATCTTTTGCCCCGGCGTCAAGTGCTGGCTTTTGACCTGTGCTACCATGCGCTGATACTTGCCGTAGTTCAGGTAGAAGTTCAGGTAGCCGGGCAGGCCGAACCCGACTTGCCACACCGTCGTCCAGGCGATCCAAAGGCCGAGGGCCACCGACAGCAGAGGAAACGTGAGCCGGCCCCACAAAAGGCTTTTGAGTTTCCGCCAAATCTGCGCCTGCATGACAACCTTTGTTCTACGTCAACCCGCAGGTGGTCTTGGCGGGGGCGGCCAGGTTCTATCATCCGGCGGCGCTGCGGGCCGGGCCGGCAACTTCCCTGCCGGCTGCCTGCGCCCAAAATAAGACAATCCGCCGATGATGCCGCCAAGAACTGCTCCCAAAATAAGTATCGCAACCATTTCCGGGACGGCCGCATAATTAAAGCCTTCCGGGTCGGTGCGGGCTTCCCAGGGAAGGAAACCAAATATCACAACGGCGAAGCCAAGCGTCGTCCCCAAAATAATCCCAATGACGCAGCGAAGAAGCATAATTGTGCCTGCGATTTCTTTGCGTGATGCAGGATAGTACCCATCGTAAAATCCATTAGTCCCAGACGTATGTTTCCATGTCCCGCTCAAACGTCCACGGCTTCGTCGTAAACTCATTCACGCCAAATTGAAATTCCACTCGTTCACCTCTTGCTCTTTGCTTTAATGCTGGCTTTTCAGGGTTCGGCGCACTGTGACAAGCGCTGTTGGGGCCGCTCCGCACTCCACTCGTTCTTTAATTAGCACGGCGCACTCTTCGGCAGACAAAAGCGACGTATCTACTTCCAGATCATAAACCCCGTGCTGATGGACCCGGCTGAACTGCCTCTCGGCTTGACCTACGCCGCGATCTCCCCGCGCCAGTTCGCGCCGCCTCAGTTCTTCCAGCGGACAATGCACTCCCACAAGGTAGACGGTAAACGGCGCAATTTGGTCGAGGCATTCTTCCAGCCAGTTGTACGGCTCTACTCCCTGAACAAGCAAATGGTCTACAATAAGGTTGCTGCCTGCACTGGCTAACGCCGCGAGGGAATGATGAAATCCCGAAATGACCCGGTTAAAAATCGGCTGCCACAGGGCAGAGCCGGGTTCCCCAAATCGATCAGCTTCCGGTATCATGTCCTCGAAGCTGTCAATTGGGACATGCAGATAAGGCGCATCCATGACTTTTTGCAGCGCCTTTGCAAGAGTTGTCTTGCCCGCGCTTGATGTGCCATTGAGTAAGATAATCGCGACGTCTCTACTGTTCTCCATACTTCGGAAGCCCATTCTTTCCAGCGCCGGGCGTTGCTCAAAAGCATTTACTGCGTCTGCGCTGCCTCTGCGTGCGTCATTGGCTGGATGCCTTCGGGATTGTTGTGGCGGGCGCGGAACTTTGCGCTCCACTCGGCAAGCGGTGTGACCCGCCCGGCGAAGCTGGCGTCTAGGCCGAGGCTAATCGCTTCCGCTTCTTCTTCCGGAGAAAGCTCGACTTCGGGAAGGATTTGGCCGTTCGTTGAACTCTGCTGCCTTGCCTGAGACTCCGCAAGGGCGGCGGCGAAGATCGTGTAAGCGACAGCGACAGCGTTTTTGCCTTGTTGAGCGGCGGTGCTGTTAAGATGCGCTTCGTCTTCCGGGGCGAGGTTGAGTGTAATCGTCATGGTTGTTAGCTCTCTTTGTAGCCGTTGGGGTGCTTCTCGAACCATTCGTAGGCGGTCCGCATGATGGTGGGCAGGTCGCCGTACTGGGGTTTCCAGCCCAGTTCTTTTTCAATTTTGGCGCTGCTGGCGACAAGTTCGGCGGGGTCGCCGGGGCGGCGGGGGGCTTCGGTGGCGACAATGTTTTTGCCGGTGACCTGGCGACCGGTTTCAACAACTTCGCGGACGGAGTAGCCTTTGCCGTTGCCCAAATTGTAAGCGGTCGTGCCTGCGCCGTTTCTGAGTGCTTCCAGGCCCAGAACGTGCGCCGTGCCGAGGTCAGTCACATGGATGTAGTCGCGGATGCCGGTGCCGTCGGGGGTGGGGTAGTCGGTGCCGAACATCTTAATCTCCGGGCGGCGGCCCAGCGCAGCGAACAGGGTCAGAGGAATCATGTGGGTTTCAGGCGTATGGTCCTCGCCAAGCTCGCCTTCCGGGTCGGCTCCGGCAGCGCAGAAGTAGCGCAGCGAGATGCTTTTGATGCCGTAAGCGACATCGTACCAGTGCAGGATATGCTCGGCATCTAACTTCGTCTGCCCGTAAGGATTGGTCGGGAACTGCGGGTGGTTCTCGTCAATGGGAACGTACTTGGTTTCGCCGAATGTGGCGGCGGACGATGAAAATAAAACGTGCTTGACGCCGCCGGCGTTCAGGGCGTCAAACAGGGTCAGTGTTTTGACAATGTTGTTTTGGTAATACTTGACCGGGTCGCCGACGCTTTCCGGCACGGAGGCATACGCGGCGAAGTGGATGGCCGAGTCAATTTCGTGTTCTTTGATCAAGTTCGCCACTAAGTTGCCGTCGCCGATCTCGCCCTGCACGAACTTTGCGCCGGGCAGGAAGTTTAACACTTCGCGGTGGCCGAGTTCCAGCGTGTCTAAAATGACGACGTCGTAGCCCTTCTGAAGCAGCAGCTTGCTGGTGTGGCTGCCGATATAGCCGGCTCCGCCGGTGACGAGGATTGTTCCCATGATTGCTCTCCTTTGACAGTCGTTGGCCTGTTGAGTTTTTATTTTACCCTCAAAACGGATTTTGCGCGGAAGAAGCGAACAATGGCGGGAACAATCCGTTCTTTATGTTCGTCAGGGTTCCAGTTTTCCCGCCCGCTTTCCGAAGATAAGCGTGGGCGAAAAGAACGCACCCTTAAAGAGAACGTACTTCTGCAAAATTAATTGAGAGTCTTTCGTTTGGCATGAATCTTGCAAGACTGATAGTCGCGGCGTCTTCCGCCTTCGCTGAACTTATGAAACCACGTATTTATTCAAAGACTCAGTCTCAAACAAAGCCGCAAGGCTCCGGCCTCCAAATGGTCTCGCTTCCGGCCGTGTCCGAGCCGCAGGGGCTGCGGGCTGACGAACACAGCCACGGCGAAGATACGCTGCTGCTGCACGGCCTGTCGTCGCGCCACGGCGGGGCGCAGGCGGCGCAGCGGGCGTTTGACGTTTTTTTCTGCGCCCTGGCGCTTTTGGTGCTTTGGCCGGTGTTCGCGGTCATCGCGCTTCTCATCCGCCTGGACAGTCCGGGGCCGGTGCTGTTTAAGCAGTCGCGGGTCGGAAAAGACGGCGAAGAGTTCTGGTTTTACAAGTTCCGGTCCATGGTCAGCGATGCCGAAGCGAAGCGCCACCTGCTGGAAATGCAGAACGAGCGCTCCGGCCCAGTGTTCAAGATGAAGAACGACCCGCGCATTACGCGGGTGGGGCGAGTGCTTCGCAAATTTTCTTTGGATGAGCTGCCCCAGCTAATCAACGTCATAAAAGGCGACATGAGCCTGGTCGGGCCGCGTCCCGCCCTGCCCAAAGAAACCGACAAGTACACGGCCCGCCAGCGCCAGCGGCTGATCTGCCTGCCGGGCGTCACGGGGCTGTGGCAAGTTTCAGGCCGGGCATCCCTCAGCTTTGAGCGCTCCATTGAGCTGGATTTGTATTATATTGAGCGCCAGTCTCTCGGTCTTTACTTCAAGATACTGCTTTTAACCATTCCCGCCGTGCTGCGTGCCGAAGGCGCTTACTAATAGAAGGCGCTTACTGACTTTTTGTAATATCCGACAACTTACTGTATAATGAGTCTGCAGAGGAACCTGGTAAAAGTACCTGAGCCAGTGCCGCAACTAACGCCATGCATCAAAACACACCGATCATTTATCGAATTGCCGACTCGTTCTTTCGTCACCAGCGCCTGTTCTGGTGCGCCCTGCTGGTTGTCAGTACGCTGACGATGGGAGCGCTGTATGCTCGCAGCAAGACATACCACGCCACGGCGATGACTCAGGTGCAGACTGATAGTGTGGCAGCCGTGCTGAATGCCGACAGCCAGCAGACTTCCTGGACCTCTCCCTCCCAAAAGAACGTAGACCGCTTCACCGAGCTGTCCAAGCAGGACCAGCCCGGCGGCTTTTTAGACACGGCCCTCAGAAACGCCCACCTTGCCACTCCGATCAATGTGGACCCGCAGGCCGACGACCCGCGCTACACGCTGCTGCAAAAGAACCTCGCCGCCGCTGTGGAAAGCACGAACCAGTTTTCCATCAGCCTGATTTGGGACAACCCGGACGAATGCAAGAGCATCGTAGACGCTTTGCAAAAGCAGTACATTGACGAAGTCGGCCTGGACCGCGTGGCAAACTCCGTCGCCAGTGTCCGGTTCCTGAACAGTCAAATTGATCAGGTGGACGCTCGAATGCGCCGCGCCGAAACGGCTTTAACAAACTTCAAGGCGACTTATGGCGGGCAGTTATCGGACTCCGACAGCGCCTACAGCAGCCAGCTAGACAGCATGAAAGCAGCGCTTGAAGATAGGCAGGTAACACTGGGGGAAAGCGACAGCAAGAAAGCGGCGCTTCAGCAGCAGCTTGCCCAAATGAAACCGATGAGCGTTGCCGAGCAGACCGTTTCCCAGCAGTCTCCGCTGGAGCGGCAAATTGCCGATCTTCTGGCAAAGCGGGAAGTTCTGCTGGTGGGCAGCCCCGGAATGGCGGCAAGGACGCCGGATCATCCTGATGTGGTCGCCATTGACAAGTCCATCGCTGCACTTCAGAAGCAGCAAAAGGCGGATGCCGCTGCGCCGGAAAATCAGCACAACACGCTGACCAAAATGGAAGACAATCCGCAGTACCAGCAGCTTGAGATTGAGATTGCAGACGCCTCCATCGCCGCTGTCGCCGACCGCAAAGAAATGCAGAATTTGCAGCAGCAGATCGGCAAGTACCAGGCTCTGGTCAACCAAATTCCGGCAGCACAACGCCAGCTTTCCGACAGAACCCGTGACTACTCCAATGCCCAGGCTTTGGACCAAAAGCTGCGCTCGCAGCGCGACGATGTCCAAACCAAGGCGAGCCTAGATCGCCTGGATGCTTCCAGCAGTCTGTCGCCGATTGGCGTCACCTACGCCATGCCGACCACGGGCCGCACCAAGCTGATCGCCATGCTGCTGGGTTCCCTTTTTCTCGGCGCTCTCGTTGGCGCGATTTTGATTGTCCTGAGCGAATGGTCCGATCATTCCCTGCGCCACGAAGCCGACGCCGAGCGCCTGCTAGGCGTTCCTGTTCTTGCGTCCGTGCCGGAGTCGCTGGATTTGCGGGTTTTACCAGGCGGGCGGGCGCTGTCCGGCGGCCCCGCGCGTGTCCTCACCGCGTCAGACGCGCCTTCCGAAAGGTAACCTTCTATGACTGACCGCTCTCATTCCATTCATGACGCGCCGCTTGACCCGCATTCCTTGAATGGCGATGCACTCGCATACACCCGCACGCTGCAGCCGGGCGAGATGACCCAAATCCTGCGTCATGCCCAGAACGCCCAGCCCGCTGGTGACCTTCAAGCCGAGCGCGGCGCGGAAGACTTTGAAGTGTTTCCGTTTGAGACCACCATGATAATGGATCGGGAGTCTCTGAACCGGCCGCTGCGCCCGGAAGAGCTGCCAAGCGCCGTGCCGGGCGAGGAAGCGGAAGACTCCCCGCAGTATCCGGCAGCGCCGCTCCATGATCTGCGTGTGGAAAAAACGCCGCTGGAGTTCAGCCATCTGTACGCTGCGCTGGAGCGCCAAATTGCGGGCGTCGGGGATGTCACTCTTCTGAGCGGGGAAACGCTCGGCTCCGACCGGCCTTATGTGCTTGGCATCACGAGCGCTTTGGTCGGCGAAGGCAAGACCACTGTCGCCCTGCATCTTGCCATGACAATTGCGCGAGATACTTACAAGCGGGTCTGCTTAATCGATCTCAGTTTAGGCAAAGGGGAGCTGGCGGCCCGGCTGGGTGTGCCGTCTCGCGGCGAAGGGGTCATCCCGGTGCTGGAAGACGACAGTCATGTGGTGCCGACTTTGCAGCTTGCGGGCATGGACAATTTGGTCATCATTCCCGCCGGCAAGATGCCCGCGAATGCGCCCCGCCTGGTTCGGTCGCCGCGTGTCGGGCAGCTTGTAATGTCTGCGCGAACCGCGTTTGACGTGGTTCTCATTGACATGCCCGCCGTCGCCACCGACCACGCCCTGCCGCTGACCCGGCACATGGACGGGCTGCTGATGGTGGCGCGGGCGGGCGTCACTCCGCGCGACGTGGTTAGTCAGGCGCTGGATGCGCTGGGGCGCGATAAAATTATCGGCGTCACGCTGAACCGCAGCCAGACTTCCGGGCCGGCATGGCTGCGAAAACGCATGGCCGGCGCTTAGTTTGGTGATCGGAGCCTTGCCTGCCATGCTGCTGCACTTAGCTTTTGTCCTCGCCGCCGCCCTTCTCGGCCTAGCCGTTGTAGCCGCGACTGCTTCGCTGCTGGTGCTTCTGACTGCTGCCGGTTCGCGCCGCGCTGTCCCGGCAGCCCCGTCTGCGCCCCTGCTGCTGGCGGTAATTGTCCCGGCACACGACGAGGCGCTGGTCCTGGCGGGAACGCTGGCAAGCCTCACGTCTCAAAACTATCCCGCTGAGTGCTTCCAAATTGTGGTTATCGCCGATAACTGCACTGACAGCACTGCCGCAATCGCCCGCTCCGCCGGCACGACTGTTTTGGAGCGCACAAGCCAAACCGAGCGCGGCAAAGGCTACGCCCTAAATCATGCCGTCTCGCATTTGCTGGCGCAGCCGATGATTCCCGATGCTTTTATCATCATAGATGCCGACACGCAGGCCGCCCCAAACTTTCTCAAGCAGATGAGCGCTCGAATCTCGCAAAATAAAGACCCGCGCGGATACGGCGCGTGGCAGGGACGCTACGGTGTCCTGAACGCGAACGACGGCTGGCGGGCCGCGCTGATGACGGCGGCGTTTGATTTGGTGAACCATGTCAAGCCGCTTGGACGAGACACGCTCGGCCTCAGCGCCGGCCTGAAAGGCAACGGCATGGCCTTTACGGCGGCCCTCGCCGCCGCCCTGCCCTGGCCCGGCGGCAGTTTGACAGAAGATTTGGATTACGGGTTAGAACTGGCCCGGCGCTTCAATCTGCGGGTGCAGTATGTTCCCGAAGCGCGGGTAGAGGCGCAGATGCCTGCAACTGCCGCGCAGGCGGCATCGCAGCGAAAGCGCTGGGAACAGGGCCGGTTCGGATTGGTGCGTGAGCGGGCTTTGCCGCTGCTGGGGGAGGGCCTGCGCCGCCGGAGCCTGCTGCTTCTCGACGCCGCGTTTGATCTGCTGACCCCGCCGCTGGCCGAGCTGGGAACGCTGACACTGGCATTCGCCGGGCTGACCGCCTTCGGCCTCGCCGCCCATCTGCTGCCGCATCCCGGCGTATGGATTGGGGCAGCCGCGTTTGGACCGCTGGGCCTTGCCGTATATGTTCTCGGCGGTTTGCGCGTCGCCGGGGCCGGGCCGGAAGCCTATGCCGCCCTCATTCGCGCTCCCTTTTACGCTGTCTGGAAGCTCACCCTGCTGCTGTCAAGCCGCAAGAAGAATACCAAAGAGTGGGTTCGCACTGAGCGTCACGCGCCCGTCCTCACCGACTCCGAGAAGCCCCTGCCATGACAATCGTTCTCCCTATTGTCTTCTTCGCCGTCTGCCTGGGGCTGTTTGCTAAACGCATCACCAACGCCCACTGGATTGCCCTCGCCTGCGTCATCAGCCTCATCATTGCCGTGCAGTTTGTGAAGCACTAAAGAACCTCACCCGCCAACAAGTCGGCACCCTCTCCTTACCAAGGAGAGGGTAGGAACGTAGTTCCGGGGTGAGGTTTTTTTCCTAATGGTTGCAGCCGGCATGGCTGGATTCAAGAGCGCAGTAGAGGGCGTCGGTGTCGTGGCGGCAGGTTTCGCTGCCGACGGTCTCGGTTTGAATAGTGGCGTGGCCGATGCCGAACTCATCGTGCAGGCGCTCGTTTAAGCGGGCAACAATGGACTGGCTTTCGCTCACGGTGCAGTCCATCGGCAAAACAATGTGGCAGGACAAGAAGTGCAGGCCGTCGCTGACGGTCCAGACGTGCATGTCGTGAACATCCAAGACCGGCGGCGTAGACCGAATGACAGCGGCAAGCGCTTCCACTTCCATGCCCTTCGGCGTCCCTTCCATTAAAATGTTGGTCGCCTCGCCGATAATGCCCCACGACGAATACAAAATGAACCCGGCAATCAGCACGGACATCAACGGGTCAGCGAAAGTCCATCCAGTGGCTTTGATGAGAAAACCGGCCAGCACGACGCCCAGTGACGACAGCGCATCCCCGGCCATGTGAACATACGCCGCGCGGGCGTTCAGACTGTGCTTGCTGTCCCCTTGAAGCTGCTTGGCAATCACTGTGTTCATCAGGACGCCAAAGGCGGCAACCCAGATCATTAAATTGCCCTGAACCGGCTGTGGGTGCTGAAAAGCCTCGAGTGCACCGACCAGAATGCCGAGGGCAATGACTACCAGCGCGGCGGCGTTGGCAAGCGCGGTCAAAATGGCGACGCGGTGGTAGCCGAACGTCTTGCCGGGTGAGGCCGGACGCCGTGCCACCCAAACGGCATACGCCGCCAGCCCCAGCGCCAGCGCGTCGCTGACATTATGCCCGGCGTCCGAGACCAGCGCCAGCGAATGCGCCTGATGCCCAAAATACGCTTCCGCCGCAACAAACGCCCCGGTCAGCCCCAGTGAAAGCCACAGCCCGCGCCCACTCGTCGCCCCATGTGTGTGTCCAGCCATACTTCATTATACCATGCGAAGCCGCCTGACGGTCTGACTACCGCGTGTAGCGGGGACTGGAGCTTGCATCAATATCCCCCAAAGCAATATCGTCCCGCTCCAAATTGGCACCGATGAATTTTTGAACTATTGGAGGCTGCGGCTGCCCACCAAAATCGGTATGAACGACGAGGCGGTCAAAGTCCACGGTGTCAGGATTGTCAAAATCGAGTGAGCCGAAACTCTTTGCGTGCAATTGCCATCTTCCAGAACTTGTATAAACTTTTTTCTTCGTGCTGACAAACTTTTGGCTGAAGGTGCCATTGGAGCGCAGTGTCAAGCTGTCAGTCCCGTCTCCAAAACTTCCCGTGTAGGTTCCGCTTGCGTTCGAAACTGTGTTGTAGCTGGAAATATCCAGCAAGATTAGCGGCAGCAGCGCCAAGAGGCAGACAACGCCAAGAATGCCGCTTGTGGCACGTTTAGAACCTTTGTGAACAAACAAACTACGAATAAAGGCAGCGCCGCAGACAAACACTATGAGAAAATAAATGCCGCTAATGAACCAAGAAATGACTACTGCAAATCCGCCCATTCGTGTGCCTCAATCTTTATCCGCCACGCGGATGGGCGGCGGGGGACCGAGGAAAAGCTGCTGGGCGGCGGCTTTTGCGCCGAATGTGGCAAGGGCTTCTTGATGCTCTTCATCCAAGTTGTAGTCCATGACTTCGGTGAGATAATGGCGGCACTGCCGGACGGTGGTGCCGATGCGGACGGCTTCTTCGGCGGCAATGGCTTCGATTTGGGTCAGCCCCCAGGCTTTTGCCGTCACAAGCGCCTCTGTCAGATGCGGAGTGATGTTTTCAGGCTTGCCGAGCCAGACAGCGTAGACGAACGGCAATCCCGTCAGGCGACGCCAAGCGCGGCCCAAGTCTACCACGTTCAGGCCATCGCCGTTTGCCAGCATTCCCTTGTCGCCAATCAGCAGGCAGGCATCGGCCTGTGCCAGCATTGAGTCTAAATCGGGCGCGGCGTGCAGAAAGGCCGGGTAGGAGTCTAGCTGCTCGGCCAGCAGGATTTTGAGCAGGGCCACGGAAGTCAGCGAAGACGTGTCGAGTGCCAGCGACTCAATTTTGCGCCAGGGAACTTTAGCAAATGCGCGGACCGACTCAATGTCACCTTGA
>CAXTER010000130.1:0-9562 GCA_964243345.1 uncultured Armatimonadales bacterium
GCCCCTGCACCCGGTAAGCGATAGTCGCGCTGCCGACCTGCACGGAGCCGGATTTTGCCTGCGCCGAGGCTGAATGAGCGCAAAAGCCCAGCGCGGCCAAAGCCGCAAGGCCCGGCGCGATTGTCTTGGGAAACTTCATGAAAACTCCTTTGTCCTCCCGTTTTTCGTGGAGGCTTTCTCGGAGCCATGTTACCGTTTGCACGTTTCGCTTAAACATCGGCAGGGGAAGTGTAACAACAACTTTTTTGGGTAAGAGTCACCCATGCTGCCGCAGGACAGACCACCTGCAATCTTTAACTCAGCGAGGAACCCCCAATGACAACAACAGCCAGCAAGCCCGGCACACACAGCGGCGCAGAGATGGATGGACACGACGCCCACGGTCAGCCCGCTCCAATCAGCGCAAAGGGATTTCCAGCCGTTTACCCCGCGCCCCTGCCGCTTTCCACCCCGACTGACCTTTCGCCGGAGCAGGCGAAAGCCGTCACCGAGGCCGTCAACCCATTGATTGCCGATGCGTTTGCCCTCTATGCCAAGACCAAAAACTACCACTGGCACCTGTCCGGCCCGCGTTTCCGCGATCTGCACCTGCTGTTCGATAAGCAGGCGACGCAGGTTCTGGAAAGCATTGACCCCATGGTGGAGCGCATTCGGAAAATCGGCGGCACGTCGGTCCGCTCACTGTCTCATGCCGGCTCACTCCAGACAATCAACGACGACAACGAGGAATTTGTCGAGCCGCAGGAAATGGTTCACCGGCTGATTTTGGACAACCGGCACATCGCCCAGCAAATTCGCGCGGCTGCCGAAGTCGCCGACGATAACAAAGACCTTGCGACTGCGAACCTGCTGGAAGAGATTCTTGACACGACCGAGCGCCGCTCCTGGTTCCTGTACGAGATCGCCCAAACCGCGGAAGCCGTTAAGTAGTCAAACGAATAAAACGAAATCAAACCGGCACTGGAAGTGCCGATCTATTATCGCGTCAAAGCCGCTTCGCGGCTGAAGATTTTGTAGTCGCGGAGCGACTTTCATTCCACAGTAGACCGGCACTTCCAGTGCCGGTTTTTCGCTGCCTCTATCCTTCGTCCGCCGGCGGCGTTCCACGGAACGTGTCACGGGTCGTAATAACAGGCAGCTTCACCGGCTGATTAGTTCTGGCGCTTTGGTAGATTGCTTCCATAATGCGCTGGTCCTGCAAGCCTTCCTCGCCCGGCGTATACGGGGTCTGGTTCTGCATGACGCACTGCGCCATGTGATCCATTTCCAGCGCAAACTGATTCTTGTCGCCCAAAATAGGCCGCTCCCGATGCTCGATTTTCCCTGTGGCGTAGGACAACTCCGGCTGCAAGCCGTGGTAGGAAAACGCCGGGTCGAGGCCGAACCAGCCGGACGCCGCATGAACCCGGTAGCGGCGGTCTTCATGAAAGCCGTAAGAAGTCGTGTTATTGGATTGGATGCCGGAAGGAAAACGCATTTGCCACAAGACGCTCTCTTCCACCTGCACAAAGCGCGGGTCGCCGGGCGTGCTGTACGTCCTTGCAATTACTTCGGTCGGCTCCTCGCCGGTCAAGAAGCGAGCCGTGTTCAGGCAGTACAAGCCGACATCCGGCAGCGAGCCGCCGCCGGCCAGCGCCAGCTTCTGACGCCACTGGTTCGGGTCGCCCTGGTTCTGGCCGTTGACCGCTTCAATAATCTTCACCGGGCCGTACCGCTGGGTTTGAAGCAGCTGACGCATATAACGGTTGTTCGGCTCATACTGGATACGATACGCAATCATCAGCTTTTTGCCTGCCTTGCGGCAGGCTTCAATCATCTGCCGGCACTCTGCCGATGAAGTCGCCATCGGCTTCTCGCACAGGATGTGCTTGCCGGCTTGTGCGCCCCGAACCGTATATTCGGCGTGCAGAGAGTTCGGCAGGATGACATAAATAATGTCTACATCCGGGTTGTTCTTGATCGCGTCATAGGTTTCATACGAGTACACGCTGCGGGCGGGAATGCCGTGCTGCTCGGCAACTTCGCGGGCTTTATCCGGCGTGCCGCTGACAAGTGCGGTCAGCTTGCAGTATTTGGTTTCGCCGAACGCCGGAATGACCTGAGCCAGCGCCAGATTGCCGAGGCCGACCACGGCAAAGCCGAGCCGCTTGCTTGGCGCAAGAGGTGTCGGCGCGGGTTCGGGCGTCGTTTCCGTAGCCGCGCTGGTCGGCGGCAGCGGGATAGGCTTCGTTTCCGGCCCGGCGGGCGGGGTTAAGGCAGCGGCAGCCTGCTTGGCGGTCTCGGCAGCCAGAGCCACTGCCGCGAGGCTGGTGCCAGCGGTCTTCAAAAAAGCGCGGCGCGAGACTGGGTCTGTTTCGTGAGGCATAAGCTGGGTCTTTCTAGGTCAAGAGAAGGCCCCCCAGCCCCCAATAATGGGGGAGCCAGATAAAGAAAAGCGGCCCGTTTCGGCCTTCTCCGGCTCCCCCATTATTGGGGGCTGGGGGGCCTCTTAAATATCAGTCCGAAGGCGGGCGGGGGCGGTGTTGACGGCAAAAATCTCCGAATGGGCGACGAGAGACATCTGCCCGAACTCTTCCAAAAGCTGCCGGTACGCGGCGGCGACCGGACGCGGGTTGCGGTTCAGGTCGTAGAGACCGCACGGATTGATTACCCCGTTCTTTTCCGCCAGCTCAATATCCCAATCTATTTGATCCGTCAAACTGTACCAGGTGAAGCCAAGCACCGGAACACCGTCGCCGCGCATCCGAAGAATGTTGCTGAACTGTTTCCACAGCCATGCCGGGGCCAAATCCGGGTCGATAACATTCGTTTCCGTGTGCATGATCGGCTTGTGGTAACGCTCGTAGTAAAGGCGCGTCAGGCCGTACCAGCCCATGATGTCCTCGGCTTGCAGCATCTCGCCGCCGGGCAAAAGCAGATGCTCGTTGCGCCCGTAGTAGTCATTGCCCATGATCTGATACCCCGGCGGCTTGCCGGCCATGAACCACTCGTACTGGGCGCGGGTCAGCCCGTTGTCCATCATGTAAAGGCAGATGTCGGCATTGGGCCGGTTGGCGTACAGCAGGTCCAGCGACAAAAAGCGCAGCTCGTTTTGCAGCGTCACTTTCGGGTCCGGCACCGCCGTCATTTGATGCACGAACTCCGCCGACTCGCTTTGGACAATAATTACGTCAGGCCGACGCCGGGCGATGCGCTGGTTTGCGAGAATGCTGGCCGCGCACAGGTGCTTGATCGCTGTTACGAAACCCAGCTCGGATTGAAGCTGCTCGTTCCAAATGCCTTTTTGGGCGCTGGCATTCGCCGACACATAAATTTCGTTGACCGGCGTATAGAAGCGCACCCAGGGGTAACGCTCGGCAAACGCATCGGCATAATCGGCAAAATGCAGCGGCAGCTCCGGGTTCTGGAAGTTTCCCAGCCAGTCCGGGACGCCGAAATGCAGCAGGTCCATAATCGGCGTGATGTCCAGCCGCCGCATTTCCGCCATGACCAAATCCGCAAACTCCCAGTCATAGTGGCCCGGCCCCAAATGCACTTTGTAGTACGGCAGGCCGTAGCGCAAAAACCGCAGGCCCAGTTCATGCACCAGCCGGAAATCTTCCTGCCAGTGCGTGTAATGCCCGCATTCTTCCAGCAGGTCACGCCGCACTTTGCCGTGGCCGATTGTAGGATAAGAGCACTCAATTCCTGTCGCAAACCAAAAATTGTTGGCAAGTCCCGACGGCAGCCCGTTTCCGGTGCCGCTGCCGGCCCCGCCGAACTGGTCTCCCGCGTTCTGCCCATCCGCCTTACCTTGTTTGAGGATTTCTAAGAAGTCGTCGGACATTTTCTGCTCGCGTTTCTATTTGCAGGTGTTCTCGGCCCGGATGCGGGCGAAAAACGGGACAGGAGGCGGAGACACCAGCAGCGCTTCAATCACGCTCACCACTTCTGCTGTTGTCTGGGTAAACGTATCCACGGCGGCATCATACGGAGCGTGCTTATGAACGAGATCGTACTGCGAGCGGCCATAGCCCGGACGCCGATCTCCTCGTGCAGTCTCGCGCCGTTCCAGTTCCTCAAGAGGACAGTAGACGCCAACGCAGAGCGCGTCAACGCCTTCCAGAGTGTCTGCAAGCTGCACCAGCCAGGATGTTTGCAGCCAGCCGCCGGCGGCGATGACATCGCTGCCGGTCTTTGCAATTGTCGCCAGGCAGCCGAAGTAGACCGACAGCCAGCGTTCCAAACGCAAGTCGGCGTTCCATGACGGGTGCGGCCTCTCTTCCGGTGTCGGCTCCCACCAGCCGCTGCGCTCCGAAGTCGGCTGCATCCGCGTGATGTCGTCCGCTTCCAGCATCCACCAATACTCCGGCAAAGCGGCTTGAAGCGCCGCCGCAAGCGTGCTTTTACCGGCGCTGGACGCTCCCTGCAAGAACAGCACCCGCCCGCTATTTGTATTAGCCTTCATCGCGCCCATGCACCTGCGCGGGCGGGGAAGTCGCTTCAACCGCAGTAAACGGCTCCAATATCTTGTAGGTATGCGACGCGCCTTCCGGCACGGTCCAGGAGTTGCCGGGTTCTAAGACAACCATCTGCCCATGTTCCAAATGCAGCTCGGCGCGGCCTGAAATGACGTAGCCGACGGTTTCGTACTGCCGTGCCGTGGGCGGCTTCGGTTCACTGACGGGCGTTTCTTCCCAAAGCCGCATGGCGACGTTTTTGCCGGAAGCGAGATACTTTTGGCCCATTTCGCCGTGCGGCGAATGCGCCGAGTCTACTTTCGTTACTGTGGTATCGCTCATTGGTTGCTCCTAGTGAAATTGCATGATGGGCTACCTATACCCATCCAGGCCGCATTCTGTTCGCGCCGTGCCAGCGCCTCAAGTTTTCAGCGGCAAAACCCGATACAATTTCTGAGCCACCATATTCTTTATGAACAAACTTTTTACTGCTGGTCCACGGTGTTTGTGTTCTTCGGGCTGGGGCATGGCCGCGGCGGGGATTACCCTGCCGCTGGCCGGCTTCCTTGTCCTATGCTTGCTGCCGGCTGCCCTGCCGCTGGCGGCAGCGGCAGCGGCCGTTTTGCTGGCCGTCCTGCTGGCCGGGGCCATGCAGGCAGCCCGGCGCAGCGAAGCGCGGGCGCAGGCGGCGGAAGCAAAAGCGCAGGCGGCTAGGGCCGCCTTAGAAACGCAGCAGCAGGAGATGGAAGCCAGCACGCAGAGCATGGACGCGGCAAACGCACTGATGGCGCAGGCGTCAGGCCGGTTCCAAGAGCTGTTTCAGGGGCTGCCCGCCGCCTGCGTCTGCTTTGACAAGCATGGACACATCATGGAATGGAACCGCGCCTTCGCCCAGCGCTACGCGCAGGCGGCAGTGACTTTAGGCGCTTCAGTTTGGGACACGATCTACGCCCAGGAAGACGAATCGGAAGGAACCAATTCCGAAATTGCCGATGCCGTTGCCGCCGTGTTTGACGGCCAGCGCTGCGAAGGCATCGAGCGGACTTACCGGCAGCCAGATGGAACAGCGGTGCATCTGCATTGCAGCATTTTCCCATTGCGCGGCGTGGACGGCGACGTGATCGGCGCGATCAGCGCGGACATTGACATCAGCGCTCAAAATCAGGCGGAAGAAGAGCTGCGCCGCAGCGAGGAGCGAATGCACACGCTGTACAACATGACATCGCAGCAGGAGCTTTCGTTTGAGGAAAAGACAAGCCAGCTTTTGACGCTGGGCGCAGACCAGTTCGACCTTAGCGTCGGCATTCTGGCGCGGGTTCAGAATGACCGCTACCGGATTGTCCAGGCGGTTTCGCCCGGCGGCACAGTCACGGCGGGTGCAGAGATGGCGGTCTGCGATACCTACTGCGCGGAAGCGGTCCGGCTGGCGGACGCGGTTAGCTTCGAGCAGGCCGACACGGCCGAGCGGCGCGACTCGGCAGCATACCAGTCTTACGGACTGGAAGCGTACTTGGGAACGCCGGTACGGGTCAACGGCGCGGTCTGGGGAACGCTGTGCTTTGCCGGGTTCCAGCCCCATCCGCGCCTCTTTACCAGCGGCGACCGCGAGCTGCTGCGCCTCATGGCCCAGTGGATCGGCGGCGAGATTGCCCGGCGGCAGGCGGAAGATACGCTCAAAGACAGCGAAGAGCGGTTCCGCATCGCCATTGCATCCATTTCGGAAGGTCTGATTGTGCTGGATGCCGGCGGCGTCGTGACCCTCTGGAACGACAGCGCCGAGCAGATACTGGAAATGACCCGCACGGAGATGGACGGCCTGCGCCCGGTCAACCCGGAGTTTGCGGCGGTGCGCGAGGACGGCACCAAGTTCCCGCAGGGCAGCTACCCGCTCATGGCCTCCCTGCGCCGGGGCGTGGCCCAGCAGAACGTCGTCATGGGCCTGCCGCGCCGCAGCCGGACCGGTGAAGATAAGGCCACCGACATCCAGGGCGAGATGCTCTGGGTTTCGGTCAACGCCAAGCCGCTGTTCCAAACCGGCGCAGACAAGCCTTATGCCGTGGTGGCGACATTTGCCGACATTTCCGAGCGGCGTCGCTCCGCCGAGCAGATTACCCGGCAGATGGTCCAAATCACCGAATACGCCGCTGTGCTGGAACACCAGAAAGACCAGCTCGAAGAAGCCAACCGGCAGCTTGAAACGCTGGCCCTCCACGACAGCTTGACCGGCCTCGGCAACCGGCGGGCCTTCGAGCAGCGCATGGTGCAGGAAATGAATCAGGGGCGGCGCTACGGCACGCCGCTGTCTCTGCTGCTGCTGGACGTCGACTCGTTCAAATCCTACAACGACAGCTTCGGACATCCGGCGGGCGACGAAATCCTGCGCCGGCTGGCGGCAATTCTGCGCGGCCAGGGCCGGGAAACCGACTTTTTCGCCCGCTACGGCGGCGAAGAATTTGTTGTGGTGCTGCCGCTGACCGATGCCGACGGCGCGAGGGTGCTGGCGGAGCGGCTTCGCGTTGCGGTCGAAAAGACAGCCTGGCCGGAGCGGGGAATAACGGTCAGCCTCGGCGCGGCAACCCTGCTGCCGACAATGGAGAGTGAAGCCGCCCTGGTTTCCGCCGCCGATCAGGCGCTCTATGCCGCAAAGGCTGCCGGACGCAACTGCGTCTTCCATGCTCTGTCCCTGCCTGAAACCCTATCGCTGCCTGAAACCCTGCCGCTTGCCGCTTAAAATTTCCTGCAAGATTTCCTGCAAATAATCCTTCACTGATTTCTTCCGCTTCTTATGCGCCCCCCACCAGCCCTTGACAAAGGCGCAGCGCAGAGTGTATACTCTGCGCTATCGCCTGCTCCCGGCGTGACGCTTCAGCGCTGATGTCGTCCAGGCAGTTCTGTCCGGCGGGAAACAGAGAAACGCAGCGGCTACTCCAAAGGCCCCCTGTCACCTGAACACTGCTGTTCAGGCCGAACCGGGGGCTTTTTGGCATTCCGTCACTTTTTCCAGCAGCAGCCCGTATCAACAATTACAGCAATTACAGCATCAAGGAGCAAGTTAAAACCATGGGATTCGATCCACTGCAACTCATTAAAGCCGGCGGTCCGGTCATGTGGCCGCTGACCTTCTGCGCGTTTCTCTCGGTTGGGTTTATGATTGAGCGGTTCATTACCATCAACAAGGCGTCCGCCGACAATGAAGTGCTGTCCGAGCAGGTGCGCGAGCATCTGATGGCCGGGCGCGTCAATGACGCCCTGGCGGTCTGCGATCAGCACCCCGGCCCGGTCGCCGGCCTGCTGGCGAACGGCATCAGGAACCGCAACCTGGACTCGGATTCGATTGAGCGGGCGATGGAAGAGCTGGCCCTGCGCGAGACCCCGCTGCTGTACCGGCATTTGGGCGTTTTGGACACGATTATCACCATCGCTCCCCTGCTCGGCCTTTTGGGAACAGTTACAGGCATGATCAAGTCGTTCAACGTCGTCGGCTCCGCTCAGGGCCTGAACAACCCGAACGCCATCACCGGCGGCGTCGCCGAAGCTCTGCTTGCCACTGCCACCGGACTCGCCATCGCGATTGTGACGCTAATCGGCTACAACTATTTAACCGAGAAAGTCAAAGAGATCATCGCCGACATGGAAGTGCGGGCCACCCAGCTGATGAACATTCTGGCAAACCTGCGCGGCGCGGAGGGCATTCGCGGTGAAGTTGCAGCGAACCGAGCTTAAGAAGGCGCGGATCGAGATCATTCCAATGATTGATACGATCTTCTTCCTGCTCGTCTTTTTTATGATTACCAGCATCTCTCAGGTGCAGATGTCAGCCAAGAAAGTCGAGCTGCCGACTTCCACCACGGCTCAGTCCAAGCCGCGCACGAAAGTGGTGCTGACTGTGGACAACAAGGGCAATTTCTATGTGGACCGCGCCCCGGTCAAGTACAACGAAATCCTGCCTCAGCTTC
This sequence comes from uncultured Armatimonadales bacterium, assembly GCA_964243345.1. Lineage (GTDB taxonomy): Bacteria > Armatimonadota > Armatimonadia > Armatimonadales > Capsulimonadaceae > JANXMY01. Next base: position 8,396 of record CAXTER010000130.1, read on the forward strand.
AGGAAAAGGTCGCCGAAAATCCAAACATCGTTGTTGTCATCAACTGCGACAAAACCGAACAGGTGGAGCAGTTCCAGTACGCTCTCAGCATCGCCCAGCAGGCGAACCCGGCGGCTTTGATGATTGCGACAGCCCCGCAGAAGGGCGAATAAAAGAACTATGAAACGATGGGTCAGCATTCAAAAACAGCCGATGAAGAAGGCACGGATTGAAATCATTCCGATGATTGATACGATCTTCTTTTTGCTCGTCTTCTTTATGTTCACCAGCCTTTCCATGGTGAAAATGCGCGGTATGGACATCAGTCTGCCCAAGAACAGCAGCAATCCCGGCAAGCCGCCGCCGCAGGTGGTCGTCACCGTGAACCCTGCCGGCCAGTTCTTTCTCAATACGACATTGGTTACCCCGGACCAGCTTCAGCCGCAAATGCAGGCGATGCTGAACGCCAAGCCCGACACCATCTTTGTCGTGAACGTGGACAAGAGCCGTCCGACCCAGAACATCATTGATGTCATGGATGCCGTGAACGAAACGCACATTCCCGGCTCAACTGACCCGGTCGGCGTCATGATCGCCACCACGCCTGTCAATCCGGGCGGGCCGACGCAGTAATCTTATGAACGAAAATCCACAATTAGAACCCCTGGACACGGAAACCGAGCTTCAGAAGAAGAACCTGACGCTGGAGAAGAGGCTGTCGGACCGCATCCTGGCCTGGGCATTCGGGGCCTCGGTGGTGATCAACATTGTCTGGATCGCCCTCGTGTCGCATTCCAGCTTGTTCGGCGTCGGCGTCATTCCGCCCATGAAAGAGACCGAAATCAAGGTCTTCAAGCGCCCGCCGCCGCCGCCTAAGACCAAGCCGAAGCCGCCCCCGCCGCCGCCTAAGCATCATCCGCCGCCGCCGCAGAAGCCGCTGCCGCATTTAACGCACCCGACCCCGCCGCAGCCGCAGCATCGTCAGGTCGCGGTGGCGACAACGCGCAACCAGAATACGACCAACCGCGCCGTCGCTCCAAGCGTCGCGCCGTCGGAGGACCAGTCGCCGACTGAGTCAACGCCTGCCCCGCCGTCGCCGCCCGCGCCGCCGGCTCCTCCGACTCCGCCCGCGCCGCCAAGCCCGCCGCCGCCGGCTCCCGCTGCGCCGCCCGCGCCGCCGCCCCCACC
>CAXTER010000131.1:0-9444 GCA_964243345.1 uncultured Armatimonadales bacterium
GCGCAGTGGCATCGGGGCTTTTAACGGGGTTCGAAGTGTGCTGGCAATCGACCGGACGCTGGCCGCGCCGCCCGGTCTCGGTGCATCTGTTCTGGCCGGGCGGCAAAGCGCAGGGCGACCGGCTGCGGGGGAACCATGGTCTCCTGCTGAAACACCTGCAAGAGAAGGCGCAAGCTCACTTCGGCGGAGAGCAACACGATCAAAAGCTGAGTCACTACCAAAGCTGAGTCACTACCAAAGCTGAGTCAGTGAAAAAATCACCGCCACTGAGCGCGGAATGAAACTGCAGAAGGCAGTTACGGAGCGCGTTCCGAATCCCTGGAAAACGCGAAGAAACGAGAGGCACCCACCTCAAAACACGCTCACAACGCAAAACACGCTCACAACGCAAAACACGCTCACAACGCAAAACAGGGTGCCACTTTGAGAGTGCAAAGAAAGCAGGTAACGATGGTCAAAATTATGCATCCAATCTGGGACCAATCCAGCAAACCAAGTCGAAATCTCGTCGGGACGCCTATTCGGGAAGGCCATCCGCCTCTCAAGACGGCAGAACAAATCCAGCAGGAAGCGGTGGCGTCCGAAGCCGCACGCAAGGCAGAAGAGGCCGCACGCAAGGCAGAAGAGGAGCGTCTCCAAGCAGCGGCTATGAAGAAGCTTCAAGAACTGATCGCGTCCCCATATCACTCAGACGCGAAAGGGTCAGTCGCAGAAAAGGCAGGAAAAGCTCCTCCTGTGCCGGCCCAGCCTGTTCCAACACAAACACCCACGCTGACTAAAGCGGGAGATCAAACCAAACAAGCGGGAGATCAAATTGAATGCAAACCGGGGATGCGGCTGTTAGGTTCGGCGGCCCGTGTTGGGTCTCACGCCCCCACGCAGAAGCCCCCCCGCCGGCGGTGGGAACAGGGACTTCCTCCGGAACGCCGCAGCCTTCGCGCCCAGTACAACGTGTTTCCCGTCCCTGCTGCAGCCGAGTACGAGTTTGCCGGTGCCTTCCGGGAGCCTGTTATTTCTGCCGACGCTTCACGGGAGACGGTCCAGCACGGGGCCCACGCGTCCAGCCGGCTGGGCACATCAACGCGCTCACGCGCAATTATCGCCGTCTGCGTGCAGTTTGGATTGCCGAACGTACCGGACGGCCCCGCGGAAGAGACGGCGGCAAGTGTCCTTTCAGCTGCGGACATGGAGGAAGCACGGTCGGCGTACCTCGGCGAAGCGATTCTTTTTGCCAAACCGCTCAGTTTCAGCGTAGCCGCCGTGACGGGCTACAGTCAAGCCGGCACGTTCGCGCAGGAAAACACGTTCTCGGCGGTGCTGATGCCGACGCGCCGCGCCCCCCGCATCCCAAAGTTAAACCACGTGATCGCCCTGGCTCTTTCCTGCTCCCGACACAATGAACTTTCCCCACACGATGAGCCTACGGGCGCGTTCGATCCTGCGGAAGCGTTCGATCTTGCGGAAGCGTTCGATCTTGCGGAGATGGGCAAAAGCGGTGCGGATGTATTCGTCTTTGCCCCAAGCTCCTTCTTTGGCCCAAATCCAGGGCAGCGCTGCGCCCAGGCGCGGGTGGACCGGTTGCCGGACTCCCCCGTGCCGGGACACATCAAACTTCTGATTCCGGATCTTTCCGTGCAGGACAAATCAATTCAGCGCAGGCTTGAGGTGTTTTTCGTTGATCTTTCGCCGGGAGCGCAGCCAGGTAATCTGCCGTCTTTTCCGGAGCCGTCCCCCACCCGCTCCTCGGAATTTGACTGGGCGGCCTTGCTGAGGTCGGGACCGGAAGAGTACACAGCCGCGGCAGCGGAGCAGGCGCAGCAAGTCTTGCAGCATGTGCTGAGCCTGCGCGATACGGTTGAAAAGGAATGCAGTGTGAAACCGAATGCAGTGTGAAACCGAATGCAGTGTGAAACGGAGTTCCTGCGGGCGGTTGGCGCGACCTGGCGGGATTGCGGCGCGACGGGTACCAAGCGAATCCTAAAACAACAGGACTCCCGAAAGCAGCAGGACACTCGGCGCGGTTGGGTGCGTTCATGGCGCTGCACAAAACAGCTTGCTCCAAGAAGACAGCTTACTGAGGCTAATACTCAGCGGGCTGTCTTTATTAAACTTTGCACTGACTAAACTGTGCACTGATTAAAAACTCGCGATAAGTGCAGAGACATAAGTGCAAAAAAATAAGTGCAAAAAAATAAGTTTGCGGAAGCTTTACCCAATTGGCACAGCTTCAGCCGCAATGGGAAACACCCAAAAAGAGAGGCCACGAATAAACCTGCGAGTTTTCAGAACCGGACAGCTTTTCAGAACACTTTACCGGTCAAGAGACTTTGAAGAACTTTTCTTCGCCATCGTCTTGCATTTACTCGCTCCCACGCTTGCAGCCCGGCAGTCTCAGCCAGTCTTTTTGACAGGCATGGACATTCGCCTTCCGCAGACGGAAAGTAGTTGATCGAGCGATACGGACCAGCTGAAGCGTCCTGTGCCCGTTCGAGATGACGAAAGCATTCACGCAGCTTGGAAACAAATACAGAATAGAAAAATGAGCATAGAAGAAATTGGTCTTAAATTGGGGGGCTACTGGTTAGGAATTTGGGCTGAAAATGGTGAATATATTGTTGAAATTTAGCGGATTTTTATCGAATAACCGCGTGCCGAACGGAGCATCGCACGGGGCACTTAATCAGCGTGGCAGGGGGTCATCGCTGGCGGGACTAGCGCAGCAAATCAAGACCAACGCAGCAAATCAAGACCAACGCAGCAAATCAAGACCAGCTTCGCAGGTGAAACCAGAGTGCTGGAATTCGAGGGGAAAAGAGATGAAGGAGGAAAAGAATGAGTGATGACCTCTCAAACTGGGAATGGGACGACTGGCTGAACGAGGAGCGACCTCATGAAACGCGGAAGGATCAAGAATGGGAGGGCGCGGAACATCACGATCAGGAACATCAAGCGTTCGAGCTTGAAGAAACGCAGATGTGGATAAACGAACGGCGAATGAACCCGCAGCGAATGAACGAGCCTGAGTTTCCAGCAGTCCCCGAATTATCGGCAGTCCCCGAATTATCGGCAGTCCCAGCCTGGTGGTCTCGCCTGATGAAAACGCTTCCCGAAATCCTGTTCGCGCCGTATGATCCGCGCCGGGCCAAGTACTGTTTTCGCAAGCTCGGCGCGAGTGAAGACTGCGGACTGATCGTCTTTTCCGCACCGGAGCTAGCGCGGGCGTATCAAGCGACCTTTCTGGAGTCCAAGGGCTTCGTCGACCTGCGGCAGGTGTCGCTGGACCATGCCTGCGACCTAGCGCGGGAAAAACATGTTCGGGTGAACTGCGTTGCGCTCATTGACGACCCGTTTCATCCCGTGGTCCAGATAGTCTGCTGACTGTCAGGCGGTTTGCTGAACGGTGAGGGGCTTTATTAAGCGAGAGGCTTGGTTAAGAAGGGATTTGAAGAAGAAAGTTGATTAAGAAGGGATCGGCACCGGCTTGCACCAGGTGTCTCTCTGGGTCAGAAATCTGACCGGGAAGTTCTATAACTTGAACCAATTCGCGGAAGCCTGTTTTGTGGGTGTCTATTTCGCTAGCAAACCGCGCCTCACAAATGCCTGTTTGTTACTGGCAGAATGACTGGTCACTGGCAGAACGACCGGCGCTTTATACGCCCTGACCGCCGCAGCCCGCGCCGCCGTGCTGCGCCCCCCGGCTTAGCAAAGTTACCCGTTTTCACAAACAAAGGGGGCGGACTCAGGACCCTAAAGAAACCAAGCTGCCTAAAACGTGTATCGAACCTCAAAGTCTCTCAGCCTCAAAGTCTCTCAGCCTCAAAGTCTCTCAGCCTCAAAGTCTCTCAGCCTCAAAGTTCCTCAGCCTCAAAGTCTCTCAGCCTCAAAGTTCCTCAGCCTAAGAAGCGTGTTAAATATCCGCTCAAAGAAGCCGGCAGCCGGCGGTTCAAAGAAGCCGGCTGCCGGCGGTGAGCGCGGACAAGGCTGCGATGTGACTGCGAGCGCTCTCCCGGAGAGTGGAAAGTTCTTCTTCTGTCCCAGCAAATCCGGCCTGCTGGCAGCCGTCATTATCCGAAGCCCGCTGGGCGACCTGGAGATTTTCGCGCAGAAGCTTACCCTCAAAACCAGTCATCACCTCGCGAACGTAATCGTTCACCCATTGGGAGACGGCAAGCCGGGCATTGTACTTGATTTCTCCCATCGAAGCCTCCTGCTCCGAGCGGGTCTTATGGATATAGTAGGCCCAGGCACCGGGAATCGATGCGGCTGCAATGATGAGAACCGGAAAGCCGACGGCGAGCATGGCGACGGCGGCTGCCCCGGCGGCAACTGCTTCGCCGACCGCGTGATTTCTTCGTGCAAGCCGCTCCTGCTCTTCCTGGGCCAGCAGGCTCGACACCGCCGATGCTTCCAGGTGCAGATCTTTTCGGTGAAGCTCCAAGTTCGCGTTGAGGGCGTCAAGCTGCCTCTTGATCCCCTCAGACCACTCCTTCTGGAACTGAGTTTCTAGGCTTGTTTTTAACTGTTCCCAGAACGGCTGGGTGTCCATCTTTTGCACGCTCTGCTCAAGCGCCGCGGCGAAGTCGCCTTCGGTCAGGCGGGTCGCCGGGTTATGAATCTGCCCCAGGAGAATACCTTCGGCTTCCGCCTGCAGTTTGCCGCGAATCTGGGAGGCGACGCTGGCTGTAATGTCGCTCGTGACAAGGCGGGCCGTCTGCTCGAGCAGGTCCCGGTTTTCGCGCACATCATCCAGCGCAACTTGGATCGCCGCTTCGACGGCCTCAAGGCCAGCTTTCAGCTCCTCCGACAGGTCAAAAACCTGGGCCAAGAGAGCCTGGTCCCGGAGTGCAGCCCGCTCCGGCGCGGCGCAAATCAAGTGCTCCCGCAAACGCTCCACTCCGGCATCGGTTCCCTTCCGCTCGAAATGCCGCGCCGAGAGCGGAAAGAGCATCCCGCGCGGCACTTGGTAGCTTCCCGAAACGAAATCGAGCACTTCAGCCTGCTCGCCGTTGTCAGATCCGCCGCTGTCACATCCGCCGTTGTCGGATTCGTTATCGTCAGATTCGTTATCGTCTAATAGATCAATTTTAGTGACAGCGACCAGCAGCGGCTGCCCGGAAACCCGGATGCGGTCCATGACAGCGGCATCTCGGGCGCCGCCGAGGTTGTCACAGTCAATCGTGAGCAGGACAACATCGGCTTGGGCCAGAGCGTCCATTGCAGCTTGTTCGTTTTGCTCCCCTGCGCCGAGGCCCGGAGTGTCCACAAGTTCAACGGGAAGTGGTGTGCGTACATACAGATCTGCGCTCAAGTATCCGTCCAGCGCAGACGGCTCTCCGAGCCGCGCCTTCTCGCCGTGCTTCTTGGTCGCTGCCAGGAACTCCGGCACGGAAAACTCCAAATCGGGGCTTCCCGCACGCCCGGAGCGCATCACTGCGACTTCCCGGCCGCTTTCGATGGGCAGAATACGGCAAACGGCGGCGGTCAACTCGCCGACGTCGGTGGCCGCCACAGATTTTCCAACGAGGCAGTTGATAAGAGACGATTTACCGGCCTTAAACTCGCCGAGTATAAGCACTCGGAGGCGTGCCGGGCGCTCCATGGCGAGGGTTTCAAGCTGGCGATGGACATGTTCGGCAAGACCCTGGAGCCCGGCCTGCTCCGCAATCCCGCGTCCCCGGTGGCGCCCCTGTAGAAAAAGGTCTGCGGCTTGGACGGCCTTCAGTGCGCTGACAAAATCCAGCGTGTTTACAAAACTTGCCCCGCTGGCAAAACTTGCTCCGCTGGCGGAGCCTTGCTTCCCTGCAAATTTTGGTGTCGCTCCTGATCTATTGGTACCCGGCCCATCAGTACCCGGACCATTACTGTTTGTCATGCCTTGTTCCTTTATCAGTGCCATACTGAACAATTACTGCCGTACTGAACGTCCGACGCTTTCATTTTGTCGTTTCCCGGACCCCGCTCAGCCTATGAGAGCCTTAAGTTCGTGCGGAGCCTTAAGTTCGTGCGGAGCCTTAAGTTCGTGCGGAGCCTTAAGTTTAAGCAAGTCATGGTAGACCTGCCAGTTGATACTTAAGGTAGACCTGCCAGTTGATACTTCTCGATCAGGCCGTCACGCGCATAATCCAGCGGGCGCATTCCGACCAGCGTATACTCGGTCGCGATCGCCTTGGCGTGGGCCGCGTCAAGCTCGCTGGCGACCTCGCTCCAGGCAGCGGCGCATTCCCGCGTGATCGTCTGCGCTGCTTTCTCTGTCACCAAGTAGAGCAGAACGCGCTGCTTGTCTTTCAGGAAGAACAAATACTGGATCATCAAAATAGCAACGCCGGCGCGGCCTGCCGCCCATGCCGCGTGCAGAAACGCCGGAAACTCGGCGGCGTACAAACCGGCAGCAGCTCCGAGAACGGTTCGCTCATCTGTCCACGGTGAGTGCCCGCTTAACAGAGGTATGAAGGTTATGAGGCCGGAGATGACGGCGGCGCCTGCCGTGCCGAGAAGAAAGCTGCGCGTCGCCAGCCGCTGCAGCGGCGAGAACCGGATGCGTTTAGCTTCGGAGACGCTGTCAAACGGCGGGGCTGCGGCAAGGCGTGTGCGGCAGCGGACTGCGAAGTCGCGGCTGAGCCGGCTTGCAAACGCATGACCAAGTCCCTCAAGCCGGAAGTGGGTGAACGCTTCATCCGGATCCGGCAGATTGGGGAAGACTTGCTTTGATAACTGGCTTCCTGCCGGCAGTGGATCTTTGGAATTGATGCTTGCGGCCACACTGCCAAGCCAGGCATCATCCTTCATCAGAGCTGCCGTATCGAGCGAGGAGTTGCGCTGCGACGCTAAACGTGAAAGAGGGAGAGGAGCACTCAGACCAAACCACCCCTTTTTCTCATCAATCACGGCCCGGACGCAGGCATAAATAAACGAAAGGGAGAGAGGACAAGCCTGCAGCGCCTCTTTCCCCCACGGCAAAGCGCCAGCCTGTACCCATGCTTGCTGCGCCTCGAACCAGCCGCAGAACAGGGACAAGACGACCTGCCGCCCGTCGTCAATCGGCGACCAGAGCGTGTAGTGACTTTCGCACCAAGGCTGGAAATCAGCGGAAGCATCCTCGCCCGTGACCCCCTCGCCCGTGACCCCCTCGCCCGTGACCCCCTCGCCCATGACATCCTCGCCCGGGAGCGCAGACCTTGCTTCCACAGAAAGCTGGGCCTGAGTGTCCGCAGGGAGTTCTGCGTTCGTTTGCAGTCCGGCGTTCGTTTGCAGTCCGGCGTTCGTTTGCAGTCCGGCGTTTGTTTGCAGTCCGGCGTTTGTTTGCAGTCCGGCGTTTGTTTGCAGCTCGGCCTTGATATTCGCAAGGAGCTTAACTTTCATCCTCGCAAGCACGGCGCCGTGTTCGTCGATGAGCCGGGCGCGGACGCGAAGGGAACTTAGGTCTTCTCCGGGATAAGCCTTTGCGACGCCGGAATTGGCACTTGCAAGAATCGTCTCCGCACCGGCCTTCGTGAACGCGGCGCAGGCGTCCTTAATCTGCTCATGCAGCGCGGCGCGAATCCGAGCCGCCGCCTGTTCAACCGCTTCGGTTTTTCGGTCTTCCTCGTTTCTGCCGCCGAAGAACTCTGCAACGTCCCCAATCCATGATCCCGCGAATAGGCCCACGAGGACGTCCAAAAACCCCTCCCCGACGCCTGGAACCAGGATGCCGGACAAGCTGACCCCGAGATGATCGACTTGCGGCGCATCAATTTGGGGCTGCAGCGGCCGGTACTCCGAAGCGCCCCGGCCTTTGACCACGACCTGCCGCAGCTTCCGCTGACGCGCCAGCTGGCTTCCCTGAATGGCAAGGCGGCTTCCATCTCCCTGGAGGCGCTTCGCAAGGTCCGCGTTCAGCTCTGAGATTTGAAGGTGCTTTCCAATGCGCTCTTGTTTCTGCTGTTGGTCAATGCGTGCCTCAAGAATGGAAAGCAGTACGGAGCCGGCGGCAAGATTTTCCTCCGTGGAAATCTTCTCGTCAGCAGTTCTTTGGATAGTGGCTTGCGATGCGCCCACCCCGCGCAGCAGCAGGTCGCTTGCCTCGTTGCAGTACATCGCGATTTGGGCGACGTTGTACACCAAACCGTCTCCGAGGGACTGAAGCCAGTCGGCGGCAAATGCGGCCCGGTCGGCGCAGAAATCCTGGGCGCTCTGGAGCTTGACTGACGCGGCGCGGTCGGCTTCGCGGCGCAGGATTTCCTGAAGATGATTGATGCCTTCGTTTGCAGCGCGAGAAGTACCCGTCTGCGAAGCGCTGGGCCTGCCTTTGTGCGAAGCGCTGGGCGTGCTTTCCGGCGAGGCGCTGGGCTTGCTTTCCGGCGAGGCGCTGGGCTTGCCTTTGCAGCTGACGCAGACAAAGCCGGTGACGTATTCGCCGTAGAGCTTCTCGGCCTCTCGCAGGCGTCCCGCGCGGTCTGCTTCTTCAATGCGGTCCCAGTGAGTAATTACGCCCAGAACGCGCTTTTTCTCGCGCGAAAGCAGCTCAATGCTGCGGCGCGTGTCCCTGTCTTCAAGTTTTGTCGCCTTGAACGCCCACAGCACGAGGTCGGAGCGGTGGTAAAAGTGTTCGGAAATGTCGTCGATGTCAAAGGCCACGCCTTCGGCCCGCCGCAGGGCATTGCCGTGAACCGACATTTTGCCGCGCGGCTGGGCAAAGCCGGGAGTGTCGACAAGCGTTAAGCGGTCATCAAGGGCGAGGTTGTTTCGGTACCAATCGACCGAAATGATCTGGCCGTCAAAGGTAGTAAGTTCGGGCCGTGCATCACCTTGTCCCGCTCCCGCAACGCCTTGTCCCGCTCCCGCAATGCCTTGCCGAAAGCTTGAGGCCATCACGCCTTGCTTGATAATGCCTTGCCGAAAAACGTCTTGCTGAAGGACTTCTTTTTCCTGTTCTTTGCACAGCTCAATGGCTTCGGACAGGGGCACTGCGCTGGACTGGGCTTGGTTGTGGCGGGTGATTTCTGCATGCTCAGCGCCGCCCCTTGCAGATCGAAAAAGATCGATGCGCCATGTCATAGGCCGTTTATCAACTTCCGCAACCTCATCGCCGAGGAGGTGGTTGATGAGGCTTGACTTGCCAAACTTTCCTTCCCCAATAATAAACACCAGTACACTCGGATCAAGAAGGTCTTGCCGCTTTTCCTCGAGCCGGCGTACTTCCTCATCCAGATCGTGAGCACGAAAAATCTGCTCAAGAATGGTTAACTGTTCAAAGACCTGTTTCCATTCGGGTTGATCTGACTCTCGTTGATCTGACTCTCGTTGATCTGACGCTCGTTGATCTGACGCTCGTTGATCTGGCAGAAGTCCCCACTTCGGCGGGGCTTCGGCTTTCGGCGGGGCTTCGGCTTTCGGCGGGGCTTCGGCTTTCGGCGGGGCTTCGGTACAGAAAGCCGAGATGTGTTCCGAAACCGATGCGTCGCGGGC
>CAXTER010000132.1:0-8955 GCA_964243345.1 uncultured Armatimonadales bacterium
GGCAAGAAGCTTGCCGTGATTGGGTACGGCTCGCAGGGCCATGCCCACGCGCTGAACCTGCGGGACAGCGGCCTGGACGTGCGGGTCGGCCTCCGCAAAGGCTCGAAGCGCTGGGCGCAGGCAGAGGAAGCAGGCCTGACGGTGAAGTCAGTCGAAGACGCCGCGAAAGAAGCGGACGTTGTGATGATGCTCATTAACGATGAGTTTCAGGGCGACGTTTACAAAGAAAGCATTGCGCCCAATTTAGAGCCGGGCAACGCGCTGGCGTTCGGCCACGGCTTCAATATTCACTTTGGGCAGATCCCATTGATGGACGGCGTGGACGTCTTTATGACTGCGCCGAAAGGGCCGGGCCATTTAGTCCGGCGCACCTACACCGAAGGCAAAGGCGTTCCGTGCCTCATTGCCATCGCGCAGGATGCAACGGGCCATGCCAAAGACATTGCCCTGGCCTGGGCCAAAGGCATCGGCGGCAGCCGGGCAGGCGTTTTAGAGACGACGTTTAAAGAGGAAACCGAGACGGACCTGTTCGGCGAGCAGGCGGTCCTCTGCGGCGGCGCGACCTCTCTAGTCAAAGCGGGCTTCGAGACGCTGGTGAACGCCGGCTACCAGCCGGAAATCGCTTACTTTGAGTGTATGCACGAGCTGAAGCTGATTGTGGATTTGATGTATGAGGCCGGGATCGGCGGGATGCGCTACTCGATCTCGGACACCGCTCAGTTCGGCGACATGACGCGCGGCCCACGCATTGTCAACGATGCGACTAAAGCTGAGATGGTGAAGATACTTAAAGAAATCCAGACTGGGCAGTTCGCCAAAGAATGGATTTTAGAGAATAAAGCGAACAGGCCGCAGTTCAACGCCCTGGCGGCGATAGACAATGCTTCGCAAATTGAGGCAGTTGGCAAAGAGCTTCGCGGCCTGATGTCCTGGGTCAAGAAGCCGGACACGGTAAGCGATTAACGGCTGTTCCGGGTAGGGGCGAACAGCGATTAACGGCTGTTCCGGGTAGGGGCGAACCTTGTGTTCGCCCTGCCTCAACAGCGGGCGGATGCTGGAAAGAAGGGCGAACACAAGGTTCGCCCCTACGCAGTAGAATGGTAAAGTTATGCTGACATTAGATTTGACCGGCAAAATTGCTGTGGTGACAGGGGCGACAGGGCAGCTTGGCCGCGTCATGGTGCGGACGCTGGCGGAGTGTGGGGCGGACGTTGCCATCCACTATTTACAGAATGCAGATAAAGCGGCGTCGCTGAAGGCCGAAGTGGAAAGCATAGGGCGGCGAGCAGTTGCAGTTCAGGCCGATGTCACCAACAAAGACAGCGTCCTGGCCCTGCGGGACCAAGCGGTGCAGGCTCTCGGCCCGGCCAGTATTATTGTCAATAACGCTGTGAGTTCGTCGCCCTGGAAAAGCGTTTTAGAACAGTCGTCGGAAAGCTATGAAGCGCAGTTCCAAAGCTCAGTGCTGCATAATGTTCTCATGGCGCAGGCATTTGTGCCGGACATGATTGACGGGGCAAACGGCGGGCGGGTCATCGGCATCAGCACAGAATGCGCGATGCAGAACTTCCCCACACAGTCCGCTTATGTCTCTGGCAAGCGCGGCATGGACGGCGTTTTGCGGGTCTTGGCAAAAGAAGTCGGGGCGCACGGCATTACGGTCAACCAAGTCGCGCCAGGCTGGACCATCAGCGACAATGACCGGGCCTCCGGGTCAGAATCGCAGCCGGAGTACGAGAAGTCCGTGCCATTAAGCCGGCGCGGGACCGATCAGGAGATTGCCAACGTCGTCGCGTTCCTGGCGTCGGATTTAGCGAGCTATATTACCGGGGTGTATGTCCCCGTCTGCGGCGGCAACGTCATGCCGGCGATTTAATGGAGCCTCTTATGAAGACAGACCGGGTACAGATTTTTGACACCACCCTGCGTGACGGTGAGCAGTCGCCGGGGGCGTCGCTGAACATTGAAGAAAAAGTGGAGATCGCCCGGCAACTGGAGCGCCTCGGCGTGGACGTGATTGAAGCGGGATTTCCAATCTCAAGCCCCGGTGACTTTGAGGCCGTGCGCCGCGTCTCCGCCGCCGTCTCCGACCGCGTAATTATTTGCGGTCTGACCCGCGCCGTGCCGCGCGACATTGATGTTGCGTGGGATGCTTTGAAGGGCGCGGCCCGGCCCCGGATCCATACGGGCTTGGGCGTCAGCGAGAGCCATTTGAAGTACAAGCTGAAAAAGAGCGGCGACGAAGCGCTGGCGCTCGGTGTCGCGGCAGTCAAACACGCCCGGTCTTTGGGCTGCGAAGATATTGAATACTTTACCGAAGACAGCGGGCGGGCCGATCCGGAGTACCTGTACCGGGTGATTGAAGCCGTCATCAAAGCGGGCGCGACCGTGATCAATGTGCCGGACACGACCGGCTATATGTCGCCGGAAGAGTATGGGGATTTGTTCGCAGGCATCTTAAACCATGTCCCCGGCAGCGAGAACATCACCCTGTCGGCGCACTGTCACAATGATTTGGGCATGGCGACGGCGAATGCCCTGGCCGCCGTGAAAGCCGGGGCTAGACAAGTGGAATGCACGGTGAACGGCATCGGCGAGCGGGCAGGGAACACGTCGCTGGAAGAAGTGGTCATGGCCCTGCATACCCGCGCTGATGTTTACCAAGTTGGAACTAACATCAAGACTGAGGAAATCTACAAAACGTCGCGCTTAGTGTCGACGCTGACCGGCATCTTGGTTCAGCCCAACAAGGCCATTGTCGGGGCCAATGCGTTCGCGCACTCATCAGGCATCCATCAGGACGGCGTTCTGAAAGAGCGCTCCACTTATGAGATTATTGATCCCAAGACCGTCGGCATTGGTGAAAGCAAAATTATTCTGTCGGCCCGCTCAGGCCGCGCCGGTGTCCGGCATCGTTTGACCGAGCTTGGTCACACGTTCGCCACGGAAGACGAATTCGAAAAAGTCTACACGCGCTTTCTTTTAGTGGCCGACAACAAAAAAGTGGTCTATGACGAAGATTTGGATGCGATTGTCGGCGACGAGCTGACCACCGTGCCGCAGACCTATGAACTGGTGCAAGTCCAGGTTTCCTGCGGCGACCATGCCATCCCGACGGCGACCGTCAAGCTGCGCCACCAAAACAAAGCCATTTTAATGGACGCCGACACCGGCAACGGTCCTGTCGATTCCATTTACCGGGCCATTAACCGCATTGTCCAAGTCCCAAACGATTTGATTGAGTTCACGATGCAGAGCGTCACCGAAGGTATTGACGCGATGGCCGACGTGACCATTCGCATTAAAGCCGAAGGCGGCATGATTTACACCGGCCATGCCGCAAACACGGACATCTTTGTCGCCTCGACAAAAGCCTATTTGCAGGCGCTGAACAAGCAGATTGCCCGGTCGGGAGGCCGCACCGAAACGGAGCAGGTCTTGGAGCATGTGTAGCAGTCGAAAAGTTCGCGGTGCGAGGGAAGTTCGCGATGCGAGGGAAGTTCGCGATGCGAGGGAATAAATTCCTCTCGCTGAATAGCGTCCTTCGGACGGTCAGAGAAGAAGCTTAACCGTAACCTGATTTTCAGCTTAATCTTTCGTCCGAAGGACGCTATTCAGCGAGAGGAATTTATTCCCTCGCCTCTTATGAGTTTTATGCCTGACATCATCATCCGCCCTGCCGAAGCCCTAGACCTGCCGGCGATCATTACGCTTTGGCGGGAATTGCAGGACATCAATGCATCCTACGACCCGCGCCTGACGCTGAACACGCAGGCGACGGACTGGTTTTACGGCTACCTGCGGGACAATTTAGATAACCCGAACATGGCGATTTATGTGGCTGAGGCCGAGAAAAGCGTCATCGGCTACACGTTTGGGCAGATCATGCAGCGGCCCACACTGTCGTCCGGCGACTGCGGCTACATCGCCGACGTTTGTGTCCGGGACGGCTGGCGGCGTCAGGGAACGGGCCGTCAACTGCACAGCCGCCTGCGGGCATGGTTTGTTTCGCGCGGCATCACGGCGGTCGAAGTGCAGGTCGTCCGGGCAAACCCGGCGTCGCAGGCCTTCTGGCGCAAGATGGGTTACAGCGATTTTCTGCGGACACTGAGAAGCGAGTAAAACTTATGGCGAAACTAGCAGTAATGGCGGGCGACGGCATCGGGCCGGAAATCATGGCGGAAGGGCTGAAAGTCCTGCACGCGGCGGCAGGAAAGTATGACTTGACGCTGGATATCACCGAGGCGCTGGTCGGCGGGGCAGCGTATGACGCCACCGGCCATCCCCTGCCGCCGGAAACGCTGGCGCTGGCGGAAGCCTCCGACGCCATCTACTTCGGCGCAGTCGGCGGCCCTCAGTATGATGCCATTCCTGACCCGAACCTGCGCCCGGAGCGCGGGGCGCTGCTGCCCCTGCGCCAGAAGCTGGAGCTGTACGCGAACCTGCGCCCGTGCGTTTTGTATGCGTCGCTTGCCGCCGCCTGTCCCCTGCGGCCCGATCTCGTCGAAGGCGGCTTTGACATTTTGGTCGTCCGCGAGCTAACCGGCGGCCTGTATTTCGGCCAGCCCAAATTATGGGACGGCGACCGGGCCGTGGACACCTGCGTTTACACAAAAGACGAAATTGTCCGTATTGCCCGTGTCGGCTTTGAGGCGGCGGAAAAGCGCGGGCGCAAGCTTCTGAGCGTGGACAAAGCCAACGTGCTGGAAACATCGCGCTTGTGGCGCGAAACCGTCACGCAGCTTGCGTCTGAGTACCCGCATGTTGAACTGTCGCACCAATTAGTTGACGCAACGGCAATGGACTTGGTCCGCCGCCCGCAGTCGTTCGACACGATTGTCACCGAGAACCTCTTCGGCGACATTCTCAGCGACGAAGCCGCCCAATTGACGGGTTCGCTTGGGATGCTGCCGTCGGCATCACTCGGCGCAAAGAAGACCGAGTACGGCACGTTCGGGCTGTACGAGCCGAGCCACGGCAGCGCCCCGGACATCGCCGGCACGGGCAAAGCCAACCCACTTGCAACCATCCTCTCCGGCGCACTGCTCCTGCGCTACTCCCTCGGCGCGGAAGAAGCCGCCAAAGGCATTGAGTCCGCCGTCGCCCATATTTTAGACTCCGGCTACCGCACGTCCGACATCTACGCCGAGTCTCCAGGCATCGTCCACGTCAACTGCCGCCAGATGGGGGATTTGGTTGCCGGTGCAGTCAAGATGGGCACTGACCCACGGGATTAGGGCGGTTCTAATTATGGTTTGTTTGTAGGGCAAGAGGCCGGGCAATAAATTACCCGTCTCAGAGGCTGCGCCGACCGTCCAGGAGACGGCAGGACGGGAGGTACTTCTCTGTGTTCTGTCCCCTGGATAGTCAGCCGGAGGCTTCCCAGACGGGTAATTCCATTGCCCGGTCTGCTGTCCGCCCGGCATGAGGTTTGCCATGTTTCCTCTCAAACTTCTTAATCGGCTTAGATTGGCAGGTGAAGTGATTGTCGAGGTTGCCCCAACACTGCCGGAGCATACGGCACTTGTCGTTGTCAGGCCGCAAGTTGACCCAGAACTTGTGGAGGGAAACAAGGGCAGTCGGCGTCGAGTGTACGTCGAGGAGAACATACTTTCTGGCTTCAGCGTGAACCATATCGAAATTGAGACGAGGCAGATTGATCTCTGGTACAGTGAAGCTGTTGATGATCTTAAACCGACGATAAACGAGCGCTTCTTTGTAGCTTCCGAGGATGACCTGGCTAATCTGGTCCTGCGTTGGACACGCGATCTTTCTGGACTTTGCTCGTACCTGCCAAATAAGTACTCTTTGGACTTTGATCTTTAACGCTATGAACATACGAATTGACATTTATGATACGACGCTGCGGGATGGCTCGCAGGGCGAGGGGATTTCCTTCAGCGTGGAAGACAAAATCCGCATCGCCAAGCGCCTGGATGCCTTCGGCATTGATTATATCGAAGGCGGCTGGCCCGGCTCAAATCCGAAAGACATTGAGTTTTTTGAGCGCATGAAATCCGTGCCGCTGGCTCATGCCAGACTGGCGGCGTTTGGCTCGACCCGGCGGCCCAACCGACGTGCCGAAGATGACCCGAACTTGCAGCAGCTTTTAGACGCGGGAACGCCCGTCGTGACGTTTGTGGGCAAGGCCTGGGACTTTCATGTCATCGAAGCCCTGCGCCTGCCGCTGGAAGAGAACCTCGCCATGATTGCCGATACCGTGACGTTCTACAAAGCGCATGGAAAAGAAGTCATTTATGACGCCGAGCATTTCTTTGACGGCTGGAAGCGCAACCGTGACTATGCGGCGCTGTGCTTAGACGCGGCGCTTTCGGCAGGTGTGGACTGCGTCGCGCTGTGCGACACGAACGGCGGGACGCTGCCGAGCGAGATCGAAGCGATTGTCGCGGAAGTCGTAGGAAAGTTCCCGTCTGGCAAGTTTGCCATCCACACGCATAACGATACCGAGTGCGGGGTCGCCAACAGCCTTGTCGGTATCCAAAGCGGCTGCCAACAGGTGCAGGGGACCATTAATGGGCTGGGAGAGCGCACCGGCAATGCCAATTTGACCAGCATCATGCCGTCGCTGGCGCTGAAGCTGGGCTACAATTTAAACTGTGCGGCGCACTTGACGGAGCTATCCGAGCTGTCCAATTATCTGGACGAGATCGCGAACATCCCGCCAAAAACATCGGCGGCGTATGTCGGTCGCTCGGCGTTTGCTCACAAAGGCGGGCTGCATGTGGACGCCATGCGGAAGAACCCGGAGACCTATATTCACCTGAACCCGGCGCTGGTCGGCAACGAAAACCGTATCTTGATTAGTGAGCTTTCGGGTGCATCTACGATTTTAGAGAAGGCCCAGAAGCGGGGCTTGGATTTACGCAAAGACAGCCCGGAAACCAAAGAAATCCTGTCGCAGGTGACGGCGTTAGAGCATCAAGGCTACTCGTTTGAAGGTGCGGAAGCGTCGTTTGAGCTGCTGGTCAAGAAAGCCACGGGCAGCTACCGACGGCTCTTTGAGCTGATCGGCTACCGAGTGATTGTGGAAAAACGCGCGGCAGACAACGAGCCGATTACCGAAGCGACACTGAAGCTGCGGGTCGGAAACGAGGAAATGCTGACCGTGGCGGAAGGTGATGGCCCGGTCAACGCTTTAGACAGCGCCCTCAGACTTGCGCTGATGCCGCATTACCCAGCGCTTGCCGAGATACGCCTCACCGACTTCAAGGTGCGCGTGGTCAATGTCAAAGAAGGCACGGCAGCCAAAGTCCGCACGGTGGTAGACAGTGCTGATGCCGAGGAAACCTGGTCCACCATCGGTGTTTCCACCAACATCATTGATGCGTCCTGGCACGCTGTTGTAGACAGCATCGAGTACGGCCTGCTGCGGGCGAAGTAGGCTTCTTATTCACTGCCGGTATTGGGGCTGATCTCCTCACTGAAGACGGCTGGTTCCAAGCTTGGGTTTAAAGAAGTGATGACGAGATATGCGAAGAGGTAGGCGAAGCCCGCAATGATAAACAGCAGTACATAGTCCCCGCCTGTCTTCTGAAGCAGGAAGCCGACACCGACTGCGACCAGCATTCCGCCGACTGCGCCCAGCATTCCGCCGAAACCGATGATGGAGCCGACCGCGCGGCGCGGAAAGGTGTCGGATGCCAGCGTGAAGAGATTAGCAGACCAGCCCTGATGCGCGGCCGCCGCAAGACCAATCAGAAGAACCGCTGCCCACAGGCTGGACACCTGGGACGCAAACGCAATCGGCGTGACCAGAACCGCGCACAGGAGCATGGCTGTTTTACGGGCGCGGCCGGTACCTATCCCGCGCTGTATCAGAAACGATGACAGCCAGCCGCCGCCGATGCTGCCGAGGTCGGCTAGAAGATAAATGACGATCAGCGGCGGCCCGATTTTGTCAAGGTTTAACCCGTGCCTCTGGTGCAGGAACTTTGGCAGCCAAGACAGGTAAAACCACCACACTGGATCGGTCAGGAACTTGCCGAGCGCAAAAGCCCAGGTCTGACGCCGCCCAAGAAACCGGATCCAGGGAATCTTGGCTGTTCCTTCCGCCGGCTCACCCTCGACTTCTGCCTCGATATAAGCCCGTTCCTGGGGTGATAAGCGCGGGTGATCCGCCGGCTTGCGGTAAAAAGCAAGCCAGAAGATCAGCCACAGAAATCCAAGTGCGCCGGTTCCGAGGAATGCCCAGCGCCACCCGTAAGTGAGCGCGATCCAGGGAACCAGCAGCGGCGCGGCGACTGCACCGATATTGCTGCCGGAGTTGAATATCCCGGTCGCTAAAGCCCGCTCCCGTTTTGGAAACCATTCAGCGACGGTCTTGATCGCGGCAGGGAAATTCCCCGACTCACCCAAACCCAGCGCGAATCGGGCTGCGCCAAACCCGGCGGCGGAGTGGGCGAACGTGTGTGCCATCGCCGCCAGGCTCCAGACCACAATCGCCCCCGCCAGACCTTTCCGGGTGCCGATGCGGTCCATCACCCCGCCGAACAGAATCAATCCGAGGGCGTAAGCCGCCTGGAACGCGGCGACAATGTTGCCGTAGTCAATTTCGCTCCAGTGCAAGGCCCGCTGCAAGTCCGGCGCAAGAATGCCCAGCACCTGCCGGTCAATGTAGTTGATGGTCGTGGCAAAAAACAGAAGGGCGCAGACTGTCCAGCGGCAGCGGCCAATGGTTGTCTTCGGATCGCCCTCTTTCCCACCGCTCAGTGCGGCGGAACCGGGGAGACTCTGCTCAGGCGCGGCTTGCGGAACCATCATTCTCTTATCAGTGCCTCAAATAATCGGAATTGGAACTTTTGCACGACAGTATTATACCATGCTGAAAGCCGCCGTGCTGTTGACTTCTCGGCACCATGCCGGGTACACTTTCGGGGTTGCACTCGTAGCTCAGTGGATAGAGCATCTGTCTTCGGAACAGAGGGCCAGCGGTTC
>CAXTER010000133.1:0-387 GCA_964243345.1 uncultured Armatimonadales bacterium
GGAAATTGCTTCAGTATCTACTGAGCTTGCAGAACACGAGAGCTACTGAGCTTGCAGAACACGAGAGGAAGCTTCCAGGTGGAGGGTTGAGGCAGGATACGGGGCAGGATTGATTATGGACAGAGGTTGAATGCGGAGCAGGATTGAATAGAGAGAGGCAGGCGGGACGGGCAGGCTGAATTTCAGTGAGTGTGGAAAACCCAGCGGATCCTAGAAACAAAAGGACCGTGATCAATCCCCAAAATAACGTGCTCAATCCCCAAAATACTATGCCTAGTCTCCAAAAGAGTGAAGGTGACAACAGTTCTGCGAACAGACTGCATGATCTATTGAGGTTATGTGAGGTGTCGCGTTAGTAGTCATCTCACTGGAAATCAGCTTGTCCCA
>CAXTER010000133.1:487-8880 GCA_964243345.1 uncultured Armatimonadales bacterium
GTTCATGCTTGTCCCAGTTCATGCTTGTCCCAGTTCATGCTTGTCCCAGTTCATGCTTGTCCCAGTTCATGTCGGCGCCCTTCGTGCAGAAGCGTTTCATAGACATACCGGTTGGGACGGTATTTCGGTCTTCCCCGCTCATCCCGCAGAAAGCCGTCATCCTGCCCCATCACGGCTGCCAGTGCCGCCAGCACGGCAGGACTGCGGCACATCCCCATTTTGCAGTGGCAGGCGATCATCGTCACCTCAGCGCGTCGATCGTGAACGAAATCCAGAATTTCAAGCGCCTGCTCACTGCTGAACAAGATAAATTCGCCGCGTCGGTCCGTGACATCGTCGAACTGAAGACGGAGGATGCCTCGGCAGTTCGGCGGCTCTGGCAACTCCACTTGCGGCTCGTCCGGGTCTTGGATGGAGATCAGAATGTAGTTGGCGTTGAACTTTCGCTGCCGCGCCTGGCCTTGCGACATGGCGACAAACTTCCAGGTGTGTTCCGGTTGATGGTGAGAGTGGTCTTTTTTGCTTTGTGTTCTCAGGTATTATTCCTCAAGCATGGAACGAGCGTCTCGGTCAAGTTCTTTCCCTCGCCGCTCGCTGGATATGTTCAGTATTGTTATGTTCAGTATTGTCCTGCCAAAATTTATCGGGCTGGCACCGAGGCAGCCGAAACCAAGGCGACTCCTCTGGACGCTGCGGATCGCGGTGCGTGATGCCCCAAAGCAAAGTGCAGCGGAAGCGGCAGGCAGAGCATCCCAAGAAGTAGCGGCAGCGTACAGCCGACACAGCCCACGCATCCGTTTTTGCCAAAAGGAACAAGGCAGCCCATAGATTTTTCCTCTGCCCACCATGTTATCTACTGCGGCTTCGTCCTCAAACGGCGCATATTCTTCGGGTTTTACCTTGCTGCCCCGCTTGTAGGTCATGCGCCTCTTAATGGTTTCGCCGTCCTCGGCATAGTCCAGCCACACTCCGTCTTTCGTGCCATCCGCAGAAGTTCCGGTGATCTCATTATAGCGCCCCTGCCAGCGCCGATTGCCGTTCGGGTGGTAGGACGTGTAGAGGCCGACGTACTTGCCTTCCACGAACGTGGCCTCGCTCTTTTTGCTGCCGTTCGGGTGGTAGAGAGTCCAGGAGCCGTGCTTCTTGCCGTCGAGGTAGCTGCCTTCGCGCATGAGTTTATTCCTCAGTCGAGATCGCCTGTTAAGTTCATATGCTTCTTAAGTTCATATGCTTCTTAAGTTCATATGCTTCTTAAGTTCATATGCTTCTTAAGTTCATATGCTTCAACGTTTCCAATACACCATGACTTGTGCGAGACCCCAAACCATCATGCCAAGAGAAGTAAGGATCATTGCGAGGCCAACGGCTCCCGCGAAGGGATGTTCCCGTGTGGCGGCGGCAAAGCAGCCTGGATCAACCGTTCGCGTCTGATCATAAAGGGCCGAAAGGCCGTCAAAGGATAAAGAGCGCATTTAAGCTATTCCAGCCACTGGCGCGGCCCAACACTCGTCGGCAACAACAGCGGATTCCCTGCCAGAGCATCCTGGATACGCCGCACCGTGAAATCGCTGATCGGGCGCGGCAGGGCATCGGGCGAGAAATAGCCACAGTCGGTGGTTTCACTGGAAATGGACAGCGGCCTCTGTCCCCCACGCGCCATGGAGCACCGGAAAACGAAGTGATGGCTGTCATTCTCCGCCCAGTAGTATATGCCCGTTAGCCGCTCCGCAGTGACAACCAGTCCGGTTTCCTCAAGCACCTCACGGACGGCAGTGTCAGCGATAGTCTCATCTGCCTCCGCTGCCCCGCCTGGCAGTTCCCAGTTGAGTTTCCCGTAGCTGTGCTTGACCATCAGGACAAAGCCCCGCTCGTCGGTGATGACAGCGGCGGCCCCCAGCTTCTTTCCGGTCCATACGCTTTGCATCATTCCCCCTTAATTTGGCATCATTCTTCCTTAGAATGTATTTCAAAACTCCGAAAGAGTCCCCCTAGCCCCCAATCATGGGGGAACCGGACGAAAAAAACTGCTTCAGGCTCCCCCATTATTGGGGGCCGGGGGGCGTTTTGAAATAGGTTCTAAGCCTGTTCGCTCAGGTAGCGAAGCGCGGGCGCGATGTACATGGTCCGCTCCCAGGTCGGGTGCAGGCGCTGCACCGCAGGTTCGAGCTGACGTACTGCCTCCGCAGAAGTCACGTTGTCCGCCTTAGAGGATTCTACCAGCCGACGCACTTCAGAGAAGTAGCCGCGCACATTGTCGGCGATCTCAGTCCCGCCTAAGTTCCCGTGTCCAGGGACAACAAGGCGCGGCTGCTGCTCCGAGACTCGAATGAGGGCCAGTTCCCAGGTCCGCAGGTTGATGTCAGCCGCGCTGATCATGGGAGGAAAGAGCGGGACAATAGGAAACATCCGCTCTTCGACGAGATCGCCCACGAACGTCACCCTTTGGTCAGGGATACTGATGATCTGGTCGCCGGGGCTGTGCGCGATGCCTCCGGTCCAGAACTCGACCTTGCGGTTGCCGAGGTCTAAGGAAGCACTGCTGCCCTCGTATACCTCGTCAGCCAAAGTGATCTGGACGTCGTTCAGAAGAGAAGCTTGGTCGGGAGGGAGGGTTAGGCGGAATCCCTTGAGCAGCTTCTGTCCGTCACTCGCCAGGTAGTCACGCTGAAGCTTGTTGTAGAAAATCTTCGCGTGGCCTTTGAACGCCTGCGCCCCGAAGGTATGTTCGGGGTGCGCGTGCGTGACTGTCAGCATGATGTCGCGCTTGCCCGCAATGGCCCGCGCGGCCTTCAAGACGTCGCGTCCGCTCTGCGGCGTAAACCCGCTGTCAATAACCAACACGGTTTTGTCGCCTTCGACAATGCCGATGTTCGGCACGAGAGGAGTTCGCTTGTCTGGAATGATCCAGATGCCGTCGGCGATGCGGCTTGGGAAGCGTGCATCAACGATTGGGGCAGGAGATAAGGGGATAGGAAGTGGAGTTTCTGTAGTTTTCACTTCCGCCGCCTGCGCTTCCGCAGTGCCTAAACAAGACAAACCCAAAAGAACGCCTGCTCTGCTCAAGCGAACGAATTCCCGTCGGTTCAATTTGGTCGTGTTCATAGTGCTGTCTTACCTAATGGTAACCTTTCTTCATTCGGCCAAGAAAAAGACCGTTTCGGAGATGCCATTGCTTGCACCCATCTTCATGATCGCCTGAAACCTTGATGGAACAGCCCAGCCTTATCGTAAGGCGGGCTGTTCGTTCTACATCCAATGATTTTAGGACTTACGCAGTTGACTTGGGCTCATTTTCGGGTTCATCCAGCTATACGGGAATGATGCGCTCTTTGTACTGCTCCACCAGAGCATCCAACTCCACCAGAGCATCCAACTCCACCAGAGCATCCAACTCCACCAGCCGCCGCGCTCCCGCAACAATGCTGTCTCCTGCCGCAAGAGCGGCCTCCGCAATGTCGCTTCCAAGTCCGTTGCCGCTTCCCGTAATCAGCCAAACCTTCGCCATGTTGACCTCCTAACCCAGTGAAACTTCTGGACGAGTATCCAATCAGCGGCAATTTTTGTCCCAATTCGCCAGAATTAAGACAACACCTTGTCTGAGTGTTTTTGCTCCTTGATCAACAGAAGGTACTAGGTTTCTCTTCACATATCTTCTGTTGGTTCAACCAGACGTCTTAGATTTCTCTCTTTCCTCAGCTCTAGCAAGGTGTAGAGTCTGAGATGCTCGTGCTAGTAGCTCGCAGCGTAACCACTGAAAGGGAAGTTTGAACTTCTTTTTCAGGGCTGGACCAACCTGCCTTGAACGACGGATAAATCGGAAGGGCAAAAATCAAGAATGCGGATGCAACAGATCTTCAATCATGTCGCGAAATGACCCGGAAGACCCCTGACGCCTCGTGGCTCAACTCATCAGGACCTAAAAGTGGCATACAGTCGGCTCCTAATCATTTTCTGAGTTATTATCATTTTCTGAGTCATTATCGTTAACTATGTGCTGTCTCAATGGCAGGGCCTGTGGATTCCCTAACGACTAATGTTCCTGGCAAAACAACATGCCTATAGGCTCGCTCCGAAGGTGTTCGTGGAGGCGACTGGCGAGCAAGCACCAGCTCTACTGCTCGCCGCCCGATTTCTTCGAACGGCTGCCTAATTGTCGTCAGGATGCCCGGACGAGGCGTATGAGCCTCGCTGTTGTCGAAACCAACGACACTGAGGTCTTTCGGAACATGAATGCCGCGCTTGTTCGCTTCCTGTATCATGGCAAAAGCCGCGAAGTCATTCACGGCCACAAGAGCCGTCGGCGGCTTAGGAAGTGACAGCAGTTGGTCTAACGCTAGGCTTGCGGTAGGGCGGGCGGATACAGTGAGATCTGCAACGTAACTTAGCCCACTGCTCTCAAGAGCATCACGGTATCCTCGAAGGCGGTCTTGAACAGAAGAGACTTGTTCCTCTTGCAGAACATAACCAATCCGCTGATGACCAAGACCGATCAGGTGCTCGACGGCAGCTTTCGCGGCTCCATAATTATCAACACCCACAAAATCACATTCAAGCTCATAGGGGTATCTGTCGATCAGAACTAATGGAATGCCTTGTTGCTGAATGCTTCTTAGAAGAGGAACTGTGTGGGAGCCTCCAACATGATAAAGGATAACACCTGCTGCACCATCACGGTTGATCCGTTCTAGGTAAATCCGTTCCCATGATTGCTCGGTTTCACTCTCCGCATGGTGCAGCATCTTAGGCTCGGTATCATAGACCGCTAACTGGTAGGGTGTTTCGCGTGTCCGTAATTCAGCGTTGATTCCCCTTAGAATGGAATGGGCGGAAGCAAGTTCTATCGACTGTGACATGATCGCAACAACTGTACGTCCTACAGCTGAGCTGACCTCTGTCTGAGGCGGTTTGTCGAAAATCCGAACCTGCTGCCGGTGCCCCGGACCTTGCTGGGTGATGACCCCTTTACCTTGTAAGTGTCGGATGGCAGAGCGAACGACCGGACGGCTGATGTTCATTTCAACAGCCAAATCGCGCTCTGTCGGTAACCATTCGCCGGGCGCGTAATCCCCCTCTTCAATTCTATCTTGAAGGATTTTGCTTACAGACATGAATGCAGGCACGCGGCTTGATGTTTGCATAAGATATTCCAAGCATTTCTATAATCTCTCCAAGAGTTTACCAGAATTCAAGCTTAATCACCAAGTTTGGCGATTACGGTTCGACACCCCTGGATTGGCGTTGAAGGATCGGCTTTAGAGAATCGGCTTCAGAGTTACAAAAAACTCTGTTTCCTCGGCCGCGACTAAACACTCCGGCAGTGGACCGAGGCCGCAGCTGGGTGCCGATTGCCGACAGAGAAATTGCCGCGAGAAAATAAATATCTCACGGCAATTTCTGCCGGCAGGCAGCCTCGTCGTTTTTCCCGCTTCTGCGTTCTTCTCGCTTCTGCGTTCTTCTCGCTTCTGCGTTACTTCCGCACGGAGGCGGTGAGGCCAGGGGCCTGAATAGCGCGAAGTGTGAAGGAGCCGGAAAGCGCATGCCCCTTGACGGCGTGAATCGCGTGGTCTTCCACCCACTGCCGGCTGAGGCCGTAGTCCCCGGCAGCCTCACGGCTGGCAAACAGCAGGGTGCCGCTTGCAGTGGTCCCGCCGCGACCAATCAACGGAGCGTCCGCTGACGGCATGAGCGCCACGCCCGCGCCGCTGCTGCCGGTGAGCGTCATCCAGTGCAGGCCGCGTTTAGACGCCCGGAAGAGAGTGTCGCCCGCTTTGGCCGTTCCCGCAGGCTCGCCGAGGTGCCCGGCGGGGTAGTCGGTGAAGAACGAGTCCCGCTGCCAGGCCATTTGCGTCATGGTAGGCGGCATCTCAAGCTTGACGCCTTCTTCCCAAAGGCGGGTATTGGGCGCAGTCCAGTTCAGGGTCCAGCGGACCGTCATCTCGGCATCCGGCTGGATGTCGTAGGTGGTCGCAAGTGTTCCGAGCGTCGTGCCGCCTGCCCCCGCCAGCACCGTGCTGGAAACGGAAACTTGGGTCGTGCCGTTGTCCCCCGGTTTCGCCGAGACCTGGGCATCGGTTGTGACCGGCGCTTGGCTGGCGCGGTAGAGGCCGGTGTCATCCCCCCCCTTATTCTTAGCTCTCGCTTCGCCCAAGTTAAGGATGGGACCGCCGAGCAGCCGGTCCAAGCCGCCGACGCGCCATGACCGAAGGGTCCCGGTGCGCTTGTCGAACGTGACCTGCTGAACGGCGTTCTGAACCGTCAGCGTGTCCGGGCTGTCCTGCGTCGTCAGGGCGCCGCCCGATGCCATTGCCATAGGCGCGGCGGGAAGCGGAACACCCGCCACCGCCAGGTTGTACGCGATCACCGAAGAGCCGTCCGGATGCAGAAACTCCAGCCGCAGCGTGGTCATGCCGGCGGGGGCCGGGAACGACGCCGCCGTGGACTGCATCGGCGCACAGGCAATCGGCAGGGTGCCGCTTTGCAGCGTTCCACCAGCACTCAAAGCCGTCCAGCGGCAGGTCAGCTCGCTCAGATTGGTGAACGAGTAATGGTTTGTAATTGGGACCGTGCAGGCGCCGCCCGCCGGGCTGACGGTGCGGGCCGAGACGACGACCGGGCTGTAGACGCTTTTGACGATCCACCATTCGGGCTTAGGATGGCGGTAGCCGTCCACGATGCCCTTGTTGTTTTCGTCGCGCAGATGGTCGGGGCCATAGTAGAAGTCCTGGGTTGTGTCTTTGTTCTTGTCGGCGATGCCCTGGCTCTGCCACTCCCAGATGAACGAGCCGAGGATGGTGGGGGCCTTCCACAGCTTGTCCCAGGTCTTGATCAGCGCCTCCGACCATAGGTCGGACATGCCGGGGTCGTAGTCCTGGACTTCCTTTTCGTAGAACGTGTGCGGATGCTCGGTGATGTTGGCGCCCCATTGGGGGTTGGCGGCATCTCGGTCGATGTTGCCCGGATCAGGGTAATGGTCGTCTTCCCAAGCCTGACCTTTGCTGTCGCTGGGACTGGTGCAGGAGATGAACGCCGGATGTGCCGGGTCCGCTTTGCGAACCATGTCCAGCACGTCCTGGGAGGCGACGCCGTAAGGGTTCTCGTTGCCGAGGCTCCAGGCAAGTACGCAGGGCCGGTTCTTGTCCCGCGCCAGTGTTTCTTGGGCACGCTGCAAGAGAAACGGCGCGTAGGCCGGGTCTTTCACTTGATCGCCGATCCAGCAGTAGGGGACTTCGTCTAAGATGTACATCCCCTTCTCCTCGCACAGCTCTAAAAAGCGCTGGGCATGGTTGTA
This sequence comes from uncultured Armatimonadales bacterium, assembly GCA_964243345.1. Lineage (GTDB taxonomy): Bacteria > Armatimonadota > Armatimonadia > Armatimonadales > Capsulimonadaceae > JANXMY01. The sequence goes on from CAXTER010000133.1 coordinate 7,776, forward strand.
GTGGCTGGTGCGGACTGCGTTGATGTTGGCGGCCTTCATCATCGTCAGGTCCTTGACCCAGTTCGCTTCGGTCAGTGCAAAGCCTTTATCAGACCAGAAATCATGCCGGCAGACGCCGGTGCATTTGATGGGCATTCCGTTCCACAGCACGATGTTGTTTTTGATTTCGATCTGCTTGAAGCCGAACCGCTGCTCCACCTGTTCCACGGGCTTGCCGCCGCTGGTCAGGGAGAACACCACATAATAGAGGTTCGGCTTCTCCGCCGACCAGAGCGCAGGGGCTTTGACCGGGGCGCTCATCGCGATCTGCGCGGCGCCGTCTTGTCCGAGCCGGCCTGTCCCTGTCAGCTTGACGGAAGATGCCGCTCCACCGACCCGCATCAGCCTTCCAGTGACGGCCACGGCCTCCCCTGGTGTTCCTTTAATACTGACTGAGGTCAGTAATGTCGCATCCCGGTAATTCGAGGCGAGCGGCGTGCGGACTGCAATGTCGTCAACATGGGTCTGCGGGACGGCGATCAGCGACGTGTCCCGGTAGATGCCGCCCATCGCCTGAAAGTCGCCGGTCTCGGCGTCGTCTGAGGGCGTCGTTTTGGAGACGCGCACGGCAAACAGATTGCGCTGCCCCGGCTTGACCAGACCTGTCAGGTCGATGTCCCAAGCCGTGTAGCCGCTTTCGTGGTAGCCCGCTTTTTGGCCGTTGACGAACACTTCCGCGCCGTCCAGAACGCCGTCGAAGTGCCAGATGATCCGCTTGCCCGCCCAGGACGCCGGGACAGTGACAAAGCGGCGGTACAGACCGACCGTGTTGTCTACGCTGCCATAAGTGGGGATCGAGTAGCCGGCCATCTCCCAGTTGGAGGGAACCGGCACCGTGTCCCATTTCCCATCGTTAAAGCCGGGGGAAGCAAAAGTATTCTGGGTGGCCGTCGCCAGAGCGACCGGCTTCGGCACGGGCGGATGCCAGGCGACCTCCCGCCCGTTTTCAGTCGTGCGGATTTGGAACTCTCGGAGCGAGGCCCAATGTGAATTGAAAGCGCCGACGACAGTTACGCGGACGTAGCGGACATCAGCCGGAGTTATCGTCACGGGTCCGTCCTTGATT
>CAXTER010000134.1:0-8842 GCA_964243345.1 uncultured Armatimonadales bacterium
TCTGACATCCGGGACCGTGCCGACAGCGTTTGACGCATGTGTGACGGCCACCAGTTTAGTTCGAGGCGACAGCGCCGACGCAAAGCAGTCCATGTCTAAAGTGCCATCGGCAAGATGCACGGGAACGACGCGCAGCTTTGCTCCGGCGGCTTCGAGATCGGCCCAAGGCGCGACATTGGCATCATGGTCCAGCGCTGTGACAACCACTTCGTCGCCCGGCTGAATTGTATCAGCAAGAGAGCGTGCCAGGTGAAACGTCAGCGCCGTCATGCTCGGCCCAAAGACAATGGTTTCCGGCCCCGGCGCATTGAGTAAATCCGCCACGGACGCCCGCGCCTCGGCAACAACCGTGTCTGTGCGGCGGCTTGTGGCAAACGCCCCGCCGACGTTGGCATTGGAAGTTTTGTAATAGTCCGAGATGGCATCAATTACGCGCTCAGGAACCTGCGTGCCGCCGGGGTTGTCAAAAAAGACGGCAGGCTGCCCGTCCAGCATCAAGGATAGCGACGGGAATTGGGCGCGAAGCGGGGCGGGATCAAAAGGAAAATCAGTCATAAGAAACGTATTCGCGGCAGCGCACGGTTTCTCCTGCCTGCGGCTGATTGCGGAACCTTTCAGGGCGCGTCAGGGGTTAAACGCGCTGCAGAAGCACTGCTTTTCATCGGCCTTTCATCTTTTGCATGTATACTGTTAGTCCCTTGAAGTTCATTTGTAGAAAAGCCTAAAGATAACCCCAGAAAGTAAAAGCAGCGTGGCATCAAAAACAGTCAGTTCCTTTTTGTCTTGTCGTTTCCTGGCCTGCGGCATTGCGTCCGGACTGCTCCTGCCCGGCGCGGCAGGCGCGGCTCCCGCTCCGCAGCGGGTGCATTTGGCGGGGGATGTCCCGGCCGCAGCGGTGCGGGCAGCCCGCAGTCTTGGCCGGCTCCCGGCGGCGACTGTGGTTTCCGGCGCGATGATCCTGCCTCTCCGCAGCCAGCCGGAGCTTGACGCGCTGCTTTCGCGGCTTCAAGACCCAAACGACCCGCAGTACGGACGGTACTTGACGCCTGACGAGTTTACGGCCCGGTTTGGCCCAACGGCAGCGCAGTACGCCGCTGCCGCGCAGTATGCCAAATCTCAGGGACTGACTGTGACCGGAACCCACGCCAACCGGCTGCTGCTGGATGTGTCCGGGCCGGCGTCCCGTATGGAAGCCGCGTTCGGCGTTCACTTGAACGCCTATAAAGGCACGAATGGCCGGGTGTTCCATGCCCCGGATGCCGCGCCTTCGGTGCCTCGCGCCCTCGCCGGCATTGTTTCGGGCGTCGCCGGCCTGAGCGATGCGGCCCTGCGGCGGCCTTACAATGTGCGTCTTTCCGATTCGGCGCTTCACCCGGACATTCAGGGGCGCAAGACAACCGGCACCGGGCCGGGCGGCGGGCTGGCCCCACGCGACATCAAGACGGCCTACGGCCTCAGCAGCACAACGCTCACGGGCAGCGGTCAGACGCTGGCGCTGTTTGAGATTGACGGCTATACGGCTTCGGACATCACTGCGTATGAAAGCTACTTTGGCCTGCCGAATGTCCCTCTTCAGAACGTGCTGCTGGACGGCGCGACGGGAACCGCCGGGTCAGGCGCGGATGAAGTGACGCTGGACATTGAACTCCAAATTGCTCTGGCCCCCGGCGTCAGCAAAGTGTTGGTGTATGAAACCGGCGGCTCGGACCAAAACGTGCTGGACGGGTACAGCCGGATTGCGGAAGACGATCAGGCCAAGCAAATCAGCACCTCCTGGGGACTGGATGAGCAGGAGACCGATTCCAGTCTGATCCAATCCGAGAACACGATTTTCGAGCAGATGGCCGCGCAGGGACAGACAATCTTTGCCGCCGCCGGCGACAACGGCGCTTACGACTCCGGCACGCGCTCGGACGGGCTGCGGGTGGATGACCCCGCCTCGCAGCCTTATGTCTGCGGAGTCGGCGGCACGACTTTAACCGTAAACGGGGCGGGCGGTGCCTACGTTTCCGAAACAACCTGGAACTCCGGCTCCGTGCAGAACGGGGCAGGCGGCGGCGGCGTCAGCAGCATTTGGCCGATTCCAAGCTGGCAGAAGGCGGCGGTTGCGGCATCAGGGCAGGGATCAACCGCGCGGCGGAACGTGCCGGACGTGTCACTGGACGCGGACCCGAATACAGGCTACGCCATCTATGAGGGAGGCAGGTGGGATGTCTACGGCGGGACAAGCTGCGGCGGGCCGCTGTGGTCGGGCTTCACGGCGCTGGTCAACCAGCAACGAGCCGCAAACGGCCTGGCTCCGCTCGGTCAGGCAAGCCCCGCGCTTTATCCAATACTCGCCGGAGCGCGGTACAAGACTGACTTCCATGACGTTGCCGACGGCAGCACGAATCTCTATTATCCGGCCGTGACCGGCTATGACGATGCCACCGGCCTCGGCACACCGAGCGGCACGAACCTACTCGCTGACCTTGAAGGCAGCCCGGCGGCCACGCCCCCCGCAGCGGCGACGACCCATGTGCTTTGGGACAACACGAACGGGCAGATGTCTTTGTGGAATTACAGCACGGCATCGGGGACGTATACCCAGAACACCTACGGCCCCTACGCCGGATGGACGGCAAAAGCCGCCGCGGACGGCAGGACCGACAGCCTTACGCGCGTTTTGTGGGACAACACGAACGGCATGGCGTCCCTTTGGAGCCTCAACAATGCTACGGGCAGCGACACGCAATACTCGTTCGGCCCCTTCTCCGGCTGGACTGCTAAGACCCTCAGTGTCGGCACAAATAACACAACTCATGTGCTTTGGAACAACACGAACGGGCAGATGTCTTTGTGGAATTACAGCACGGCATCGGGGACGTATACCCAGAACACCTACGGCCCCTACGCCGGATGGACGGCGACAGCTTTAGCGGACGGTGGGACCGACGGGCTGACGCGCGTTCTGTGGGACAACGCCAGCGGTGCGGCCTCTATTTGGAGCCTGAACAATGTCACTGGAGTTTACGGCCAGTTCAGCTTTGGCCCCTATGCCGGCTGGACGGCTGCGGCGTTAAGCGTCGGCGCGGACAACACGACCCATGTTTTGTGGAACAACGCCAACGGGCAGGCATCCCTATGGAACTACAGCACCACCAGTGGCACCTTCACCCAGAACACCTACGGCCCCTATGCGGGCTGGACGGCAGTCGGCATTGCAGACAGCTCAGACGGCAAACTGCGCGTTTTGTGGGACAACACGAGCGGTGTGGCGTCCCTATGGAGCCTGAACAATGCCACTGGAGTTTACGGCCAGTTCAGCTTTGGCCCGTTTGCCGGATGGACCGCAAACGCATTGTCCAGCCAGTAGACGTTGCCTTAAGTCTTTGCGGGCGACTAAAGTCGCGGCAACAAGGGCGCAAAACCTGTCTTTGCAGGTTAATACAGGACAGTCAGAAAATCTGAGTCCGCGCAGGCGGACTTTGTGCCTTTGCTGCCCCGACTTCAGTCGCCTACTTTTCGTGCACTCTAAGCCGGAAGCGTGACAGTGGCTGTCGTACCCGCGCCGGGGATGCTGGAAAATGCGAGCGTCCCGCCGTGCGCCTCCGCAATGCTGCGGCAGATGGCGAGGCCGAGGCCCGTGCCGCCGTCCCTGCGCGTCCGGGCCGTATCTGTCCGGTAAAACCGCTCGCCGAGATGCGGCAGATGCTCCGGCGCAACGCCGCTTCCCGTGTCGGTGACGACAGCCACGATTTCCGCGCCTTCCTGGCGGGCAGCAATCGTAATTTTTCCGTCCGGCGGCGTGGCCTGCGCGGCGTTTTGCAGCAGGTTGGCGAACACGCGGATTAGCTCGTCTTCGCTGCCATAGAAGCAAAGATGACCGGCAGCTTCCAGCACAACAGGTGAGCCGTGCCGGACCGTGCGGGCAATGGCCTGAGCAAGCACCTCACGGACCGGCACGCGGATTTTGTTTTGCCCCAGCCGCCCCTCGTCCGACCGGGCCAGCAGCAGCAGGTCTTGGACCAGACGCGCCATGCCGGCGGCGGCGGCGGCAATCTCGGCGGCGGCGGCGCAGACCTCCGGCTCAGACAGCCCGCCGTAGCTGATCTGGTTCGCCGTGCCTAAAATAACGGTCAGCGGCGACTTCAGCTCATGCGACGCATCGGCGGTGAAGCGCCGCTGCTGGTCTAGGATCTGGGATTGGCGCTGAAAACTGGCATCAAGTCGTCCCAGCAGGCCATTGAACGTCGCCGCCATCTGCGCGAACTCATCTTCCCCCTGCGCCGGCAGCCGCGCCGCCGGCGCGTCCCCCATTGCCGCCGCCGCTTGAGTCATCTGCTTGACGGGGCGCAGGACACGCGCGGTCAGCCCCGCCCCGCCAAGACCTGCCGCCAGCAGAGCGACAGGAATCAGCAGCAGCAGCGCGTGATCCAGCCCCGCAATGGTCCGGTTCACTTCCGTCAGGGGATACGCCGCCTGGACGTAGCCGTTCGGCGGCGTAGAATGGGTCAAAACGCGCACGGCCTGACCGCCAGCGGTGACCGTCGTGAAGAACATTTGCCCGCGCCGCGCCGCAGTCAGGGCCGCCGGGTCCCACGCCGCCGGGCCGCCGGGCCATCGCGGCTGACCGGAACGGTCAAAAAATCGCAGGCTCTGCTCGTCCCCCGGCGGCGGGTGGAAGCCGCCCGGCGGGCCATCTGCGTGCGGCCCATTTGCGTGTGGGCCGTCTTCGTGTGGACCATGCCGGGGCGGGCCATGCGGCGGCGGCTTGACCCGCTCCGTAAGCTGCTGGTCTACGGAAGTCAGGATCGCGTCACCAGCCACAAAGCGCGTGACAAGGCCGAGCGCGGCCAAGAGGACTGTCAGCGTCAGCGCGTTCCACAAGACCAATTGAACCCGCAGGGAGCGAATGTTCATTAGTGCAAAGCCTTCGGTTCCGGCACGCGGAGCGTGTAGCCTGCGCCGCGCACGGTTTGGATCAGCTTTGCAGGGAACGGGTCGTCTATTTTTCGCCTCAGCATTCCGATATACACGTCCACCGTGTTGGAAAAGCTGTCTTCGTCCTGCCAGATGCGCTCCTGAATTGTTTGCCGGGACAGCACGCGGCTTTCATTGGATGCCAGCGCTTCCAGCAGGTCGTATTCGCGGTGGCTGAGGCCGATTTCCTGTCCGGCACGAGTGACTTTGTGCTGGGCCGTATCAATCACGAGGTCACCTACCCGGATCAGGCGAGTCCGGTGGACCCGGTCGCGCCGCAGCAGGGCGCGGACACGCGCCAAAAGCTCGCCAAAGTCAAACGGCTTGGGCAGGTAGTCATCGGCCCCTAAATCCAGCCCGCGTATCCGGTCCCCCACGCCGTCGCGGGCCGTCAGCATCAGGATAGGAACTCGGCTGCCGCTTTCGCGCAGCTCCTCGCACACCTGCCAGCCGTCTTTAATCGGCAGCATCACATCCAAGATGATTAGGCTGTAAAGCGACTCGCCTGCAAGCGCCAGCCCAGAAGCGCCGTCTTCTGCCAAGTCCACTTGATACTCGGCTTGGGTTAAGCCGCGCCGCAGCATCCGGGCAATCGCCGGGTCATCTTCCACGACTAAAATCTTCATGCTTCTCAGTATGGCGCGGCAACATGAAACTTGGATTAAAACCAAGAAAAATCTTAGAAGAAATTCGTCTCAAAGGCTTTTAATCTGCCTTTCATGTTCGCGGCTTAAAGTGTAAGCAGCCGACCGAAGACAGCGGCCTGCTGACACTTCCATGCTGAAAAAGAAAGAAAAGACCATGAACACTCTCACCTATGCTTCTTCCGCCTGCGCCCTGCTGCTGGCCGGGAGCGCCGCTCTGCTTGCGCCTGCCGCGCAGGCAAGCCCTTTTGGAAACAAGCCGCCGACCAACTCCAGCGGACCCGGCGGCTCGCTGGGGAAGCTTGTTGCCGGAACGATCACGGCAATCAACGCCACAGCCGGAACGATCACGATTACGCCGGCGACCGGAACCGCCTCTGTGGTCACGCTGACAACTTCCACAGTCTTAGCCGGGCATGAAAACATCAGCGGGTCGGCGATTGCCCTGGGCGACACGCTGGACATATCCGGCATCCCGCTTTCGCTGCAAGTGTCCAGCCTCGCCGACGACCACACCGGCACGGCCAGTTCTACCGGCATGACTTCTGCGCCTACGGCGACAACCGGCACCGGAACCACGACCGGCCCAAGCGCTGTGCCGGGAACGCTTCATATCCGAGGCGTCGTTTCCGCACTCACGCCGCCGACCATTACCGTGGGCAGCACGTTCTCACTGACACTTTCGCTGTCTTCCAGCACGACGCTGTCAGAGATCGTTACTATTACCGCCCCGCAGATCGCTGTCGGCGACACTGCTGAAGCTCAGGTGACAAGCAGCAGCGGCACGCTGACCGCCACGCGGCTTGATGTTACTGCCCCATAGCCCTTTTCGCAGGAAAGAGGCAATACTGTTGCCTGGCCGTGAATGGCCCGGCAGTGACTTGCTTGAGATCAATCTCAGTTTTGCGGCGAAGACTGGATTTGCTGAACGGCGGCGTCAATCCACCACTGGCCGGCTTCCGATGCGCCGGGACGGGCCGCCTCTAAAGCAGGCAGCGCGGCGGCGGGCTGTTTGGTCAGCCCCGCCACCGCCGCCTCGCGGGCGGTGTCCGTCCCGGACAGCAGTGTCCGCACCCAGCCGGCAATCTGCGCCGCCGTCGGCGGCTGCACGGTGAACACAGCGGCGGACGGCACCGGCGAGGCTTGCAGCAGCGGGCTGAGGGCCTGCGCCTCAGCACGGTAAGTTCCCGGATGAAGCGCTGTCAGCGTCACCGGGCTGCCGGGCGGCGGCGTCTGCCACGCCCCGCCGTTCAAGCGCCACTGAAACTCACGCGGGCCTTTGGGGGCCGCATCAAAACGCAGCAGCACAGAGTCGGTGGACAATGGGCGAATTTGGATGCGCGGCGCGGGAAGCAGCGCGGCAGGCGGCGACCAGACCACATACTCTAAATAGCTGCCGGGATTAGTCTCAAAAAAGAAGCGGCCTTTTGGGTCTTGCAGGACGCTTTGAAGGTAACGTCCGTCATAGAAGGGCGAGCCGCGCCCGGACAGCGGGGCTAGCCGACGCCACACGCCGCCGCGAGTCAGGTAAACGTCGCCGCCCAAAGCGGCCCAGCCGCCGCCGGCATTGTCCGGCGTCAGCGGCCCATACCAGCCTGCCGGCCCTCCCGGCGGCAGGGGCGGCGGCGGACTGACACGCGGCGCAAACCCCTTCGGCTGCCAGCCGTCCGCCGATGTCCAGCCATACAATGAGCTTGCCAGAGCCACCTCAAACTCACCATTCTTGTCAAAACGCAGATGGTCGGGGTCGTTGCCGTAGGCGTAGCCCGGCTGAATGTCGCGGGTTTTCCACTGCCGCCATTTTTTGCTGTCATAAAGAAAGAGGGTCTGGCTATCAACATAGGCCGCCCGGCCGTCGCCGCTGAAGACCGGCAGCGAAGACGAATTACGGTACGGCAGGAATGCCATGCCGGGCTGCGCCGCTGCGGCCGCCACCGCGTCCGGCACAGTATCGTACTGCGTCCAGGCGTCCTGGGCCGGGTCATACACAAACCGCGTGTCCACCGGCTGCGCCTGGGCCGGCGGGTTCCAAATTTGGATCGTGATCCAGACTCGGCCCCGCGTGTCGCAGGCGTACAGCGTTCCCGATGGGAAAGTGCTTTTGAATTTCGGGAGCAGATGCGCGTGCCACTGCGAGCCGTCCCATTCTTCCAGCGCCGCCCGCCCAGATGGCTGGTACGCAAACCCCCACAAGTGCCGGTTTTGATCCGCCAGCATGTCTCCCAGGCCGCTTGGCTGGCCCGGCACACTGGGGGTAATGCCCGGACGCGGCGGCAGCAGCGGCGGCGGATAAGGCGGCAGCAGCGCCCCCAGCCCGGAGTATGGAAACGGCATGATCTTGCCGTCCGGCAGCCGGAACAGCGTGCTGACCCGGCCTGCGGCCAGCCCCTGCCGCCAGTTCACGGTAGTTACGCTTTTGCCGTTTGCCGACAGCCATTCCAGCCCGGCACCGCTGACGCCCAGCCAGGTTCCCGCCGCCGTATCCAGCACCGGCTGACTGGAAGCGTAGCCGCTGGGGGGACATTGATCCAGCGCTAAAGCATCCGGCTCCTTCTGCCAAGCGTTCCCCCGCTGACGCCACAAGGACACGCCACGACTCGAATAGTCAAAATAGTCGGCTTCCAGTACGCAGAGGTCGCCCTGCATCCAGAAAATCCGCGCAGTGACCTGCGGATACTTTCTTTGTGGCTGCGCTTTCGGCGGCAGCGCGACCGGTGCGGCGGTTCCTGTCTGGGTATCAATCTTGTAAAGGCCGCCAGGCGAAGCAGAACTGGCGGGATAACTGCTCACGCCCTGCGCGGCCCATAAAAAGCGTCCGCCGTGCGCGGCAATGACGGAACATATTTTGTCGGGCAAGCCGGGCAATGTCGGATGATATGCCAGCGTTTTGCCGTCCCAAATCAGGAAGCCGCGCAGCGGACCGGCCTGCCAGGAAATTGGGTCGGCCTGCCAAAACCAGCGGCGCCCCAGCGGATCGACGCGGGAATAAAGCGGCTGAGCGGGAAAGCCAACAACGAATTTGCCGCCGAATACTTGATTGGGCGTTAAGGGAAAGTTTTGGACGCTGTCGTTCGGGGCGACATGCAGCAGCGCCGACACGCCCGCAATCCAAGCATCGCCTCCTTTGCCAGCATACAGATTCAGTGGGCCGGAGAACGGCCCCGGCACCGGAAGCGCCGCCGTGAACTGGGACTGAAGGCGTGAATGAGTTCCGCGATGCACTGTCAGGAGACATG
>CAXTER010000135.1:0-8054 GCA_964243345.1 uncultured Armatimonadales bacterium
ATTCTACCACACGCAGGCGAGTTGAAGCTGACTTTAAGGACTGCATTGAGTCCTATATACGCATTAGGAGCAAGGAACCGGGTATAATAAAGACAGCGAAAAAGCATAAAGACAGCCCAGGAAAACAGACACAGCTTAGGAAACAGGAAGCCCATGCGCCGCAATCCATTTACAAAACTGTTCAAGAAAAGCACGTTCACGCAGGCCGCCGATGACTTCCGGGAAAGCGTTCGGGAGGCCGAGCGCATGATTGCGGACGGTACGATGCCGGAGATGCCGACGCACCTGTCAACAGGAATGTATGCCGGCGTGGCGATCCGCGATGTGCCGTCTTGGTTTTTGCAAAGCATGATTGAGCAGGGGCCGCTGGAATACGCACTGGGAGAAGCGGTCGGCGGAGAATTGTTCCGGCGGGAAACCGGCCAAGAGAACTTCACGCCTGAAGACGTACTGCGTTCGGTGAATGCTGAGATGAAGCAGGCGCATTCGCGAATGCTTCAAGCGCAACACAACAAGGAGAAGGACAATGCCTGACGGAATTGACATTAATTTTACGGTCACTGGGCAAGATGCGCTAGTCAAGGCATTGGAGGCCGAAGCCGAAGCCTCTGACAAAGCCGCCTCCGCCTTAGAGCGCCAGGCGCGGGCGGCCAAAGCCGCAACTGCTGCGTACCAAAGCCTGTCGCGCAGCCAAAACCAATCGGTGCGAGCATCGGGCGGCAGCTCCGCTTCTGTTGCGGCGGGAAACCTGTCTGGTTCGCGTTCTGCGGGGTCTTCTGCATCAGGGGGTTCTGCGTCCTCCGTTCAGAACGCCGCGCCGAGCGGTAGACGTTCGGACCTCGCCGCCGTCTCCAATTTCAATCAGCGCCGGAACACCGGGCAGGGGGCGGGGCATCATGGCGCTGAGGAAGAATCCTCTGCAATTAACGGCATCGGGCAGGCCATTGTGCGAAACGAAAAGCAGCTTGCCGGCAAGAACCCCCCGCCCTTCGAGAAGCGCCTTGACAGCCTCATTCGCTCCACGCGGCTCAATGGCGGCGCAGGTGGGCTTTCGCCGCTGGGCGGGCAGGCAGCAGACCTTGCGGGCCTGAGCGAAGCGGGCGGACCTATCGGCATTGCTTTGGCGGCGGCGGCGAAAGCCGCTGAGATGTTCGCCCAAGCGGTTTCTGCCGCCGCCGACAACGCGGCCAAGTTCGGGCAGACGCAGGCGGCTTCCGGCAGCAGCGGCCAGACCACGGGCGCACTGGGGAACCTCGGCATCAGCGCCGACCAAGCCAGCGCTTTTAACGATTCAATCACGCACGATCCCATAGCAGGAGGCTTTGCAGCGCTGCACGGCATCTCAAATGCTCCGGGGCCATACGGCAATCAAGATTTTGGGCAGGAAATCGTCAAGGCCCTCACCTCCCTGCATGGAATGGCAGACCAGGGGGAGGCCCTTCGGGACGCCCGCGCCATGCACTTGGAAGAACCATACAGCCGCCTAAAAAACCTCGGCGATACCGCGTTCAACAACCGGGTGGGAATGGACGCGGACACGCAGGCGAAGCTCTACGGACCACAGACAGCGCAGGGTGGCGCGGAGTTTCAGAACTCGCAGGACCGGATCGGTCAGTCGTTTTCCAATCTTGGCACGAAGATCAGTCGCCCCTTCATGGATGCTTTCACGCGCACAAACAATGAGTACGCGGACTTGTTCAACGGCAAAATGACGCTGAAGCGATTTGCAACAGGCGAAGGCGAAGACCAGTACGGGAACATGACGGACCCGCACGCAAAAGCGATGGATGGCCTGACGAAAGCAACCAACAACTTAGCCGGGAAGATGGGCATCATGCAGAAGCAGTATGGACACGGGGAGCGGACCGACCGCGCCATTCCCGCCGCCCTCGGCATGGGCAACGGGTATCAATTGCGGCGCAACCTTCAGGCACACGCGATGCGGCTAGGGGCATTTGGCTAGAGGCGAACCTGTGCAGACGGAAGCGCCGCGGTCACAACCAAACAAGAGGCAGAAACATGGCCGATAATAAAGACGAAATCGTATTCACGCTTGCGGGCCTCGCCAAAGTGCTGAAGGGCTACAAAGCCGTGCAGGACGCGGCGACGGCGACGGCCAAAACAACAGGGATGACAGGCGGGGGAAGTGGCCCGTCGCGCCCGTCCGTGCCTCGCCCCCAATCTCAGCCCAAGATGGCCCGCTACACCGGCGGGCCTCACCAGCGCCTCACCGGCTACAAAGACGAGTACGCACGGGCCATCAAAGACGGCAATGTATTGGCGGAGAAAGATGTTAAGATCGCCATTGACCGGACGGAGAAGCAGCTTGACCGTCTGAAAAATCCGGCGTTTGGTAAGAAACTGGATACATTCATCAAGTCGTCAAGATTTGGCGTGGGCGGCGTCCAGCCTCTCGTGGGAGCTACGGCTGACCTTCTGGGCGAAGGCGCAGAGGCGGCGGGGCCGATAGGCGTTTTCTCTGCTGCGGCCATGGAGGCCACTCGTGCCATAAAAGATTGGACCGACAAGGTTCAAGGCAGTGTGACAGCCTTCTCCTCGCTCCAGCACCAAACCGGCGCAACGGGAGCGGAAACAGGTCAGATCAAAGCATTGGCAGGCGCATTACAGACCGACCCTAGCCAGCTTGCGGGAATAGCGGCAGGGCTTGGGCCTCTCGCATCCGGTGGGGGGTTCGGAACCCTTGCAGCAATGAAGGTGGGCCTTAGTCCCTATCCTGCGCCTTATGCTCATCTTGACCAGGGCGCGGACTTGCTGAAACTTATCAAGTACCTGAAAAACGACAAGTCGGAAAGTGATGCTCTGATGGTGTCGCGGCAGCTTGGCGCGGAAAGCCTGATGCCCGTTAGAGATATGCTGCCGGATACTTACAACACCCTCATGGCGTCAGCGAAGCAGGATTCCGGCGTCTATGATAAAAAAGCACGTCAGGACGCAGCAGATTACATGGCGTCCCAAGCCAGGTTGACAACCGCCACAGATCGGTTAAAGGAGTCCATTGATAAAGCCGTCGCGCCGTGGCTAACCCATCTGCAAAACAAAGGCGCGGATAAGATAGATGCGTTCACGCAAGACGCCAAGAAGAACGGTTGGATAGATGCCCTCAGCAAAGTCCACCTTCCGGCTTGGCTCGGCGGGCCGCTTTCTAAGACCGAAACGGCTGGCCCCGACAAGCACCTTGACCCAAATCAAACCGCTGCCAACCGTTTCTTGTACGGGAACCATTATCTTGACGACTCATCTGCTGTGACTGCGGCAGGGATGAAAGCGCAGGAAGCTAAAGAGGCCAAAGAAGCGGAAAACCGGCACACCTCGGCACTTGACCGCCACTCTGCCGCAATGGACAAACACGGGCAGATGATGATGCGGAACTACGGCAACGTGACGCGGGGGGATTTCCTGCCCAAAGACTTCTCTGGAAACAAGCCGGGCTGGGGTTTATACGAGCGGTTGAGGATCGCCAACAAATACGCAAAGCCTACGGCGCTTGACCCGGATAAAGCGGATTATGACCGGGACGTGGGGCAGCTCGGCAGTTTCTGAGCGCTAAAACAAATTCTGAGCGCTAAAACAAATTCTGAGCGCTAAAACAAATTCTGAGCGCTAAAACGAAGTCCACGGCCCGATGATCTCGCCCCGGTTCAGCCGGTTCGCTACGCAAAGAGCATCAATCGCCGCCGCCACCCCTACCACGGCCCCGCCGACGCCAGCTAGAAAGAACGTCGCGCCGATGGCGGCGGCCACGCTGAAGAACACGACGACGCCTTTGAGATACTGCCGGTTGACCATCTGGGCCAGCCCCGGAACGCAGAGGAAGCCCAGCAGGCCCACGAGCAGGACCGGGTGCATCCCCGGCGTGACCTGAATACTGTCCGGGCTGAGGCCATAAGGCGGTGGATAAGCGGGCGGCGGATAAGCCCGGTATTCTGGGGGAACTTGGGGCGGCGGCGGATAGACAGGCGGCGGGAGATAGGGAACCGGCGCTTGACTCAGCATCTGCGTCTGATCAGGCGGGGGGAACTGCGTTCGGAACGTGTGGCCGCACTGGGCGCACACGGCGGCGGGAAGCGGCGCGACTTGCTGACACTTCGGGCAGATCTTAGACTGGCTCATGGGTGCATCTTTCTTAAGCACATATCGGCGACTTTAGCACAACTCGGCAGCCACCGCGTCCCCTTGCTTCTCTGCATGAACCATGCCAAGTAGAAATACCAGAAACCGAAAGGTTCGCAGTGTTACAATCCCGTGCGCCCGCGCTACGCGCACACACACACACGCGAGGGAAGCAGCCGACGAGATTAGTATCGCTTCGGACCACAGAAACGCTTTAAGGCTTCTAGGAGATCATTGATAATCTGTGAGAAGTATCTCGGGCCAAAGAGGATGAGCACAACAGCAAATAAAATAACCAAGTCAGCACGGATCATGCTTCCCGCCTTTCAATTCTATACAGCTAGGTCAACAGACGAGACGAAAGAGGGCCACCCCGACCCAGTGAGAACCCGCACGACGCGGAAGATTGCTCTGGACGGGCAATGACAACCGGCACCGCCTGTTTTGATTCGCGCCTTTTGTCTCTCTGTCGGTTTCTCCTTTGCGTTCCTACTCTTCCCGAAAGACGCCTGGCTCAAAAGCATCAATCTCTGCGGCGAAGCTCTCTGTCGCGGCTTTCCGATAAGCTTTCCAGGCGACCTTTCCCCGCTTTACAGCCTGCTCTAGCGAGTGCTTGGCCTTCGGATCGTCTTGCTTGTCTTGAACGGCCAGCAGTGCGCCGGCATGATAAGCACTGGCGAGGTCCAGAGCGGCCTTAGCTTGGTCAACATGGGTTTTCATCTCTTCCGTGTTCATTCTTCATTCTCCTCTTCCGTGTTCATTCTTCATTCTCCTCTTCAATGTACGTTCCCGGCGCGGTCTCACTCTTCCCTGAAAACACTCGGCACGATGGCTTCGATCTGCTGGGCAAGTCCTGCCGTGGCTGCCGTTTGATAGCCCTTCCACGCGCTCCTGCCCTGCCGCACGGCGTCTTTGAGCTGCTGCTGGGCGTCCGGGTCCGCCGGGGCGTCCTTCTGGGCCAGCAGGGCGGCGGCGTGAGCTTCGCGGGCGCGGTCCAGATCGGCGCGGGCCTGGTCTTTGTCGGTGTTCATTCGGTTTCCCCCTCTGCCAGCTCTGCGCCTGGCACATATTCCAGCAGATCGCCGACGCCGACGCCGAAGTAAGCGCATAGAGCATCCAGCGTGTCGCCATCAATGCGCTTGATCGGCTCACGTCCGAGCAGACGCGAAAGTGTGTTTGGGTTCAGCCCTATATCCTTTTGCATCACCTCATAAGTCAATTTTGAACCGACTTCTTCCTCCTTGCGAAATCGAAGCTCGCGCACTTTGCTATAAATCATGCCTGCCTCCCTTGATCACGCCCCATTGTACCGCCGGCTATCAGTGTTTGTCAATAGAAACACTACTGCTAGTGCAGAAAAATAGTTTGTAAAATAATCAAAAAACTGTGCTAGGAGTATTGACACTACTACACATAGAGGGTAAAATACATATATAAGAGCAGACAATACTACTACTAACTAAGAAAAGAGACCCGAACCATGAACATCACCGAAGCCTTTGTCAAGACCGCCTTCATTCAGAGCAGCGAACTTCGCGCCAAAACCATCACCCTGCTTGTCAGCGGCGAGCTTGAAATCTGCGACAACTGCGGCTTCTGCCAGACGCCTGGAACCATGTGCGAAGTGTGCGAAAACGAGTGGGCCGACCAGATGGCCGCAAGAGAAGAAGAGATGAACTTCGGGCGGCACGACATGATGGCAGGACGCTACTAAGACACCCACCGGGGGCGGGACGAACGCCCCCACTTCCCCGAAACACAACCCGAACAGGAGAAACGACCATGACCGCCACAGACATAAGAAGAAGACAAGAAGACTTTGCCGATACCGAGCGCTTTGAGGATACCGACTGCATCCTCATCACGGGCGCGGGCCTGGAAGCCCTGACAAGCGCCCCCGTCGTTCCCGATGACCTGGAAGGCGATGACACCGAAGAAGACGGCGCGGAAGGCACTGCCGAAGCGTTCCTGCCCGACACCGCCGAGAAGGTGGACTGGGTTCTCGGCAAGATGGCGGCGGCCCGCGCCGAGGCGAAGCTGATCCGCGAGAACGCTGAACTCATGGCCCGCGAGTGTGAGCGCAAAGCGGAAGCCCTGGAATGGAAGTACGGCGCGAGCCTCCAGACCTGGCTGCGGGCCGAGATTGATGGCGGCAAGAAGAAGTCGGTGCGCCTCCTGCACGGCGTCCTGGGATACCGCCAGAAGCCCGCCGGCGTGTCTGTCACCGATCCCGCTGCGGCTTTGTCCTGGGCGCAGGAGAACCTGCCGGAAGCCGTCACGCTTTCTTTGGACAAGAAGGCGCTGGCCGACGCCCTGCTGACAACCGGCGAAGCGCTGGACTTCGCCCGGTTGAACCCTGCTGAGGAAACCTTCTACATCAAATAACGGACCGCTTCGCCGGCCCGCGCCTTCATCGGCACGGGCTTCTTTTACCACCCAAAAACCTAGTATTTTTGCTGGGTTTTACGACAACGCAGGAGACAAAACACAATGACCGAGAAGATCAACACGACCCGCAAGCAAAACAAGCGGCGCAAGCGAGCTGCGGCGGCGACAGAAGTAGCAATCGCGAAAGCCGGGACCCGGCTGAACACCGAGCGGATGAACGCCCGCCTCCGCGCCTTGATGACAAAGCACTTCCCGGTCGCCCCCATTCCTGTGTTTCCGGCAACGTCCGTTGCCGCAGAAATGACAATGCTTTCCTACATCGCGGCCAGCACTCCTTTCTTTCGGCGTGACCTAGCCTGGAACATGGATAAGGCTATGGAAGAAGGCACGGTAACGCGGCGGCGGGTCGAGCGGAACGCCCGCCTGGTCCGGCGCTTGGTCTTTAACGGGCTTGTCCGGCGCGGCGAAGTTAAGAAAGTAAACGCACATGCAAGCGAATGAAGAAGCAAGCGGCAGCGGGAAGGTCTACTTCCCGCCCGGCACAATGGCGATCCAGATGGATGCGGCGGTGACACTCGCGCCCGGATATGAAGGCGTGGACCTCAGCCGCTTAGACATCAAAGCGGGCGACATTCTGTTTCTCGTGCCGGCGCAGGGAAGATACTGCCATATCGCGGAAGACGGGCGGCTGGTGATTGACGGGGAGCTGCGCGGGTATGTGCGGGACCTGTAGCCGAAGAGGGAGAGGAATACAGGCCGCTTGCTTAATTGCCAGCGGCCTTTATTTATGATATATTTGCGGATGCCTGCGATTCCTGCTTGGTTGGCATGGTTTGTGCAGCAGGTGTTATTGCGGGTTCAGAAAACAAACAGACCGCAGGCACTTAAGCCTTCCCGCTCATTTCGCTTTTTCTTGAAAGGGGATCGAACACTTGTCTATTTTACACAAAGCCATTCTACACAAAGCCGGCTTCGCGGTGATGGCGCTTTTGGGCCTGGGCCTGACCACTTCGGCACAGGCACAGACTTTGACAGTCACCGCCGGTGTCAGCGGCGCATACAATTACACCTACGGATTGACGCCCTCAACCAACACGACTCAGTTGACGTTCAGCTTCTCCGATCCCAACGTCTTCTTCGCCAGCGCCACCGGGCCGCTGTCCACTGTCTTTCAATCGTCGCCCGGCAACTTCCTGTTCTACAGCACCCCCGGCACGGTGCTGGCGGGCGGCACGACGGAAACTTTGGTCTTCACTTCCCCCGACCCAGCTAAGGGCCTCGTCAACGTGACCTCGAACGGCGTGGGCGGTGCTGCGGGGGTCAGCGGGGTCACACCGGCCCCAGGCGCGGTTCCTGCTGCGGTTCCCGAAGCCTCCACGACGGTCTCCTTCGGCCTGCTAATGGCTCTCGGCATGGGCGGCGTGGTGATTGCCGCCAAGAAGAAGAAAGCCGTTGCGGCGGCCTGAGCAAAGGAAATAAAAGCAAAGGAAATAAAAGCAAAGGAAATAAAAGCAAAGGAAATAAAAGCAAAGGAA
>CAXTER010000135.1:8154-8763 GCA_964243345.1 uncultured Armatimonadales bacterium
ATAAAAGTTAATGGAGCGAAGGCCACCGGCATCATGCCGGCGGCCTTTTCTTCGTCTCCTGGTTATCCGTCTATCGCCGAAGCCGTCCCCTCTGCTGCACGATCTGCCTGATGAGGGAAAGCGCCTGGTTATAAAAAGCGTCGTCGCCGGCGGGCGGTCCGCTGAATGCGTCTCCCTCGGCGACCTTCTGTTTTTTGGCAGCCGGCTGTCTTTCTGCCGGCCTGGGCGCGTCTTTGGCCGCTTGTCCCTTCTGCCAGTCCCGCCGCGCCTTTTCCACGACGCTGGGCGCGTAGAACGCCGACAGCCCCACTTTCTTCTTGGGCAGGCTGTGCCGGATGGCGAAGTCCTGAAACTGGCGGCGGGTACAGCCGAGCAGATCGGCGGCTTGCTGCGTGGAAAGCCAGTCCGCCATATCTTCGGGCAGGGAAACGGGAGTCTTTGCCGAGGGCGGGAAAGCGTCGGGAGCCGAGGGATCGGCCAGGGTTGGGGTTAAGTTTGACATAGCAAGCAGCCATGCACAAACCATGCCAAGTAAGAGTATCAGGCAGCAAGCCGAGGCTTTTATCGGATTTGTCGGAGGTTTTGTGACTTCTGTGAGTTTTGTGTAAA
>CAXTER010000136.1:0-8666 GCA_964243345.1 uncultured Armatimonadales bacterium
CTGGAACCAGTGAATGCTTTTCTCAATGTCTCCCTGCAGCAGAAACAGGGCGGCGAGCCTGAGCCGGGCGGCGGGCGCGAGGGCCGGATCTTTCAGCTCTTCTTCCGCGTGTTCCTGAATCTTGGTTCCCGTCTCGCTGATCTGTCCTTCCAAGACCGAATGCTGGTGCTTGAGCTTGTTGCCCGGCAGAATGCCGCGCAGCAAGGACAGCCCGCCGCCCCCGCCGGTGCTGACCGCCGGAACCAGCCGGCTGGTTTTGCCCAGCTTCAGCACAATGCCGCACTGAGCGCAGACCGGCGTGTTGGGCGAGTTTTTATGACTGCAATAAGGGCATGAAGTATCCATAATAGGGTTAATCTATGCTGGTAGGAAGCACAGGGAAGGATAAACGAAATCAGCGCACTTCTAGAAGACCCGCTTTTTGCCGGTCGGACGACCAGGCTGCCATGAATAAACCGCCAAACACCCACATTGACCCGCCGAGATAGGCAGCGTCAAAACTATGAGGAGCGTGAGCGGAATGAGGGAAAAAGAAAAGCTCTGCTGCGTAGTACAGACCGCTGACAATTAAAGCGAGCAGCACGCCGCCCAGAAAAAGCCACTTCTTTTGCTCAGGCTCGCTTAGCCGTTGGTAAAGGATTCCACTCAGGAGGAAACTCAGCCCCAACGTAGCTATGTCAAAGCTTCGCGCCCATAAGGTAAAACCTACCATAAGACCAACTAACAGCAGCGCCCAAGATAAGTTCTTCCACATTACACTTTAGCCTTTCCACTTCCGAAACTTCGGAATGCCTAACCCGCTGCGGCGAGGCGTGCGCCTTGATTGGCAAGCTGGTCGGCGCGGGCGTTGCCTTCGCGCAGGATATGAGTGAGCGTCACGCCGCCGGAAAACAGGCGGCAGAGCATTTGTGCTTCGGCTTGCAGGGCCTTCAGGTGCGGGGCATTGATTTTGTAGCGCCCTTCCATCTGCCGGGCCATAAGCTGACTGTCCGTGTGGACCGTCACGCGCGACGCGCCTCTTGCCTGCGCTTCTTCCAGGCCCCGAATAAGCGCTTTGTACTCAGCAACATTGTTGGTGGTCTGCCCGATGCCTTCGCCGATTTCGGCGACAATAGCGCCATCTGTGTCCGTTAAAAGAACCCCGATGCCCGCCGCGCCGGGGTTGCCTTTAGAAGCGCCGTCAATAAATAAGATAAGTTCCATGACGGCTATTATGGCACACTCTTGGCGAACATCTTTCAGGCGCTCGGCGGGGGCGGCCATACGTCGCTTGATGAGTTTGAGGACGGCGGCACATAGCCGGCATTGCCGTAACTCGCCGACTGCGCCCGCAGTGCGGCAAGCTGCTGCGCGGCTTGGAACCCCTGAAAGATGCGGAAAAGCGCATAGGCATGAAAGGCTACGGAAAGCCAGTCTCTGAACAGCAGCAAAAGCAGCAAGCCGTCTAAGATATAAAAAACCGCCCCGACAATAAACGCCCATCTCGCACCTTTGCGGGCGAAGAAGCCGAAGAGGGCATACACCCCGGCAACGAAAACATCCAGTGCGATAGCCGCACCTTTTGGTATTCCTAATGCGCCGGCGTCGACAAGTTCGGTTGTTCCGAGGCCGATGACGAAATGTATCGCCGTGCCGAACAGCGTCAGCACGGAATTGATGATTGAAAAGCCGGCGATCCAGAAGAACCAGTCACCGCCGACCTGTGTTTGCCGCTCGGCAATCGCCCGCTGCATTGGGTTTGGTGTGTTAATCATTGCAAATTTCCCCTTATGACGACGTTCGCCTGGTAAATGTTCCAGCAGCATTCATGATTTTTACAGAATTTTCCTGCTTTTTGCCCCAGCGCCTACCCTCAGGGTGACCTACCCCGTCGCAAGCGCCTACCTCCAGGGTGACCTACCCCGGCGCAAGCGCCTACCCCTCCCTAAGAAGGAAGGGTTAGGAAAAACGCAGTGGGCTTGTTTCTTGGTCTCTTACCCTTCCTTCTTAGGGAGGGGTAGGCGCTTGCGCCGGGGTAGGTGCCACGGACTTACTTCCGCCGCCCGTGCGTGCGGTAGACGAATGCCAGCACCTGGGCAACGGCCTCAAACAGATCGGGAGGGATTTCGCGGCCAATGTCTACGGTCGCATACAGCGAGCGGGCCAGGGGCTTGTTTTCGACCAGCGGGACTTTGTTTTCGCGGGCGACTTCGCGGATACGCGCAGCCATTTCGTCCTGGCCTTTTGCGACAACTTTCGGGGCGGACGTGCCGCGCTCGTAGCGCAGGGCGACAGCGTAGTGGGTGGGGTTTGTGACAACGACGTCCGCTTTCGGAACATCCTGCATCATGCGTTTTTTAGACATCTCGCGCTGCAAGCGCCGCACCCGCGCTTTTATCTGCGGGTCGCCGTCGGACTGCTTGTTTTCCTGCTTGATCTCGGAAAAGCTCATTTTCAGCGACTTCTCGAAGTCGTATTTTTGGTAGGCGTAGTCGGCGACTGCGATAATCAGCAGCACAGCGCTGACCCGCAGGCCCAGGGTCCAGAGCAGAGAACCGACCACGGCAATAGTTTCCGGCAGCGGCTCACGCATCGTGTTTAAAAGCTCGCCGGAATTGACCGCGCCGCGCAAGGCCGACCAGCAGAGGCCCGCGACCAGGCTCATCTTAAGCAGACCTTTTGCAGCTTCCACCGTGCCGCGCAGCGACAGCAGGCGCTTGATGCCGGTCGCAGGGTTGAGGCGCTCCCATTTCGGGTGCAGCGCTTCGGGCGTCACCGCAAAGCCGACCTGCCCAATGCCCGAAACCAGGGCCAGGACAACCGCAAGCAAGGCCACCGGCAGCAGGATTTTTGCGCCCCACAGGAGGCCGCGCATCTGCCACTCATGGACGGTCTCAAACGTAAACGCGGCGCTGTGGGGATTGAACTGAAATGCCGACTGCAAATCGCGCAGCAGGCTCAGGCCGGCGTCGCCGGGCAGGAGCAGGTGCAGAGCGACAACCACCGCCAGCAGGGTCGCGGCCCCGCCGAACTCGGCGGACCGGGCCACCTGCCCTTTTTTGCGGGCATCCGCCCGGCGCTTGGCCGTTGCCGCAAATGATTTTTCTTCGCCGTCGGCCATAGATTTTGAGACTTAAGAAGACCCAGGATTAAAATCCTGGGCTGAAGAGCCTTCGCTTCCGCTTCTTCGCTTACCTGTGCATCCCCTTCAAGAGAAACGCCACTTGATCGGGAGAGCTATTAGACATCTGCGTGATGACCGCCGTGAGGAGCGGCAGGGCGGCCAGCACCACCGCAAAGCCGACCAGAACCTTCAGGGGCATCCCGACATAAAAGACCTGCATGGACGGCATCGCCCGGTTCAGGAACGCAAACGCAACGTCCGTCACCAGCAGCACGGCGGCGGCAGGCGCGGCGATTTGCAGCCCCGCCAGCAGCATTTGGAACGTCACATCCGTAAACGAAGCAGTCAGACCCGTCACCGAAAGCTGAGACACCGGCAGCTTGATAAACGAGCGCTCTAAAGACGCCAGCAGCAGCCAGTGACCGTTTGCGATCAAATACAAAACCATCGCGTACCGATACTGAAACGAAGAAATTGGGGAGATGGACTCGTTGAACTGCGGGTTGAAGGTCGCCGCCTGCGTAAAGCCCATTTGGTAATCTATTAATGCCCCGCCCATGCGAACCGCCACAAACAGCAGCGACACGACAAAGCCGATCAAAAGCCCAATCAGCGCCTGCCCCAGCATCACACCCGCCATGCCGAAGACAGTCCCCGGCACGTTTGCCGTGACGCTTGCCTTGACCAGCGGCAGCAAAACCAAAGACAGAATGCCGGACAAGCCTATTTTGACCTGCGGTGGGATTTCCTGCGCCCCGAACACCGGCGCGGACACGAAAAGCGCTGAGACACGGGCGAAAATCTGCAAGAACGCCCACAGCGAGTCGGCGGAAAATGCGGCCAAATCAAACATAAATCAGTCCAAACATAAGAGGCGCTTCCCCTCAATGAATGACCGTCGGCAGGCTGGCAAACAGCTCCGCCGTGAACCCGACAATCGTGTGCAGCATCCAGGGTCCCAAAACGGTCAAAGCCAGCACCAGCGCAATGATCTTCGGCACGAATGTCAGTGTCTGCTCCTGGATCTGGGTCACGGCCTGAAACAAGCTGACAATGACACCGATGACCAGCGACAGCAGCAATATCGGCAGGGACATTTGGAGGGAAATCAGCATGGCATGACGCGCCAAATCCATCGCTTGTAGTTCGTGCATGGCCTGTTTGTACCATACTTTTACCGGGATGCCCTACAAAATAGCGCGGCAGGAAAGCGCCGCGCCTGCTATAATTCAAGGAAGAGGATTACGAATCATGCGGCTTTTTCTGCTGCTTTGCCTTGCGCTTGCTTTGCTGTTTGTTCTGCGAGCCGCCCTGCGTACCCGCGCTAATCGCCTGCGCCCGATTGTTGAGGAGCCGCGCCCGCCCCAAATCATCGCGGACATCCAGGCTGCCCCGCTGCTTGAGCAGACCCGCGCCGCCCGCACCTATGCCGGAATGAAAGTGCGCTGGCAGGTCACGTTTGAGGCTGTGATCCCTGACGGGCTGAGGCTCGATCTTATGCTGCAAGACCCCGCCAGCCTGCGCCCCGGTGTCCCCTTCGCCTGGGTGGTATGCAGCGTGCGCCGGGGCAAGTACCCACGGCTCAACGGCATGGTGCAGCATACGCCGCTTTGGGTCAGCGGGCAAATTAAGAGCATCAAAGGCGAAATGATTTCCCTCAAAAACGTCACGCTGGAGTTCGAGCGCTGACTTGGTGCCGAACGCAGGATTTCAAGCAGTCGATTATCGGGGCCGAGCTTTGGCCTTGTCTTTTTGCTTTCTCTTCTTTTTGCTTTCTCTTCTTTTTGCTTTCACACTTCATTTAACGCTGGTTTAACGGTGCAGTGCTATGATGGGGCTGTTGCAAAATAGTTCGCGTGAAAGCAGAAAGAGGTCTCAAATGCAAAGGAAAAAGGCGGCGTCGGGATTGGCATTTGCCGCGCTTGCCGGGGGAATGGTTCTTGTCGCCGGGACGCGGAGCGTACAGTCCGCGCCGGCGAAAGGCAGCGCGGCGCGGGTGAGCAGTTCGGGCGGATGGCAGACGTATCAAGACAGGCAGTTAGGCTTTACGGTGCAGCGGCCTGCCGGGTGGACTGTCCGGGCGGACAGCCGCTCGATTGCGGTCCAGGACCCAAGCCGCCGGGAAGTGATGCTGACGGAAGTGTTTACGGCGCCGCCCGGCGACTCCGCCGCCTCGCACCTTGACCGGCTGGCCGAGGACCAGGCGGCGCTGTTTCCCAATGCCGAGATTAGCGGGGCCGCGCCTCAGCCGTCCAAAGGCGACGCCGTCGCGGCTTCTTTATCGTATGGAAGCGGAGCAGGCCAGGGACGCGCCCTTTGCTCCATTGTTCACGGAAAAGGGCTGCTGTTTGTGCTGGCCGCGCCGGGCGAAAGCTTTGCGGCAGACCAGCCGGTGCTGACCCGTATCGTCAAGTCGCTGCGGTTTATCGTTCCAGCCGGCGGCGCAGCGCCGGCGAAAAGCGCGTCGATAGGGGCGGCGGTGCGCGGGCTGCGCTTCGTGCGCTGGACCGACCCACGCGAGCATGGCTTTCAGGTAGATGTCCCGAAAGGCTGGACTGCGGAAGGCGGGGCGTTCCGCAGCGGGCCGCTCGACCTGCGGATAGGGTACTGGGTGACGTCGCCGGCCAAAGACATGCAGGTGGTCATGGGCGATCCGCGCCTGCCCGGCACCCTGGTCACGCCAAACGAAATGCTCGGCGCGTTTGACGGGCAGAATGGCTGCTCCCACTACATGCTTGCGCCGGAGTTTAATCGGTGGTATTTGGAAAACCTCGGCAGGCAGGGCATGGACAACGTGACGATTGGGGCAGACCATCCGCTGCCGGAAGTCGCCCGTTTGAAGACGATTGAAGCGCAGCAGGTATTCGGCGGCACCGCCGAAGTGCAGGTCAGTGCTGGGGCGACTGAGTTTTCGGGCCTGAGCAAGCTGACCCGCAAGCAGATTTCTGGCGTCTTGATCGGCACGACCCAGCGCATGACTTCGCGCGGCGTTGGCGCGGACACAACGACCTGGATTCCAGCGGCAATCGTTCTTACCTGCAACGACGATGCTTCTAAAACCCGCAACCAGCAGATCGTCATGGCGGTCTTTGCCCGGCTCCAGAAAAGCTACCATGAAGACCCGGCTTGGCTGAACAAACTGTCTCAGGAAGAAGCCGGGGCGGTCGATCAGATTCGGCAGAACATGGCGCAGAACTCGCAGCAGATGATCGCGGACAGCAAGGCAAGATCAGCGCAGATCACAAGAGACAGTGACGCCGCGCGTGATGCCAGCATGGGCGCGTACTGGGGCCATGTGAACGCCGACAACGAGCAGCAGCGCGGGTTTGCCAACTACATGGGCGACCGCACGGATGTCACAGGAGCCGACGGCGTGACTCACACTGTCCAGAGCGGCAGCAGCCGCTACTATCAGAATGCGCAGACCGGCGTTATCGTCGGCACCGACTCCGCCTACAGCCCCGGCGTTGATTTCACGCCCCTCACCGAGCGTTAATCGAAGATTGGTCTTGAGCTGAAATAGGCGCATTTTGTCGGGGCGGGGCTTGCCCCGCCCTTTGTTTGCCGCGTTCTGAACTTTGACTAAAGTGTATGACGCGGCTTTCAGGCAGGATTTCAAGCAGAGAAGCGCGAAACTATTTCCATGAAATACCCTCGGCTTTGGGCCGCTTGCCTGGCCCTCGTTCCCCTCGCCGTCTGCCCTGCACTCGCGCAGGCCCCGCCGAACGCGCCCAGCCCCGCCGCTCCCGCGCTGACTGGCCCTATCACCAAGATCAGCATTGTCGGCCTCAAAAACATCAGCCTGGACACGGTTCAAGCGAAGATGACTCTGAAAGTCGGCGATGCTTACACCGTGGACGCCATGTCGAAAGAGGCTGCCGCACTTCATGGCTTAGGCGTCTTCCAGACCGTGAACATTACCTCCGCCCCCGCACCCCCAAACGGCGTAGCCCTCACCTACACTATGACCGAAAACCCGATTGTCCAGAGCATCCATATCACCGCCAACACGCCCAGCGGCCAGCCGACGATCCCGGCAGCAGAGTTGATTGCTCAGATGAAGACGCGCACCGGGCAGGTGCTGAACACCAATATCTTAGTTAAGGATTTGGACAACCTTTTCAACCACACGACAAGCTATGTATTCCAGAAGGGGTTTATTTTTGATGTCAGTTCGGACATCAACATCGATCCTAAAACTGGCCTTTTGACCATTCCCCTGGTGGAAGCCTACATCAGTTCTATTGAAACTACTGGCAACAGCCGCATCAAGACCGCAGACATCTTGGCACAAATGCACACGAAAGTCGGCACTCTTTATGATGCCAATATCTTGAAAAACGATTTGTCTGCGCTTTACGAAACGGGCGAGTTCAGGCAGATTAACCCCTACCCCATAAATGGAACCGGACCAGGCAAAATCAGCATCACTATTCCAGTCGTAGAACAGCAGGCAGCAACAGGAGTGCTGGATGAGAAACAAGGCAAGGTTATTCCATTTCTCTATGACATGCTCACTACTCCGATTCCAGTTGTACAAGTCAGCATCAACGGCCACCCTCCGTTGCCGTTTGTCGTGGATACCGGCACGACGCCACCTTTGCTGCTGGCTCCCTGGGCTGCGAAGGAACTTGGATTAACTCCGAGCAGCCAGGTTGAGAAAGCGGACAATTTTACCTTTTCGCGGGCACCGATAACGAGCGTTGTCCTTCAAGGGGTAAACCACGACAGCAACACGGCTTTTGACATACGGGAAGCATTTGTAACGAACTGGAGCATTATCAACCTCGCCGTTCCGCACCCGCACATTGCAGGTCTTGTTGGAATCGGAGCACTAAAATCAGTAACCTCACGGTTTGACTTCGCCGCCAAAACGCTAACGATATTTACAATGCCCCATCCGCCTCTTTATATTCCAGGAGGAACGACACTGCCACTGCGCTCTAATAACGCCAATGTTTTTACTGTCCACGCCGTTCTTGCGCCAGAGACCACCGCTGATTTAATTGTAGATACCGGCAGCAGCGACACTCAAGTACCACTCTCGGTACTGCCTGCACTCCATCCAAAAATGCCGATTTCCAGCGAATTGCATGAAACTGTTGACAATACGCTCTATATTTGTCCGACTCTGCCCCTGGCGAACATTATGATTGGAAAAGCCCAGGTGCCAAATGTATCTGTTGGCACGTTACCTGCCACTATAAGCCAATCTCTTGGAATGGACATTCTTACCAGGTATCGGATGACGTTAGACGGGCCGAACGGACAGTTGACGTTAGAGCCGTCAGCACATGGCGGACCCGATGATCTAGGCTGGGCAGGCTTGTTTGTCAAACAATCCGGCGATGGCTGGGCGATCTCAAGGTTTGAGAAAGGTGCGCCTGCCCAAAGTGCGGGACTAAAACTAGGGGACAAAGTTTTGACCGTCAATGGTATAAGAGTGGCGGGAACACAGCAGCTATTTTGCGAGCGTCTACTAGGCGGACTTCTAGGCCATCGGATACACACAACAGTTCAGCGCGGAGCAGGACAACTTGTTGACGTTTCATGGACTGCCACG
>CAXTER010000137.1:0-7803 GCA_964243345.1 uncultured Armatimonadales bacterium
CGGCAGGAGTGCGTTAGCCATGCCGCGCAAGACACGCCGGGCAGCCCTCCCCGCCCCCAATCCTGGGGGTGCCAGAGCCATCAGCCTGCTGGGCTATGTTTTGACCGGCGTGGTCTGCGCGGCGCTCGGTGGCGGCGGAACGTACCTTGCCCTGCGGCCTGCACTGGCGCAAGCCTCCGAAAGCCGCACCGCTGTGGCGGAAGCGGACCGGCTTCAGGGCAATCAGGAAGAAGACCAGGGCCAGTGGCCGCAGGCGATCACTTCGTACCAAAAAGCCATTGCTGAAGGCATTGACAACCCGGACATTCGCACCGATTTAGGCGTCGCTTACTTTAAGTCGTCCCAGCCGCAGAAAGCGCTGGAACAGTATGTTCTTGCCCAGCGCCAGAACCCCAATCACGAGAACAGCCTGTTCAACGAAGCCAGCGCCTATGCCGTTCTCGGAGACAGCAGCCGGGCCATTTCTATTTGGCACACTTACCTTCAGAAGTTTCCCTCCGGTCAGCATGTCGCCGACGCCAAAAACTTCATCGCCGAAGTCCAGGCACATGGCCTAACCCCTGCTGTGCCGGGCAAAGCGCAGTGAAACCGTGAACAGGGCCGCGGGTATGAAACCCACGGCAGGAGAGAGCGGACGCCCTTCGGGCTGGAAGTTCTTTGACCGAAGGTTAACTGCACTTTCATGTCTTGGATTTCATACTCACGGCCTGTTCCCTTCCCCTTCTCGTGACATTATGTTATAATAAGCCCATAAGAAACGCAAACACTAACCTCTCAGCAATCAGAAAACTCAAGGAGACAAGCCATGCCGGACGATTACCAGGATGACGATCAGGCCCAAGAAAGTTCTCAGGGCGACCCGACGCAGGCAATCGCTCAGGCCGCGCCGGAAGATGTAGACGCGCACCGGGGCCTGCTCGGCGAAGTGATGAGCCAGCTTGGCGGGCAGGGCGTCAATGTCCAAAGCCTGCTGGGCAATGCCGGGGTCGGCACTACTGACCCCAGCCAGATGTCACACGGCGATCTGGCGGCAACAACAATGGCGCTGGCACGCGAGCATCCGGAAGTGATGACGGAAGTTGCCAACCGGTTCCCGGAAGCCGGCGGCCTGCTGAACGACGTTCTTGGCGCAGGCGGGCAGGGCGGCGCGGGCGGCGGCGGAATGCTCGGCGGCCTGCTGGGCCGCTTCGGACTTTAGGAACACTTTATGCAGACACTCATTGTAACCGGCGGCGCGGGCTTTATCGGCTCGAACTTTGTTCGATATATACTTGGCAAATATCCTGATTACCGGGTGATTGTCTTAGATGCGCTGACTTACGCCGGCAACTTGGACAACTTGGCCGATGTTTGGAAGAACCCGAATTTCACGTTTATTCAAGGCAATATCAGCGACGCGCCGTTAGTCAACAATCTGGCCCAGAACGCCGATGTGATTATCAACTTCGCGGCGGAAAGCCACAATGACCGGGCAATTTTGGACCCGGAAAGCGCGGTGCAGGCGAACTTTAACGGCGTTTTCGTGCTGCTGGAAGCGGCCCGGAAGTTCAAGCACGAGCGGTTCCATCAGGTGTCTACCGATGAAGTCTACGGCACCACCGACGGCATCTTCCGGGAAGGCGATACGCTAGAGCCAAACCAGCCCTATTCGGCGGCAAAGGCCGGCGGTGAGCTGATGGTGCGGGCGTACCATCAGACCTTTGGCCTGCCGACCATCGTGACGCGCGGCTCCAACACGTTCGGCCCCTACCATTACCCGGAAAAGATTATCCCGCTGTTTATCACCAATCTCATTGACGATAAGCCGGTGCCGGTCTACGGCGACGGCCAGCAGGTGCGGGACTGGATGTACGTTTTGGACCACTGCCGGGGCATTGACATTGCCCTGCATCATGGTCAGCCGGGCGAAGTGTACAATGTCGGCGGCGACAACGACCGGCCTAATTTAGAGATTGTTCATCTTCTTTTGAACCTGCTCGGCAAGCCCGACACGCTCATCCATTATGTCAAAGACCGGCCCGGCCATGACCGACGCTACTCGCTCGATGTGACCAAAATGGCGGGGCTAGGCTACGCGCCTGAGAAAGAAAAGTTTGAAGAGCGGCTTGCTGAGACTGTCCAATGGTATAAGGACAACGAAGGCTGGTGGCGGGCCATCAAAGAAAAGCAGCATGAGTATCAGCAGTTTATGCAAAAGTGGTACGCCGAGCGGCAGTGATGCGGCTTGGGGCGAGGCAGATGGGGTGCAGGAGCCGCGTCTGCCCCGGCTGCTGTTTGTGGCCAGCACCAAAAGCCACGGCGGCATTGAAACACACTCAATTGAAATGGCCTCAGCCTTACAGGAGCAAGGCGTCTTTGTTGAGTTCGCCTGCCGTCCCGGCGGCTTTGTAGAAACCCGGTGCCGCGAAATTGGCCTGCCGACGGCGGCGTTCCGCGTCCGAAACAGCGGCGACTTTGGGGCGGCCCTGCGGCTGGCCCGGATCATCCGCGACGAGCGCATTGACATTGTGCATATCCATTCCCGGCGCGATTACGTAGTTGGGGTCTTAGGCGCGGCGCTGGCGCGGCGCTCTCTGCGCCGCCGGGTTGCGGTGGTGCTGCACGCTCACATGGTCCGCCTGCTCGGCACCCCGGCGCGTGCAAGCGGACGCTTTTTCGAGTGGGGCGCGGACGCGGTTGCCTCCGTCTCCGGCCCGGTCTGCGATCATCTGCGCCTGGGCCATCAGTTCAATCCCGCGTTTGTGCATTTAATCCCGAACGGCGTCGACATGGAGCGGTTCGCTCGGCCCGGCTCGCCCGAAGCGGAGCGTCAGAAAGTAATTGTTCGGCAAAGCCTCAGCATTCCTCAAGAAGCGCTTGTTTTGGGCATGATCGGACGTCTGGATGCCAAAGGGCAGCGGCGGCTTTTTGAAGTCATCTCCCGCCTGCTTCCGGTCTGTCCGGCGCTGCGGATTGTTTTGGTCGGCAGCGAGGGAAAACCCGGCGAACATGCGGCCCTGACGGCGCTGGCCCAAGCCGGCGGCTTTGAAGACCGCGTGCTGTTCACTGGGCCGCGCTCCGATATTCCCGCCCTGCTGCCGGCCTTTGACGTTCTGGTGCATCTTCCCATCGATGAAGCCTTCGGACTGGCCCTCGCCGAGGGAATGGCGGCAGGTCTGCCGGCGGTGGCAACCACCATTGGCGGCTGCCGCGAAGTTGTCCGGGACGGCGTAACGGGCCTGCTGGTCCTGCCGGACGACTCTAACGCGCTGTTTGAAGCTCTGAGCCGCCTGCTGAACTCGGTGTCTGGGCCGCAGCACCGGGCGGAGCTGGGTGTGGCAGGCCGTCAAGTTGTCTCCGAGGAATTCACGCAGGACTTACAGATCACGCGCCTGCTTATGCTCTACCGTGAAGTTTGCCCCACTTTCTGCGAAGAATCTGCGTAGAAACCGGTTGACATGGGGCTGAACCCCCGTGCTTTGAAGTTCAAGCTCCCGCCTGCGCGGGCGAAGACGTAGCAAGACACGTCTGAGGCGAGGCATGTCTGATGCCCGCGCCCCTCCGGGTAGCCAGCGCTGAGGCGGGGAATTGCTTCTTCAACGCACGGGGGTTCAGCCCCGTGTCAACCGATTTTTAAGCCATGACACCCTCTTGGACAGTCCCAATTTTAATGTACCACGCGGTGGAAGATGCCCCGCGCCCGCCGAAATACAAGCATTTTTATGTGCTGGCAGACGAGTTTGCCGGACAAATGAAAATGCTGAAGCGGGCGGGCTATATACCGATTACGTTCCGTCAGATGGCGGACGCGCGGGCCGGTACGGCATCGCTTCCGCCAAAGCCCGTGCTGCTGACCTTTGACGACGGCTACCTGAACCTCAAAACTAATGTTCACCCGCTCTTGGCCGAGCTTGGATTTTGCTACACAGTGTTCCTTGTCTCGGAGCGTGTCGGAAAAACAAACGATTGGGTTGTTCCCGAAGGCTATGAGCCGACCCCGCTGCTGTCCTGGCCTGAGATTACAGAAATGCAGCGCGATGGTCACGTCTCGTTTGAGGCGCACACGGCGACTCATCCTAAGCTGGCGGAAATTAGCCCTGGTGATGCCCGGCGGGAAATGGAAGTCAGCAAAGACGCTTTGGAGCAAAAGCTGCAAGCGCCGATCTCTGTGCTATGTTACCCTTACGGAAGCGTCAGTGGCGGCGTCATTGAGGCGGCGGCGGAGCTTGGCTACGCGCAGGCCGTGACCACCGAGTTTGGGCGGGCGCGTCCTGCTGACAATCCCCTGTGCCTGCCCCGCATCAGCGTTTATCATGTGCCGCCGTTCTCGCTGACCTACGGTGTCGGCGCGTGGAACTTCCGGTGGCGTCTGGAGTCGCGCAAAGACACGCGGAGTTAAGAGACCTCACCCCGGCGCAAGCGCCGCCCTCTCCTTAATTAAGGAGAAGGTGAAGACAGATAAGAAAGAGCGCTTCAGCCCAGCAGTGATGTTCTTATTCTTCTTTTACCCTCTCCTTAACAAGGAGAGGGCGGCGCTTGCGCCGGGGTGAGGTCTTCCTGGGTATATCTCCTGCATGAAACCCTCGTCTAAGATACTGCTCTGGCTAGCCCTCATTCTTGTGTTTGTTGTCGCCGCGCTCATCTTTCTGCGCCAGCCGACTGTCTCAGACCAGGCGCAGATTGCCCGGCAGCTTGAGACCGCCCGCGCCGCCGGGGAGAAGCATGATATCAATGGGGTGATGAGCATTATTTCGGCAAACTACCATGACGCCAACATTCCCAGCCCGATCCAGCTTCGGTTTCTTCTCAACAAAGTGCAGGGCAGCGAGCCGGTCCATATTGTCCAGTCCCTGCCGGTGATTACTGTGACCGGCGACACAGCAACTTCCGTAAGCCATCTGGAAGTAGACTCGACAGCGGGCGGCCAGGCGCTGTACAGCCACGACATTACCGCTCAGTGGAAGCGCGAGGATGCCAACCGCTTTTTGATTATCCCCACGAAAGTCTGGCGCATCACAAGCGCCGATTACGGCAGTTTTGGACTGGATTAGTTTGGACTGGATTAGTGATGAACACCGACAACACCGGCGCTGCCTCAAAAGATGCCTTTGCGGCGACGCCCGCGAAAATGCTGCCGTTTGCCCGCGCCCTCGCCGGGGACATGGAGGCGCACCTTCAAAAAGGTCTCGGCAGGCCCGTGACGCCTGCCGCCGTGCTGGGGGCGGCGGCAGTCTCGCATCAGTTTTATGAGCAGACCTGGCGCTATGTCCAAAACCTTCATATGGTTCCGCATGCCTGCGCGTCTGGGTGCGCTTACTGCTGCCATTTAACTGTGGAAGCATCCGCCCCCGAAGTGTTTCTGCTGGCGGAGCATCTGCGGGCAACGTGTTCCCCGGCGCGGCTGACTGAGCTTAAAGAGCGAGTGCGTCTGACAGCCGCAAAGGTGCAGGGACTTTCGCCGGAAGAGCGGGTTCGCGCCGCCGTGCCGTGTGCCCTGCTGGAAAACGGGCGCTGCGCGGCCTACGCCGCCCGGCCCCTCGGCTGCCGCTCCTGGAACAGCCGGGATGCCAGCGCCTGCGCCCGCGTCATGCAGGAAGGGAGAGGGGACCTGCGTCCGGTGCAGGACCAGCGTCCGTTCGGGATCGAGTCCGGGGTGCGCGAAGGGGCCGTCTCTGCGCTGCGGCAGGCGGGTCTGCCGGAAGAAGGTCGCCGGTGCGAGCTGAACACAGCGCTTGAGGCCGCGCTGGACGCTCCGGCGGCGCTGGAAGAGTGGCTGGGCGGCGGCGATCCGCTGGCCGCGTCCCGCGCCGCCGTGCGCTACTCAGCAGAGTGAATAAGAACGGGCGGCTGAAACCACAGCAACAAGGGCACAAAGTTCACCTTCGTGGACTGGGCCTCAATCCTAACCTGCGAAGGCAGGTTTCGCGCCTTTGTTGCTGCGGCTTCAGCCGCCCGCCCCTGCAAACATTTCCTCAAGGACACTGGGCATTATGTAAGCCCCCTCGCTCCTTAACAGATTTCTTAATCTTCGCTTAATGTTCTCTTAATATCGCTTAGGCATAATTATCAGGCTGTATCAAGTGTTTATCTGAACAAGGAGCCTGATTTTATGAAATCCCTAATGCCCCTCACGCTGCGCTCGGCTGCTGGACTTGCCGTTGCCGGTACCGCCCTGCTGCCTGCTTCCGGCGCATTTGCCCAGACTGCGCCGCCCTCCTTCTCTTTTGATATTGAGAATGATACGCTTTCTCCCGGCGATCCGGTCTTCTCCGTCACCGACAATCTCACATTTACAAACCTCAAAATCAACGAAGTGTTTCAAGGCGGCTTTACGCAGACAATTCTGCTGGGCAGCCTGGACACGAACACGTTTGATGCCTACACCAACTCCTTTACAAGCAGCGCACCGCTTATTTCCGCGACCCTGACCGGCTCCATCGGCTCCGGCCCCGCCCAGACAATTAACACGGCGACCACCTTCGGCGGGCCGACAACGCCGCAGTATGTGTCTTCCAGCTTTTCCGCCAGCCTGTTCGGACCCAACCCTAACGGCCCCGCGCTTGGGCAGTTTGCGCTGGTGAGCGGCAACAATGTTGTAAACACCGTGAATATCATCGCGCCGGCAGCCGTGCCGGAAGCGTCCACCACAGTTTCGCTGGGCCTTCTGCTGGCGCTCGGCCTCGGCGGCGTGGCTGTCAGCCGCCGCCGCGCTGCATCTGCCGCAAAATAGTTAAACATCGTCAATGCTGAGGAGATCACTTGTTATGAAACGAATCCAACTCACGAGGAGCGCTGCTGCACTCGGCACGGCTTTTCTCGCCTTGCTCGGCGGCTCCGCCGCTGTCGCGCAGGTAGACGGCACCAACTGGGGCAGCGTCACCGCGCCAGTTTACGGCACATCCGAAGGACTGCGGACCGACGGCACCGCAACCACCACTTACAGCAGCGCCGAGCTGCTGGCCGGCCCGAATAAATCCAAAGAACTGGCCCTGCCGTCAGGCTATATGCCGACCTATTTTGACGGCGTCCTGCCGAACGGCAAAAAAGTCATTCCCGCCGGCGTCGTCGCTCAAATTGGTATGCACCCGCTCGGCAGCGCCCTGACGCCCGATGGTCAGTACATTGTCATCTCCTGCGATGACGAGCGCAACATTACGAATGGCCTTTCCACGCTGACTTCCACCACTTCCACGGGCGGCAGCCTGAACCTGCTCGGCGGCTACTCTGTGACCGTGCTGCGGACCTCGGACATGACAGTTGCGGCCCAGACCAATGTCGGTCTGCTGTTTGTCGGTTTGCAAATTGTCCCCAGCGGCGGCGGCTACACGATCTATGCTTCCGGCGGCGGCGACCAGAATGTCAAGGTTCTGACATTTGCCCCGCCCACAGCGACCGCAACGGGAACGCTGACTTCCGGCACACCTATCAAGATTAACCCGATTACGCCGAACGGCTCCGTGACCAACTTCACCAAGTCGGCCTCATTCACGCAGGGCGACTTCCCGGAGAACAGCGGCACCAGCGGCGGCACTGTCGCGGCGGCCCAGATTTCGTTTCCAGCGGGTTCGGCGATCAGCCCTGACGGCAAGTACCTGTATGTGGCCTGCAACGGCGACAACAGCCTGGCGGTTGTTGCAACGGCGACCAACACGGTCATCAAGCAAATCCCCGTCGGCTTCTTCCCTTACGGCGTCACGGTCAGCCGCGATGGCACCAAAGTCCTGGTCTCCAACTGGGGCGTCGAGCCATACAGTTTCATTGGGCAGCCTACATTTGATGCCAGTGGAAATGTCTCTGCCCTTCAGTCCGTGACCCCGTCTTCTT
>CAXTER010000138.1:0-7614 GCA_964243345.1 uncultured Armatimonadales bacterium
GCGGCTGGACTGTAGCAATCTGCTTGTCCAGCCAAAGCGAGACGCAGGTGCCTGCTTCGTCGGCGCGGGGCGGACGATTTTTGATCTTGCCGGCCTCTTCCAGTGTTGGACGGCACTTGACGACGTTGGTAAGATAAATATGTTTTCGGAGCATCCCGGCTTCGCGCAGGCACTCGTCGAGCAGCTTGCCCGCACGTCCGACAAACGGCAGGCCGGTGGCGTCTTCGTTTGCACCCGGCCCTTCGCCGACCAGCATCAGCGGGCTGTCGGCGCTGCCGTCGCCAAAGACAACTTTCGTCCGAGTTTCGCTCAAATCGCAGGCCGGGCAGGTACTGGCCTCAGTCGCCATTTCCAGTATGACCCGCGTTTTCTCGCTCTGCTGCTCGTCTGCCATTTCGTTCGCTTCCCGTTCTAGTTCTTTCCAAGTCAGCCCCCTAGCCCCCAATGATGAGGGAACCGGAGGCAGGGAAAAGCCGCGTACTATGTCCTGTTCCGGTTCTTCTCATATTCCCCCATCATTGGGGGCTAGGGGGCTTTCTCCCATGCCTCGCGCAGGAGAAGGCAGGTATGCTCTAAAGAGTCCGGCATGACTTTGACATCTGTGAGGACCGGCATGAAGTTTGTGTCGCCGTTCCAGCGCGGGACAACGTGCAGATGCAGATGGTCGGTAATGCCCGCGCCGCCGGAAACGCCGAGGTTCATTCCTAAGTTGTAGCCTTCCGGGTGCATGGCACGAGCAAGCGTCGCCTGCGCCGCTTTAGCAAGCGTGAGCGTTTCTAAAGTTGCCGCGTCGCTGAGGTCATTCAGACTCGCCGTGTGCAGGTACGGCACGACCATGAGATGCCCGTTATTATACGGGAACTTGTTCAGAAGGACAAACGCCGACTCGCCCCGGTAGACAATCAAATTGACGACATCGTCGGTGGACGCCGCTGCATCGCAGAAGACGCAGCCTGTCGCGTGTTCTTTCGGCTGCGGCTGCTCAATATAGGCCATGCGCCACGGCGCATACATTCGTTCCATAGTAAACGCAATACCCAAAAAACAAAAATCTTCCGCATGGCAGGCGCATGAGGAAGACTGAACATCAAATTAAGAATGACCCTACGCAGAATCGAACTGCGATTTACGCCGTGAGAGGGCGCTGTCCTAACCGTTAAACGATAGGGCCAAAGAGTGCAAATGCCGCAGACGGAAGACGCAGGCGGCTTTTGCGTTCCGGCAGGTATAATACCCGTAAGACGCAGGATTGTCAAGCAGGATTTGTTAAGAGTATCTTCGGTGTTCGAAGTCTCTGAGGTATGCAAGTGGCGAAGCGCAAACGATATGATGATGCCATGCTGCTGGCTGCCGGCGAGGAAGTGCCGGGGCATCAAACGCAGTATGTAATTGAAAGTGTGGTCGGGCTGGGCGCTTACGGCGCAGTTTACCTCGCCCGCGACCCACAAATTGTGGACCGGCGGGTTGCCCTAAAAGAGTTCTTTCCGGCGCGTCATCCGCGCGGTCAGGCTCCTCTGCAAGCGCTTTTTGACCGGGAGCGGATGGTCGGAATGCAGGCCAGCCCCCACCCGCTGATGCCGACATTTTATGAGGCATTCCAAAATGACGGCCATTACTATATCGCTCAGGAGTTTATCGCTGGTGCAACACTGGATGACATCATCGCCCGCCGTCATCCCCTGCCCCGGCTTTGGACTTTAAAGTGGTCGGTGAGCCTGTGCGACGCTCTGGCATTTCTCCACTCGCGCCAGATTATCCACCATGACCTCAAGCCCGCCAACATTCGGATTACGCCGCAGGGGCATCTGACGCTGCTTGACTTCGGTGCAGCCCAGTATTTCGGACACGGCCATGAAAACGACAAGCCGGGCGATTTGTACGGCACGGAAGGCTACCTGCCGCCGGAGCTTGAGGGCGACGGCCAGTGGAGCGCCGATGTCCGCACGGACATTTTTGCAATGGGGGCTATTTTGTACGAGTTGGTTGCCGGGTCCGCGCCCGATCAGGAGCAAATTAACCAGCGCTCCATGTATATCACCAACTCGCTGATCCAGCAGCCGAACGCCGACCTGAATTTAGCAAGGCTGATCAACAAAGCGCTTTCCTATAACACTGAGTACCGGTATGCCACTGCGGGCGAGTTTTTGCAGGAGCTGCGCTCCATTGCCCCGCCGGTGCTGCTGGTCAACCGCAAGCATCTTCGGTTTGGAGAAGTGGCGGGTGGGCGTCTCGCGCCGCCGATGTCGGTGTCATTTTACAATGCCGGCGGCGGCACGGTCAGCGGAGAAATCAAGCCGCGTGCGCCCTGGATCACTGTTTCCAGTAAGCGATTTGCCGGCAATGAAAATGAAATCACGGTGCGCGTTGACCCGGCGAAAACACCAGAGCGCGGGGCGCTCATTACCGGGCGTCTGGAAATCAGCAGCGACGACCAGACAGGCCCGCAGGGTGAGCCGGTTCCAGGCGATAAATGGGCGGTGGAGTGCAGCGTCAACTTCGCGCCGTCACCGGGGCAAATCCTTGTCAACGCGCAGGCAGCCGCGCCTTTCACACCCTTGATGCTGACAGGGCGGCGCGGACAGGAGATTTCCGGCACGTTCACGCTGCAAAACAGCGGCGAGGTAGCGATAGAGTTTCAGGTGACTTCTCTTGCGGAAGGCGCCACCGGCGGCATCGGCAGGCCGATTGACGGCCTGCGGGCCGTGCCGCCCGAAGGAAGGCTGACGCCGGGACAAACTCTGTCTATCCAAGTAACCGTGCCGAGCACCGAGATGCCGGCAGGCACCTACCAAAGCGGGCTGGCCGTGCGCTCTCCGTCCCGCGTCCCGCTGGTCCTTCCGCTCACGGTGCAGGTCCAGTCCCCGCTCGGCTTTCTCAAGGGAAAACTGACTGGCCGCTGAACTACGGACTGACCCAAAACGAGAGCCAGAGCGTCAGGGCTGCTCCCAGCAGGGTCAGCGGCGTCACCAGCAGGCCGGTTTTCAGGAAATCTAGTGGACTTATTTTCTGGCTTCTCTTCTTTGCGGCCGTCAGCACTAGAAGCGTTGCGAGTGATCCTGAAACCATGATGTTCGGGCCAATGTTTGTTCCCAGCAAAGCGGCGTATACCAAAGGCACACCGCCGTGCGCCTGCTGCAAAACCGTCCGCGCCAGCAGCGCCGCCGGGATGTTGTTGACGATGTTCGATGCCGCCCCGACTCCGCCCGCCACAGCCAGCAGCCGCAGCAGCGGAGAACGCAAATGCGCCAGCGCTGATGTAGCATTCCCTGTCAGCCCTAAGTTCCCAATGCCGCCGATCACGACGAACAGGCCGATGATAAAGGGAAAAACAGACCAACTCACGCCGCGCAGCAAATTCCAGTTCACGCACCCGGTGCGAACACCCCAAACTGCAAGCGCCAGACAGCCCGCAAAGCCGACTGCGTAGGGCCTCAGAGGCACAAACGGCGCAGCAAAGTAGCCAATTAACACAAGGCCG
The DNA here is from genome assembly GCA_964243345.1 of uncultured Armatimonadales bacterium. Classification (GTDB taxonomy): domain Bacteria; phylum Armatimonadota; class Armatimonadia; order Armatimonadales; family Capsulimonadaceae; genus JANXMY01. Next base: position 3,479 of record CAXTER010000138.1, read on the forward strand.
AGAATGCCGACTGCGCCCCGAAAGTAACTTTTATTAAGGATAACCGATGTGGCGTCAGGCAAAGCTTCCCCCGAAAACCGTGCCGGCAGATCGCCTCGAAACAGCCGCAGGAACAGCACATAATTTAACGCCAGCGCGACGCACTGAGGCAAAGCCATCCGCAGAAAGAACCCGGCAAACGGCAAACTGAACGCTCCCGCGAACAGCAGGTTGGTCAAATTGCTGACGGGAAGCGGAAGGGAAGCTGTGTTTGCGACAAACGCGCAGGCAAAGATGTAAGGCCGGGCAGGCAGCTTCAGCCGCTCCACGAACCCCAGCACCACGGGGGTCAAAATCACGGCAGTCGTGTCCAGTGACAGCGCTGCTGTAATAAGCGCTCCCAGCAGAAACACATTGCGGTACAGCCGTCTGCCGTCACCTCGCGCCAGCCGCGCCGCCTGCACCGATGCCCACTCAAAGAACCCGCTTCGCTCCAGCAGTGCAGACAGCAGGAGCAGGGACAGCAGAAACAAGAGCGCATCCTGCCCGGTCCGGGTTACGCGCCATGCCTGCTGCGGAGTTTCCAGCCTGAAAAGCAGCATCAGCGCCCCGCCGCCCGCCGCGCCCCAAGCTTCATGCAGGCCGCGAGGCTTGATCAAAACGCAGCACAGCGTCGCAGCGAAAACGGCGAGTGTCAGCCAGAATCGCAGTTCAAGGAGCAAGCCGGCTATTCTTTCATTTTCGGCATCAGTTTCGCAGGTGTGTTTGTCTGCCCCTGCGCGATCTTGGACAGCGTCACCAGCGAGTAGCCCATCGCCCGCAGGCCGGTGACTAGATCAGGAACAGCCGCCGTGGTGACATCCGGACCGTTGTGCATCAGCACGATGGAGCCGGGATGGACATGGGCCAGCACATACTTAACGAGGCGCGGCGGCGAGCCGAGGTCCTCATAATGCAGCGCGTCCAGGCTCCAGTAGGCCACCGTGAGGCCGTACTTGTGGGCGAGATGCTGAACCCCAGCATTGGCATTGCCGCCAGGGGGCCGGAAGAAATGCGGCTGATGACCGGTCAGAGCCTCAATCGTGACGCTGCCGCGCAGGATTTCGCGCTCGGCATCCGCGCCTAGCACCAAGTTCATGTTGGGATGCGTGCTTGAATGGTTTTCCACTTCGTCGCCTGACTGTGCCATCCGGCGCAGGAGGGCCGGCGCTTCGGCGGCGCGGGAACCGACCACGAAGAATGTCGCGGGGGCATGAGCCGCATCCAGCGCATCCAGCAGGGCAGGCGTTTTGGCAAGACTAGGGCCGTCATCAAATGTCAGCGCGACCTGCTTCATCTTGCCGCTGCCGCTGCTGAGACTGAGAAGAGCCGGGGGCGGGCCAAAGAGCGCGGCCGCCGTGCTGCGGCCATTCTTGTAGCCGGGGTCTAAAGCGGCGGCGTTTGCGAGATGTGTTCCCGCACCCACGATGTCTCCGGCAGTGCGGCACGCCTGGGCCAGAGTCCATTCGGCCACTTTGCGCGAGGGGCGCAGGGCCAGAAGGTTCCACAGCCGCGCTTTGAGCGCTTCCGTTTCGGGATCGTCGGCTTGTCGCAGGGCAGCAGCGTTTCGGTTGCTGACACGCACGGTCTCGGTCTGGGTTGCCAGCGCGTTCCCCAGCATGTCTACTGCCTGAATTTCCACAGTATGTGTGCCGTTTGCGACTCGTGCCGTGTCCCAAGTCCAAGTAAACGGCGGACGGCTGACCATTGCCGCCATTTGACCGTCCACCGAGTACGACAGCAGCGCTGTCCGGCTCGGCAGGGTCTGCGGCGGGTTCAAGTCTACGACGCCGGAACACGAGGCGACGGCTCCCGTATGATGAACAGCGGCTTGGACATCCCCCGCCAGCCGGTCGGCGTACATCTGCTGAAGCTCCGGCTCCAGCACCGCCGCTTCCAGTGGCGCTTCCGGGTCAAACAGCGGGCGCAGGCCCTCCTGCTCGCGGACAACCGGCACACCATCCGCCGTCGCCAGAAACTCTCCCAGACGCACCGCGCCGTCTTTGGGATCAGCCTGATAAGCCGCCATCGCCGCAACTTCCGCCGCCAGCGGGCTGCCATCGCCCGCCTGTCCGGCGAATACAATTGCTCCGGCGCTGTTTCCTCCCAGCAGCGCGACATACGCCTGCGTCCCAGCCACATCGCGGGCTTCGCTTTCCGTCAAAGCCCGCTGCTGCCGCAGGTCCGCCAGCCTGTCGGCGGCCGACCCCAGATGCGCGAACAGATCACACAGCGCCAGTCCGTACTGCGCCGCCGGGTCTACGGGAGCGCCGGAGGAGTATTGGGCTGCCCGGTCAAAATCTTTCCGGGCAAACTTGAGGCTGCCAACATACAGCGCCGCCGTGCCGCGCACCTCATATGGCAGCGGGGCGTCGGGATAGGCCGCGACTAAGTTTTGCGCGGCATCTTCCGCCTCGCCGTACCGCCCGGCTTCCAGCAGGTGCAGAGCATATCCCACCTGCGATTCATACGCTGCCCGCAGATCGTCGGCAGATGCCGCCGGCGCAGTCATTCCAAGCCAAAGCAGAGCGGCAGTCAGCGCCGCCCAATTTATGCAAGTCAATTTGTTCTTTATTTCCGTTTGTTCGTCCTGTCGCTGAGGACCATCATGCCGATATGCTTTAAGCTGAGAAGCAGCGAGGAGATGTGGAGCGCCTGAGAGAAATGACCTGTTTCCAGAGCGCCCAGAATGTCCTCGATTGTTAGGAAGCCGCAGGAAACGTCCTCTGTCTCGTCCTGGCTTGCTGCTTGTGAACGAGAGACGTCATAAGCGACGAAACAATGCAGCGTGTTCGTGTGGGTTGCAGGGTTCGGCGAAAATTGTCCCACAAGCTCGAAGTGATCGGAAGTGCAGCCCGTTTCCTCCATTAGCTCGCGCTTGGCGGCAGCTAAAGGGGTCTTGTCAGTCTTTTCAACGACGCCGCAGGGCAGCTCTAGGCAAACAGAACCCGCCGCGTGGCGGTACTGCCGTGTTACCAGAATGCGGCTATCGGCATCAAAGGCGACCACTTGCACCCAATCGGGATATTCCAGCACATAATATGGATCAACCATTACTCCCCGCGCAGTTTGACACTGATCTGCCCTTACCGCCAGCCATTTGTCTTTAAGCAGATACCGGGAAGCCGTCACTGTCCAGGGTTTCACTGCCATAGGGTTCATAAAGCTGCTCCGATAATCCCGATGTTTTCAACTGAGGCTTCCTGGCCTACTAAAAGGCGCTGGAGATCAGCCCTGTTTTCGAGTATGAACGTCAGCATCGGCTCATGGCTTGCGGTTCGCGGCGGAGAGCCCAAACTTTTGACTCGGCACTTACCGAGCGTTGTTTCTGACGTCACCCGGAAATCGACAAAGTCTAGTGGGCGCACGAAAACGTGCTTGCCTTCTCTACGGGTACCATCAGAGACATATTCAATTAGAACACGCATACAGACTTCACTCTCATGCTAAGGCTTTCCACCCACAGTATAGCATACTCTTATCGGGCAAAGGCCCTGCGGAGCATTTCGCGGCAGACGGGCGCGGCGGCGGCGCGGCCTGCGCCGCCGTTCTCGACAATGCAGGCGAAGGCAAGCGTCGGGTGAACCGCCGGGGCGAAGCCGGCAAACCAGGAATGCGTCACGCCGTCGCCCCGGTTGTTCTGAGCGCTGCCGGTCTTGCCGGCGACGGAGACAGGCAGGCCGTCAAAGACGCCACGCGCTGTGCCGTTCGTGACCACGCCCGCCAGCATGGTTTGAAGTGCTGCCGCCTGCGCCGGTGTCATGGCCTCAGTTCCGCCCGCAGGCTTTGCCTGGCTTTTGACAAACACAGGCGGCAGCAAGCGGCCATTGTTTGCGACGGCCTGCGCGACTCGGCCCATTTCGAGAGGCGTCACCTGCACCGCGCCCTGCCCGTAAGCGCAGTCCGGCAGGTCTTCCGCCAGTTTTTGCAGCGGCGGCAGATAAGAAAGCCCAAATTTTTGCGTGGCGGCTTGTTCCAATGCCGGTGCGCCCATGCGAATGCCTAAATGAGCAAAATAGATGTTGCAGGAGACGCGCAGCGCTTTCGCCATGTCAGTGACTCCGTGCGGCGCAAAGCCTTCTTCGTCGGTGATGCGCCGACGCGAATAGTTGTGGCCG
>CAXTER010000139.1:0-7346 GCA_964243345.1 uncultured Armatimonadales bacterium
GTCTTCGGACATGGCGAAATGGACGGCGGCGACAAAGCCTTCTTCATCCAAAAGCAAATCCAGCGCGGCTTCGGCAGGTGACTTGCCGTCATGGCGGCCCAGCTCAGTCATCGTGAGGCCCTGCGTCTCGCGGCGGTTCCGGGCAATCCCGATCTGCACGGTGTTCCAGTCCCAGGGTTCCGCGTTGATTTCTGCGAGAATTCGGCTTCGGGTGTCCGGCTCCCGCAGGCGGGCCATCATGTCGTCTACTGTGCCTTCTTTAGCCCAATGCGGCAGCAGAATGACCGAAAGGCCGGTCATAAATGCCGTATAGGGATATTGGTCGGTCAGCACGTCTAGGCCGGATGCGCGGGCGGCGGCCATCATCGGCAGGGTGATGTGCGGCTTGCCCCAGTTGGCTCGGCCTTCGGATTTGTGATGGGACAATTGAAGCGGAATGCCGGTGGCTACGGCAACGTCGAGGGCCTCTTGAATGCTTTCTACCAGCGTGTCGCCTTCGTTGCGGATATGGGTGGCATAAAAGCCGCCGGCGTCGCGGGCGACCCGTGCCAGCCCGGCTACTTCATCATGCTTAGCATTGCCGCCGGGCAGGTATTCCAAGCCCGTAGAGAGGCCAATTGCGCCGTCGGTTAAAGCTTCCGACAAAATGCGCTCCATTTGAAGCTGCTCATCTGGCGTCGGCGGGCGGTCGTCAAAGCCAATCACGGCTTTCCGAATGGTGCCATGCCCGGCCAGAGTCGCAATGTTGCAGGCGACGCCGCCGTCTTCCACCCGCGCCAGATACTGCCCCAAAGTGGACCAGTTCAGCTCCGTGCCGCCGCGCTCGGCCCAGCGCCGTTCCTGTGCAAACACGTCGCTGAGGGTCACGAGGCCGATGGACGTGCCGCAGTTACCGACCACTTCCGTCGTGACCCCCTGCGCGATGGAGCTACGCATCGGACGGTTGATTAAGAGCGAAAAATCCGAGTGCGTGTGGATGTCGATAAAGCCGGGCGCGACAGCGAGGCCGGATACGTCTAGGACCTGTCCCGCCGCTTCCTGCGACAAGTCCCCGATTGCTGAAATCTGGTCACCCGTCACACCAATGTCCGCGCTTATGCCGGAACCGCCGAGACCGTCATACACCGTGCCGCCGCGTAAAATTAGGTCAGTCATACCGAAATAGTAGCATCTTCGGCGGCGTTCTGTCAACGCACCTCCTACGCCAATTCTACACCGCCCGGTGATTTCAGCTTCAGCAGTCTGTCGGCATTGATGTGGGCAATTTTGAGCTTATCGTCGTAGGAGATCGGTGCCTCTTCCAAGAACTTCCTCCCGATGCCGCCGCCGCCGAACTCAAATGGATAGTCCGACGAGTACATTACCCGGTCTACGCCCAAAACTCTAATACACTCTAAAAGATAAGGCGTATGGTAAATGCCGCTGCCGGTAACATAAAAGTTGTGCCGGAAATAATCTGCGACCGGGCGCTTCAAGTTCTCAGCGAACATGGACATTTTATCGATGCGCTCCAAATAAAATGTGAGTGTTTCGCCCCAGTGACCTAAGATGATTTGCAGGCTAGGGATTTCGTCGAAGACGCCGGCCATAATCAGCCGCAGCGCCGTGATGCCCGCTTCGATGTGCCAGCCTAGACCCGCGGACGCAAAACCAATACTGGCCTTTTCGCCGAAGCCGTCGTAATACAGCGCCCGCACCGCACGCGGCGCAATTTGTGGATGAATATAAATCGGATAGCCCAAGTCGGCGGCTTTTTGCAGCAGCGGGCGGTAATCCGGGTGGTCTAAATACTTGTCGCCGGAGCGCCCGTTGATCATGGCCCCCAAGAAGCCGAGTTCTGACACGCAGCGCTCTAGCTCCAGCACGGACGCCTGCGGGTCGGATGTGGGCAGGGTCGCAAAGCCGGAAAAGCGGTCAGGGTGGGCTTTGACGGCAGCCGCAAGACGGTCATTGGCCTGCCGGGCCAATGGGACCGCTTCGGACGGCGGCAGAATTTGAGTCGCAGGGGCTGTGACCGAAATAACCATCCGGTCCAGCCCAATCTCGTCCATCTGCCGCAGGCGCTCATCGCCTAAATCCAGCAGGCGTGAGCTGATTGTTTCCGACTTCGACATCATCTGGCTGTCGTCGCGCTGGTCAGGGGGCAGATTATGGAGCGCCTGAGTAATCTCAGGCGTCGTGAAATGCTCTTCCAATCCGATAATTCGCATGGACTTGGCTTTCTGTCTGTAATAGGCTTGCACAAGCTTTTTCCCGGCGCAAGTTCTGCTCAAACAAAAAAATCCCGCCGCAGCCAACGGCTAGGGCGGGACAAGAGACCAGGCAGAACGCTAGACCGGAATGGACTTGAGCCGGTTCAGCGGCGAGACCATCACCCCAGAAAGTTTTAGGGCAGAAGACAGCGGAAATGCTGTTGGTACAAACGATGCGCGGCGTCCCGAAGCCGCGCAGGACGCGCCGCCGGGAACAAACCTTGGCCGGCCGCTGCGTGCGACCGAACGACAGATGTGGATCAGAGCCATTGGGAATTACCTCTCTGAGAGAAATACCTCTTGGAACAGTCCGAAACAAGCCCGCATCTTCGATACGCTCTTGTTTTTCAGCAGGTCGTGGACGGCAACGGCAAAGTTTTCGTCCTTTTGCGTAAGATGTGTCTTTCAGCGCCGATTTGTTTTCTCTTAGTGCATAAATTATGCCAAGTCAGCGATTTTCGCATTTTTCGGCGTTCTTATTTTGCCGGCAGTACCAGCCTTCTCGGCCTGTCAACGCAGAGGGCTTTTCAGGTATACTAGGCCCCTATGTCTTCGACTTCCCCTCATGCTCAGGCTTCGCCTGCTGTTTTGTACCGTGACTGGCGGCTGTTTTCCGCAGCGGTCTTTCTGTTCGGCTTCGGCTTTGCGATGTACGGCGCGGTCTTTATCAACTTTATTACGGAAACGCTTGGAGTTCACGCGGTCCAGATGGGCGGCCTGGAGTCGACGCGCGAGATACCAGGTCTGCTGGCTGTCGGGATCGCGGCGATGTTTGCCCGGTTTGCCGAAGCACGGATTGCCGCGCTGTGCCTGTGCATGAGCGCTCTGGGCGTGGCGGCAACGGGCTTCGTGCATTCCTACGCCGAGCTGGTACTGGTGACCGTCTTCTGGTCGGTATTCATGCACCAGTGGTTCACGTCGTCGTCGGCCATTCCGCTGGCGCTGGCATCAGGGCTGGAAGGCGGGCGGCACTTGGGACGCATGGGCGCAGTGGGCGCGGGCGCGGCGGTGCTGGCGTTTATTACGGTTCGGCTTTGCGTCGGCCATGTCTCCTACCAGGCGTTTTTTGTGACGGCGGCGGGGTTTATCTTTGCCGGCGGCGCGTGCCTGATGCCGATGTCGGGAGCATCCACAACGCACAACCGCCCGCGTCTTTTGATGCGCCGGGAGTACGGCCTTTTCTATGGGCTGACGTTCCTAGAGGGCTTTCGGCGGCAGATTTTCACGACATTTGCCCTGTTTGCCTTGGTGGAGCAGTGGCATGTTCCGCTGGCGCAGATTACGACGCTGATGCTGCTGAACGCCGTAGCGTCATTTGCCGTCGCCACGCCGGTAGGCCGGCTGATTGACCGGGTCGGGGAGCGCTGGTCCATGTCGTTTTATTATTCGGCCATCGCGCTGACATTCGCCGGTTATGCGCTGGTCCGAAATGTGCTGGTGCTGGAATGCCTGTGGGTGTTTGACAGCATTTTGTTTTCGTTCGGGGTCGGCATCACGACGTACCTGAACCGGATTGTCCGGCCCGGCGAGATGACGCCGAGCCTTTCGATGGGCCAGACCATGAACCATGTTGCCGCCGTCGTGATTCCGGTTGCCGGCGGGCTGCTTTGGCATCGGTTCGGCTACCATGCGCCGTTTTGGTGCGGCGTTGTCGCCGCCGTGGCCTCGCTGCTGATTACCCAAGCTGTCCTGCCGCGCCCGCATTCTGCCGCCACTCCCCTTGCCGCCTCTTAAGCCACTCAGAAATTATTTTCGTGTATCTCTTGACATTCATGCAATCTTCGGTATAATGACTTTGCGTATTCGTATGTGCAGCCATCAAGGGCAGAACGCGGAAGGCAAAACAAATGTCGGTGACCGCCAAAAGCATTGCGCGTGAGCTTCAGTTGTCTCAGCCGACAGTCTCGCGCATCCTGAGCGGCGATCCTCGGCACCGGGTTGCGGCGGAAACCCGCCGGCGGGTGCTGGAAACGGCGTCCCGGCTCGGCTACCAGCCCAATGCTGTGGCACGGTCCCTGCGGCGCGGGCGTACCGGGATTGTTGGGCTGTACACGAACCACGATTACGATGCGCGAAACAACTTTTTAGGCACGATCATCGGCGCGCTGCAGCGCTGCTGCGAGGCGCAGGATTTGGATTTGTTGCTGCACAGCGCACACGGAGGGCGGTCGGCGCAGGAAATGTTCGGCAAGCTGCGCGACGGGCGCATTGACGGCCTGATTCTGCACGCGAATGCCGATGACCCTCTGGTGGAAATGCTCGGACAATCTTCACTGCCGGTCGTGACTGTCGCGGACCGGCTGCCGCTTTTGCCCGCTGTGACCTGCGATGACGCCGGGGGAATGCGTCAGCTCATGGTTCATTTTTGGGAACGCGGCCTGCGCCGGTTTGTGTTTGTCGCCCCGGAAGAAAAGCTGACTTCCGTGGAGCGGCGCGGGGCGGCGTTTGCGGCGGAAGCCGAGCGCTTAGGGGTTCCGAAGTCTGACTGGAGCATACACCGTGTCTGCGGGGATGACTTTGGAGAAACCGTGCATTCTCTGCGGACGCTGCCGTCCCCATGTGCGGTTGCCTGCTGGAATGACCGCAGTGCAAACCTGCTGCTGCGCGAATGCCGCCGCCAGGGTGTAGCCGTGCCGCAAACTCTGGCTGTCGCTGGTTTTGATGGGTTTCAAACCGACATCCTTCCTTTATGGGATTTAGTCACCGTGAAATGCCCGTGGGAAGAAGTCGCCGCGTGTGCGCTGGACATGCTGATGAAGCTAGTGGAGGCGTCTTCTGAGACTGCCGCTTCTGAGATGCTCGTTCCAAAGGAGGTTCGTCTGCCGGTTCAATTATGCTTAGGAAATACCGTTTAATCGTTCACACTGCCGACTTTTAGGAGAAAGATTTGTTATGGCTACTTCAACATCATCTCGCGCCTCGCGCGGCTTCACGCTCATCGAATTGCTCGTCGTCATCGCCATTATTGCGATCCTAGCGGCCATTCTGTTCCCGGTCTTCCAAAAGGTCCGCGAGAACGCCCGCCGCACCGCCTGTCTCTCCAATCTCAAGCAGATCGGCCTTGCAGTCATGCAGTACGAGCAGGATTTTGACGAAAAGACACCTCCCGGCGTCAACCCCTATGGTGGGGCTGAAGGCTGGGCCGGACAAATCTACGTTTACGTTAAGAGCACCCAAGTTTTCTACTGCCCGGATGACGGTGTGACTCCGCGTAACAACGGCGCAATCCCATTCAATGTTTCCAGCTATGGCTATAACAGCCAAATTTCGATTGCGAGTTCGAACCCCGGCGCAGCGGGTGCCGTCCCAGATTCGGTTACCTTGTCTGCTTACTCCTCTCCTGCGAGAACGGTTTTGCTGTTCGAGGTTCAGAACTCCACCGGCTATGACATTACTCGCGGCTACACCGGGCCTGACGCCACACACGCAGCCGGTGACGACACGCCCGGAGATTTCGGAGGCTCCCCAGCCGGATATGGTATCGGCGGCGCGGGGAACTATGACCCGAATGGCTTTAACGCCCCTGGCGGCGGCGAGCAGACTTATACAGTCAAGTATGTAACCGGAGTCTTGCGTAACACCGGAACTACAGCAAATAACCTGCTAGACTTCACGACAACGCCGCGACACAATGATGGAGCCAACTACCTGCTTGCCGATGGACATGCTAAGTTCTTCCGCCCTAGTGCCGTCTCCGGCGGAATACTTAACACAGTGGCAGGAAACTGCGGCAACAACAACGGTAACGCAGGTACGGCAGCAGCGACCGACTGCGGCGACTCGACCATCGCCGCAACCTGGAACCTCAAATAATTTTTTGTCCGCCGTGGGGCAGCCCTCCTGCCCTCACGGCTTTTTCTCGTTTTTACGAAGGCACACGCTGTTATGAAATTACGAAACCGACTCCCGGCACTAACCTTTTTGCTGCTTTCTTTCACATCGACCGCGTTCTTAGTTGTCGGCTGTTCCAAGCCTGTGCCGCCCCCGATGGCAACTCAAACACCAGACCAGATGAATCAAGGCATTAAAGATCAAGCCGCTAAGTACAAGGCATTCCGGGAAAGCCACCCAAATGCTTATCAGGCACCGGCAGGTCAGCCGCAGGCAGGAGGACAATAATTGCAGACTTTTGGTAAACTCCACTTGATGCCTGCGCTCTGCGGGATGCTGGCAGTCTCTGCGGCTGTTCTGGCTGGATGCGGTCAAAAAGACACCGACAATCCTCCTCCTGCCGCTGCTCCTACTCCTGCCGCAAGCACTCCTGCCGCAAGCACTCCTGCCGCTTCACCTCCAAAAAGGGACATGACCAGTCACAATTCGGTCCTCCAAGCGCAGTCGGATTACTGGCGTAAGCATGGTCAAGGGCTGAATGAAACTCCGCCCGCCAAACCTAAGTAGTGACACAAACTTTCTTTTCCAAAAGAAGATTTGTGTTCGGCGACGAACCGGCGGCTCTCAACAGGCCGCTGGTTTTTTTATGATTGACGCAAACGAGGAGGAATAAATGAACTCAATGCGAAAAAAAAACACACGCACAATTTGGCGGCGCTGCTCTGTCGCCGCGCTGCTTGCGCCGCTGGCTTGGGCGCCCCTGAACCAAGCATCGGCGCAAGTGGCTCCAACGCCGAGCGTCGTGAAAGTCGTTAAGACGGCCAACGGATTTCAGCTTCAGCGAAACGGTCAGCCCTACTTTATCAAAGGCGCGGGCGGGGACGGAGACAAAGCAGCGCTGAAAGCGGACGGCGGGAATTCGTCGCGCACCTGGGGCGTGGGCGGCGACACGCAGGGGAAGCTGGACGAGGCGCAGAAGCTCGGCATGACTGTCACTGTCGGCATCTGGCTGGGCCACACGGACAACGGCTTTCACTGGGACGATGCCAATGCTGTCGCGGCGCAGAAGGAAGACGCCCGAAAAGCCATTCTGCAGTACCGCGATTCCCCTGCCCTGCTGGTCTGGGCGCTCGGCAACGAAATGGAAACCGGCGGCAATGAAGACAACGCCGCCATGTGGAACGCCATTGAAGACCTGGCGAAGATGGCCCATGCGCTTGACCCGAACCACCCGACCATGACAGTCGTGGCCGAGCTGGGCGG
>CAXTER010000140.1:0-7296 GCA_964243345.1 uncultured Armatimonadales bacterium
TCGGCGTTGTCCTGGCGCAGCAGCAGGCGGTACTCGGCACGGGACGTGAGCAGGCGATACGGCTCGTCTGCGCCTTTGGTGACTAAATCGTCAATCATTACGCCTAGATAGGCATCGGAGCGCTTCAAGACAAACGGCGGGCGATCTTGGGCGTACAAGGCGGCGTTCGCGCCGGCCATCAGGCCCTGGCCGGCGGCTTCCTCGTAGCCGGATGTGCCGTTGATCTGGCCCGCCAAAAACAGCCCCGGCAGGCGCTTGGTCATCAGCGCGTGGGTCAGTTCGGTCGGCGGCACGGCGTCGTACTCGACGGCATAACCTGCCTTCAGCATGACGCAGTGTTCTAAGCCCGGAATCGTGTGCAGGAACTCAAGCTGAACGTCGGCGGGGAGCGACGTGCTAGTTCCCTGGACATAGAGTGAATTGGTGTTCCAGCCCTCCTGTTCCAAAAAGACTTGATGCGTATCGCGCTGACTAAACCGCACGATCTTGTCTTCAATGGACGGGCAGTAGCGCGGGCCGAGGCCCTCAATCGAGCCGCCGTACATGGCCGACTTATGAAGATTGGCCTCAATCACGGCTTTAGCGCGCTCGTTGGTGTAGGTCAGCCACGACGGCAAGAGGTTCGGAATGTCCAAGCGCTCGCGCAGAAACGAGAACGGCGGTGTGCTGGGTTCGGACTCAATCGCTTGAGTCTGTGTGAAATCTACCGAAGTTTTATCGATGCGCGGCGTCGTGCCGGTTTTAAGACGCAGAGTGGGGAAACCTAACTGACGCAGCGTGTCCGACAGGGCCAGCGCAGGCTTTTCGCCGAGACGCCCGCCGGCGGTGCGCTCGTCGCCCCGGTGCATGACGCCGCGCAGAAATGTCCCCGTCGTAATCACCACAGCCTTTGCCGTGTGCGCCGCGCCGCCCGCTGTCCGCAGACCGACAACCGTGCCGTTCTCAATAATTAAGCTTTCAACCATGCCTTCCGCCAGCGTCAAATTCGGCGCGGCTTCCAGTGTTTGACGCATGGTTTTGGAATACAAGTCTTTGTCGCACTGCGCCCGAATCGCCTGCACGGCAGGGCCTTTGCCGGTGTTCAGCATCCGAATATGGGTCACGGTGGCGTCGGCATTGACACCCATCTGCCCGCCGAGCGCATCAATCTCGCGCACTAAATGGCCCTTAGCCGGGCCGCCGACCGAGCAGTTGCAGGGCATCAGCGCCACTTTATCCAGCGACAGGGTCAGGCACAGGGTATTTGCGCCCAGCCGCGCTGACGCTAAGGCCGCTTCCGCGCCAGCATGGCCCGCGCCCACAATAATCACGTCATAGTCTGTCATGTGTTCTTTACTCGTTAATCCGTGTGCTGTCCGGCAGCGGTTCGTTGCCCCACAGTGGCCCGCCGCCCATCTCGCGCCGCCAGCTATCGCGCCATTTGTGAATGTCTACTGCCCCAATCGGCGGCATCGGCTGACGCGCTTCTTTCGGCGGCATCACAGGGAACGGACGGTGCGGCTCGGTCTGATACCAATACGCCACTGTCGCCAAATCCAGCGTCAGCGAGTTCGCATGGCCGTGTTCAATCGAGGCCCGCAGGGACTTCTCAAAGTAAACCGGGTCTTCCAAATGAAAACGGTAGCAGTGCGTTCGGCCTAAGAAACCTGTTTCACCGTTAACCCGTGCGTAGCCGAAGTAGGGGTGTGCGTATGTTTCTTTCGGACACCAGGATGAATTGAAGTAATCTTCCGTTCCCGTCCCGTGCAGCGACCCCGGCCAGGGTTCGCCGTCAATAAAAAACATGTCGTCGCCCTCGCCGTACCACAAGGGGGTAGGAGAGTCGACAAAGTAGTTGACCCCGACATAATGCCCCGTGCCCTCGGCATGGACTAAGACGTGATTGCGTTCATCAGACGGGTTCTTCGGCTGGACTCCCAGCGTTTCCCATTCGTTTTCCCGGTCTCCCTGCCCCGCGTCCGGCCCCGGCATTTGTCGGTTCCACCAGGCATGAAACCGGCCCATTTCCGGCCCGATCTCTGGATGCTGCTCAAAGTCTACATAATAATAGAAACTTGTAATGCCAACATCTGACTGGTTCTCGACTTCAATCCGTGCGCCATTCCCGAACGGCATTGGAAAATAGCAGTTCAGGGCATTGCCCCCGGCAGGCGCAGCCGCCAGCGGCAAAGACGCATAGTTATATTTCTCGCCCCAGCCCTGCCCAAAGAAGTCTCCCAGCGGCGCTTCCACTGATGGGCTTGCTTCGCCGTCCCAGAACATGCGTATTATGGCACTGCGCCGGATGAGCGGGTCCGCGCAGGCAATCGTCATCCAAATATGCTTGATGATGCCCGCCCCATCAATGTCTGCCAGCGTTTTGGTTTCGCCTGCACCAATCAGCACAAAGTCATTGTTGCCGCCGCTTCGGTCATACGACGACACGCGCTTCGTGTGAATGCCGGGACGCAGGAGGGCGATGTTGCTGAACGGAGTGGTCATAGATAACATAATACCCGGCACTGGAAGTGCCGGGCTACTGGTGAATGCAAGTGCCTTCGGCACTGAAGAGTCTTCAGTCGCGGAGCAGATACGCAGTAATGCCGTCTTCGGCATACTTTCACTCCAGAGTAGCCCGGCACGTCCAGTGCCGGGTGTAAGCTACTTCTTCGCCCCCGCCGGGAGCAGTTTTTTAAGGCGGGACAGCTCGTCGCGCAGCTCGGCGGCGCGTTCAAACTCTAACGCGCGGGCTGCCTGCTTCATTTCTTTTTCAATGTCGGCTAAGGCAGACATGATCTGGTCTAAGGGCAAAGTCTCCGGGTTGCGGGTGCGCGAGACGTTGTAGTAAGATTTCTGCTCGGCGATTTTCTTGGACTCAAGCACCTCGCGGACGGCTTTGTTGACTGTATACGGCGTGATGCCATGCTCGGTGTTGTACGCTTCCTGGATGGCACGGCGGCGCGTCGTCTCACCCATCGCACGCTCCATTGATCCGGTAATCCGGTCGGCGTACATGATGACCTGGCCGCCCAAGTTACGCGCGGCGCGTCCGATAGTCTGAATCAGCGACGTTTCCGAGCGCAGGAAGCCTTCCTTGTCGGCGTCTAAAATGGCAACCAGCGAGACTTCCGGTAGGTCCAGGCCCTCACGCAGCAAGTTGATGCCGATGACAACGTCGTACAGCCCCAAACGCAGGTCGCGCAGAATTTCAGTGCGCTCCAATGTGTGTACGTCGGAATGAAGGTAATTGACTTTGATGTTCAAATCTAACAAGAACTCGGTTAAATCTTCGGACATCTTTTTGGTCAGTGTTGTCACCAAAACCCGCTCGCCTTTGGCGGTCCGCAAGCGAATTTCGTTTAGCAGATCATCTACTTGACCTTTAATAGGCTTGATAATGATTTCCGGGTCAATCAGGCCGGTCGGGCGGATAATCTGCTGGACAATCTGCTCGGAATGCTCGCGCTCATACGCGGCAGGCGTGGCCGAGACAAAGACACACTGATTGACGCGCTCCTGGAACTCCTCGAACTTCAAAGGCCGGTTGTCGCCTGCCGACGGCAGGCGAAAGCCATACTCAATCAGCGTGTCTTTGCGTGCCTTGTCGCCGTTGTACATGGCACGTAATTGGGGCAAAGTCTGGTGCGATTCGTCAATCACCAGCAGATAGTCGTCTGGAAAGTAGTCCAGCAGCGTAGAGGGGGCCGTGCCGGGGGCGCGGCCATCAAACCAGCGCGAATAATTTTCAATGCCGTTGCAGTAGCCGACTTCTCGGATCATCTCTAAATCAAAGCGCGTGCGCTGCTCGATCCGCTGGGCTTCCAGCAGCTTGCCCTGCTGCTTGAACAGGGCCACTCGCTGGTGCATTTCTTCTTCAATGCCGATCACCGCCCGCTCCTGCTTTTCGGGACTGGACACAAAGTGAGACGCCGGAAAGATTGTGATTTCATCTTTGGATGCCTGTACTTCGCCGGTCAATGGATCAACCGTCGTAATCTTCTCCACCTCGTCGCCGAAGAACTCGACCCGGACAATAATCTCTTCGTCGGCGGGCTGAAGCTCCAGAATGTCGCCACGCACCCGGAATGTTGAGCGGGTCAGCACTAAATCGTTCCGGCTGAACTGCATGGCAACCAGCCGCCGCAGCATGTCGTCCCGGTCATATTCTTTGCCGCGCTCGAATTTCTGAATGATTTGAGCATATTCTGCGGGCGATCCCAGGCCGTAGATACACGACACCGACGCCACGATGACCACATCGCGCCGCTCTAAGACCGCCTGCGTCGCTGAGTGCCTGAGTCTGTCTATCTCATCGTTGATGGCCGAATCTTTCTCAATAAACGTGTCCGTCTGCGGGATATATGCTTCCGGCTGGTAATAATCGTAGTACGAAACAAAATACTCGACGGCGTTCTGCCCGAAAAAGTCCCGGAACTCCGAGCAAAGCTGCGCCGCCAATGTCTTGTTATGCGCGATTACCAGCGTCGGCTTCTGCACCCGCTCAATGAGATTCGCGGCTGTGAAAGTCTTTCCTGTGCCGGTCGCTCCGAGAAGCGTCTGATACTTGTCGGCGTTTCTAATCCCTGCCGCCAGCTTGTCAATTGCCGCCGGCTGATCGCCGGACGGCTTGTAACTAGAGATAACTTTGAAGTCCATAAAATTTGTCCTAAATCGGGTTCGCCGCCAGCCAGTCGCCAGGCGTCATCACCGTGACTGCCGCCGCGCCGCGCGTCAGCAGTTCTTGGTCCCAAGTTACTAAAGTCGCGCCATACTCCTGCGCGACTGCCACATAGACCGCATCCGCTCCGCGCAAACGGCAGGTAATGGCGACGTCAGCCGCTAAGTTGGCTGTGAGTTCATCAAGTCCTACGAAAAAAAGCGATCTTTAGAGACTTCCAAAGACCGCCGCAAACCGATGTTCTATTATACCTAAACCCATTGGCTTTTCGGCTGATTTTCTTGCTCTGAGACAGGAGGAAAAGCCGAAAGCAAGCGCGAAATAACGACTACTCACCGGCATCGAGTTCAATCTCATTGTCTACGGTTCTGCCGGTGCCGAGCGTATCTCGCGCAATGCGCCCCGCCCGCGCCTTTTCGCTGGCAGAATGCATAATCCCGTGCAGGCTGACACCGTTGGTGCCGGCGTCCACCCGGACACCATGCACATTTGCGGCTTGCAGGGCTGCCGTGACCCGCGAGCCGAGTTCAAGCTTGGCAATCTGAGGCTTGGCGTTCGCAAGATTGCGCTGCGTGTCCTGCTGTGCGCTGCGGATTGTCTGCTGCGAGCAGCCGGAAAGGGCTGCCGTTAGGCCAAAGACGGCCAAAAATCGCGCCGATGACGGTTCTTTCATGGTATCCATTATAGCCGACTCCAAGCAAATTGAAAGAGGACTCTCAAGAATGACCGTTTTACCTACGATTACTCAAACACTGCTGGCCGCGAAAAAAGCCAAAGCCCTCAGCTTTACCGATCTTGAGCCGGTTGTCGGCCTGGACGAAGTGTGCATCGCGGCGATTATCTACCGCCAGGCGACGGCAACCCCGGACGAGGCCCAGAAACTGACCGAAGCGCTGGGGCTGGGGCCGGAAGTCGCGAGTGAGCTGACCGAATACAATGTCAAAGGTCTGGGGCCGGCTGTCCCGACCGACCCGTTTGTGTACCGCTTTTACGAGATCATGCAAGTCTACGGCCTGCCCCTCAAATCGGTCATTCAGGAGAAGTTCGGCGACGGCATTATGAGCGCGATTGACTTCACGATGCACGTCGAAAAAGAAGCCGATCCCAAAGGGGATAGAGTGAAGCTGACCATGAATGGCAAGTTCCTGCCATATAAAAAATGGTAACTGGCAAGTTGTTTAGAATGCTGCTTTTGGCGACAGCCTGCACTGCGCTTCTTCCGCCGCCTGTCGGCGCTGCTCCGATTGGAGCAGCGCCGGGCATTGGTCAGACACCGCCGCTGCATTGGACGTTTCAGATGCGCCGCAACACGCTGGGCGACCCGGTCACCGATGTCTTTCTGCAAATTGGCGGCAGGAAGGTTCTTGTTCTGGGCCATGCCCAAGACGAGTTCCAAGTTTCCTCAAAGGCCGACTATAAAGAGCAGGGGATTCCGGCGCTGGCTCTGACTGCCTGCTCCGGCTGGTGGGGAGGAGCGGGCGACGACCTGTACGTCATCCGCCGTCGCCGTTCGCTGGTTGTCTTCCGCAGAGAAGAAGACGAACAAGCGCCAGACTTGCCCTGGAAGCGCCTCAAAATCATCCCGCTGCCCTAAAAAGCATGAAATCGGAGAAGGCGCGAAAATGGACCCTATGCAGTCGTGGTGGAAGTGGCTTTTTGACTTCTCGGCGGGAGAAAAAGAAAACCATCGTACTGCGCGGGTCTTGAAAAGAATCCTCCAGGTGGCTCTTGCCGAGTCGGAAACGGACGCTGGATTTGAGCAGTGCTTCCGGCAGCTTGTCAAGGCTTCCGACGGCTCAAAAGAAGAACATCTCTGGTCCTGGCTGAACTGGCGCTTGACCGACTGCCGGCGAGTTCACGGCGATGCCGCGCGTGCTGGCGCAGCGCTTTCTGGGTGACCTTCCCCGGCGTTACGGGATTAAAGAAACCGAAGTCTGAGTTTCTAAAACCGCAGGTGATGGGCCGACAGCCAGCCGATGCGGAGAATGCCCGTCAGCAGAACGACGAAGCAAGCGGAAAAGCTGAGGCGGCTTGCAGTCCGCGTCGGCAGCGGTAGAAGCGTGATGCCGCGCAGCCAGTACAAGCCGCAGCGGAGCCACAGCAGCAGGAAGACGCCGTAAACAACCAAACCGAGCGGATGCCAGTGCAGAGAGTCGCGCAGGTGTCCGTGGCTGATGCAGACAAACGACCGGGTCAGCCCGCAGCCGGGGCAGGGCAGCCCGGTCAGTGTGTAAAACAGGCAGACCGACGGCAGGTGGGCAATCTGCCCCGTAGATGCCGCCGGCAGGGGAAGCAGAACGCTTGCCGCAAAGACACCGAATAGCAGCAGGCAGACTGCCCCGGCATTCGCGCGTTTTTCTGAATTTGTTGTCATAAGCGCGGCGGCCTCGGCTGGCGCGGGGTCCGTAGGCTATCTGTTTGCGAAGGGCTTGGCGGGGGAGGCCAGGAGCCTTGTGCGGGTCCGGGCGGCGGGCCGCTCTCGGCAGCCCGCCAAACCCGGTTGAGACTGTCCTGCTGCAAAATCGGGTTGAGGAGGCCGAGACTCAGGAAGCCGCCTACGCCAACCAAATCCAGAACCAGGTACAGCACGGCGTTGTCGGTCGGCGGCAGGCCGACTTGCCGACTCATTTCAGCGATGC
>CAXTER010000141.1:0-7148 GCA_964243345.1 uncultured Armatimonadales bacterium
AAACACGCTCGCTGCCGGTCCAAGTCGCGCCAGGCCAGACAATCCCCGTTCAGCTAAGTTTATCCCTGCGCCGCCTCGTTCCCGGCCCGGTCTCAAGATCGGCATGGGTGTACCTGCACGGCGCAGGGGACAATAGTTTGCGGCTGGAAGTGCGCGGCGCAGTACGCGATGTGCCGCCGGCAAAACCCAGCTAAACCCCAAAATTGTACTTTGAAGGGAAACTGCAATGACACAGACTTCTGCTCCGCAAGAAACTGCCGCCGCCCGGCTGCCCGGCCTGACACGCTTCGTTTACGGCACGACGCGCCTCGGTGACGGCTCCCTGCCATTTGAAGACCGTGTGGCCGTGGTGCGGGCGGCGATTGATGCCGGCCTCGCGCTGCATACCAGCCACACCTACGGCGATGCGCTGCAAGTGCTGAGAGCGGCATTTGACCAGGATCCCGCCCCTGTTCCGCCGTTCATCGTCAAAATCGGCTGGGACTCCGCCGCGCAGGTGCGGGAAGTCATTCAGCAGAACCTAGAGCCTCTGGGATTGACCCATCTGCCGGTGGGCCAGCTTTGCTTTGGGGGAAATCTCGCCGAGCAGTACCGCACGGGCGGTTCGGAAAATGACGGCCTGCGTCAAATCAAGGCTGATGGCCTGGTCGGGCGCTTCGTGCAGGAAATCTGGCCCTGGAACTCGGATGTCGCCGTAGACGCCCTCAACGGCGGTTTTAATGAGGGCATTGTGGACGGCTATATCTTTTACCTGAACCCGTTGCAGCGGTTCGCGTCTGAGCAGCTTTGGACCATGCTTCAAGAGCGCGGCGAGACAATTGTTGCCATGCGGACCACCTGCGGCGGCTCGCTGGACCGTCTGCGCGACCACGGCCCGGCCTACTTGCAGGCACGGGCGGCGCAGATGGCTCCCATTTATGCGCGTTCCGGCTGCACGTCCTGGCCGGAGTTCTGCGCCCGCTTCGCTTTCGGCTATTCCAATGTCGTGTCTACTGTCGGCGCGACCGCGCGGATTGAGAACCTGAACGAATTAGTTGCGGCTGTCCAAAACGCTGTCCCGCTGCCTGCCAGCATTCACGCCGAGATTGAAGAACTTCAGCGCGGCTGGTACGAGCAGCACGATCAGTTCGCCGAGCCGTGGTCCATGTAGGCGCTGACATCCTGCCCTGTGAGGCAGGACAATTCTGATGAAACCCGCCGTGAGCTATGAACTTATTTCAGATAGCAGTCTTCTTCATTCGTTTGACAGGTTTCTCCTTTCTTGTTGATGCCACAATCAATTTGACTTACCTGCCTGAGTCTCTTGCGGCGGCGGGCAGCGTAAAGGGGGCTTTTGTGGATTTGCATGAGTTCGACGCTGTGATGATTGTGTTTCGGGTAATACTTCTCGCCCTCGTTGGGCTGGTATTTCTTGTGTTCTCCAAGCCGTTGTCAAAGATGTTCACCCGCAACCTTAACAACGCAAGGGCAGAGCCGCCTGCTGATGAAAATAGCTGGCCTCCTGCACCAAAGAGCTAAAGCCATTGTCACAAAAGTTACCTGAAGTAACAAAACAAAAGGAGAACAAGCTGATGCCTGAGATAGTGGCAGCGACAGAGGAGATGAACCCGTATGCGATTGCGCTGAAGCAGCTTGCATCGGTGGCGGCGATTTTAGGCTTGGACGAAGGCATTCACGCGATTTTGCAGAAGCCGAAGCGGGAGCTGACCGTGAACTTCCCGGTCAACATGGAAAGCGGCGGGACACGGATGTTTACGGGCTACCGGGTGCAGCACAACACGAGCCGGGGGCCGGCCAAAGGGGGCTTAAGATTTCACCCGGAAACCGACATTGACGAAGTTCGGGCTTTGGCGATGTGGATGACCTGGAAATGCGCCGTGGTCAATATCCCCTTCGGCGGCGCAAAAGGCGGCGTGGTCTGCGATCCTAAGACGCTGACAAAAGCCGAGCTGGAAGATTTGACCCGGCGCTACACGACAGAAATCAGTCTGGTCATCGGCCCGGACAGTGACATTCCCGCGCCGGATGTCGGCACGAACGGGCAGATTATGGCCTGGCTCATGGACACCTATTCCATGCACGCCGGCCACACGGTCCCGGCAGTAGTCACCGGCAAGCCCGTGAGCATCGGCGGCTCGGAAGGACGACTAGATGCCACAGGGCTGGGCGTCGTGCTGACGACGGAAGAAGCGTTCCAAAAACTTGGGCGGCAGATGGACGGGGCAGCAGTCGCCGTGCAAGGCTTCGGCAATGTTGGGTCAGCGGCAGCGCGATTGTTTCACAAGCGCGGCGCAAAAATTGTTGCCGTATCCGATGTCAAAGGCGGCATCACGAACGCGCACGGCCTGGACATTCCGGCGCTGACAGCGTATGTCGCTGCGACGGGTTCCGTGGTTGGATTCGCTGACGCCGAGCCGCTGAC
This sequence comes from uncultured Armatimonadales bacterium, assembly GCA_964243345.1. Lineage (GTDB taxonomy): Bacteria > Armatimonadota > Armatimonadia > Armatimonadales > Capsulimonadaceae > JANXMY01. The sequence continues at coordinate 2,423 of CAXTER010000141.1, forward strand.
CAACACAGAAATTCTGGAAACGCCGTGTGACGTACTGGTTCCTGCGGCGCTGCAAGGCCAAATCACGGAAGCGAACGCGCATCGTATCAATGCCAAAATGGTCGTGGAAGGCGCGAACGGCCCGACGACGCCTGGCGGTGACGCGATTTTGCGCGAGCGCGGCATCCTGCTTGTCCCAGACATTCTGGCAAACGCGGGCGGGGTCACGGTATCGTACTTTGAGTGGGTGCAGGACATACAATCGTTCTTTTGGAGCGAGGCGCAGGTCAACGCCCGCCTCGCCCGCATCATGCGCCGTGCGTTCGCCGAAGTTTGGAACGCTTCTGAGACGCACAAAGTAGACTTACGCACTGCTGCCTACATTGTCGGCGTCGCCCGCGTCGCCGAAGCCACACTGACACGCGGGATTTATCCATGATGAGAAACTTGCTGTTGCAGGGCGAACACAAGGTTCGCCCCTACGTCTTGTCGTCAAGCTTGAAACCTAGTTCTTTGCTGTGAGCATCAGCGGCATCACACTCAGCTCTCAGCGTGACGCCAAATTGCTCACACGCCGCTGCCGAACAAGCAAACCGAGCAACTACGAAGCGTTCCAATCCTGTCTCCGGGTCTGGGTCTGTTCGCAGAAAACAGGTCAAAATGATAGACTTAACTCCATTAACCGTCCTGCCCTGAAAGATAACCTCAATCCAGTAAGCATCTTCATGAACGTAGCGGTGCTTGTTAAACCAGGCGACTTCTTCTGAACGCTTGATGCTGTCTTGTGCATCCACTACCTGAGTGGCATACTGGAATGCGTGGGCGAGTTGATCAATCCTGTGCCGCCGCCCAGTGATCCACTCCTTTGCACTTTGTCGGCGGTTATACACTGTTCTTCCTTCTGTCGTGAGTACCAGGTCATAAGCATCTTGCGGTCCATCCAGGGTCGGCCAGACAGGTGTAAGAGCAAGCGCCCAGTTTCCGAACCCGCCATGCTGACGTAAGACAGCCAAGTGAAGTACCTCAACTATTGAATGTAAGACAGTTCAGTCTTATAGTACCCCCAGCACTCTTAATTATGGCAGCGGCACATTTTTTGTGCGGAACAGACAACCCCTTGACATTAGCAAATACGGGCAGTATAATAGGGAGGTTGTTTTCAGAGGAATTCGCCTCCCGAAACGCGGTTTTGGGAGGCACACTGTTTTCTGTGCAGAAGGGGCATCGGCCAGCTTTTCTCGTTTCCCATGTGGGTCTTGAGCTGGAATAGAAACGCAGCATCGCCGAATACTGATGTTTTGCCCCGTGCCGCCGTCGCCGCTTGTGCGAGACTGCGCTGCCGACGGGGTGTTTTTGTGCCTCTGCACTCCTAAAGATTTTTGTTTACAGATTTTGTTTGACCCGACGAAAGGACCTAGTCGTAATGCCGACGATCAGCCAGTTAGTACGCAAAGGCCGCAAGCGCGTTGTTAAAAAGAGCAAAGCGCCAGCCATGAAGGGCAACCCGCAGAAGCGCGGCGTCTGCCTTGTGGTTCGCACCGTGTCTCCGAAGAAGCCGAACTCCGCGCTTCGAAAGATCGCGCGTATTCGTCTCACGTCGTCGGGCCGCAACAGCCCCGGCACGGAAGTCACCGCGTATATTCCCGGCATCGGCCACAATTTGCAGGAGCATAGTGTCGTACTGATCCGCGGCGGCCGGGTCAAGGACCTGCCGGGCGTCCGCTATCATATCGTGCGCGGCACGCTGGACACGCAGGGAACTAAAGACCGCAAATCAAGCCGCTCGAAGTACGGAACCAAGCGGCCCAAGCCCGGCGCACCGGCGACTGCCGGCAAGAAGCGTTAAACACCTATTTCACTAGGTATTTTATTGGAGAATTAAGATATGCCGCGTAAAGGACCCGCGAAAAAGCGCGTGATACTGCCCGATCCTGTGTACCATAACCGTTTGGTGACACGCTTTGTCAACCGGATGATGCTGGATGGTAAGAAGAGCCTGTCGGAGACGATTTTTTATCGATCTCTGGATGCGATTGAAACCAAGACTGGCCGCAAGGGGATCGAGATTTTCGAGCAGGCCGTTCGGAATGTTATGCCCCAGGTAGAAGTCAAGCCTCGCCGTGTCGGCGGCGCAACTTACCAGGTGCCGATGGAAATCCGGGCGGACCGCAAGACATCGCTTGCCCTGCGCTGGCTGGTGTCCGCTGCCCGCCGCCGCAACGGCAAGACCATGATTGACCGGCTGACTGCTGAACTCACCGACGCCGCAAACAACACCGGCTCGGCTGTCCGTCAGCGCGAAGAAAAGCACAAGATGGCGGATGCGAACAAAGCGTTCGCGCACTATCGTTTTTGATCTTTAACGGGGCAAAAGCCCATCAGAGGAGGGCGAACACAAGGTTCGTCCCTACGTTGCCCGTCCTGTAGGGGCGAACCTTGTGTTCACCCTTCTACTACGGGATATTTGAAAGCAGCAAACTATGGCACGAGAATATAGCTTAGAAAAAACGCGCAATATTGGCATCGCCGCTCATATTGACGCCGGCAAGACTACCTGCACCGAGCGCATTCTGTACTACACGGGCCGCTCTTACAAGATCGGCGAAGTGCATGAAGGCGCAGCGACGATGGACTGGATGGAGCAGGAGCAGGAGCGCGGCATTACGATCACATCTGCTGCGACCACTTGTTTCTGGGGCCTTGAGACCGCAGACGCTAAAACCGGCGTCCGCGTTCCGACCCACCGTATCAACATCATCGACACGCCGGGACACGTTGACTTCACTGTTGAAGTCGAGCGCTCCCTGCGCGTTCTGGACGGCGTTGTCGCGCTGTTCGACGCCGTTGCCGGTGTGCAGCCGCAGTCCGAGACCGTTTGGCGTCAGGCGACCAAGTACCGTGTCCCGCGTATGTGCTTCGTCAACAAGATGGACCGCACCGGGGCCGACTACTTCTTTGCTGTCGGCACGATCGTGGACCGCTTGGGCGCGAATGCCGTCATGCTGCAAATCCCGATTGGGGCCGAGGGCGACTTCACCGGCGTCGTAGACCTTGTTGAGAACAAAGCCATTGTTTACAAGGGCGATGACGGCAAAGTCTTTGAAGTCGTAGACATTCCGGCGAACTTGCAGGAACAGGCCGCGAAGTACCGGGCCATCATGATCGAGAAAGTTGCCGAAACAGACGAGCAGCTTATCGAGAAGTTCCTGATGGAAGAGCCGATTACAGCTGTCGAATTGAAGGCAGCAATCCGCAAGGCCACGATTGCATTGGAGATTGTCCCAATCCTTTGCGGCTCCGCGTACAAGAACAAGGGTGTTCAGCCTCTGCTGGATGCTGTTATCGAGTACCTGCCGTCGCCGCTGGACAAGGGCGCAGTGGCCGCGCTGAACCCGGACACTGAGGAAGAAGAGCCGCGTGAGCCGTCGGATGAAGCGCCTTTTGCGGCGCTCGCGTTCAAGCTGATGAACGACCAGCATGTCGGTAACCTGACGTTCTTCCGGGTTTATTCGGGAACGCTGACCAAAGGCTCCTACGTTTACAACGTAAACAAGGGCAAACGGGAGCGCATTTCGCGTATTCTGCGGATGCACGCCAACAAGCGCGAAGAAGTAGACGAAGTCTTCGCCGGTGACATTGCCGCCGCTGTTGGTCTTCAGCTCTCGACAACGGGTGACACGCTGGCTGACGAAAAGAAGCCGGTCCTTCTGGAAACCATTACGTTCCCGGAACCTGTTATCTCGGTGTCTATCGAGCCGAAGACCAAGCCGGACCAAGAGAAGATGGGCATGGCGCTTCAGCGCTTATCTGCTGAGGACCCGACCCTGCGTATCCGTACCGACGAAGAGACCGGTCAGGTCATTCTGTCGGGCATGGGTGAGCTGCACCTAGACATCATCATTGACCGGATGCGGCGTGAGTTCAAGGTCGAGGCCAACCAGGGCCGCCCGCAGGTCGCGTACAAAGAGACTGTCAAGAAGGAAGCCACCGCGCGGGTGCCGTACAAGCGGCAGTCCGGCGGCAAGGGCCAGTACGGCGACTGCGAGTTGATTGTTGAGCCGCTGGAAGCAGGCATCGGCTTTGAGTTTGTCAACAAGACCGTTGGCGGCTCGATCCCGAAAGAGTTCATTGGACCCATTCAAGCAGGCGTCAAAGAAGCGATGGAAACCGGCGTCTCGGCGGGCTATCCTATGGTGGACATTCGCGTGAGTGTGACCGATGGTTCCTACCATGAGGTGGACTCGTCGGAAATGGCGTTCAAGATTGCTGCCTCTATGACGTTCAAGGAAGCGGCCCGAAAAGCGACGCCAATCATCAAAGAGCCGATCATGGCTGTGGAAGTGGTTACACCTGACCAGTTCCTGGGCAGCGTGGTCGGCGACTTGAATTCGCGGCGCGGCATGATTGAAGGCCAGGAACAAAGCCACGGCGCAACAATGGTCATTAAAGCGAAGGTGCCATTGGCCGAGATGTTCGGCTATGTCACCAGCCTGCGCTCAATGTCGCAGGGCCGAGCATCGTCCACGATGGAACCATCGCATTACGCCGAAGTGCCGCGCAATGTCTCGGAAGAGCTGATGGTGAAATCCGCCGGCAAGTCTCTGGTCCGTCAGCAAAGCTAACACAAATTAACGCAAGGCGGAGGCTCCGCTTCCGCCCCCTTTTAGACGCAATTATTTCGGAGTTTAACCTATTATGGCAAAAGCAAAGTTTGATCGTTCGAAGCCGCATGTGAACATCGGCACCA
>CAXTER010000142.1:0-7124 GCA_964243345.1 uncultured Armatimonadales bacterium
GTCGATTCACGAACATCTCAAACACTGTGGTACCGCAGTTCTGCGCCGAGATGGACGGCCTCGTGTCGCTGGAAAATGTTGTGGTCATGCTGACGTCAAACCGCCCGGACTACATTGACCCGGCGATCCTGCGCCCGGAGCGCATTGACCGCAAGGTTAAAGTCGTGCGCCCGGACAAGAAAAGCACCGGCGACATTCTGGGCATCTACTTGAACCCCGGCCTGCCACTGGACTACCGTTTAGTGGAAGAGCAGGGGAGTGAAGAGAAAGCGCGTCAGCTTCTAGTGGAAAAGACGACTGAGCTAATTTGGGCTAAGACGCACGAAACCGAGTTCCTGGAAGTTTATCTGAAAAACGGCTCGGTGGACACGCTCTACTGGAAAGACTTGGTTTCTGGGGCGCTCTTGACTTCGGTGGTCGAGCGGGCGAAAGATTTCGCGATCAAGCGCTCGATTGATGTCAAGTCTACCAAAGAAGGCGTCTCGATGGAGGACATGGAGCGGGCGGTCCGCACCGAGTTCAAGGAAAATGAGATTTTCCCGAAGACCGACAACATCGAGGACTGGCTGAAGCTGCTGGACTACGAGCCGGACAACGTCGTGCGCCTGAACCCGATTTCGCCCAAAAAGGCGACTCAGGTGACGCGCCGGAACGTGATTTAGGGATATAGACAAAGAAGCGCGGAAGTAAACTCCTCTCGCTGAATGGCATCCTTCGGATGTAAGACTCGCAGATACATCGATTTCTTGTCGTCCGAAGGACGCTATTTAGCGAGAGGAGTTTACTCCCGCGCTTTAAGCTGGGAGATTTTACTTTTGCCATTATTCGGCACGGAAACTGAATACGGAATTGCGGTGGAAGGCAAAGGCGCAAGCGATCTGCTGGCCGAGTCCCGCGCCGTTGTGAAAGCCTACCGGGGCAAAATTGCCTGCCCGTGGTACTACAAAGGCGAAGACCCGCGCAACGACATGCGCGGCTTTCATGTCGACAAGCTGACTGTGGACCCGGAAGACGCTAAACTCGATGCGCCCAATCAAAAGATGCTGCCGGTGGAAGAAGAGCGGGCAGACCGGGTGCTGGTCAACGGCGCACGGTTCTACAACGACCACGGTCACCCAGAGTATTCGACCCCGGAATGCGCGTCGCTTTTAGATCTCGTCGCCCACGACAAAGCGGGCGAGAAGATCGTCCTAGCGGCAGCGTCGGCGCGAATGGAAAAAGCAGGCGTCGGACAGGTTCACATTTTCAAGAACAACACCGACTTTCACGGCTCGGCCTATGGAACACACGAGAATTATCTCATTCCCCGTGCCACGCCGTTTTCGGAGCTGCTGTCGGGCCTCCTGCCGTTCTTTGCCACGCGCATTTTGTACGCCGGGGCGGGCAAAGTCGGCATTGAGCCGCGCGGCGACACCGGCCTGTACCAATTGTCACAGCGGGCGGATTTTTTTACCGAAGATGCTTCGGTAGACACGCTGCATCGGCGGCCTTTGGTGAACACCCGCGATGAGCCGCACACCGATCCGCGCCTGTGGCGGCGGCTGCACGTCATCTGCGGCGATGCCAACATGTCTGAGTATGCGACGGCGCTTAAAATCGGCACGACCTACCTCGTGACATCTTTGATTGAGCTAGGCTGGCAGCCCTGGGTCAAGCTGCGGCAGCCCACCGAGGCCATCAAGCAGATTTCGCGGGACCAGTCCTATAAATGGCATGTGGAAGCGGAAACCGGCACGATTTCGGGAATAGACATTCAGCGGGTGTACCTCGCAGCCGCCAAAGAAAAATTATCAGGGCGCGGTTTTGATACCGACTGGACCTTGACCGAGTGGGAGCGGACACTGGACGCACTCGAAACCGACCCGCTGTCGCTGGGTGATCGCCTGGACTGGGTTGCCAAGCGCAACCTTTTGGCAGACTATGTCGAGTCGGAAGGCATTAACTGGAACGACGAGACTGTGCCGTCGTTTGACCTTGCGTACAGCAATGTAGACCCCGACGAAGGGCTTTATTACGCCTTAGAGCAGGCTGGCGAGATGGTGCGCCTGACCAGCGACAGCGCTGTTCAGGCTGCCGAAACGGAGCCGCCGTCCAACACACGCGCTGCGATTCGCGGGTATCTTGTGGATAAGTTCAGCGACTCCATTGGGGTCATCGGCTGGAACAAAGTTGTCCTGCGAACGGAAGCCGAGTCCTGGATTGCCGATTTAGACAATTACCTGACCCCGGCGTCTGTCACTGATGCAATGGCGCTCATCCGAGACGCCCGCACGGTAGACGACCTCGTGCGCCATTTCCGTGACGGCAAGGAAAACCGTTCGCAGGATTCTTAGCCAGAGTTAGCGAATCATGTCCCTGCCGCTTGATTGACATACTGAACGGCCCGAATTAACGAAAGGAACGTACCATGCCCGGAATGAATGTGATGCCTGATGATGACCGCGCCACGCGGCCTACTGGTCCTGCCGAACCCCTTCGCAAAGAAGGCGATGAGACAGGCCCCTCCAAGCCTGATGTCCAGCGGCCCGACCGCAGCGATTTGTTGAAGCGCATGAAGCGGGTTGACCCGGACCAGGCCCGGCGTTACCGCCAGCGCAGCGGCGAGTAGTGGCGCGATGGGGGGAAGCGAGGGAATAAATTCCTCTCGCTGAATAGCGTCCTTCGGACGACTGATTTAGAAGCGTGGTCGTTCGCCGCTTTTACATCCGACTCTTACATCCGAAGGATGCCATTCAGCGAAAGGAATCTATTCCCTCGCTTCTCACGCCCTTTCATTGCCCGTTAAAATTTTACAAGATTGTGTGACATCTATGCTTCGATTTGATAACGACAGCGGCGGCTTTTCCGCCCTGTTTTCCGACAACAATTTCTCGCAAAACTCGCTGCATGACCGGCTGCCGATGCCGGCCCCGGTGCCGAATGTTCCCGGTGCACGAGATGTCGACACGCACGGCACGACAGTAATCGCAGTCAAATATAAAGACGGCCTGATTAATGTCGCAGACCGGCGTGCGACGGCAGGCTATACGGTCATGTATGACCAGGCCGAAAAGGTGCTGTCTTTAGACGACTATACGCTGATCTCTATTTCAGGCTCGTTCGCCAAAAGCGTCGAAGTCGTGCGTTACCTGCGCCACGCATTCAAGTATTTCGAGCGCTCACAGCTTCAGCCCATGTCCCAGGAAGGCAAGCTGATGGAATTGCAGCGCGTCATTGCCAACAACGTCCCGGCGGCCTTGCAGGGCATCGGCGCGTTCATCCCCGTGCTGTCCACGTTTGATCGGGACACGAACCAGGGCCGCATCTACTTCTACGATGTGCTGGGCGGCCAGTTTGAGACTGCCGAATACGGCGCGGCAGGCAGCGGTTCGGCTCCGATCAAAGGTGCATTTGAGTATATTCTCAAAACCAAAGGTCCCTTCCGCGAAATGGACCGCGAAACGGCCCTCAAAGAAACGCTGACTCTTTTAGACATCGCCGCAGACCTAGATACGGCCACGGGCGGCTCAACGAAGTTCCTGCCCGCTGCCAAGTATATCACCGCCGACGGTATCCGTGACTTTTCCGAAGCCGAGATCAAGGCTGCTCTCGGACGGTCTTGATTCTGCCCCCTAGCCCCCAATAATGGGGGAATAGAGAGAACCTTTCGCCTTTCCGGCTCTGGCTCCCCCATTATTGGGGGCCGGGGGGCTTGCTTGGAGTAACCCATTGCCTTCTTATAGTCCTTACGACTGGAACGAAAGTATCCAGCAGCGAAACGAATACATTGAAGACCGCCTCAAAGACGGCAGCCCGGTGGCTGCACTGACCTATGACGGCGGCCTGCTGCTGCTGTCAGCGCGGCAGACCCAGCGCAAGATTTACGAGATTTACGACAAGCTGATGTTCAGCGCCATCGGCAACCAAAGCGATGTCGAGCAAATCCGGCGCGGCGCGATTGACGCCGCCCATCAGGAAGGCTTTTCGCGCTCTCCTGATGATGTCAGTGTCCAGCGCCTCATCTCGTTCCAGTTGTCGCCTGCCATTAAGCGCATCTACGGCGACCCGTTCGCCCAGCCGATTGTCATCAAAGGCATCTTTGCTGAGCTTGGCAAAACTGCGGACCGAGACATTCTGATGACGCTTTCCTACGACGGCGAGTTTTCGACATCGCCCGGCATGGCGGTTGTCGCCGGCACGGCCTATGCCGAAGACCGGATGCGCGAGCATCTGAAGTCGGAAACCGAGACCGGGACGCCAAGCTTGGAAGCCGGCCTGCGGGCCGCGCTCTACGCCTGGGGCGTCGGCATGAAGCATTTGGAAGCCGAAGACCGGGCCGATGCCGATTACTCGACCGACGGCGAAGGCAAGCAGGACGTGTCATCGTTCATCACCGAGCATTTAAGCAAGGGGTGGACGTTTGAGGCAGGCGTCTTGGAGCGCGGCACAAACCGCGAGAGCCGGTTCCGCCTGCTGTCTGAGCGCGAGATGACGGAAGCGACGGCGCGGTACAAATAGGAAGACATCTATGGACAAACGCATCTTTGGGATTGAAACTGAGTTTGGCTGCCTCGTCAACGACGATTCCGTCGGCACAGCGGAAATGATTGTCGAGCAGGTCAAAGACCACGCTTTCTACAAAGACAAGCTGGGCCTGATTGACTTGCACGCCCGCGATTATGCGTTTGAACCCGCCCGCTGCGGCGGTTTCCTGCGCTCCGGCGGGCGGCTTTACATTGATGCCGTCGGCTCACACATGGAGTACGCGACCCCCGAATGCACCGATTTCGCCGATGCCGTGGCGTATGACAAAGCGGGCCGGGTCATCTTGCAGCGCCTCCTGCGCGAGCTGGACTTGCAGGATAAAGTCTCGTTCCACTCCAACTCCGTGGATCACTTCGGCGGGCATACGTTCGGCTGCCACGAGAACTTTTTAGTCGCCATTGACGACCGGTTTTTTCTGGAAGCGCTGTCGTATCTGCTGCCGTTTCTCGTCACGCGCCAGATTTTCGCAGGCGTCGGGCGGGTCGGCGGGCATCGGCTCAACTACAAAAGCCTGAAAAACAACATTATGACCATCTCGGACTACGAGGTGGATTACCAATGGGTCGGCAACTTCTACGGCGTCGAAGTCGACCCTACGGTTGATTTTCAATTGTCTCAGCGTGCCGATCACATTGTCAAGACAATTTCTTCGCGGGTGCGCTTCAACCGGGCAATTATCAACCCGAAGTGGGACTCGTATTATAATTACTCCAACCTGCACCGCCTGCACATTCTGTTCGGCGAGTGCAACATGAGCGAGTACGCGACGCTGCTGAAGATCGGCACGACCAGCATTGTTTTGGATTTAATCGAAGACGGCATCCTGCTGCAAGATGTCGAGCTGCGTGATCCGTTAGAAGCCCTGAAAAGCGTTTCGCGTGACCCAACCTGGAAATGGCTGGTCCGGCGCAAAGACGGCAGCTTTATCGGGGCCGTTGACTTGCAGCGTCTGTACCTTAAAGCCGCGCAGGAGCGCTACACGGGCCGCGACGAGCAGACCGACTATGTGCTGACCGAGTGGGCCAAGTGTTTGGATTCTTTGGAGCGTGACCCCTACGAGCTGGCCGATAAGCTGGACTGGGTCGCCAAGCGCAAAATGATGGAAGACTTTATCGAGTCCGAAAACGGCGCGGTGCAGTGGGGCGATGACATTCTGCATTCGCTGGACTTAGAGTACCACAATGTCAACCCGGAAACCAGCTTGTATTATGGGCTGGAACAGTCCGGGGCGATCCAGCGGGCGACCACCGACCGGCGCATTTTCGAGGCGACCATGACTCCACCGGAAAATACGCGGGCCAAAGGCCGGGGTGTTGTGATTGACAAGCTGCTGGCAAACAACTCCCGCGACTACGTCATTGACTGGGACTTAATCTACATTAACAAGCGCCTGCATCTGGAGCTGAAGAACCCGTTCCACACCTACAAAGATGAGTCCTCGGCATTTGCAAGCGGCCTCTGATACAGAATGCAAAGCGCCCGGCATTATTGATGCCGGGCGCATTTTTGTGCTTGACATGTAAGCCTGCTTTTGTTACAATAGGGCAGAGGAACTTATCATGTCGTCTACTGCCGATGACAATATCTCAACAGCCCCTGAATTGTCCCCCGCCCACGCCCTCAGTGCATATCTGGAAATGATGCGCCGCCGGGAAAGCCTGGACGACGCGCCATTCTGGAAGGAAGTCGCGGCGTTCAACCAGATGCCTCACTACCAGATTGACCAGTATTATGGTCAATATGTGGCCGTCTATCAAGGCAACATCGTGGACGCCGACCCCGACGAAGCCGAGCTTGCCCTGCGCTTCTACCGCACCTGGGGTTATGTCCCCGTCTACATCCACAAAGTCGGCACCGAAGAAGGGCTTGTTGACGCTGAAGAAGGACTTGTTGACGCTGAAGATGCCTAGAAGCGCAAAATGAGTATTCCCCCAATAGTTCTGATGCTGGCCTTGAAGTGGCTCCGTCAACAAATCGGCACTATCCTGCGGTTCGTTGGCTTGCTGTGCTTGCCCCACTGGGGTTGCTAGGCTTATGGCACCACGAGTATTTCGGTTTTTCTGGCTTTGTAGGTTTCGCTTTCTGGGGTGTTCCACATTCAAACCCAATTTATTGTAAGATCGCCTACTTGAGCTTTCTTGCCTTCATTCCTGCTGTTGAGCTGGTACATAGGCTGATTAGCCGATGAGTCTCAGGCGGCAGGTTTCTGCGCGACGAAGACCGCTAGCCAGTAGCTTCGCCAGAGGCAATCCACGTTTGTGAAACCCGCGCCTCGCAGGTGGCTCAGGTAGCTGGACACGGACTCACAGCGATTGCCCTGCTTTTCCTGGCTTTGCCGGTCCGCTTCCGCGAACATCCCTAATTCTGCATCTGTCGGCGAACCTGTCAGCTTCACCCGTCCGCGCTCCCGGTCAATCAGGCGATCAACAGACGGCGATGACCCTGCCATATGGTCTGCGAACACGAACGCCCCGCTGGGAGCCAGCACTTCAAACACCTCGCGAAAGACCTTCTGTTTGTCCGCCGCATGATGCAGCGCCATTGAACTGGTGACGGCGTCAAACCGGACCGGCAAGAACTGCCTGCTCCAATCTAGCTGG
>CAXTER010000143.1:0-6400 GCA_964243345.1 uncultured Armatimonadales bacterium
CATCGCCGCTTCTGTTTCTTCGCAATCTGTCGTGTAGACCCGGATTTCCTGAATGGAGCTGACGCCGCGTATCTTGACCAGCAGGCAGCCCGCGCATTCCTCTGCGAACTTGATCGCAGGCGGACCGTTGCGGAGGGTTTTAATCAGACCCAGCGAAATCTTGGATACGCAGGCAAGACGCGCCGCGGCCTGTGAGGGCTGCAGAGCCGCGTCAATGACTGTAGTATGGCTGGCCGTGTATTTGCCGCCGCTGAGATGTCCGGAAGCTCGGCTACCTGCCATCCGCCTGCCCCCGCCACTTCTCCCACGCAGCCTGCACTGTCGGACCGGGATCGTTTTGCGCGATCTGCGTCTCTTCGTAAACCGCAATTTCCTCTATCGGCGCGAGGACCGTGCCGTCGGAAGCCAGCGTCAGCAGAACAGCGCTTTGATCGCCGCCGGGTCTAGCTTTCGCCTCAAAGCGTTTGTCGTGATCTTTGATAAACTGCGCGAAATGTACGGCCTGCTGTTCGGTCATAATGTGTCTTCTAAAAATGCCCAAAAAGCCTCGCATGGAAACAAGAGACCTCACCCCACAGCAAGCTGTGACCCTCTCCTTGATAAGGAGAGGGCGGAAACTTGCCCTCTGGGAAGCCAGTGCTGTTTCCGGGTGAGGTCTTACGCTTTGCCGCGTTTCTTGAGCAGTTGGTCGGTGATAACGCCCAGCAAAATCACTGCGCCGACAACGGCGAAGTTCAGCGAGCTTGGAATGTTGAGGAGATTGACCAAATTTTGCAGCACTTGCAGCAGGGCCGCGCCAATGAGAATGCCTATAATAGAGCCTTCGCCGCCGCGCAGGCTGCATCCGCCGAGAACCGCTGCCGCAATGCCGTACAGCTCATACGACTGGCCGTGCGACGACGGCGAGATGGAGTTGGTGTAAAACGCAATCAAGATGGCGGCAAGGCCGGCCAAAGTCCCGGAAATGATATACGCGCCAGCGATAATGCGGCGCGTGTTTACTCCAGAGTAGCGTGCCGCTTCTTCGTTTCGCCCAACTGCGTACAGATAGCGGCCATAAATGGAGCGGTGCAGGACCACGCCCATAATGACGGCGACGACAATCAGGATGACAAACGGAACCGGGACGCCTAAAACGCTGCCTGTCGCCAGCACTTGCAGGGTTTGGAAGCCCTTCGCTTCGCCGAAACCCATTGTGCCGTCTTGGGCAATAAACCGGGCAATGCCCCGGTAGAACAGCAGGCCGCATAGGGTTACAATGAACGGCTGCAAGCCGACCCGTGTGATGAGAAACCCGTGGAACGCGCCAATCAGCGCCCCGCCGCCGAGAATGGCAAGGACCGCCAGCGGCCAGGGCCAGGGATGATGCGGGTCAGTCAGCATCATGGACAGCAGGACACCGAACAAGGCAAACAGCGAGCCGACCGACAAGTCAATGCCGCCGGTGATAATGACAATGCCTGCGCCGATGCTGAAGATGCCGTACAAGCCAATCAATTGGGACGTGTTTTGCAGGTTGTCCGTGTGCAGAAATGTTCCGTGGGACATGATGCTGACAAACGCGCACAGGGCCACCAGCAGGATAAAGATGCCCAGCTCTTTGCTGGTGCCGACTTTCAAGGTAAAAGCCGGGCGGGCGGGGGCGTCATCATGTCCCAATTGCGGCGCGGCAGGCTGCTCAATCATTGCTTCGTTCCTTTATTATTCTCGTGTACCGTCTGTCCCACCGCAAGCTGCATGACGGACTCTTCGGACGCTTGAGCGCGGGACAACACGCCGGATACATGGCCCTCGTGCATGACTGCGATGCGGTCGCTGAGGCCCAGCACTTCTTCCATATCGCTTGAAATCATCAAAATAGATACGCCCTCGGCGGCGAGGCCGCGCATCAGGTCGTAAATCTCAGCCTTCGCACCGACATCAATCCCGCGTGTCGGCTCGTCAAAGATCATCAGCTTCGGCTCCAAAGACAGCCACTTTGCCAGCACGACTTTCTGCTGGTTCCCGCCTGACAAGTTGCGGACCGGAAACTTGACCGACGGTGTCTTGACCCGGAGCGCCGCAGATGCTTTCTGAGCCGCTGCCGTTTCGCGGCCTGCTTGGATCAGGCCGCCGGGGGCGTAGCGGCCCAGCGACGGCATCGTGATATTGTCCTGGATAGACATGTCCACAATGACGCCGGAGCGCCGCCGGTCTTCGGGCGCTAGGTAAATGCCGTGCTTGATGGCGTCCTGCGGCGAGCGCACTTTGAGCGTTTCGCCGTCCAGCGTGATCGTTCCCGCCGAGGACGGGTCTACGCCGAAAATTGCTTGGGCGGCTTCCGAGCGCCCCGCGCCGACCAGGCCCGCCATGCCTAAAATCTCGCCCCGGCCAATCTCAAAAGAAACTTCCCGCTCCGGGTAGCGCCGTGTCCGCAGGCCATTGACCGAAAACCGCATCGGTTTCACGGTTGTTTCCGCAGGCGCTTGGTATTTGTTCAGATCTCGTCCAACCATCAGGCTGACCATGCGGTCATGCGTGATTTCGTCTTTCGCGAGGCTCCCGGCGTTGCGCCCGTCGCGCAGGCCGACCACCCGGTCCGCCAGCTCAACCACTTCGCCTAAACGGTGCGAGATATACACAATAGAGACGCCTCTCGTCCGCAGGTCTTTGATGACACGAATGAGGCTTTGCGTCTCGGTCAGGGTCAGGCTGGAAGTCGGCTCATCCATGATGAGAATCTTCGCTTGCAGCGACAGAGCTTTGGCGATTTCCACCATCTGCTGCTGCGCCAGCGACAGTTGGTTTAACGGCGTCCGGCTTGGAATGTTCAGCCCCAGTTCGTCTAAATAGGGCTGCGTTTCGCGCTGCATCTTCGCCCGGTCTAACAGTCTTAGGGGACCGCCGACAGTCGGCTCGCGTCCTAAAAAGACATTGCCGGCGACATCAATGTTGTCTAAAACATTCAGCTCTTGATGAATGAACGAAATGCCGGCCCGCGCCGAGTCTTTGACGGAGCTGATGACCGTGGGAACGCCGCCAATCAAGATCGTGCCTGCATCGGGCTGATGGACGCCGCCGAGAACTTTCATCAGGGTGGACTTGCCCGCGCCGTTCTCGCCAATCAGCGCCAGCACCTCGCCGGGGTAGGCGACGAGGCTGACGTCTTTGAGCGCCTGCACGCCGGCAAAGCGCTTTGAGATTCCCTGCATTTCCAGTGCCGGCTCCGGCATTACGCGCCTCCCATCAGCTTCGCTTGGCTTGCTTCATACGCGGCAATGTTTGCTTTGTTGATCACCTGCGTTGGAATAATCATCAGCTTGTTGGCAGGGATGCCGCTTTTGTCGCCTTTGGCGAGCTTGTCCAGCATCATCACGGATTCGTACCCAAACTGGTATGGCTGCTGGACAATCGTCCCGGCAATTGTGCCGTCCTTGATGCCGTTCATCGTGTCTTCTTCCTGGTCAAAGGCAATGATCTGAATCTTGCCCTGCTTGCCTGCGCCTTTGACCGCGCTGTAAATAGCGGGGCCGTTGTAGCTCCAGATGCCCACCATGCCGACAAGGTCTGGGTTGCTGACAATAGCATCGGCGGCATTCTGCTTGGCCCGTGCGTGGTCGGTGTCGTCGGTACGGGTGTCGGCAATGGTGATGTTGCTGCCCTTCAGGGCGTCCTGAATACCGGAAATGCGGTCCCGCGCGTTTTGAGCATCACTTTTGCCGACAAACAGCATGATCTTGCCACCCTGCGGAATAGATTTCTTGATAAGGGCGCCGGCCATGACGCCGGCGGCGTGGTTGTCCGTGCCGATGTAGCAAAGGCGGCTGCTGTTGGGGGCATCGCTGTCGGACGTGATGAGGTTGGTCTTACCGGCTACTGTGTTCAAGTAATCCGTCTCGTTGGCTGGGTCCACCGGGCTGATGGCGATTCCCTTGACGCCTTTCGCCAGCAGATCGTCCACGTCCTGCTTTTGGGTTTGAACGCTTCCGTCCGCAGGTTCGACAAATTGGACTTTGTCGCCGAGCTTCGCCGCTGCGGCGTCCACGCCCTTGTTGCAGATTTTCCAGTAATCAGACGGATTATTGGTAACAAACGCCAGCAGCGTCTGACCGCCGCCACCCCCGGACGCGCCGCTGCCTGTCGTTCCTGACGACGCACTGCTGCCGTCAGACGAATTACTATGGCATCCGGCCAGTAAGAGTAGGGCGCAGGCACCGACGGCGGCGGCAAGCGGGCGGGCAAAACGGACAGGGACGGCGGTGTTCATGGGGAAGCTCCTTTGGCTCATTGGGTGTGACAATTGTTTGAAATGAGGATAAGACCAATTGTACCATCACACAGCAAAAAATGCGACTGCTGACGGAAGCAATCGCAAGATAAAGTGTCTTATGAGGATAAACTGGTCATTTTGCGGGTGAAGAAGCGAGCAAGCCAGGAACCCGGCACTGCATTGGCAGACCTGAAAGGCTTCCAGTGCCGGGTTCATAACTTGCATTCTAACTTCCGCCGGCTTTACTCTGTGGCTGGGCAGGAGCGACTTTCACTGTCTCGCCTTCCGTCAGGCTGTCGCTGGGGCTGGAAACGACCTTCTGACCAGCGCTGAGGCCCTGCGTGACTTCAATCACCTGGCCGAAGTCGCGCCCGACTGTGATTGGCTGGAAATGAACCTTGTTGTCTTTGCCAATCAGAACGACCTGCGTGTTGTTCTGGTTCGTCACAAGTGCCGGGCCGGGAATTACAACCGCACCGCCGGGGTGGGGGACACGGATGGTTGCCTGCGCGAACATGCCGGGGCGCAGGGAGCCGTCTTTGTTCGGCAGCTGTACTTCGGCAACTAAGGTGCGCGACGATGAGTCTAGCGCTCCCGCCGTGCGGGTAATCGTGCCTCGGTAAATGCGGCCCGGCGTTTCCGATACGGTGACCTGTACCTGCTGGCCGATACTGACAATGCTGAGGTATGTCTGCGGAATATTGACAAAGAATCGCAGCGTGTTGACCTGCGCTTCGCTGAACAAGCTGGACGAGCTGGCGCTCGCGGCCGGTCCAGGCGAGGAGCCGCTGCTGCCGCTGCCTCCGGCGGCGTTGCCCGACGTAGTGGTTCCCGCCGCGCCGCTGCCGACACTCGTGCTGTCATCGGTGCTGGGGCCGCCGGACGCGCCAATCAGCGCTCCGCTGTCGACGTTCCGTGCGGTGATGATGCCGTCAAACGGCGCTGTTACCCGGTTGAACCCCTGCAAGGCGGCGTTGCGGGCAACATTGGCTTGGGCCGCCCGGACGTTAGCCTGTGCGGCGGTGATTGCCGCCCGGTAAGACCGAACATTCGCTGCCGCTGCTGCAACCTGCGCCCGGCTGGCTTGAACGCTGTCCGCATTAGCCTTTTCATTGGAAACGCTTGACAGAACGGCATCTTTAAAGGCGGTCACGTTGGCCTGCGATGCTCGCAGCGCGGCGGCAAGCGACGCGACATTGGCCTGATTGGTTTGGAACGACGCCACCGCTTGGTCAGTGGTCTGCTGATCAATCGCGCCAGAGGCCAGCAGGTTCTGGTAGCGCTGGGCGGTGACACGGGCGAGGTTCAAGTTGGCCTGGGCCTGCGTCAGCTGGGCCGTCTGCTGGGCCGATGCTTCCTGCGCCTGAGCCAGCGCAGCGTAAGCGCGTGCCAGATCGGTTTTGGACTGCTGATACGTGGCCTGAGCGCGTGAAAGGTCGGCTTGGTTCTGTGCAAGATTTGCCTGCTGCTGGTTTAAGTTGGCCTGCGCCTGGGCCAGCGCGGCCTGGGACTGCGAGGTCTGCGCCCGCGCCTGGGCTACGGACTGGTCTACATCAGGCGTTTCAATGGTCGCGAGAACCTGGCCTTTACGGACGTGGTCGCCGATGTCTACAAAGAACTGCTTGATATAGCCGCTGGCGCGGGCGGTGATGGCAGTCTGCGCCACAGCCTGGATATTGCCGGGCAGCACAAGAGCGTCTGCTGCCGGGGGGGCTTCGACGGCGACGGTATTCACTACCGGCGTGCTGTCTTTTTGCGACTTGGCGTAGGCATTGACCTTTGGCTGATTGTGCAGGCGCGGCAGCAGCCCGATTACAAGCAGGATGCCGAAGACAACAAGCAGAGCCAGGGCAATTTTCCAGATGCGTCCTTTGGCTTCCGGTCTTTTCGGCGCGTTATCATCCTGGTTTGCGCCGTCGGCGCGGCTTGGCTGCCTTTGGTCGGCATCCGGGTCTGAAGGCGGCGCAGTCTGCGTTTCCGCCGGTGCGGGATATTGTTTTGCTGGCATGGTATTTGTTCTGTTTCTTCTACGTTGTCGATGAACGAGGGAGTTTATGCCCACATTCTTCCCTAAGAGACTGTATAGAAAGAGTTTCCACGGGGCTGAACCCCCGTGCTTCAAAAGAGCAACTCCCCGCCTGCGCGGGCATT
>CAXTER010000144.1:0-6016 GCA_964243345.1 uncultured Armatimonadales bacterium
TTTGATTTGGAGCCGTTCGGCGGCGACTCGTTTGTGGTCCGCTCCGTTCCGGCGTCCGTGGCCGAGAAGCGCCTCAAAGCGCAGGGTACTCCCGAAGAAGTGCTGCGCCAGATTGTGGACGAGCTGGTCGAAAAGACCGTCTCACGGCGTTTGTTATTGCCTGCCGAGGAAGTCCTGATTACGGCTTCCTGCAAGATGGCCGTCAAAGCCGGCGACCCGCTGACATTCGACGAAATGAACGCGCTGGTTTCCGATCTTCTGAAGTCCGACAACCCGTATACCTGCCCGCATGGACGACCCATTATTGTCGAGCTGCCGAACGGTGACTTGGACCGAAAGTTCGGACGTTAATGCCGAGCGGCAAAACGCACGATAAAATTACGGTGGTGACGGCAGTGGCATCAGTGCCGCTCTGGTGGTACGAGTCGGCGACGCGGGACATCGCCGGGTTCACCATCGGCCTCGCGGCCTACTTATTCTCCGGCTTCTGGCTGTCCGACGACCTAGATACGTACTCACTGGCCTACAAGCGCTGGGGCCTCTTGCGCTGGCTCTGGTGGCCGTACCAAAAAGCCGTGCCGCACCGCTCATGGGTGTCGCACGGCATCGGCTTCGGCCCGATTTTTCGCGTCGCGTATTTCCTAGTCATGCTGTGGGCTGTCCTGCGCGGCGGCTTGTGGCTGCTGGAACGCGCGGGCGTTTCCATCAACCGCGATGCCATTCTCGGCGGCTTCTGGGGCTTCACGACCGACTGGACCGCGGCGCACCCGTCATGGGCCATGTGCGCTCTCGTCGGCCTAATCCTCGGCGGCATGGCCCACTCCATTGCCGACGCCGTAGTAAGCTGGGCCAAGCGCGTCTGGTAATCCAAGCTGATGCCGGGGGGGTAATAATCATGGCAGCCGAACACGCTCACTCGGTCGACAAAGGTGAGCGTTTCCCGCTTTCAATCAAGGGCTACACAATCAGCACACTTATCCTGAGTCAACACAACTTGCCGACGCTGATGTTTTCGTACTTGGAGAAACCAGAAGCGAAAATTGACTTAGAAGCGGTAGTCTTGACCATAGCACGCGGTGCGGAAGAATACACGCTGCATTGGGACCAGACTCCCTATGCACCGTCTCAGCTTGTGCCCATAGTAGAACTTATTGGCTGTACCGTCAAGGAAGCGTTCGCCTACAAAAATGGAGTGCTGTATTTGGAACTGTCGCAGGATTTTTCGATGCGTGCGGTTCCCGATCTTTGGGAAGGCTGGCACTTCTCACATGACGGCAAAACGCTTCATGGCGATGATGGCCGCTTGATATGAACTGCGCGGTTTGTGCTATAATAGCGACGTTGAGGGCCTATAGCTCAACGGTTAGAGCTGCCGGCTCATAACTGGTAGGTTGGGGGTTCGAATCCCTCTAGGCCCATAAAAACGCAGAGAAGACGCGAGAACCCACGGGTTTTCGTGTCTTTTACTGTCGCTTCTTTGACATTTAATCTTTTGCCGTGACTTGTTGGCTGCTCGTTGGGGTATCATGTCGGCATCCCAACGGGAGAAGGAGATAGGGAATGACTTTTGGAACACACGGGCGCAGCCGTGCTTGGGTTTACGGCGGACTAATTGGGAGCATTGCCGCTCTGTCGCTTTCGGCATCAGGAGCAAGGGCGGCGGACACGATTACCCGCAAAGCGTTTGGACAGGCGGGCGGTCAGCCGATTTCGCTGTACACGCTCACCAACGCGCACGGAGCGCAGGTGCAGATCACAAACTTCGGCGGAACAATCACCTCCATCGAAGTCCCCGACCGGCGCGGGCGGCTCGGCGATGTGGTGCTGGGCTATGACACTTCGGCAAATTATATTGCCAACAAAAGCGGCACTTATTTTGGAGCGCTTGTCGGGCGCTACGCCAATCGCATTGCCAAAGGGCATCTAGTCGTAGATGGGACGCCGTATCAGCTTGCCATCAACAACAAGCCGAACACGCTGCACGGCGGCAAAGTGGGCTTCAACCTGAAAGTCTGGACCGCGACTCCGGTTCCGGCAAAACACGGCGTCGCGCTGGCCTTGCGCTACACCAGCCCGGATGGCGAAGAAAACTTCCCCGGCACGCTGGCTGTCAAAGTCGTCTATACTTGGACCGACGATAATGTGCTCAAAATTGACTACACGGCGACCACCGACAAGGACACGGTAGTCAACCTGACCAACCATTCCTACTTCAATTTGAACGGCGCAGGCAGCGGCACGGTGCTGGACCAGCGGGTCATGTTCAACGCCGACCGTTACACGCCGGTCGATGCCGTCGCCATTCCCCTAGGACCGCTTGCCCCGGTTGCCGGGACACCGTTTGACTTCCGCCGCCCGACAGCAATTGGAGCGCGGATTAATCAGCCTAACCAGCAGCTCAAGTTTGGGTCGGGCTATGACCACAACTTTGTCTTGAACGGCTACCCTTCGGGCAGCACGCCGCGCCTCGCCGCCCGTGTTTACGCCCCGCGCACAGGGCGGGTGCTGACGGCATACACCACCGAGCCGGGAATGCAGCTTTACACGGCAAACTTTTTAGACGGCACGATCCACGGCAAGGGCGGCAAAGCGTATGTCCACCGGGGCGCGTTTTGTTTAGAGGCCCAGCACTTTCCCGACTCGCCAAACCATCCCGCCTACCCGACAACGCTGCTAAAGCCGGGCCAGACGTACCACCAAACGACTATTTACCGCTTCTCGGCGCGGTAAGCTTCTGAGGAACTAATGGGCGCGGCCACTCGAACCCCAAGCAAGCAAGAACGTCCGGCAGCGGCGCGGCAGGCGTCCGGGCTGACGGCGCGGGCACTCATTTTGGGCGTCCTGCTGACCGTGCTGGTGGACTTCTGGATCCACTGGGCCGAGCTGATCATGGGCGGGCGGCAGGGACACACGGCGCTTGCGAACACGTCTGTTCCGTTCGGCGCGTTTTCAGTGATGTTTGCCTTGACCGGCCTGAACATCCTGTGCCGGGCCATCCTGCCGAGTTTGGCGCTGTCTGCCGCCGAGGTGCTGGTGGTGTATGTAATGATGACCACATCCACCGTACTTTCGTCATCAGGCCAGCTTCAGTTTATCGTCCCGACCGTCGCCGCCGCCTGGCACTATGCGACCCCGGAAAACGGCTGGGCGGCGTCGTTCCAGCGGTTCGTTCCGCACTGGATGGCCCAAACCGATCCCAAAGTCCTGCATGGGTTTTATGCAGGACACACGGCAGTGCCGCTGGCGAACTGGCTGCCGCAGATTGGAGTGTGGGGCGGCTTCATGCTGGCGCTGTCGGCGGCGTCCTTGTGCGTCGTTTCCATCCTGCGCCGGCAGTGGGTGGACCGGGAGCGGCTGACGTTCCCGACGGTAGCCCTGCCGCTGGCGGTGGTGGACCCTGCTGCGCCGCTGCTCCGAAACCGGCTGTTCTGGCTGGGGGCAGCCGGGCCGTTTTTCGTTTCCTGCCTCAACACGGTGGCCTCGAATGTTCCCGCTGTGCCGCTTCTGAACTTACGGGCCACGGGCGACTTGGATATTGGAAAACTGCTGACAACCCCGCCCTGGAGCGCCATTGGGTACACGCCGATTTCATTTTATCCGTTTGTGGTCGGCATCGCGTACCTCATCCCGACGGATGTGACATTCTCCTGCTGGTTCTTCTTTATTGTGACGCGCATTGAGCGCGTGGCCGGCGCGGCTCTGGGTCTTGGGATGGGAGCAGCCGGCGTCAACCAGGCGGCGTTCCCGGCGCTGGGACATCAGGGCGCAGGAGCGTTCCTGGCACTGACATTGGGGTCGCTGTGGCTGTCACGCGGCTACCTTAAAGAAGTTTGGGCCACAGCCTGGGGACGGAAATCATCGCTTGACGACTCGCAGGAGCCGCTGACTTACCGGGCGGCCTTAATCGGACTGGCGCTCTCGCTGTGCGCTTTGGTCGGCTGGTGCTGGGCGGCGGGCATGAACCCGCTGGTGGCGCTGGCTGTGGTTATGCTTGGCCTGATCTACATGATTGCAGCGACGCGCATTCGGGCGGAAACAGGAAATGCCTGGCTGTTCGGCCCCGATGTCGACGTCTCCACGCTAATGACCCGGACGTTCGGCACGAGTTTGTTGGGGGCGCACGATTTGACCATTCTGGCGTTCCTGCGTCCAGCTATCGCAAACTTTGATCTGCGCTGTATTCCCATGCCGCACCAGATGGATGCGTTCAAGATGGCGGCGGAGATGCGCCTGCCGCCGCGTCCGCTGGTGCTGGCGATTGCCGTCTCTACGGTCATTGGCCTGTTTGCGTCGTTCCTGATTGCCCTGACCCTCTGGCACGGCTTCGGCGCGGAAGGCGGCACGGATGCCTGGCGGACCGCGCAGGGCCGGGTCCCGTTTGACAATTTAGTTGATATTCTGCGGAACCGCACCGGCCCCGATACGACCGGTATAGAAGCCCTGGCTGTCGGCTTTTTAGTGACGGCGGCGCTGCTGCTGCTCCGCACGCAGTTTTTGTGGTGGCCGCTGCATCCGGTCGGCTACGCCATCGCCAACACAGAAACCATGACTGCGACTTGGCTGCCGTTTCTGCTGGCCTGGCTGTTCAAGTCGCTGGCCCTGCGCTACGGCGGCGCGGGCTTTTACCGCCGCTCGGTTCCGTTCTTCTTAGGTCTCATCGCCGGCGACATTCTCGGCGGCGGATTTTTTGACGCGCTCGGCGCGTTCACAGGAATCAATGTCTACCCCGTCAACTGGTGATTATCTTCAAATCGCTGAGGAAGCCGAAGCTAACTTGCAGCGCCATGTGCTGGGGATGTGGTTTCCCCGCGCCGTAGACCCGTTAGGCGGCTTTTACCAGAACTACGCGGAAGATTGGTCGCGCCTGCCGGACACAGGCCGCTCCGCTGTGTATCAGTCGCGCCTCGTTTGGCTCGCATCGCAGGCCGCCCTGCGTTATCCTGCCCAGTCCGAGGCGTATTTGTCCTGCGCCCGGCACGGCTTCGAGTTCTTGGTGCAGCGGCTCTGGGACACGGAGCAAGGCGGCTTCTTCTGGTCCGTGAGCGAAGACCGAGAGCCGGAGCGCGGGGGCGAAAAGCACCTCTACGGCCTGTCGTTTGCCGTCTACGCTGCCGCCGCGCTGTTCCAAGCGTCCGGTGATGACGACGCGCTGGATTCGGCTAAGCAAGCCTACTTCTGGCTCCAGTCTTATGCCCATGACCCCATCAACGGCGGCTGGTTTGAGGCATTAGACCGTCAAGGTGTTCCCATTCTCGCACCGACGGAGGCTTCGGCGTTTGATGCCATCAGCACTCGTTACGGCTGCAAGTCCATGAACACGCACATTCACCTTTTAGAGAGCCTGACGGTGCTGTATGAAGTCTGGCCTGACCCGGCCCTGCGCGAGAGCCTGACCGAAGCCTTTGAGACCGTGCGCGATAAAGTGGCTGTTGAATCTGTCGGCTGCCTCAATTTGTTCTTCACTCCGGACTGGCGAGCGCTGCCGGACCATGAGTCGTTCGGGCATGACGTGGAAACGGCGTTTCTCTTAGTCGAAACCGCTGCGGCATTAGGCAGGCCGGACGACGAGCGTACCTGGAACTTGGCCCGGCGTATTGTGGACCATGCGCTTGACTTCGGCTGGGACACGCGGCATGGCGGCTTTTACGACGGAGGCAGCGTCTTTGGCCGGACGTATGGGCGCGAAAAAGTGTGGTGGGTGCAGGCTGAAGGTCTCAACGCCCTGCTGCTGATGCACCGGCGCTTCGGCGTGGAAACGGGCCGCTACTGGGGAGCGTTCATGCGGCAGTGGGACTTCATTCAGCAGCGCCAAATAGACGCCGTTCATGGCGGCTGGTTTTCCGAAGTCAGCCGCGAAGGGGTATTGGAACCGGGCCGCGCCAAAAGCGGGGCTTGGACCGAAGGCTACCATCAAGGCCGCGCCCTGCTCACGGTGTCGGCGGGCCTGCGGCGGCTGGCGGTGCAGGAACCAGGTTAGGCGCAGGAACCAGGTTAGGCGCAGGAACCAGGTTAGGCG
>CAXTER010000145.1:0-5892 GCA_964243345.1 uncultured Armatimonadales bacterium
AGACGCCAACGACGGCGAAGTTTGGGCCAGACCCTTGTTCGACGGCACCCACGCCGTCGGCCTTGTCAACCCTAATCCCTGGGTCAGCACTCTCACCGTGCAGTGGACAGATTTGGGGCTGCAAGGGCCTCAGCCGGTACGCGACCTGTGGCTGCACCAAAACGTCGGCATCTTACAAGGACATTATTCCGTCGAGGTTCCGGCGCATGGCTGTGTGCTGCTGAAGATCGGCAAGCCGGCGGCGCGGTGAGACGGCTTGCGTTGCTGCATGGAGAGAGCCTTTATCATGAGTCGCTTTTTAGGACGCCGGAATGTTCTCGCCTTGCTGTTGATCTTTGCGGGTGCTGGTATAGCCGCTGCCCCCTTGCAGGCGGGCAGCGCACCACTGGCAGTCGGTACGCTGTTGGCGTTGGTTGGGACGCATGGGGTCACGCTGGTTCTGTCTCAGGGCGTTTCCGGCGGGACAGGGCATGGTTATGGCTACCGGATTTACCGAGGTGTGGAGCCGCACTTTACGCCTGACCAAGCCAGCCTTGTTGCTGCGCCGGCATCCCTGCCCTACACTGACCCGTATCAGCCCGAACCCTTCACAGTGTCCTATTACAAAGTCGTCGTCCATGACAGCGCAGGCGCGACCGTCAACATATTCCCGGCCGGGATTACCCGCAGCTCGGTGAGCAATATTACGACTCCGCTTGCGGCCCCGGCCGCGTCGCCACTGCCGGTTCCCGCGCCGCCGGCGCCGCAGAAACACTATCAAAACGTCATTAATGTTGTGAGCATCGGCGATAGCATCACGGCCGGGGCCGGCATCAGCCCCCAAAACGCGCCGCCAGTCGCGCTTGCCGCAGACCTAGCGGCGCGTGAGGATACCCCCGTGTTCTTCTCGAATCAGGGCATCAGCGGAACGACAACGGCGGATTGGCAGCCCGGAGGCTCCCTTTTTTCTGGGGCAGAGCGTGCCGCCGACTCGCTGAACGCCGCGCATTCCAAAGCGCAGCTTGTCTTTTCGATCATGCTGGGGACCAACGACAGCGCAACAGCCGGAACAAACGGTGCGCCGGTCAGCGACAGCACATACGAGAGCAATCTTGAGAGCATCATCAACCGGCTGCTTGCGGACCATCCTGCCTGCAAAATCTTCCTCCATCATCCTCTTTGGTACTCGCCCAACACGCATAATGGATCGGATTATCAGGAAATCGGTCTCGGACGCTTAGTAGGCTATTTTCCAGTCCTTGACAGCTTGATCGCATCCTATAGCCGCACCAGACCCGGACACGTCTATGCCGGCGACAAAAAGGCTTACGGATATTTCGCGCAGCACTACTTAAGTAAACTTAATCCAGAAGCCGGAGCCGCCGGCTATGGCACGTTTTACCTCCATCCCAATGCGAAGGGAGCAGAGGACCTCGGCCGCTTCCAGTCGGAAGCCATTGCTAAAGGATTGCTCTGACACAAAAGTACCTTGCTCTGGCGGATGGCTCCGCTGCGGCCTATGGCTGCACCTGCACGGAGCATCCTATCTCGCGTTTATCTGTGAGGGGACCCGGAAGGCATAAAAACGGCTGCCTATGGCAAGTTGGGAGGAGGCCGCCAATCGTCTTCCCGCACCGGATTAGCCTGAACGGTCACATCGTAAACGTGAGATGTGTAAATGCTGCCGGCAATTACTCCCAGCACAAGGCCAATGCCCAGCCCCGCGAAGCCCCAAAGAAGATACTTCATTAGCGTGCCGCAAGCGTCACCGTGTGAAACAAGTGCCTTCGCTGTCCTCACCCTGGCCGTAACACAGCGACGACTTACTGACTTCCCACGGCTCATCCAACAGAGAAAATCGTGGCTTCCGCTGTTTCCCTTTCCCCGTCAGATGCACCATCACCCTGTCAAACGTCACGGTATCGGAGCTGTCGAAATCAAACATACTGAAACCGGCAGCGGACAGGGTCCATCGCCCGGTACTTGTATAAACCTGCCCGGCAGGAGCCGCAAACCGCTGGGTAAAAGTGCCGTTGGGCCGCAGGGTCAGCGTGTCGGCTTCCCCAGCAAAACTTCCTCGGTAGCTTCCACTGACGCGGGAAACGGTCGGATGACCGGTAACATAATCAACCGTGTACCAGACCATGTAGATGGGCAGGGGCGCGAAGCCGATCAGGCCGAGGACAATGAGGGCAGGCCGCAGCCAGCGAGTCTTGCCTTTGTTGAAGAGAAGGCTGTAAAGCAGGACGCCGCCCCAAACCGCCCAGCACCCAAGACAAACCAGCCCGAAAAACCACAGAAGCATGTACATGAACATGAGAAATCAGCCTGTGTTCAGCCCGTGTAGCGATCCACGGTCATCACTTCAAAGGCTTCTCCGATTTGCCGGGTCGCGAGCGCCGTGTGCAGGGCGCGAGCGGTGTCAAGCGATGTCAGGCAGGGGATGGAGTTTTCTACCGACGCACGGCGAATGAGCGCGGCTTCTTTTTCAATCTGCTTGTCTTTAGACACAGTGTTAATGAGAAGCGAGACCCGGCCTCCGCGTATCAGCTCCAATAGGTTGGGTGTACCTTCGCTGATTTTCTTGGCGGGACTGACGGTCAGGCCGTGAGACTCCAAGAACTTGGCCGTGCCGGCGGTCGCGTGAAGCGCGAAGCCAAGCGCGGCGAAGTCCTGAATAATAGGCAGGGCTTCGGCCTTGTCCGGGTCGGCCAGTGTGACTAATAAGGCCGCGCCTTTGCCGCCGGCGGGAACGTCAATGCCCGACGCTACCATGGCTTTGTACAATGCCCGCGAGAAGTCCGTATCAATGCCCAGTATCTCGCCCGTAGACTTCATTTCCGGGCCTAAGTTGATATCGACGCCGGTGAGCTTAGAGAACGAGAACACCGGCGCTTTGACCGCGATGTTCGGCTGGTTCGGGTGCAGACCATTTGTGTAACCCTGCTCCGCAAGCGTCCTGCCCAGCGATGCCCAAGTCGCCGCTTTGACCATCGGGATGCCTGTAATCTTGCTCAGGTACGGCACCGTGCGGGAGGCGCGTGGATTGACTTCAATTACATACGCCTGGTCCTCTTCAATCACAAACTGAATGTTCATCAGCCCGACGACTTTCAGCGCCACTGCCAACTGGGTCGCATACGATACAATCTGGTCAATTGTCGTTTGTTTGATGGTCTGCGGCGGATAGACCGCCATTGAGTCGCCGGAATGGACTCCCGCCCGCTCGATATGCTCCATGATGCCCGGCAGCAGGCAGCCTCCCTGCCCATCGGCAATCACGTCCACTTCGGCTTCCTTGCCGACAATATAGCGGTCTACCAAAATCGGAGCACCGTCGGCAATATCAGACGCATAGCGCATATATTCTTTAAGATCGCCGTCATTGTAGACAATCTCCATCGCCCGCCCGCCCAGTACATACGAAGGCCGGACCAGCACCGGGTAGCCGACTTCCCCCGCCACTTCCAGCGCGGCGTCGGTAGATGTCACCGCCCGCCCCGCAGGCTTCGGAATGCCCAGCTCCCGCAGCAGCAGGTCAAACCGATCCCGGTCTTCGGCCAAATCTATGGAGTCAAATGACGACCCCAAAATAGGAACGCCTGCCTCAAACAATGGCTTGGCTAAATTGATCGCCGTCTGCCCGCCGAACTGACAGACAACCCCATATATCGGCGCTTCCCGGTCAATGACATTCAGCACGTCTTCCGGCGTCAGCGGCTCAAAGTAAAGCCGATCCGATGTATCAAAATCGGTAGACACCGTTTCCGGATTATTGTTAATGATAATCGCCTCATACCCCGCCTCCCGCAGTGCGCGGACCGCATGAACACTCGCGTAATCAAACTCAATCCCCTGCCCAATGCGGATCGGGCCACTTCCCAGCACGATTACTTTTTTCTTTACAACTTCTGTCTCTGTGTTTGTCATAATTATTCAATAGGAGGCAGCAGGGCGGCGACGGCGGCTTCTCTGCCCGGTGTATTCAGCGGCGCGGTACTTTCCCCGCTTCGGTAAATGCCGCTCTCCAAGTGAACGCTTTCCGGCGGCGGCCGCCGATAAACTTCCAACTGATTGTGTACCAGGTTGACAATCCAATATTCTTGGATGCCAGCCCTGGCATAGATTTCTTATTTAATGCCGCGATCCTTATCAAGTGCATCGTCGGCGACTTCCAAGACTAGAAAAATCTTAGATGGCCCTGGATGATGGTCGGCATAGTCATCAATCTTGCCGACGGCAACGGAAAAATCCGGCTCCGGTTCCGAAGTATCCGACAGCGTCACCGGCATTCTAGGGCTGAACACGAAACCGCCGCCGAAGGTACTTTGAAGAACTTGTCTCGCTCTCGAGGCCATCGCTGCATGAAGCGGCGACTGCTTGCCGATCCGCCAAATCTCGTCGCCTAACAGCTCGACGCGCTCATCGTCAAAAACATCTAACCCTGCAAGGCGATGAGATTGTTCAACGCTCCACTGATAAGGCTGGCTCATACGATTGTCTGCTCATGTTCAGAAAGCTCCAGTGTCTGACTATTAGAGCGTTTCAATAATGCTTTGATCTCCGCAATCTCTTTTTCAGCCTTATCTGCACTCGCCCGACTAAACTCAGAGGGATGCCACGTCAACATTTCCGCCGCGAGAGCAGGTGGCAGGCCGGCGATGAACGAGCGGATTTTGGCGGGCGTATTCGCAATGCGCCTAAGCAGCACCAGTCTTAAGCATAACTTCTCTTCTTCTGTGGTTAAGGGATTGGCTAACGCCTAGCGAATCTCTAGGCGTGTCGGCTTTTCTTCAACGCTTTTGCTCATAAAGTCCCCTTTGCCTTCTCAGCGTCCATTATACCAGACTGCCAGCACTGGAAACTGCGCGGCAACAGCTACTCTGAACCCGTCTGCGGCTGGTTCAGCACAGTTTCCATTGCGTCAACCATTTTAGCGACAGGGATACCCCAAATGCCTGCATTTCCAGCATCAAAAGCTTCTCGCCACTGCTGGTATCCTTCTTCGTATTCGGGAAGAAGGGTGCTTGCTTTCAAGACTTCTATGACGCTTTGGTCAATTGCTTCCTCCGAACAAGGCAGATGAGTGGCAACCGAAGTAAGACCCAGCTTGTCATGCGGGTTTCCGATCCTCAAACCCTGAATGTGAATATGGATGATGCTGCCCAGCGTGTCGTCCATTTCGGTCTTTACGACGGTCAGTGTTGAGTCGGTTTCATGAAGGCGAGTGTGATAAGCCCACACTTGCCCTCCTTTGTATTTTGGATTGTCCACGGTACGCAGCATAAACTTCTCCTCAGTGAGTCTCACAGGCAGCGGGAACAATCCGGCGGCGGTGCTGCTCTAGGTGGACGCTCAGAATGGCGATGTCGGCGGGGGTGACGCCGGGGATGCGGGCGGCTTGGCCGAGGGAAATCGGCTCGACGCGGGATAAATTGTCGCGGCTTTCATTCGAAAGATTGCGGATGGCCTTGAAGTCGAACTTCGCAGGGATAGGAACTTCCTCGCGGCGGCCTGCGCTTTCCACCTGGGCGGACTGGCGGTCAATATAGCCTTCGTACTTGCAGGTGATCTCTACCTGCTCGGCGGCGGCGCGGGGCAGGGGAGCGTCGGTTGGAGCAAGAGCGGCGACGGTGTCATAATCCACGCCAGTGCGCTTGAGTAAGTCGGACAAGGGGACGCGCTGGCTGACGGGCAGGAGACCAAGCGCGGAGAGGCGCGAGTTGTCTGCGCCGCTGACATAGGTGGTTTCAAGGCGCTGCGTTTCGGCGGTGATGGCATCGCGCTTTGACTCAAACAACTGCCAGCGTGTGTCAGGGACTAGGCCAATGGCGCGGCCCAGCGCGGTCAGGCGCAAATCGGCGTTGTCCTGGCGCAGCAGCAGGCGGTACTCGGCACGGGACGTGAGCAGGC
>CAXTER010000146.1:0-5891 GCA_964243345.1 uncultured Armatimonadales bacterium
AACCCGTTCACCGCCCGCACAGGCCCGCGCAGGCGGTCACACGGGGCAGGATGCTAAGAGGCGGGTAGTGAATATCACTTTATTAATTCAGCTCATGGAGAGAATCATGCCTGACACCTCTGAAGAAAAGAACATCAAGCCCTTCAAGTTCCTCAAAGCAGTCTATGATGAGTCGAACGGAGACCGCTCTGCACGTTTCTCAATTTTCGCCGTTGGGGATAAACTGGGGTTCGACCGGATGGAGGCTTGGCAGATTTTCGACTATTTTGAAGGAGAGCAGGGAGGTCTCACAACCTGAACTGGCTTTCGTCTTTCCCATCCTCCGCGGCACGACTCCGCTGCTCGCTCGACCATTATGTTGGTAGCTTGAACGTCAGCTTGATCTAACAACGGCGCATCCACATAAGAGTGGATGCGCCGCTCGTTTGAAATTCGCTTGACAAACGGCGAAGCATCATGTATATACTATCACTCATCGATCTGGATAAGCATTTCGTGTGACATACGCTCATTTCTGGCCGGATGAAGGACACTCCCGTCTTTGTTTGTGAGTTAAGTTTAAGGAACAGACCGCGATTTCATGGAGAAGCTGACTGCCAAACGCTGCTACGAACTTCTGGGACTGAAACCCGGAGCAACCCTGGCCCAAATCCGGGAAAAGCGGGGGCAATTAGCCCACCAGTGGCATCCCGATAAAGAAACCGATCCCCAGCGGAAGGCGAGCCTGGAAGACAAAATGAAAGACATTAATAATGCTTTCGACTTCTTGAAGGGTGCTCTCTCCGGGACATCGGCTCCTTCATCGGCAGCGGAACACGGGACTGCTCCCACTCGCCCACCGGCCGCCAAGAAACCCTGGGAAGCGGAAGCGGAGGAGCGGCGAAAGAGAACTTTGGAACGAGAGGCAGAGGAGCGCCGTGAAAAGGCAGCGCGGCAGCGTGTCTGGAAAGCCAACTTTCAGCGCGAGCAAGCGGAAGCCGCCCGCCAGCGTGCCCTGCGGGAAACGGAGGCTGCCCGCCTTCAGACGTGGTTGGCGCAGGAGAAAGAACGCCAGGACCAGGAAGGGAAGGTGCGAGACCAGAGGAATGTTTCCCTCTCTTTCCGGCAGGGGGCAGACGCTCACCCGCCTGTCCCACTAGAAGAGGTAATCGTCACTCGCCCGCGTCAGCCCAAACCTCCCGCCCGACAGGAAATGGGGCCGAGCAAACACATCTACCTGAAAGGGAAATGTACGAAATGTGGGCAAACCCGGGAGAATATTACGAGCTATCAACTGGTTTGCCTTTAAGTGCTGCTGACGATCCTGCGCGGCGTCGTACATTGCCGTCACTGCGGCTTCAAGATGCCCCCTGCCGATCACTCAGGCCGCCCTACTACCGCAACCTTTTACGAGCGCATTCACTCATTCGAAAAAGCAGCACAGGGCTATCCGGTTCGCCGGGTCAATGCGAGAGCGCTGCATAGCGCCATCTCTGACGTAATCCGCCGCGCCGCCGCCGCGAATGACAGAATTGATCTGACAAGCGACTAAGCGTCTGCCTCAGCAGGAAAGTTTGCCCTCGGACTCAGCGGCAATAAACAAGCGCATGAAAGAAATTGACAAACAGCTTGGCAATCTAGCGCAGGCGACCGCGCTTGGCTGGGGACAACTGCGGCCTTTGCTGAAAAAGATGGAGACGCTGGAAGCAAGCCGGCTTCCGTTGAAGCAGAAGCAACGTGAGTTGAAAAGGCCGTAGAAGTCGGCAGGCGCAATGCGGAGCGTATCTGCCAGGAGTGGTCGCGCGTGACGGAACTTTGGGAAGGGGCGACAGACGAAGAGCGGGAAGAGCTGATGCAGGCGATGGTTATCCGAGTGGAATTGGACGAAAAAGAAAAAGGAACCTGCGATGGGG
This sequence comes from uncultured Armatimonadales bacterium, assembly GCA_964243345.1. GTDB lineage: Bacteria > Armatimonadota > Armatimonadia > Armatimonadales > Capsulimonadaceae > JANXMY01. Next base: position 1,893 of record CAXTER010000146.1, read on the forward strand.
CATTGCTGCCGCAGGTTCCTTCCGATTGGTTGGGATTAATTTCCCGAATGGGAGCGGGGAACGATATAAGTTCCATTTATCCCTCTACTCTGACGTTCCGGTTCAAGGCTTTTCAAGGAGGAAAGTGCCGGACGAAGATACCGCGCCCGGAACGCCGACACGAGCCGCTTGCCATCAAAGACAGCGAAAAGCCCGACCTTTTGCGTGAAGGCCGGGCATATCAGCATCAATGGTCAGGGGGCGTACCGACCTGCTGAATGGTGGTTTTAGGCTTTGGCTCTGACTTGATAGGACGAAGCGGTGCTCTTAATGGGGTGTTGGGTCTGGCTCATGGGGTTTCCTTCCTGGAATGGTGTTCTTCCGTGTCTGCTTAGGGTGTCTGCTTAGGGTGTCTGCTTGGCGTGCCTGTTGCGTGCTGCTGAGCCGTGTATTTCCGTGTTGCATTTGGTATAATGTGAGTGAAGTCAGCAGGCAGGCGGGTTCCTTTTAGCGGCGATTGACGCTTAATTGGGCCAATTATACCGCAGGCGTGCGGCAAAAGTCACGTTTTGAGGTGTGTTATACCGCCATGCAACTTTTGGGTGTGGCGCTAAGTGTGCTTGCTGCTAATCGCTGGGCGAGAAGTGCGGTAAAAGCCGCTGTTATGGCCTATTATGCCGCGCTCGTGCGGTATAGTAACAAGTTGGGCCGCACATCGTAGGGTTTCATGTCCGCATCCACTATCATCATTCAGATACAGACGCAAGTGCAGGCTGAACTCCCGCAGTTGCCGCCGAACCTCCAGCAATGGGCAAAGAACCATTTGATTGATCCCATTGAAATGGAAATGCGTGTCGCGGAGTCTGGGTTGGAGAAGCGCACCTTGTGGCTAGTCACCAGTCATACTGGTTCCGGGGATAGCAATTGTCGGATTGTTTACGAGGAAGCGACTGCCGAGTTCGGTTTGGAGTTCACCGATGAACGCAACCAGCCTCTTTATCTAGGCAGCTACGGCACATTTTCGGATTGTGTCCTGAGCCTTTAGTGTGTTCGGCCCAACAATGCGCTGCACCGGACGCCACCTGCGCGGTTGCCTGTTCGTTGCGGAAGGCTTTGCTATGCAGGTGTCGCCGGTGAGCTTTGGCGTTAGACCGCAGGGCGAAAGCCATTTCTGGTACAATCAATTGGGAGCCTGGGGCTGTCTCCTCCCGTACACAGACCGGATAGTGTCAGCGAGTTGGGCAAGCGTTTGATTCCGGTATAGCAACCCAGCAACGGGTATCAGTCCCATCATTACTCCTGTTTCGTTGGCTATGATGTCCTGACGGCCTAACAAGGCGCTGCACCGGACGCCCCCTGCGCGTTGTCTTTTGCGTATTCGTATAGCTTTCTTGGCAGGTGTCGCCGGTGAGCTTGGCCGTTAGGCCGATGGGCGCAGGGCTGGTACATGGCCGGATACGATGATCTACGTGGCTTTTTACTTGTGTTATATTAGGCGATGAAAGACAATGGAAGAAAATCATGACGCAATTTGGCCGCCTGCTCCAGCGCAGACTTCGACGGACAAAGTAAACTCTGCTAAAGCGGGTTCTCTGACAGGTTACGCTTGGTTGGATGCACCGTTGGGATTCCTTGCGGGACTGTTCGGTCTTACCATTTTGTTGTCTTTGACCTATATCGTAGTGGATATACTTACCTATGTTCCTAACGATGTTATGGAACGTCGTATCTTGTTTCTGATTTGGGCGGCTGAAATCTGTTATGGCGCGACCCGTTACTGGAAAATACGGCGTAGCTTACCAACCTTTGGGACTGCACTATTTGTTGGCTCGTCGCTGGTAGTCTTGTTCGTGCTCTGGTACGAGCAGGAATGGTATCCGATTATATTTTTCGGCGCGTCCGAGTTTCCTCGTGGTTAAGTTCGGGAGTCTGAAGATGACTGGAGATCCTATCGCGGAAACCCTTCCAGCCATCGGCCTAACAATGCGCTGCACTGGACGCCACCTGCCCGTTGTCTTGTGCATGGCGGAAGGCTCTGCTTGCAGGTGTCGCCGGTGAGCTTTGCCGTTAGGTTGCACGGCGTCATCTGCCCCAGCTAAAATGGGCATAGAGAAGAAAGCCATGTTCTGTCCCAAATGCGGAGACGAGTTGATGCGGCGTGATGAGCATTTGTATTGCCCAAAGGGCGATATGTGGATGTCACAAGGGCTGGAGAACTTGCTGACTGAAGCTATCGAGAGCACGTCGGTGGTTAGTCTTTCTCTACCGCTTGTTTGCGATCATTCCAACGTCGGCTACTGTCCACGTTGTCGGCAGAGGCTAGTTAAACTGAGTGCCGACGTTTATGCCTTGACCGAGCAGTGTCCGCAATGTAGTTTGACGATCACGCCAGCTATGGTTCATCACCTGGTCGAGCGGCATCCACACCAGTCAAAGGGGCCGGACGAGCGAGCAACCTAACAATGCGCTGCACCGGACGCCACCCGCCCGGTTGCCTGTGCTTGGCGTTCAGCTTGCTTTGGCAGTGTCGCCGGTGAGCTTTGGCGTTAGGTTGCTTGGCCGTTGCTTTAGCTGGAACGAAGGGCAGAGGAAAATGCATCCCCACGCAAACCTGTTGGATACCATTGGCGGTATGTTTTTCGGGTTGATCGCACCTCTTTTAGTTGCCTTATATACGCTTCTGTTTTGGCTGGCGAAGCAAATGGAGACAAAGAAGTTTCGCTGGCTGATTGGCAGCGCAGAAGTATTGTTAGCGGCGGTAGCGGCGTTTCACCTGACCCATCACTATCTCCTTCTTGGAAACTTAGAGTTGTTTTGCCTGTTGATGTTAGCCATCCGAATGCAAGTGAGGATTGGGCAGTATTTGGAAAAAGTAGTATGTCAGGAAACGGGTGCAGAAAAAGCTCCGCAGGCTTACGGGGGTTTAGTTTTCTGGTCGCCTCTGCTGTTGCTGGCTCTGTATTTGTTGGGCAAAGGCTAGACCAGTATATCAGGCTTGCATTACAAGCAGCCTAACAATGCGCTGCACCCGACGCCACCGCTGCCTTTGTCTCTGCGGGTTCGGTCAGCTTGCTTTGGCGGCGTCGCAGGTGAGCTAGGTCGTTGGGCCGCAAAACGAAAGCCCGCTTGTGGCGGAGGCAAAGAAATGAGTTGGGTCACGGACGTTTTGCTCATCTTCAATGTCTGCGAACTTTACGACGAAAATAACAACGAACTCGAAGAAGTCCCAGCCCTCAAAGGCATTCAGGCTTGGTTTGACCATAAAGGGCGTGGGATGTTGGATAATCTAGACGAACACGCTATCAGCGGTGGAAAGGTGATGCAAGCCTGTGTTTACGGCGGGGCTTACAACTTTTTCGAGTGCGGCGAGTTTATCCAGATGGTAATATCTCAATCTTGGCGCAAGCCGGAGAGCGTGCAGTTGTTGACTCAAGATGAAGAGGAGTCGCGCTTCACGATACACTCCATCACTTGACAGCAGAACCGTTGCGGCCCAACAATGCGCTGCAGCCGACGCCACCGCTGCCGTGTGCTTTGCAAGTTGCTTGGCTTTGCGTGCGGTGCCGCGGCTGAGCTATAGCGTTAGACCGCAGGGCCAAAGCAGGCAGGCCACGGAGGCAAGATGGAAGAGCCGAAATGCAAGTGTGGTGAGGTCATCGGGCCGAGCGACGTGATTACCTTCAAGTTTTACGAGCGTATAGTCGGGCCGTACTTTGTCTATGTAAAGTATTCCTGCCCGACGTGTCAGAAAGTGGGCGAGTGCCTTCTCACACAGGAAAAGTGGGAGCAAGGGCTGAACTTAGCATCGCCAATTGGCATGCACTTTATGCGGATAAAACCGAAAGCCATTGGAGCGGAAACCGAACAGCCTTCGGTCTAACAATGCGCTGCACCGGACGCCCCCTGCACGGTTGTCTGTGCGTTGTGGAAGGCTGTGCTTGCAGGTGTCGCCGGTGAGCTATGGCGTTAGACCGTCGGGCGAGGGCAGGAACAGTAAATGGATGCCTATCAAAGCACAAT
>CAXTER010000147.1:0-5746 GCA_964243345.1 uncultured Armatimonadales bacterium
GCCCCTGCACCCGGTAAGCGATAGTCGCGCTGCCGACCTGCACGGAGCCGGATTTCGCCTGCGCTGAGGCCACGCTGGTCGCAAAAGTGAGCAATGCGGTAGCGGCGAGTGCAGTGGACGTGAACAGCCTCTTCATAAATGCTCCTTGTACATCGTAAATGTTCCCTGTATAAATGTTCTCTGTATATTGATACATGGCTTACCCTTGAAGTTCTGCGGAGATGTTCTTGGTCAGAACAACATGCTCTTTGAACTCGTTCAGGGTCAACAGCGCCAAATGACGCCCGTGTGTCTCCGCCATGCCGGTGTGCCCACTGGAGTTCGCCAAGTAAGTCGCTGCATGATCGCGCAAGAACTCATGGTTCGACAACTGGGCCATGATGTACGTTTTGTCGAATGTCGCGCCATCCGACGATTTAAGCTTTGCGAGGATGGCTTTGCCGGTTGTATCCAGTGGCGGCGTCGGGATACCCATCTCCATAAGCACCGTTGTGACAGCAATGGCTTCCCGCAACTCAAAGTTGGCGAACTCTTTGGCATGAGCATTAGTCGCTTTGTCCACAGCAATTTCGCTGGTGATCTTCGACAGTGTCGCGGGTCCTATGACGCCTCGGTAGAACTGCTGCGCGGTCATCGCGTGCGGCTTCGCCATGGGGTAGTTGTGCCCGGTGTCGGCGGCGGGCTGCTGCGGCTTAGTTGCAGCCTGTGCGGAGGCCACTGCGCCTAAAACGGCAGTACCAAATCCGGCGGCGACAAGGCGGGATAAAAAAGTGCGACGGGAAGACCCGCTTTCGGCTCCTTGCTTGTGATGCGCTTTATGGGTTGAATCGTCATGGGTTGAGTGAGACATTTTATGCTCCTTTTATCTTTTCTGTATGTGATTGCTGAACGAAATTATGGTCCAATGGGTATATGAAGTCAAATCGTTTTTGGCATAAGAATATGAATGATTTTCATTGATCGAAATCTTGTCGAAACTTGTCCTCTCAAAGAAAGACTGCCATGAAAGAAAGATTGCTATGAATGTTAGCCAGCTCGAACTTCTTGTCGCACTCGTCGAAACGGGCAGCTTCTCCGAAGCGGGCGACCGGATAGGCTTGACGCAATCGGCGGTCAGCCACGGCCTTGCCAAACTGGAAGCCGAGCTTGGAGTGACACTGGTGGCGCGCAGCCGCCGGGGGCTGTCGCTTACCGGAGGAGGGCAAGAAGTAATTATTCATGCCCGTTCAGCGCTGGCCGCGCTGGAAGCAATTCGGCAGAGCGCTGCTACGGCACGCGGCGTTCCCGTAGGCCGAATGCGGTTCGGAACTGCCTATCCGATATCTGCGCGTCTTCTTGCCGGCATTTTAGGCGATTTCCAGCGGCAGTATCCCGAAATTGATCTCATTTTGTTTGAAGGAACAGGGCAGGAAGTCGAAGAGTGGGTTGTGGGAAGCATCGTGGATGTTGGGCTTGTGCGGCATCCAACCCCGAACATTGAGAGCCGTCTGCTGGTGGAAGATGAGATCTGCGTGGTCTTCCCAGTAGATCACCGGCTGCGGAACTCAGTTCGGGTGGACGCTGAAGGGTTACTGAGCGAGCCGCTGATCGTACCGCGATCGGGCCATGCTCTCGTGGTGGAAGCGCTCCGTGAGAGCGGCAGCGAGGAGGCGGAAGTCTCGTTCAAGTACACTGTGAGCGACTTGCGGACAATCTTTCTGATGGTCCGGGATGGCCTGGGTGTGACGCTGATGCCGCGTACGACGCTCCCGGACGATTTAGACGGCTTGCTGACCCTGCCTCTGTCTCCGGCGATGCCTTTTCGCGTGGGACTGGGCGTGCGCTCCTGGGAGGCAACCAGTCCGGTGGCGAAACTCTTCGCGCAGACTGCGGAAGCTTGGGCGATAACGCATGGATTTCTCGGGTGATATACTACATTAGATGATACATAATTAGATGATACGTATTACACTTAGTAACTCTTTTCTGAACCGGTGACCAGATCCCATCGGCATCGGAAATTGCACCAGATTTTCCTAATCTTTTTTTCCTAATCTTTTGTAGAGAATGCCTTATCTTCAGGTTGGCGATCTTCGCTGCTTTTGGATCGTAAAGCGCATCACCAGCACTGGGTTGCAATACAGTTCAATGTCAGGATGGCACCCAATAGGTGAAGCTCACGGGGAGCCAGAAGTTACCAGTGTGAGGTAGGGGCCGTGTCCCGTAGCAAGCACAAAGCATGTGCGGGGCAGCGTCGAGCGTCGCGGGTCAGCGGCAGTGACTGAAGCGGGCAAGGTGTCGCAACTCAGCGAACTGGTCCAGCAGACCCAATTGATTGCACTTCCAGGTTAGCGGCCGCCGGTTGTCGGGCTGTTTTTCACGATGCAGCCCTGGCCTGCCGGCACTGGAAGTACAGCGAGCCACCGGACCTGAAAGAAACAGAAGAGTGTGAAGGCAAAACAAACGGCGGCGATGGCGAGGCAAATGTGTCCAAGGCAGCGTTGCGTGGGTGTCTGAGGCATCCGAACGATACCGTTCCGTCAAGCTGGTTCCAGTATGTACAGTTTTTGGGGCTGGTTCCAGTATGTACAGTTTTTGGGGACAGGTCATGATGTCCAGCACAAAAACCGGGCGTCGAGCCGCAAAGCTGTGGAAGAACTGGGTTGGCAGCTCCAAGAAACTGACATGCTCATGGATATTCACACCGGAACCTATCTGGGACTGATGGATCACAGCGACATTCGCGCCGGCACGTACCGCGAGCCGGGAAAAAAGCATCGCGAGCAGAGAGAGCGATACAGCGTCAGGGCTGGAGGTTCAACGGGCCGCTCGTCAGCGCATGACTGCTGGCGAGTGGCCCGTTTCCCGTGCGGCTCTTACGCGGCGGCGACAGCCGGCTTTAAGACTTCCTCGCACCACTGCTTGAAGCTCGTAGGCGTAGTGGCCTGCGCGGTGCGCGGCTCAGCGTTATCCAGACCCTCGTTTTTGGCGATCATCATGTCGGCATACGCCTGGGCGACAGCCTCGGAAAGCCCAAACCCGGCCATACGGACTTTGAACGCTTCCATCGGTATCTGCTGGAACTGCACGGGCTTCTCCAGCACCTCGGACATGATCCGCGCCATGTCGTTGGGAGACAGGTCTTCAGGGCCGAGGACCGCGACACTGCCAACGCCGCTCCAGGAAGGATCCAGCAGCAGTTTCGACGCGGCGGCCGCGATGTCGCGGGTGGCGCAGGTCGGGGCTTTTAGGTCCCCCGGCATCGGCGAGAAAAACGTCCCCTTCGCCTTGATCACCGGTGCCTGGCCGAGCAGGTTGTCCATGAACGAAGGGCAGATCACCGCTCGGTAGCTCACGCCGGTCGCGGCAATGAGATCGTCCATCGCGAGCGACGCCGATACGTGCCCAGCGTGTTCGGCCATTGCCGTTCCGCGTCCGAGGGCGGAGATGCCGACGACCCGCTGAAGTTTCTGACGTTGAAACGCCGCACAGGCAGGACGGGAAAAGTCTACATAGGCGGCTTCAATGCTGCTGGCGCGGGGGTCCGGCGGCACAAGCCAGAACACAGTATCCGCGCCCGCAAACGCTTTGTTCACGACGTCCGCGTCGCCGTGTGAACCCTGCACGACTTCGACGCGGTCGCGGAGGGAAGCGGGAAGACGAGCCGGGTCGCGCACGATGACGCGGACGGCCTCGCCGCTGTCGAGGACATCTTCAAGCACTTGATGTCCGATGTTTCCAGTTGGGGCAGTAATGACGATCATCTGTTTTTCTCCATGGTTCGATTGCAAGGTATACTGATTGGTGTTGCTGGTTGACGATGTATACTATACCGTACCGTTTACTTATTGTCAAGTGGTTAGGGTAAACACAAAATAATTTACGACAAGAAGCTATTACAAGAAATCGTAACAGGAAATAATTTATGACAAGAAGAGGCGACAAGCTCCACGAACACATCCTCTGGATCGCCAAGGACGTGTTCCTGGAAATGGGTTTTGAGCGGGCGTCGATGGATGTGGTCGCCGGCCGCGCGGAAACCTCGAAGCGATCCTTGTATGCTCACTTCGAGAGCAAAGAAAAGCTGTTCCTAGCGGTAATTGAACTGGTGCGCGGATTATTTCTCAGCCGATTGCGGATGCCCGGCGACTATGCCGAAGAGCCTGCGGAAGCCCTGGCGCTGTTCTGCGGCCGGTACCTGGAAACCCTGCTTTACGAAGCCTCGATCCAGATGTGCCGTGTGAGCATGGCTGAGACTGCGCGGTTCCCGGAGCAGGCGGCGCAGTATTTTGATGTACTGTTCACACAAGTCCACGCCCGTCTGAGCGCGTACCTGGAGACGATGTTCGGCCTTTCGGCAAACGGCGGCGCTCAGGCGGCGCACAGGCTTCTCGGCCAGGTTTTGTACCCGCGCTTCCCGCGAGCGCTCTTCGGCCTGGACCCACTGGCGGGGAGCTTCGACCGCCCGGACTTCGACCTGGAACCGATCCGCAAAGCCGCTGCTGACTTGATCGAGTCACTGCCGACATAGGCCCTATATGTTTACTTTTCCTCATCTACATACCGTAACAAGAAATAGACAAGGAAGCGTTGCGCCAACAGCTTGCGTGATGAGGTGTCCCTGACGTGAAAACCTTCTCGGCAACGCGAGACAAAAAGAGACATAGGAGTGTCAAGAAGAGGCACGGGAGTGTGCTGTTCTTCTCAGCCTGTTGTGCTCTTTCTTGAGTCTCTAGACTTTCCCGTATCCTTCACAGTGAAGTGGACTTCCTAAAGCGGCACAATGAGAAAGATGGTTCTTGCCGCCCCCGATCAAGGCAAACCGGCGGCAACGCCGGGACGCAAAGCCGACGGGTCTGGGCAAATCTAATGCCGCACAGATAGCCAGGCAGCCGTGGGCGATTTCTTAGAAAAGGCGATTTCTTAGAAAACGAGTTCTTTGATTGAGATTTCAAGTTGAAATCTTACCAGGCTGGACAAAGCGGACGCGCCCGAACCACATCAACCATCCTTCGCATCGACAAACGCAAACCCAGCGAAAGCCGGGGACGCAAAGCTGCGGGCCTTCATCTGGCAATTGTTCGCTCAGACATGGCAGCCGGGCCGCCGAACTGCGGCGATTGCTAGGAAGACCCTCAATGAAAGCATTCTCTGTTCCACGCCAAATTTCTGCCGATCCACGCCGAGTTTCTATCGGCCTTATCGCGGCTGCCGTGCTGGCGATGAACGTCGCCGCTCAGGCCACCCCCACTTCTCCGTCTCCTTTGTCTAAAGTGGATGGACCCATCCACCGGCTCCTCACCAAGCCACGCGTTCCAGGCACTGTTCCGGGGGCTTCGGAGGTCATTGTTAAGGTGAACGGCCTCCTGACGCCGCCGCAGTCTGCCCGGCTAGCGCGGCTGGGCGCAGACATCACGCGGCATCTGCCGATGATCCAGTCAGTCGCTCTGCGCCTGCCGACGCGCAACCTGACACAGTTGGCGGCTCTGCCGTTTGTAGCGCATATCTCCAGTGACGGCAGAGTTCAGAAGTGCGACGAGTTCACGACCGGGTCCAGCGGGGCGGAGTACGCTTACCAGCATTACGCCCTGACGGGAACGGGGGTGGGGGTCGCTGTGCTGGACAGTGGCATCCGCTACGGCCAGGACCTCGACGTTCTTGGGAGCGGCACGCCGCGCGTGCGCGGCACCGTTAGCTTTGTTCCAAACGACGCCAGCACGGATGACGCCTGCGGACACGGTACCCATGTCGCCGGAATTATCGCCGG
>CAXTER010000148.1:0-5671 GCA_964243345.1 uncultured Armatimonadales bacterium
TCCGGACACCGAGGCCGACATATCCGCGAAAACAGAAAAATGTCAAAACGAACCGGCGGCAAGAGACGAGAAAGAAACGGAGGAAGACGCCGCGGCAGAGGAAGCTGCACCGGACACCGTGCGCTCGCCGAAGACCGCAGAAAAAGTGCGTCAGCTCACGCAAGCCGGCAGCAAAAAGAGGAGCAGCACACTGCCGCTCCTCTCTTCTGTCCTGCTGCCGCTCAAGAAAATGAGGCTATCCCCAAACACTGCCCGCTCTAATGCTCACTCCAATGCCCGCGAAGGCGGGGAATTGCATCTTCAAAGCACGGGGGTTCAGCCCCGTGTAATCCTGCCGTAGAAGCCTGCCGTGAAGTATCCTAACTACGCAAAGACCACTTCGCGCAGCTCGGTGTCGTGCTGACCGAACCAGGCGACGGTCTTAGCAATGCCCTGCTGCAAGGTGTTCTGGGCCTCAAAGCCGAATAGCTCTTTGGCCCGCGTCACGTCCAAACAGCGGCGCGGCTGACCATTGGGCTTGGTGGTGTCCCACCTGATCTCGCCGGTGAAGCCAACTTCCTCGGCAATGATCGTGGCAAGGTCCCGAATGTGGATTTCCTCACCGGTTCCCAAGTTGACCGGTAAATCCCCGTTGTAGCTTTCCGCCGCCCGGATGAGGCCCTCGGCGGCATCTTCTACATACAGAAACTCGCGGGTGGGCGTGCCGTCGCCCCACAGGACAATCTCGGAGCGGCCTGCATTTTTGGCCTCGGCGCACTTGCGAATCAGCGCCGGGATGACGTGCGACGTGTTCAGGTCAAAGTTGTCGCGCGGGCCGTACAAGTTCACGGGCAGCAAAAAGATGCCGTTGAAGCCGTACTGCTGGCGGTAAGACTGGGTCTGTACCAGCATCATCTTTTTTGCCAGGCCATACGGCGCATTGGTTTCTTCCGGGTAGCCGTTCCAAAGCTCGTCTTCCTGGAATGGGATCGGCGTGAACTTCGGGTACGCGCAGATGGTGCCGGTGGCGACAAACTTCTTGACACCCATCTGCCGGGCGTATTCAATCAGCTGAATGCCCATGATCGCATTGTCGTAGAAGAACCGGCCCGGATTGCCCTGGTTCGCGCCGATGCCACCGACGACTGCCGCGAGGTGCAGGACCACGTCGGGCCGCGCTTCCTCGTACAGACGCACGATGTCGTCCCGGTCCCGCAGGTCATAGTCCGCCGAGCGAGGCACAATGACTGTCCGGCAGCCGCGCTCGTTCAATTTATCCACCACAAAGGAGCCGAGGAACCCCGCGCCGCCGGTGACGACGACGCGGGTTTCCGGCCAGGAGATTTCACTTGCGACTTCGATCATCGGCTCCCTACCAGAACATTCGGGCGTGTCTGAGACTGGCCCAGTGAGGCGATTTCCTCATCCACCATCAGCCGGACCAAGTCGTGGAACGTGGTGCGCGGCTCCCAGCCGAGCTTCTCTTTGGCTTTGCTGGCGTCACCAATTAGCAGATCTACCTCTGCCGGGCGCTCGTAGCGGGCATCGAACTCAACATAGTCTTTCCAGTTCATGCCGGCATGGGTGAAGGCCTCTTCTAAGAATTCGCGAACAGTATGGGTCTCGCCGGTGGCGATGACATAATCATCCGGCTGCTCCTGCTGAAGCATGAGCCACATGGCCTCCACATACTCTTTGGCATAGCCCCAGTCGCGCTTGGCGTCTAAATTGCCGAGATACAGCTTATCCTGAAGCCCCGCCTTAATTTGGGCAACGGCTCGCGTGATCTTTCGGGTCACAAACGTCTCGCCGCGCCGGGGGGACTCGTGGTTGAACAGAATGCCGTTGCAGGCAAACATGCCGTAGCTTTCACGGTAGTTGACTGTGATCCAGTGGGCGTACATCTTGGCTGCGCCGTAGGGAGAACGCGGGTAGAACGGCGTTGTTTCGCGCTGCGGGACTTCCTGGACAAGGCCGTACATTTCCGACGAACCGGCCTGGTAATAGCGAGTTTTGAGGCCGACTTCCCGAATGGCTTCCAAGATACGCACGGTTCCGATTCCTGTGACATCGCCCGTATATTCAGGAATGTCGAACGAGACGCGGACATGGCTTTGGGCAGCCAAATGGTACACTTCGTCCGGCTGAATCCGGTAAAGCAGCTTGATCAAATTGGTGGAGTCGGAGATGTCGCCATAATGCAGAAACAGGTGGACCCCGTTGATGTGCGGGTCTTCGTAAAGGGAGTTGATGCGGCTCGTATTAAAAGTCGATGCGCGACGGATGATCCCGTGGACCTCGTAGCCCTTTGCGAGCAGAAGCTCCGCCAAATAAGAACCGTCCTGGCCGGTAATCCCCGTGATAAGCGCCTTTTTCATGCAATAGCCTTTCCTGGTTGCGTGTGATGAGATTTTGTTGAGAACAAGAGACTTGCTGAGACCGAGAAGCGAGCGAGAAACGAACCTCAAACTAACATTGGACATACACCGAAATTTACGGTACACTGAAGTGTGCCGGATGCAGATTCTGCGAAATCAGAACGATGATACCATACCATTATGCAAATTCCGTGCCAAGTGCGTTCGCTGCCGCGACTTGCTGAAAAAAACTCTTCCATTTCTTTTTGCTTTTTTCGCCGTCAGCCTCAAGTTGGCATGGTTCTTGTACCTATCATCGGAAGATGAGTGTTTCAAGATACCTGTCATTAGTGCTGCACAATGGTCAAAGCCGCACGCTGGCGTGCGGAAAAAAGAAGCTGTAGGCAATCAGCAGCTAGAGAGTGAAAAATCATGCGGATCTGCATCGTCAACGAGTTCTTCTATCCCGACAGCGCCGGCGGGACCGGGACCGTGCTTTCTGATTTGGTTCGGTCTCTGCGGGAAATCGATGCGGAGATGGAAATTGATGTCGTCACCAGCACCAACCTATATCGGCAGCCGCAGGCGAACCTTTCGGCTTATGAAGAATGGAACGGCGTCTGCATTCACCGGGTGGCAACCCCGCATCCAAATGGTCTCTCCCTGCCGCTGCGGCTGGGGGTCAATCTGCTGTTCTGCGCCCGTGCCCTCGCGAAGCTCATTTCGCTGCCGGCCTACGATGTCGTTCTGCTCGGCACTGCGCCGCCGATGATTGCGATGAGCGCCCTGGCCCTGAAGCGGTTTCGGGGGACGCCTTTCGTCTACATTGTTTATGACCTGGAGCCGGACCGCTCGGTGACAATGAAGATGCTGGCCTCACGCCACCCTGTCGCGAGCCTCTTCCGGCAGGGACAGCGCCGCTGGCTCCACGCCGCCGCAAAAGTTGTTGTCCTCGGCCAGTACATGGGCGAGCATCTGACCCAGGCTTACGGCCTGCCCGCACGCAGCATTGAAGCGATCTCCATCGGCTCCAACCCGGAGGAAATTGTTCCCGGCCCGAAAGCCAGCCGGTTCCGCGCAGAGCATAATCTTTCCGGCTTTGTCGTCCTGTATTCCGGCAATTTCGGACGCTACCACAACTTCGACACCATCTTAGATGCGGCTGCCGCACTGCGTGATCGCTGCCCCCATATCAGCTTTGCGCTGGTGGGCGACGGCGCACAAAAAGGACATATTGCCGCGCGTGTCCAGGGAGAAGCCCTCAGCAACGTGCGGCTTTTTGATTTCGTTGCCAAAGACGCTTATGCCGATCTGCTGGCCTCCGCCGACGTTTCGCTGGTGACTTTAGAGCCGGGTATGGAGGGCCTCTGCGTTCCCAGCAAATTTTACAGCATCCTGGCATCCGGGCGGCCCGTCGTGGCGACAGTCTCGCCGAAATCAGAGGTCGCACGGGTCATTGATGAAGCGCAGGCCGGGGTTCACATGGAGCAGGCCGCAACCGGGGAGCTGGTCTCGGCGCTGATCGCTCTGGCCGAAGACCCTGCGCGGACCGGGCAGATGGGCCAGAACGCACGATGCGTTCTGGAAGAAAAGTATTCCATGACTCAAGTTGCCCGCCAGTACCACGCTGTCCTGCACGAAGCCGCCTCCAAGCCGCAGAAAACGGCCCGCCAGGATGTTTCCTGGCTTCCCACGGCCGACACCTCCTCGAAGAAATAATGCAGAGCTGCTTAAAGCGAAGGGGGGGCGCCGCTTATGCGCGTCTGTATCATCAGCGAGTTTTTCTACCCGGATATGACCGGAGGAACCGGAATGCTGCTGTCCGATTTGGCACGGAGCCTTCACGATGACTTCGGAGTGGAAGTGGATGTCATCGCCACTCGTCATCTGTACCGGAACGCGGCGGCAAAGCTGCCCCGCAGTGAGGATTGGGACGGCATCAACATCATGCGTGTTCCTGCCCCAAACTTCAACCGCGCTTCCACAACCCGGCGGCTTCTTGGAAACCTGCTGTTTACTTCCTCTGCCCTACGCACGCTGCTTGCCCGCAGGCGCTACGATCTGATCCTGACCGCAACCGCGCCGCCGACCATTCCGGCTGTCGCGCATCTGTATAAGACGCTGACAGGCATCCCCTACGTTTACATCATTTATGATCTTGAGCCGGACCGGACTGTCAAGATGGGCGTTATCAGCGCAGGAAGCTGGCCTGCTCGCCTGCTGCGCGGACGGCAGCAAGCCTGGCTCAAGGCAGCCGCGAAAGTTGTTGTCATCGGACGCTGCATGCAGGGCTACTTAAACCGGAATTATGATCTTCCCGATGCCAAAATGGAAGTTATCGCCGTGGGAGCGAAGGCAGACGCCGGTGCCGGCGCAGACCGGGAAACCAGTCTGCGCCGGCGGTTTGGCCTCACCGGGTTTGTGGCGCTGTACGCCGGTAACTTCGGCAAGTACCACAATTTCGATACCATCATTGATGCGGCGAAGGAACTGAAAAAAACAGGTCTTCCAATCACGTTTGCCCTGTTCGGGAACGGCGCTCAGGAGGATTCGATCCGGGCAAGGATAGAAAACGAGAACATTCAGAACGTCAAGCTGTTTCCCATTCTCCCGCAAAGCGAAGTCGCCGAGCTTTTTGCGTCGGCGGATGTCTCTCTTGTCACTTTGGAACCCAGCATGGAGGGACTGTGTGTTCCCAGCAAGTTTTATCCCATCCTCGCTTCCGGCAGGCCGACAGTTGCTCTGGTCGGCGCGGAATGCGAGATCGCTTACGTGATCAGCGAGGCCGACTGCGGCTTCCGGCTGGATCAAGGCGACACAACGGCACTAATCGCTCACCTGACTTATCTCGCGAATCACCCGGCAGAAGCGGAGCGCATGGGGCAAAATGCACGCAACGTGCTGGAAGAGAAATACTCGGCCCACCACTTGACCCGCCAGTTGCACGCAGTGTTGAAAATAGCTGCATCTCAAGAAAATAACGAAGAACGCCGCCCCTCGAAAACGAGGGACGGCGTTCTTCGCTAATGCTTCAAACTCCGCCAATGCTTCAGAATGCGGCTAAAGCCGCATTCTAAATTTAATTAGGCTGCGTTCTGGACAGCGGTCTTGCGGCGCAGGACGGCAAAGCCGCCCAAGGCCAGCAGAGCGCCGAACGACAGCACTGTGGATGCTTCCGGCACCGGAGCGCCGCTGGTCAGGTCAACCGAGTCGCCGGTCGCAGTCGGGCCGCCGGTAAGGACGTAGCCGGTCGGGGTCGAAGCAAGCACCGCGTAGTTAAACGTGTCGGTGACGGTCGCCGTGCCGCCCACAGTGGGCGAGAACGACAGCTTGAC
>CAXTER010000149.1:0-5156 GCA_964243345.1 uncultured Armatimonadales bacterium
GCCGCGACCACCGCCGCCGCGATTGCCACCGCCTGCACCGCCGCGCCCGCCGCGTCCGCCGCTCGGCCCGCGGTCACCGAAGCCTTCTTCGGCATTGAGGCGGCGCTGCTGCTGCTGCTGCAGCGCGATGTCGGCGGTCGTGAGGCGCTTCTGGCCCGGCAAGATGTCGCCTTTGTAAATCCAAACTTTGACACCGATGTTGCCGTAAGTCGTCGGTGCTTCCGCCAAACCATAGTCAATGTCTGCCCGAAGAGTGTGCAGCGGGATTTTGCCGAGGCGATCCCCTTCTTTGCGGGCCATTTCCGAACCGTTCAAGCGGCCTGAGCAAAGGATGCGAATACCTTTGGCCCCTAGCTTCATCGCACGGGTGACGGCCTGACGCATGGCACGCTTGTAGGAGACGCGCTTGGTAATCTGCTGGGCAATGCTTTCCGACACAAGCTGGGCATCCAGCTCCGGGTGACGAATCTCGCTGACATTGGCCTGGAATGACTTCTTGAACTTGCCTTCCAGAATGCCGCGCAGGTCGTCCACGCCCTTGCCGCCGCGCCCGATAATGATGCCGGGCTTGGCTGTGTGCAGGGTCACTTTGACCCGGTTTGCCGCCCGCTCGATTTCAACACGAGCGATGGACGCATTGACAAGCTCTTTGCGCGTTTTGATAAAGTCGCGGATGTGGAAATCTTCGACCAGCGCTTTAGCGTAGCCTTTGTCCAAGTACCATTTGCTTTCCCAGTCCCGGTTCACGCCGACGCGGAACCCGACAGGATGAATTTTCTGTCCCATGCGTTATTCTCCCTCTTCGCGTTTTTGGTCAGCGCCTTCGTCCGGGTCCGGCGCACGGTCACTCGTGTCTTCTTCCGGCGCTTCGAACGCCGTCACAGGCGTTGCTTCGGTCGGCACTTCAGAAGTCTCGCCTTCGGCGATGGGTTCAGCCGATGCGGCTGGCTTCTGTCCGACATTCGGCGCGTTTCCGGTGTCCGGCGTGTTTGCCGAATCGCCGGTCCCTCCCTGGCCCTGCTCGGAGCCTGGTATCTGCTGGTTTTCTTTGGCCGGCTCGGCAATCGGCGCGTCAAGGCCGACTTCCTCGCGGGACTGCTCGGTCACTGTCTGCGCTTTGGGCGCGACATTGCCCGGCGCAGCCTTTGCTTTCGCGGGAGACTGAACTGCCGTGCGTTTTGGACGAGCCACAACCGGAGGTGCAGTCGTCAGAATGACCGTTAAGTGGCTAGTGCGCTTGAGGATACGGTAAGCGCGTCCCTGAGCGCGGGCGCGGACACGCTTGAGGCTTGGGCCGCCGTCAGCCAGAATGTTCTGGACCTTCAGCTCATCGGTTCCCGCACCCCAGCCGTCATTGGCATTCGCGGCAGCTGAGATCAGCACCTTCATAATGTGGTCGGCGGCTTGGTTCGGGATAAAGCGCAGCATAGCAAGGGCTTCCGTCACACGCTTGCCTTTAATGACATCAATCACGAGACGCGCTTTACGGGGCGACATGCGGATATATTTGGCGACAGCTCGCGCTTCGGCGACAACCTCAACGCTGACTTCCCGGTTTGCACCAATCTGTTCTTTGAGCGCGTTTGTCAGTTCCTGCAACTCCATCCGCACCGTGTTCGGGCGGCTGGAATGCAGCAGAACTTTGAGGCTGCCGTCTTTTTCTTTTGTTAATTTCAGCTTAGAGATCGGCGTCCGGCCCAGCACGTCTTTGACGGTGGGCAGCAGAGCGCGGTCTCGTGCGGCGGTGTTCATAGATGTTTCCTCAACTTAAGGCGCGTCAATTAGCGGCGCGTCGTCCGCGTGTCTTTGGAGCCGGCATGGCCCTTGAAGGTGCGGGTCAGCGCAAACTCGCCGAGCTTGTGGCCGACCATGTTCTCCGTCACAAACACGGGAATGTGCTTGCGCCCATCATGCACGGCCAGCGTATGGCCGATCATCTGCGGAAAGATGGTGGACCGGCGCGACCAAGTCTTGATGATGCGCTTCTCGTTTCGTGCATTCATGTCATCAATGCGCTTGAGCAGCTTCGCGTCCGCGAACGGACCTTTTTTTAGTGAACGTCCCATAGATTATTTTCCTTGAACCCCCTAGCCCCCAATAATGGGGGGACTAAACTGCGTCTTGATACTTTTCCTGCCCCCCCATTATTGGGGGCCGGGGGGCAATCCTACTTGCTGCCACGGCGGCGAACGATGAACTTCTGCGTTGACTTGTTGCGGCGGGTACGGAAACCGTTGGCGCGAACGCCTGTTGCCGAAACTGGTCCTTTTTTGCGACCGACCGGCGACTTCGCTTCGCCGCCGCCGTGCGGGTGGTCACGCGGGGACATGACGACACCGCGGTTGTGCATGTAGACGCCGAGCCAGCGCTTTTTGCCGGCCTTGCCGTGCTTGATGTTCTCGTGGTCGACGTTACCAACTTGGCCGATGGTTGCGCGGCACTCCGCCAGGATCATGCGGGTTTCACCGGAGGCGACACGCAGGGTGACGTACTTGCCTTCTTTTGCCATAAGCTGCGCCGAGCCGCCGGCGGTGCGTGTCATCTGCCCGCCTCGGCCTGGAGACATCTCGATGTTGTGCACCAGCGTTCCGACAGGAATGGCGCGAAGGGGAAGCGCATTTCCGGGCTTGATGTCGGCAGACTCACTTGAGATGACCGGGTCGCCAACTTTTAGGTTGACGGGCCACAGAATATAGCGCTTGTCACCGTCGGCATAATGCACCAAGCAAATACGCGCCGAGCGATTCGGGTCATATTCAATCGTTGCAACTTTGCCGGGGACGCCTTCTTTGTCCCGCTTGAAGTCAATAATCCGGTACTGGGTTTTGTTCCCGCCGGCCACATTGACCGCTGTGCGTCGGCCTTTGTTGTTGCGTCCACCGCTGTGCTTGTTCGGGCGCAGCAGGGACTTTTCGGGCTTGGAAGCTGTCAGCTCGGAGTAATCCGAGGCCGTGCGGAACCGCTGTGACGGTGTGGTAGGTTTGTAGCGTTTGATGCCCATAGTGCTTAAACTCCCTCAACCAGCTCAATGGACTGGCCTGGCTGTAGGGTCACGATCGCTTTTTTCCAGTCGGAAGTGCGGCCCCGGTTCGAGCGCTTGAAAAAACGCCCGGTGCGGGTCTTGCCTTTGACGACCATGGTATTGACCGAGACGACGTTGACTGTGTTTCTGCTGTCTGCCTGAATGCGCTCAATCGCTTCGGCGATCTCGTATTTGTTGGCATCGCGGGCAACAACAAATGTATACTTGCCTTCGGCCCCGCCGCCCATGCTTTTTTCGGTGACAATGGGCCGGACAATAATCTGATACGGGCTTTTTGTAAGTGCGCTCATTATTCAGTAGCCTCCGTCGGCGCTTCTGCTGCCGCCACTTTTGCGCCATACACGGCATCAAGTGCGTCCAGAGCGCCCTGAGTCATCACGATTTGATTGGCGTCCAGAACGTCCCGCACGGAAAACGCAGGAGCAACCCGGACCGTAATGCCGGGGATGTTGCGGAACGACTTGTAGATCGTCAAATTGGTTTCCGGCAGCACCACCAGCGCTTTGCCGGTGACGCCAAGCGTCTTGAGAAGCGCGGCGGCGGTCTTAGTGGAATGCGACTCCATTGAGATTGCATCCAGCACGATAATCGAGCCGTCGTCTGCCTTCGTCGTTAAGGCCGATGCTAGCGCCGCACGTCGGGCTTTCTTAGGCAGCTTGGCTGACAGGTCGCGCGGGTGCGGGCCGAACACAATGCCGCCGTGGCGGTAGTGCGGAGCCGAGATGGTTCCCTGACGCGCCCGGCCTGTACCTTTTTGGCGGTAGGGCTTACGACCACCGCCGGCTACTTCGGCACGAGTTTTGGTGTCGCGGGTGTCTTGGCGGCTGTTGGTCGCTTCGTTGACAACCGCCTGGTGCATCAGCCCAGGATTAATTTTTGCGGCAAAAAGCGTGTCGCTGAGGGTCAATGTTCCCCCGCTTGTGCCATCTGCTGTTTTGAGTATGGTATCCGGCATGGGTGAACCTCCTTAGCGTTTGAATTTCTTGATCATAACCAGCCCGCCGTTTGCGCCGGGGATTGCCCCTTTGACGAGCAGGATGTTCTTTTCGGTGTCTACACGAACAACGCGAAGACCCTGCTGCGTCACCTGCACATCGCCCATGTGGCCCGGCTTGCCGGAGCCTTTGAACGTGCGGGCGGCATCGGTGCCGCCGCCGGATGCTGGCTTGCGGTGGGACGTGGACGCACCGTGCGTAGCCTTGTTGCCGCGCCAGCCGTAGCGCTTCATAACGCCGGCAAAACCCTTGCCTTTGGAGATGCCCGTGACGGCGACTTTGTCGCCCTCAGCGAAGATGTCGGCGCTGAACTCGTGGCCTTCAGCCACTTCTTCGCCTTCATCTAAAGGGATCTCGCGCAGGGTGCGCTTCGGCGCGACTTCATGCGCCGCAAAATGGCCTTTTTGGGGCATTGTGAGGCGGTGTGCTTTGGCATCCTCAAACCCGATTTGGGCCGCAGAATAACCGTCTTTTGCAATTGTTTTCAGTTGTGTGACGACACAGGGGCCGGCTGCGATCACGGTGACGGGAGTCACGCGACCGCCTTCTTCGAAGACTTGGGTCATCCCCAGCTTCTTTCCCAAGATGGAACTTGGCATTGGTTTCCTCCACGGCGCACCTCACGAGTGTGGTTCAACTCGCTGCGTGACGCGGTTTTAGTTGTGATTACGAGAACAATAAAAACTAAAGCTTGATTTCGATGTCCACACCCGATGGCAGGTCTAATCGCATCAATGCATCAATGGTCTTCGGGCCAGGATCGAGAATATCAATCAGGCGCTTGTGCGTTCGCATCTCAAAATGCTCGAACGACTCTTTATCCACAAAAGTAGAACGCTGCATTCCCATGATGTTCTTTTCCGTCGGCAGCAGAACCGGGCCAGAAATCCGTGCGCCGGTGCGCTTAACAGTATCCACGATCTTCTCCGCAGACTGATCCAGAACACGGTGGTCAAACGCGCGAAGGCGGATACGGACTTTATCACGTCGCATAATAAAATAGCTCCCAAGCATGAGCAGGGGCGGAGGAAATACCCCCGCCCCTGAAAAATAGTTACACTAAGACTTTGGTAACGACGCCTGCGCCGACGGTGTGGCCGCCTTCACGAATGGCAAAA
>CAXTER010000150.1:0-5066 GCA_964243345.1 uncultured Armatimonadales bacterium
CTCAAAGTCCGCCTGCGCGGACTCAGACTCTGAACCTGCGAAGGCAGGTTTCGTGCGCTTGTTGCTGCGGTTTCAACCGCCCAACAGACTTTCTACACAAACTTCAGTTCGGCGGACGGCGGACGGCCCGGTTCCAGGGCCAAAACCGCGTAACGGTAGCGACCGTTCCAGTCGCGGCCTACGCTTCCGGGGTTGACCCACAAAATGCCGCCCACGCTGCGGACAAACGGCGTATGCGTGTGGCCGCAGACAACCACTTTGGCGTTAGTATTCGCGGCCAAATCCACCAGCCGCGTGTCCAAAGTCCAGGTTCCGATGCCTTCCCGGCTGCCGGGCGAGTAGTGCGTCAGGACAATGGGTGCATCGTCTAAAGTCAAGCCGACTTCGGCGGGCAGCTCCCGCAGCCAGACGCGTGTTTCGTTGGAAACTGTCAAGCTGTCCTGCTGGATAGCCGCGAACTTGTCAGGACGCGGGCCAGCCCATTTCTTGCGGTACTCGGCCTCGTGCTCCGGGAACCGGGCAACATTCTTGTCGTAGTTGCCTTCCACACTGACGCATTGGGGTCGTTCCCGCAGGAACCGGACACAGCCTTCGGGGTCGGGGCCATAGCCGACAGTGTCTCCGGCGTTCAGCACCGGGCGATCCGTCAGTTCGGCGCGTTCGACGGCATTCCAAACGGCTTGGAGCGCGGCGAGGTTTCCATGAATGTCACTGAAGAGGGCGTACTGCACAGGCTAATCATCTAACGTCTTTTGGAGGCGCTTGCGGCGGGCGCGAAGCTCTTCAATCAGGGCAGCCTGCTTTTTTGGGGACAGCTTCGGCGCATCGTCGGCAGCGCTCTGCAGCAGGGCTGCAATTTTGTCCAATGTCTTGACTGCCTCCTGAAGCTGCTTGGCGGAAAGCGTATCCGGGCCTTCAGCAAGCTCCGACGCGACCGAGTCGAGCTTGTCAAGCTGCCGGTCTAAGCCTTTGTCGCGGGATTTATCAGGAATTTGGCCTTTGAGGCGGGCGGACGCATCGCCGAGCTTTTGGAACACGTCCTGCACATCTTGATTGGCCGACGCCAGCGCCATGTCAATGTCCTGCGGCGCGGCGGCGGGCAGGGGCGCGGAAGGAGTGTCCAGCCAGGCTTTGATTTTGACGGCGTTGCCCATGCCGACGCCTTTGACGCCGCCAATTTGTTCGACCGTAGCGCGGCGCAAATCTTCCTGCGTGAGTAGGCCCGCCAGCGCCAGCGCTTCCCGCCGGGTTTCGCCTAAATACGGCACGCCTTCCAGCTCAGACTTCGGCCCGTCGCTTGGTTTGGCCGGAGCGTCGTCACCAGGAACAGTCTGGGGGGCTTTTTCGGCATTCTTAGCATTCATAGGCGGCGTTTTGCTCATGGGTTGGGTAAACTTTCCTCGGACGAAACATCTTCCAGTGGAACCAGCATCAGCAGGAACTGGCGCTTGAAGCCCTGCTTTTGCAGCTTGTTCCAGTAGGCAATGAACGCGGCATACAGTGCCGCACGCTCAGACTGCTGGCTTTGGATCAGCCGCTCCAGGCCCGGACGGATTTCCGGGCGGCTGTGGGCATGGGAATTCAAGAATGCCTGAAGCAGCGGCCCACGCACATCCCGGTCATGGATTTCGCCGATCTGCTCCTGAATGGACTTGGCTTGGGCATAGACTTTGTCAAACTCCTTGCCGGTAAAACAGGGCGCGAAGATTTCCAGCGTGTAGCGCAGGCGCTTGGCGGCGATCCGCATATTGTGCAGCTCATCCACGTTGCTGGGGTCGCTGATATAGGGCGCAAACTGGTACAATTCTTCCAGGCGGGTATGCAGCATCAGCGGCGCATTGGAGCGCAGCGACTCGTGCGGGCTGACGGCGTAGAGGGGCAGCGCTTTAGCCATGCGTTTCTGCCTCCTTTCCGTGGTCTTTGGGGCTGTCGCCGAGCAGCTTGCCGAAGTCTTTCAGGAACGCGCTTTTTTCCAAGCGGTTCAGCTCTTTGATAAGCAGCACACGCTCCCGGTCACGCTCCTGCTGCAAGTGATGTACAAACGCAAGCAGGCCGACTTTTTCACTTTCCGGGGCGGCGTCAGCCGCCGCTTGCAGGAACTCGATTTGGACATCGCTGTCCCGCACCGCGCCGAGCGCGTCCGTGGTTTTGGCGACTTCTTTTTCAATCAGCGCAAACGGCCTCGGCGGAAACGCGGCGGCGAACACGGACAAGGCGGCGCGGAGGCGGCGGGACGCGACCCGCATGTCGTGAAGGGCTTCCACATCGTCGCCTTGACGTGTGCCTTCCAGGTGAGACATCATCTCAGAAAGCTGCTGCCGGAGGGACGTGTGCGCGGCTTCGTCAAACGTGGCGCTGGAAGCAATATCATACGCGGATTTAGCCATAAGTATTTAGCATCATACCCACTTTTGGCACACTTGTCAACAATCGCGTCACATTTTGTCAACAGACACTCAGCACACATCAAACACAGATATGGCACACATTCCGATACCGACCCGAATAGGCTATGGCGAGCGCCCGTTTCGCCTGGAACCCGGCACTGTCTCGCCAGGCAGCGACATCTATGCCGCAACGCCCGAAGACAGGGCCGCGACTGTGAAGGCCGCGCTTGATCTAGGCGTCACCTATTTCCACGCGGCTTATGAGCGCGAGGCGCAGTCTCTCGGACAGTCTTTGAAGATGCTCGGCATCCGAGACCTAGTCACACTCAGCACCACCGACGGTGACGCTTTGGACCGCTGCCCGGACACCGAAGAAGGCGCAGCGTCAGCCATTCGCGGGGCCATTGCCCGCAAGCGCGAGCTTTTAAGCGTAGACACAATAGACGTGTTCCTGCTGTACGACTTCCGGCCCGAAACACACACGCCGAGACGTTTGACAGGCGCGGAAATTGCCCTCCAAGAAGCGCAGTCTTTAGGGCATATCAAACACATCGGCGCAACCTGTTACGAGTATTACGACAGCCTTGCCGACACATTAGAAACAGGCGCATTGGCACTGGACATTGTTGTCGCCCGACACAATTATTTGGACCAAGCCGCCGCGACGCGCTTGTTTCCGCTTTGTCATTCCCGAAGCATCACGACACTCGCCGCCCAGCCTTTTGCGTGGGTCGGCGGCATCCCGTTCGTGCGCTTCCCAAACACATGGCGCTTCCGAAACTTGACTAAGAACTTTTACGGCTTCACGGCAGCGCAGGCGCACTTGTATTGGATTAATCAGCAGCCTAACATAGACGGTATACTTGTGTCCATGCAGACGCCTGAACAGCTCGCTGAGAACGTCAGCGCCCTGCAAATCACCAAAACGCCGACGGGCCTAGAATCGCTGTTTGACTCCTTTGCCGAAGCGATCACCAAGACTAAAGAAGGCTGGCGCGGCCTCCTGCAAGACGAGCAGTGGGAGTACCGTGCCGCCGCCGAAACGCACTTGCAGAGGCGAAAAAAGATATGAGCGAGCCGCAAGGTATTCGAGTCGGCGCCAGTGCCGTAATCGTGCGGGGTGATGCCGTTCTTCTGATTGGCTACGGCCCCAGTGACGGTTCCGGCTTTCACTATAACTTTCCCGGCGGCGGGGTAAAGGCCGGAGAAGGGCTGCACGAGGCGGTTCAGCGCGAAGTATGGGAAGAAGCGGGCGCAGAAGTGAGTATCGGCCCACTTCTCTTTGTGACAGAGTATGTGCCGTTGAAATACAGCAATCGGTATGGTGTGACACAAAAACTCAGCCTGTTCTTTCGCTGCACCTTGCGCCCCGGCAGCGAGCCTCAGCAGCCGCAGTCACCGATTGACGCTCAGGCAGGAGTCTACTGGGTTCCCGTCTGCGATTTACCGGACATCCCTTTACTGCCCAGCATTGGAGCGAAGATACAAGCCGCTTTGGCGCAAGAGACACCCAAAACAGATCCATTTATCTCGGACTGGCAATAGAAGTACCGGAAACACAGAGAAAGAACAAACTGCATGATTGATTTATCGAGTGACACAGCAACGAGACCGTCGGACGGGATGCGGCGGGCGATGGCGGCGGCGGAAGTCGGGGACGAGCAGCGGCGGGAAGATGCGACGACCAATGAATTGCAGGAGCGTGTGGCGGACATGCTCGGCAAGGAAGCCGCCCTGTTCCTGCCTTCGGCGACCATGAGCAATCTGATTGCCCTCAAAACGCACTTGAAGCCGGGCGATGAGTTCATTGCGACGCACAACGCCCACATTGTTGTTTGGGAAGGCGGCGGCTACGCGGCAGTCGCGGGAGCGTCGGTCAATGCCCTGCACACCGAGCGCGGAGTTTTTACGGGTAAACAAGTGGTGGACGCGATTCGGCCCGATGACCCGCACTATGCCCGCACACGCCTAGTCTGCGCCGAGAACACGCATAATGCCGGCGGCGGAACTGTTTGGACACAAGAGGAGCTTGCCGATGTGTCGAAGGCCGCCAAAGCGCATGGGCTGAAAATGCACCTGGACGGCGCACGGCTGATGAACGCCGCGGCAGGGGCGCAAAGATCGCCGCGTGAGGTTGTCAGCGTCTTTGACAGTGTGACGCTGTGCCTCTCGAAAGGTCTCGGCTGCCCCATCGGCGCGGTGCTGGCGGGGCCGAAAGACTTTATTGACGCGGCATGGCGGCCCAAGCATATGCTGGGTGGCGCGATGCGTCAGTCGGGGGTTCTTGCGGCGGCGGGGCTGTACGCTTTAGAGCATAACGTCAAGCACTTGCCGGAAGACCACGCAAACGCGAAGCGTCTGGCGTTAGGGCTGTCGGAGATGCCGAATGTGTCCGTAGATGTCTCTCGCGTACAGTCCAATCTGATCTTCTTTTCGGTTGCCGGCATGAGCGGTGACGAAGCACGGCAGAGGCTGGAAACCGAAGGCGTCCGCATGAGTGGCTCTTACGGGACACTCAGAGCAGTAACGCATCTGGACGTGTCGGCACGAGACATTGAAACAGCCTTAGACGCAGCGCGGCGGGCGTGGTAGGAACCTACCCCGTCTCATTCTTCGCCACCCTTCCCTAAGAAGGAAGGGTAAAAAGCAGAGGCAGAAGGACTACTTCTCAATCCCCGA
>CAXTER010000151.1:0-5017 GCA_964243345.1 uncultured Armatimonadales bacterium
ACGACAGCTTGACGCCGGAGTAGACCGGGCTTCCAGCGCTCAGGATCGTGCCGCCCGACAGGGTCAGGAAGCCGGGAATAACGGTTGTGGTTCCAAGCGGGTTGTAGTTCACTGCCTGGTTGGCAACGGTGAAGCTGTTGGCGGGCGTGAAGCTGAACGTAAAGGGGGCCGCGGTAAAGGTGCCCTGCGCGAAGGCGGGGATGGCGCTTGCAGCGGCGACAAGTGCGAGGCCGGCAAGGGTTGTCGTGAGTTTGTTCATGCGTGTTTTCCTGTTTCTCCCAAAAATCAATATAAAAGGGGCGCGGCTGCTTTTTACGAGCGAGATTGCTGCGCAGCAAAGCAAAGAAGCGAAATCAGTCGGCTTCGCTTCTTTGAACTGCAAGATTCATGCCAACTTGGGCTTATAGGCATGTAATGCCGGAAAAAATACCAGCAAAACGCGCTGGCAAGCAAAAAAGTATGACAGCAAACAAAAAAGCCGCCTCGCATTGCTGCGGGGCGGCTTTTTTTACATGCTGGGAATAAACGCAGCTTGGAATTAGGCTGCGTTCTGAACGGCAGTCTTGCGGCGCAGGACAGCAAAGCCGCCCAAAGCCAGCAGAGCGCCGAACGACAGCACTGTGGACGCTTCCGGCACCGGAGCGCCGTTCACCAGGTTGACAGAGTTGTTGGCAGTGGTTGGGCCACCACCCAGCATGTAGCCAGCCGGGGTCGAAACAAGCGTCACGAACGGGATGGTGTCAGTCACGGTCGGTGTGCCGCCCAGTGTGGGCGAGAACGACAGGACCGTGCCGCTGTAGACGGGAGCTGTGCCAAGCTCCGTGCCGCCCGTCAGGGTCAGGAAGCCAGTGGAAGTGGTTGTGGTTCCAAATGGGTTGTAGGTAACCATCTGGTTGGCGACGGTGAAGCTGTTGGCGGGCGCGAAGCTGAACGTGAAGCTGGGAGAAGTAAAGCTGCCCTGCGCGAAGGCTGGGACAGCGCTTGCGGCGGCGACGAGCGCGAGGCCGGCAAGGGTTGTCGTGAGTTTGTTCATGCGTGTTTTCCTGTTCCTGGTCACTGGTACGGTTCTGCTCTTTTTGGAACGTCGCTTTAAAAGCGATCCTGCTGTGCAGCAAAGCAAAGAAGCAAAAAATTGGAACGGCACAGCCTCATTCCTCGGTGAAATGCCTCACCGCTTCGCCGGTTGAGCGCGAAGCGGCGGCTGTTTCACTGGTTTGAACTGCAAATTTCATGCCAACTTGAGCGTTCGGACCTATCATACCAGAAAAAAAGCGTTTTTGTTTCCCCTTTGTTTCCTCCGGTACAATTTTGGGCCTGCCAAACCCGCTAGTGTGCGGCAATCACTTTTTGGTACTGCGGCCAGAAGGCTTGCAGATTTGAGGTGTGCTGGAAGTCGGTGAACTCCTGCTGGATGCGCCTGCTGTTGAGAATTGTTCCCTTGACCAGCTTCGCGCCAGTCAAGCATTGATCCTGCACCTGGGCATAAGGAATGGTAACCGCAGCGGCTTTATCCTGGCACCGGAAAATCCACCACTTTTTGGCGAAAAAAACCGGTCCGATCTGGCTGCCGACTTTCATGCTGAAGATGGCGCTTTCCAAAGCCGGGTCCGTGTGCAGCGGCGAGCGTCCCAGCGCGAGGGGCGCAAGCAGGCCGCCATTGGACTTGCTGTCATCGGTGCTGTACGTTGTGGCGACCAGCTCAAACGGGGACTGGGCGTTAAGGTCGGCCAGCGCCTGCTTTGCCTGCGCCTGGGTCGCTGTGGCAATCACCCGCAGGCTGACTTCTGCCGGCTGATAGAACTGGGCTTTCGGGTTGCTGGGGCTGGACTGCGCCTGATAATACTGCCGAGCTTCGGCGTCCGTTGCCGTGACGCCTTGCGTGATGACATTGGTTTCCGCCAGCTGCACTTTTAAGTTGTACTTGAAGTCGTAGTCGGGGATGCCGCTTTGGGCCAGCGACTGCGCGAAGTTTGGGCGCTGCATCATTTTGGCGTATTCGCGGTCCACATCGGCATCCGTGGGAGCCAAGCCTTTCTTGGCCGCAAATTGAAGCTGCAGGGCATTTTGGACCATTCGATGCACAGTCGCAGCGCCGACCGTATCCTGCATCTGATTAAATAGGTCGTCGCGGGTAATCGTATCGCCATTGACGGAAACAATGATAGCTGCGCTTTTCGTGCGGTGGCGCATCACCAGAACGCCGATGCCGAGGCCGGCGATAAACATGACGGCGGCCAGCAGCCAAAGCGGCACTTTTGGCAGTTTCTTCTTTGCGACCGGCTCTGGAGTCCGCGACTGGGGAAAGGGCGGCAGTGTGTCCATCGGCGGCAGCGCGGCAGGCGCGGGGACGGTCATTGCCCGTTCCTGGATGCCCGTTTTTTCCTGTGTCCGGGCGGCGTTGTTATTGACATTGGCAGATGGGTTGCCATCGGTGGCGGATGCTTCTTGCATGACTGCGTTTAAATTCCTCTCTCGATCAATTTTGCGTCGTTCACTCTCGTTGTCGTTGCGACCTGCACCGATCTTTCCGGCAGGGAAAATGCAGGGGAATGAGAAAATGCGGGCAGGGCGGAAACTTGTTCGCCGGGCTTCTTTTTGGACAGCAAAAGGGCTTGCACCGGCGGCATGACCTGCTTGGCAAGCCCGGCAAGCTCCTGGTCCGCGTCCCGGCCCTGGGGGACCATCAGGCGCACAAACAGCGACACGGATTCATGGCGCGGAACAATCTTTTCCCGCAGAGACTGCGCTTTTTGCACCAGAACGTAGCGCGACGGCGGCGGCATGTAGACGCCAGTGGTCCAGTACAGCACGGTGTTTTTCTGGAGGCCAAGCTGGGCATCCATCACGGTTACGGTTTGACCTTGAATGACTTCATCATGGCTGCGGCTCAGGTGCCAGCCCTGAGAAGGGAAACAGTCTTTGGGATTATGAATATCAAGATTGTCACTGGCCGTTACCAGCATGACGTCCGCCGACTGACCGGCGGCAGTCGTGTACTGACGGTCCATGATTGCCGATGTCGGCAGGCGAGCCTGAATATCTCCATCGACCGGTGCAATTGCGCCGCCCTGCCAGGAGCCGAGTCGGCTGGGAAATGTCTCCACCGCCAGTTTGCGCGGCTGCGGCACCGGAAGCGGCCCGGCGATGTACTCAAGCGCGGCGACGGCAAATACCATCCCGCAGCAGCCGACCGCTAAAAGAGCATAGTTTTGCATCCGAGTTTCTTCCCTATCTGCACAAAAAGAACAAATGAAAGCGCGATCGCCGCGTATTCTGCGGGGTCATGCAGCGCGTGAAGCCCGTGCAGCCCGCCGTAGATTGACGCCGCGACCAAAGTTGAAATGCGAAGAATGTTCATCAGCAGTGCAATTGGAACCGCCATCAGCGCCAGAATGGCGCGTTTGCCAAAGCTGTTCAAAAACAGATGCCCATAAATTGCCGCGAAAGCCAGCAGGCTGATCAGCTTGTGGAAGCCGCTGCATGCATTCGCTACTTCCAGGGTCGCGCCGGGAACTTGCAGCACGTTGACCTGCTGAATGACCGGGTAGCCCAGAGTTGACATGATCAGAGCTGCTCCGGTCGTGCTGTATCCTTGAATTTGTCCGGTTATGGGTCCCAAAAACGAGTTAGGAATCTGAGCCGCGAACAGCAGAAACCAGACAGAAAATTGGACAACCTTCCAAAGCGCCCGCCCGTGCAAAGCCAGGATGCCGCCGGCCAGCGTCGGAATGAGAGACCACATCCCGATATACTTGATCTGGAGCAGGTAGCCGCCGATTGCGCCGGCCAGTCCCACCAGGATCAGCAGCAGTCCCCAGGCTTCCGGCTTGCGCGGCGCGGCCTGTATCTGATCCTTTCGCATCCAAAGCAGAAAAATGGAAACGGGGAATATAAAAAACCCATGCGCGTAATTGTCGTTGATAATCCACTGCTGGGCGGCAGCGCGAATAATTGGGGCATACACAAGCGCGACGCCGCCCAAAAAGAGCCACATGGACCCCGGCCAGGCCAGCGGATCAAAACCGGCCCGCGCCGGCGTCTCTAGAGTTCTCCCGCTCAGGCTTACTTCTACCGCTTGACTCGCCATTTCCTGACTCGCCATTTAGTGATCCTCCCGATTGCCGAGCGGGATTGTCAGATCATGGGCATCCTGTCCTGCGACATCGGCCAGCGGGTCAGTGCTGCCGTTTAAGTGATCTGGGGTATAGCCGGACGTGTTGCGGAACATCATCAAGGTATGGTCCGGGGAGAAAGGTGCCGCCTCGCTGCCGGTAAGGGCAGGCCGGGCTGCTGATGCGGCAAAGGACCGCGCCACTTCGTAGGCCGGCGCGTTGCGCTTGCTGGTCCGATTGATGAACAATCCCAGCGGGGCCAGCCCGGAAAGGACGCTGGACGTGCTGTTGACCGCGTCCTCATTGGCCCGGCCTAAGTCAATAACCTGCAGGACATAGTCCACGGACGGGGCCAGCAGCAGCGGGTCCACAACTGTGCAGGAAGGCGCATCCAGCACAATGATTTCCGCCCGGTTTCGGACCATTTGCAGGAAATTGGTCATGTGCGGCGAAACGATGATGTCCGCCGAATTCACCCGTGCTGCGTTGTTGAACAGAACTGACAGATTAGGCGTCTCCGACGCCTTCAACGCATCATCCATCAAAGCCTTGCCGGAAAGCACTTCCACAAGGCCGTCAGCCGGCGCATCGTCGAACAGCCCGCTGAGTGCCGGACGGCGCATGTCTACATCCACGAGAATGACATGCTTGCCGGAGCGTGCCAGCGACCGCGCCAGCTCCGACGCCGTCAGGGATTTGCCTTCGCCGGCCTGAGCGCTCGTCACCATCACGATGCGGCCCTGCCCTGCCTGGGGCGGTCCCAGGACGCGCAGCAGGTTCGCGCCGGCAAGGCTGTACGACTCTGCCACCGGGATCGGCAGCTGGCGCCGGTCAAGCTGCGACAAGGCCTCCAGCGACAAGCGCGGTAGAGCGCCAATAATCGGGCCGCTTCCCAGCCGCTCGAC
>CAXTER010000152.1:0-4560 GCA_964243345.1 uncultured Armatimonadales bacterium
CTGCGCCGCCCGCGCCGCCGCCTCCACCGCCGCCTCCCCCACCGCCGCCGCCGCCTCCACCGCCGCCGCCGGCGCATCCGAGGAACTACAATAAGCTGAGTTCACGCGAAGCCGGTCCGGTGGGTGACTATGAGCAGCCGACGCTGCCTGACGGCTTGGATTTAACAACACTGAGCAGCACCACTGTTGCGGTGACGTTTGAGGTTGACGAGACCGGTCATGCCTCTAGTGTTCATATCACGAAAAGCTCTGGCAACTCAGACTTAGATCAAGCCTGCAAAGAAGCAATCCGACGAACCAGGTTCCTGCCTGCACTCCAGGACCATTTGCCGCTGAGCGCTTCAGTCGAACATGACTATCAATTCGGCAGCGGGTAGAACCCACCCCGGCGCAAGCGCCTTCCCCTCCCTGTTAGGGAGGGGCAATTTTGCACAGGGAGCCTCTGCGGCTTGTCAAGAAGCAGCGGCTCTTCATTTCTGTTAAAGCCCCTCCCTAACAGGGAGGGGAAGGCGCTTGCGCCGGGGTGGGTTCCTCTCCTTCCCGCCCTTTCCAAAAAAATAATTTCTATATCTTAACGTCAATTTGATAAATCCCAAAAAGTGCTGTATAATGCAGAACGCTCTTGGGATTTTCCTATTTCCCCACTGGACGTACACCTCGGCAGAGTCGCCGGATATTCCAAGTCACGAAAGCCGCGACATGAGCTTTCGTCATCCGGCGCCGTGCGTCACACTTCATCCATAGAATTTCAGAAGGGGGACATTTTTCCATGCAGAAAGCGCACTTTTACAAGTCTCATGCTTTCACACTCCTCATTGCCGGGGCAATGAGCTTTTTCCCATTGACGGCCCACGCCGCCACCACCGGGACCCTGAGCGGAACGGTGAGAAGCGCCACCGGACAGCCGGTTGCCAACGCGCAGGTCCTGATTGTCGGAACCGGGGAAGTAGCTCGGACCGATTCTGGCGGCAACTACAACTTCACCGGCGAAGACCCCGGTATACTGACCATTCGAGTCACATCAGCGACGTTCAAGGCGGAGACGCTGACCGTGACCGTGACTCAGGACACGACCCAGACGCTGAACTTCGTCTTGGAGAAGGCGGTTCAGACGGGCGTCAGCCGCATTATCGTGCCGGGCGTCGCGCGGACACAGACTTCCACCACTTCGGTCATCACCGCCGATGAAGAGCAGAAAGTCAAGTCTCAGCCGAATAACCTATACCAGTTCCCCGGACTTCTGTTCGGACAGCCGGGCATCACTTACGATCCAGGCGGCTACCTGCACATCCGCGGCTCGGACCTCTTCCAAGTCGGCTTTCTGCTGGACGGCGTCTCGGTCATTGACCCGATCACCAACGAATTTGCCACCAACATCGTCACCGTTGGCCTGAAGAGCGCCAACTTCTACACGAATGTCGCAGACCCCTCCTACGGCGGCGCGACCGGCGGCTTCATCAACGAAATCACCTATAATGGCCGTGACCTGCACAACCAGGGCATCAAAGGCATCACCGAGCTGACCGTCGGCCCCGGCTCCCAGTGGAACTATGTCGGCACCAACACCCAGTTCGGCGACATCACCAAAGACGGCAAGTTTGACTACTACGCTTCGACGATCCGCTTCCGCAACACCTTCCCGCCCGGCTTCGGCGTCACCAAGCTGCCGGACTCGCAGGACACGCTGTTCAAGGTCAACTACTACGCCGACTCGAACAACCAAGTGTCCGCGCTCTACGGGCATGGCCTGGAAGATTACGAGTATGGCCCGACGGGATCGCTCAAGATCGAGCAGCCCACTTTTGACACGAACACCAACAACCCGCCCGGCTACAACGTAGACGCCGACGTGCAGCATTACGACCTCGGTTATGTGTCCCTGCGCCACCGCTTCACGCCGCAGTCGTTTATCTCCTACCGCTTCGCCCAGGTTTTCAGCGTGCTGACCCAGGACCTGACCGACATCAACGGCGAATTCCGCAAGCAGGCGTCCACAGCGGCCACGAATCAAGTGGACTACCAGAACCAAATCAGCAAGGTGTTCCAGCTCAAAGCCGGCGCTCAGTATGTTGACACGCACAACAACTATCATGTCATCACCGGTGTTACTAACGCTTACCAGAACTTAGCGGGAGCTTCCGGCTACAACGACCGGGCAAACCTGATCAACACGGCGGAAACCGATGCCTATTTGGGCGGCGAGCTGAAACCATCCGGCGACAAGCTGACCATTGACCTCGGCGGACGCTATGCGTCGCGCGGCTACCGGAACATCGGACGTCTTTCCCCATTCACGGACCATTACTTTGATCCGCGAGCCGGGGTTGCGTTCTCGCCGAACCGCGACCTGACCTTCCACTCGTCTTTGACCCGCACCACGGAAATGCCGGAAACCCGCTTCGTTGCTTACCTGGAGCCGGGCGACCCGTCTGGGATTGATCCTTTCCCTACCACCGCGAACAGTGCAACGGCGCAGCTCAATCGAGAGAATAACTACACGCCCAGCGCATTGAAGCCGTACTACTCGGAGAACTTCGACATCGGCGTTGACAAGGCGTTCAAAGTATTCGGCGGCAATTACGCCACGTCCCTGACCGGTTTCACTAAAAAGCAGTACGACTTGCTGACCCTTCAGTATGCTTCTTATGTGACATTTGCCGGCCCGCTGAAGTACATCAACACCGGACGCGGCCAGGACACCGGCGCAGAGTTCGTGTTCAGCAAAAAAGCCAAGAACGATTATGACCTGAACGGCTTCCTGAGCTATACGAACTCCGTGACCCGTGCAACCAGCAGCTACTTTGACACCGGCTACGTTCCGTATTTTGCCGACTTCGTAAGCGATCCTACTCTTACCTCAGCGCAGATTGCTTCGGGCAATCAGCGTGAGTTCTCGACCTCTTACGATCAGCGCCACACGGTTGCCGCCGTTGTTTCCAAGAAGTTCAACCACTTCTTCGGAACCAGCGTCGTGCTGGATGCCGGCAGCGGCTTCCCGTTCGACCGCGGCACGGCTTCTGACGCCCTCACCGGCGGCGTCGATGGCCAGCACGGAGCAAAGTCGTTCAACGGCAATGCCAGCTTGTCGGAAGTTCCGGTTATCTTGAACAGCGGCGTCCTCTCTCCACTGACGCCGGTCGTCGGCAACTCAGGATGGCACTACAAAATCTCGCTGAACTCGGACTTCTTTGTGTCCCGTGATACAAACCTGTTCATCAATGTAGACAACGTCTTCGACAAGCTGACGGCCACCGTCATCTCGACGACCGACGCCAATGGCATGATTTACTATTCGGCACCGACCGCCGCCCAGCCGCAGGGCCATATCTTCTATGGACGCGGCGCGGGTTCAGTCACACCGATCTTCCTCAGCTTTGGCTTCCGCCACAAGTTCTAGGCCGCTTCTCGCCCAAGTCGCCGGAGGAACGCTCGTGAGCGTTCCTCCGGTCTTCGGCCATCTTCCTCTCTGTATCAAGGAACAGAATATACTTATGACACTGAAAAGACATCTACTTAATAAACAAATGCTGCGGGCGGCCCTGCCTCTTGCCGGCCTCGGCATTGCAGCTGCGGCTCTGAGTGGCTGCGGCGGTGCAAGCACCAGTGTTGGCGGGACATCCGCCCCCACTCTTAACAGCGGCCCGGTCATTTATGGGATCAATGCCGCTGCCGTCAGCCAAGGGGCCAGTGTTCAAGGGGAAACCAGCGGCCTGAGCTATACCCCGACCGGCGGCGCGGCGGAAGTGGTAGTTGCTGCGGCAACAGCCTACCATACCACCGCCGGTGCCGGTCCTTTGCCTGCTTACCAGATTGCTTTCCCTAATACCGGAACCACTTCCAGCCCTGGCTTGCCGCTCGGCTTCACTTCAGGGGGAGTGTACTATAACGATTCAACCTCAATCCCGATTGTTGCCCTCCCAACTACCGGAACCGGCACGCTGGTCTTTGGGGCTTACGCCAGTGCCGGAACATTCAGCAACAACCCGGCCGACATTAACCCCAGCAGCATTGTGCTGACTTCCACCGAAGCGCCCACATTCAGCGAGCCGCTGTCATTTGTCGGCACATCGGCTATCGGCACCGGCGTTCTGTCTCAAGCTCAGTATGAATCTGCGCCGTTCGCTGTTCCGGCGTTCTTGCAGACAACCGGCCTGCATACTCTTCAGACGAACATCGCCGATGTAGACGGACAAAGCAGCAGTACGGTCTTTAGCGTCTTATCGCTTGCGCCGACGGATGCTGCGGCGCTGGTCACGGTCAACTTCACGAACAGCAGCAACCAAACCAGCGCCGTTCCTGGAGCCGTTGCCACCATCAGTAACGCTTTGCCAACTGTCGCGGCTTACCAGGATGCGGCGGCTCCTACCGGCTCTGCTGCGCTTCCGCTTACGACTTCCTTCGCCGATGCCCAAGGCACCATCCTTCTGTTCGCCGCTCCCGGCACTCAGACCATCACTGTGACCGGCGTTGATCCTTTCAAGGGCCAGCCTATCACCGGAACCGTCCAAGTCACTCTGGTTGCCGGACAGGTGAATACAACGAGTATGGTTGCGACCACAT
>CAXTER010000153.1:0-4502 GCA_964243345.1 uncultured Armatimonadales bacterium
CCGACTTCCAGGCTATGTTTCAGAACCCGGAGGCGGCGGCGCACATGGCCGAAGTCTCAAGCCTTGCCCTCTCCGTCCTGCCTATCGTCTACCAGGTCGTCTATGTTGGGGCGGCGGAATAGAAAACGCTCTTTTGGGCCATCTGCGCCGCAAGCCCGGCGATATGCGTGGCATTAGGCATGTCGCTTTGCCTCGCCGCCGCGCTTACCTGCGCCAGCGTCTCCGGGTACAAGTACGCCATGTCGTGCAGAGCGGCAATCAGCACGCGGGCGGTTTCAATGTCAGGGCGGACATTCCTCGCCATGACCAGCAGCGCGTCCACCATTTCTCCTGCCGTCGCCTCTTTCCAGACGCGGATGTTCTGGCTGTCCATATATTGCGCGAGCTGGGATAAGTAGACCGGCGGCGCGTACAATGGCAGGTCGTAGGCGGTGAGTGGAAACATGCTGTCAAAGAGCAGACGCCCCTCGGCAGCGTCTTCCACGGTGACATGCGCTTGGAGCAAATCACAGAGGCCGCGCAAGCCCTCGGTGAGCGCGACGATGCCAGGAATGCTCATCTCTTTGACGGCGGCCTCAAACGACAAGTTGAGCCGCCGGTCAAATAGCAAATCGGCGGCCTCTTCAAAGCGTTCGATGATTGGCATCAGCGTATCCTGCACCGGCGGCGGCAGGCTGTCCCAGTTGTCGGCATAGTCGGCGGTGTTCATAAAATCCCCCTAACCCCCAATAATGGGGGAACATGATAAGAACATGGAGAAGCCAATGGCCTCAGTTCCGGTTCCCCCATTATTGGGGGTTAGGGGGATCCTACTTCACCAAGTTCTTCAAGATAAACCCGATGTTGGCGGGGCGCTCGGCCAGACGGCGCATGAAGTAAGGATACCACGAGACGCCGAACGGAACATAGGCGCGGACGGCGTAGCCTTCAGCGGCAAGCGACTCCTGCAAGTCGCGCCGGATGCCGAGCAGCATTTGGAACTCGAACTGCGAATTCTCGATGCGCTGCTCCCGGACAAAACGCTTGGCCTGACGCAGAATGTTCTCGTCTTGGGAGGCAATTGCCGGGTGGTTCCCGTGCATTAAAAGCTCCTGCATCTGACGGACATACGCCGCATCTACATCGGCCTTGTCGGGGTATGCCACAGTCGCCGGCTCGGCATAAGCGCCTTTCACTAAACGAACGGAAATGCCGCCGGCGTTCATTTGGGCCAAATCGTCATCGGTGCGGCGCAGGTAAGATTGCAGGACGGTTCCGACATTGCCGAAGCCTTGATGCGCGGCCTGCACAATGTCCAGTGTCTGCTGCGTGTACGACGAGCCTTCCATGTCCACGCGCACAAACGCGCCGGGGTACGCCGAGGCCGCCGAGAGGATGCGGGTCAGGTTCTGCGATGCCAGCGCGTCGCTCAAGTCCAAGCCTAGCGCGGTCAGCTTGATGCTGATATAGGGCGCAGGCAGGTTCGCCTCCGCCACTGCCGTGAGAACACCGATATAAGCGTCTGTGGACGCCGACGCTTCGGCTTCCGTCGCCACGTTCTCGCCCAGCAAATCTAAAGCGGTGCCGATATTCTGCGCCTTTAATCGCCGCACCGCCGCCAGGGCATCGTCTAAGGTTTCGCCCGCGACAAAGCGCTGAACCATGCCTTTAGACATCCCGTTCTGCACCAGTGTCCGCTTCACCGTCTCGTTTTCCGCCAGCGCCAGCATCACCGCACGCCCATTCATAGCCATCGTAGTTAGTTCCTTGCTGTTTTCTCTGCAGAGAGTATACCCAAAGGCCGCACATCCGCACATTCAAGGCGTCCGCGCATCCAAGCGTGTTGCTATACTTGGGTAGTATTGTCAGGAGAACCACACCGCCATTAATGAGTTTTCGGAGGCCGCTATGCGCTTTCTCATCTTCAGCCGCAATCTACTGGTTGGCAGCAGTGATCTGGAAAACCTTGATCCGCCAATGGGTATCGCCAGCGGCGTGTTTTTGCCTGCGGCTGGTTATCAAAGCGTCCAATCCGTATTCCGCATTTACTCCGAAGCCAGCTTGACTGAAGCAAACCAAAACTCAGAAATGTTTGACCGCTACTACCGAGAGCGTGATGCACTCAACTTGACAGTGCAGCTACACACCGGTAAAGCGGTTCCAGTTCACTGCGTTCATATCGAGGATTTTTCCGTAGAGCTAGACGAAGTAGGGGTCACAATAATGATGCCCGACTGGCTAACTTTCGACCAATTTTTCGAGGAACAAGCAAGTCACTACGATGAGACACGCAACCTTTTCGTCGGTCCCAGCACTGGAAGTGCCGGGCTTTAGAAGTGCAGTATGTCCCTGCGGGACGGAAGATGCCGCGTCTGCCTTACTTCTCTTTTGTCTGCAGGACAATCAGCCGCAGGCTCCTCAGCCATACACCTCAGTGCGTGGGGCATCTCAAGATTCACAAAAACCCGCAAATTACTTTGTGAAATAAAGCGACAAAGGCGGGTATAATCTTGACAGGCCCAAAGTGGGGTAGGTATCATGCGCTATGCCCTCTACCCTCAATGAAGCCGCCACTAATGGAACACGCAAGAAAGAACCCCGCATGGACAGCCAGCCCGAACTAAGCGCCGCCGCACCAAACACTTTAAGTGAAACAAGCGCACCCGCGCTGCTGGACCAGATCAACAGCCCCGCCGATGTCAAAAAGCTTTCTCCGGAGCAGTTGAAGACGCTGGCCCAGGAAATCCGCGTGTATTTGACTCAAACAGTCGCAAAGACCGGCGGGCATCTCGCGCCGTCGCTTGGCGTTGTTGAGCTGACCCTGGCTCTGCACAAAGTTTACAACATCCCCAAAGACAAGCTGATTTGGGATGTCGGGCATCAAGGCTACGTCCACAAGATTCTGACGGGGCGTCGCGAGCAGCTTCCGACCATCCGGCAGCACGGCGGCTTGTCCGGCTTTCTGCGGATTGACGAGTCTCCTTATGACTTGTTCGGCGCGGGTCATGCGTCTACATCTATTTCAGCGGCGATGGGCTTTGCCAAAGCCCGTGACTTTCGCGGCGCAAAGCACTCCGTGCTGGCGCTCATCGGCGACGGTGCACTCACCGGCGGCATGGCGCTGGAAGGCTTAAACAACGCCGCCGATGACGGCACGGACATTACAATTGTGCTGAACGACAACGAAATGTCCATCGCCGAGAATGTCGGGGCGCTGGCGACTTATTTAGCCAAGCTCCGCATGGAGCCTTTGTATCAAGCCGGTGAAAACACGGCAAAGCGCATGATTGCCGGAATGCCGGTCGGCAGCGGCATTATCAAAAAAGCCGCCAAAGCCGCCAAGCACACGGCCACGCATTTTGCCACGCCCGCTCACAAAGGTCTGCTGTTTGAGGAGATGGGCTTTACTTATCTTGGCCCGATTGACGGCCACAATTTGGAGAACCTGGTCAACGTCTTCCAGCATGTCAAGCGCCTCAAAGGGCCGGTGCTGGTGCATGTGCTGACTGTCAAAGGCAAAGGGATCCCGTATGCCGAGGCGAACTCACGCACCTATCACGGCCTGGGCAAGTTCAGCCCGGACGACGGCAAAACTGAAGCGAAGACCCCTGGCGTCAGCTTCACGGATGCGTTTGTGGAGACGCTGAACGACTTGGCTGAGACCGACGATAAAATTGTCGGCATCACCGCCGCCATGCCCGACGGCACGGGGCTGAACAAATTTGCCAAGCTGCACCCGGAGCGCTTTTTTGATGTCGGGATTGCCGAGCAGCACGCGGTTGTTTTTGCCGCCGGTCTGGCCGCCGAAGGCTTCAAGCCTGTGGCTGCAATCTATTCCACGTTTCTACAAAGAGCCTATGACCCGATTATCCATGACGTTGCCTTGCAGCGCCTTCCCGTGCGCTTCTTCTTAGACCGTGGCGGCTTAGTCGGCGATGACGGCGGGACGCATCATGGTGTCTTTGATCTGGCCTACCTGCGCTGCGTCCCCAATTTAGTTTTGATGGCCCCGAAAGACACCGACGAGATGCGGGCGATGACCCGCTTTGCGCTGGGCTACGACGCCGGCCCGGTTGCCGTCCGCTACCCACGCGGCGGGCAGGACAACCTGACGCCTTTAGGAAGCAGCCCCGTGGAACTGGGCCGGGCCGAAATCCTGCGCCGGGGCGGGGACACGGCACTCGTCGCCATTGGCGCAGGCGTCAAAATCGCGCTGGATGCCGCTGAGATTTTAGCCGATCAAGGCGTCGAAGCCACCGTCATCAACGCCCGCTTTTGCAAGCCTTTAGATGCTGAGACGATTCTTAGCGCGGCCCGCCGCTGCGGCTCGGTGGTCACCGTAGAAGACGGCGTCGCGTCCGGCGGCTTCGGCTCCGCTGTGCTGGAGCTTTTTGCCGCATCGGGTTTAAGCATTCCCGTCTCGGTCATGGGTCTGCCGGACCATTTCATTGAGCATGGCACGATCCCCGTGCTGCGCGATTTAGCGGGTTTGACGGCGGAAGAAATGGCTCGAAAAGCGCTGG
>CAXTER010000154.1:0-4169 GCA_964243345.1 uncultured Armatimonadales bacterium
CCGCGCCGGACGCTCCGGCAAAGCCCTGACCTTCGTGACCCACGGCGACACGCCCCAGCTTCGCGCGATTGAGAAGCTGGTCGGCCAGCGCCTCGACCCGAACCCGATCGACCCCAACGAGAACCGCCAGGGCGCCCGCCAGCAGATGCGGCGCTCCCAGGGCAGCGGCCGCACCTACGGCGGCGGCTGGGACGGCGGCGCACAGTCCGGCGGACGCCGCGCGATGCCCGCCCGCCGCGGGCGCTAATGTCAGCAGCATAAAGCCCCGGTCTCAGAACTCTGAGACCGGGGCTTTTTTGTTTTTGCGCTGGCTTGACTTGACGGCGATAATTAGTGTATACTTAAACTAATAATGGCCTCAGAGGAAACAACAGAAGACTTTAGAGCCTCGCTTGCCAGTCCACCGTCTGCTTTTAGCCGGATGCCGGCGCAGCACCGAGCGTCAGTGCTTGTTTGGGTCCAGCTTCTGCGCTCTTACACGAAAGCGCAGCAGAAAATGAGCCACGTCTTTAGTCGTCACGGATTAACTTCGCCGCAGTTTGATGTGCTGGCGACGCTGCACCGAGGCGAGGGGCTGATGCAGCAAGAACTCGCTGCCCGGCTTCTGGTCACGAAAGGCAACATCTGCGGGGTACTGGACCGTCTGGAAGCCGCCGGACGAATCGAGCGCCGCCCGGACCCGGAAGACCGCCGTACAAACTGCATTTATCTGACCGAAAAAGGGCGTCAGGTATTCGCCGAAACCCTTCCAGATCACCACGCACACATCCACGAGCTGATGGCAGGCTTTGATGCCGAGCAAATCAAGACGCTGCAAAGCCTGCTTCAAGTTTTGGAAAACCGAGCGGACGAATAGCGTCTTTATTTTTTTTGGCTATTTAGTTCTTATGTGAACAATTTATAGTTAAACCAATATCCCGAAGGGAGGGCCTCCTGCCATGTTACCGACGATCAATTTTCTCTGACTTGGATTTTCTCTGACTTGAACTTCTCGACTTGAAAGGAACTACTGATGGAATTTACTACTGACAACAGTGTGATTATTTTAGTTGACCACCAAACCACAACACTCGACTGGGTTAAAAGCCTGCCCCATGATACCGTTGTCGCAAGCTGCCGGGTCATGGCAAAAATGGCCCTGACTTTTAACATGCCGCTCATTTTGACCACGACAATGGAGCAGTACGTCGGCCCTACGGTCGACCAGATCAGCAGCGTTGCGCCGGACGCTTTCAACGCCCGGTTCAAGCGCGGCGGGCAGCTTAACTGCTGGAACGACCAAAATCTTCAGGACCATGTTAAGACTTTGGGCAGGCCGAATGTTATCCTGGCCGGTCTGACCACCGACATCTGCCTGTTCTGGGCGGCGATGGGCGCACTGGAGCTTGGCTACAAAGTGATGGTCGTTGCCGACGGCTGCGGCACGATGACCACGATGGGCGACGACATGACTTTCGCCCGGCTTCGGGCGGCAGGCGTGACCGTGACTGTCACTAACACATTTGTGACTGAGCTTGCCAATGATTTCGGGACGCCCGACGGCCTGAAAGCCCAGCAGATCATGTCGGACGAGATTATCTCAAAACTCAGCAAATAACGCAAAGCTGGCCGGGCGCGGCGGAAGCCGCGCCCGGCGGTTTCAGCATCCACGCCGCTCAGAAAAACGCGAGAAAAAGAGAGGAGATGTCATGCGAAACGCAGCCGTTCCCGCGCTTATCGTATTCGCCCTCATCGCCGCCGGGCGGCCTGCGCCGGCTCAGGCTCCGGCGGCCCCAACCGCACCGTCACCGGCGGCAAACGGGAACTTGGACCTGCGCTCCGCGCCGCAGGCACCGACATATAAGCTGCTGCGCTACGACGAAGACTGGAGCTTCCTGCGTGCGCCCTCTCAGCGCCATGATCTCTGGGACCCCATCAAGTACGTCCCTCTGAACACTTCGGGCAGCGCTTATGTTTCGTTCGGCGGTGAGGCGCGAGAGCGGTTCGAGTATTATAGTGTTGTCGCTTTCGGCCATGCGCCGGCCAGCAAGGACGGCTATTTCCTGCAGCGCTACCTGCTTCATGCCGACGCCCACTTTGGGCAGGATGCCCGTCTCTTTGCCCAATTCGGAAGCAGCGAGGAAGACGGGCGCAGCGGCGGGCCGCGCCCCTTTGACCGGGACACGCATGACGTAGTCCAGCTTTTCGCCGATGGCCGGACAGCCCTGTCCGGGCAAAGCAGCTTGACGGTGCGGCTTGGCCGGCAGCAGATGGCGTTCGGCTCATCGCGGCTTGTCAGCACCGGGGAAGGCATCAATGTCCTGACCCGATTTGACGGCGCACGGGCAATTCTTCAGACGCCTCACTGGCGCGTGGATGCGTTTGACACCCGGCCAACCGCATCCTCCTACGGCGTCACAGACGGCGAGGGCCAGTACAAGCGGCTTTTCTCAGGGGTGTACGGCACGAACCCGACGCAGTTCGGCCGGACCAACGGCCTCGACCTCTACTACTTGGACTTCAAGAGCCGCAGCGAAGTCTATACGAGCGGCACGGGGCCGGAAGATCGGCAAAGCGGCGGTTTCCGGCTGTTCGGCCAAAACGGAGCTATTGACTACAACAACGAGTTCACCTACCAATGGGGCCGCTTCAGCGGAGGCAATATTAACGCCTATGCGATCCAGACCGACAATGGCATCACCGCCAAGCGCTGGCATCTGTCGCCGCGTCTCGGCCTGCGCGTAGACCTCGCAACGGGGGATCAGAACCCGAAAGATCACAGTTTGCAGACCTTCAATCCGCTGTTTGTCGCGCCGAACTACTATAATCAGGCGTCCATTGCCAGCCCGCGCAACTTTTTGGACCTGCATCCGACACTGGACCTGCACCCTGCCCGCACGGTCGATATTCTCGTAGACTGTGACTTTTTCTGGCGCGATAGCCTCAAAGACGGCGTCTACGGCCCGACCGGCACGGGGGTTATCGCTGCCGCTAACGGAAGCGAGTCGAAGTTCGCCGGCAGTATTCCAAACCTGCAAGTGACTTGGGGCATTGACAAGCATGTCAGTCTGCTGACAAACTACGCTCATTTTTACCCTGGCGGCTTTCTGGCGGACAACCATTTGAACCGAGGAACAGACTACTTCACGACATGGATCGATTATAAATTTTAAGGAGGTATTCTTGATGAGCGCAGAAGAAACACCACAAATTATTGTCACGCACAACGGCCCGTATGTGGTCACCGGAGGGGTACCGATGACGATGCAGGTCATCCAGCCGAATAGCGCGGGCGAGTCTTGGGAGTGGACTGAAGGGGAAACATTGGCAGCAACGCCACAGTATGCGCTTTGCCGATGCGGACAGTCCGGCCACGCGCCCCACTGTGACGGAACCCATGCGAAGATCGGATTTGACGGAACGGCGACGGCCTCGCAGGATGCCTTTGACGCTCAAAAAACGACTTTAGAAGGACCGGCGCTGCTTCTCGATGATGCCCGGCCTTTCTGCGCCGTCGCCCGCTTTTGCGATGCCGTCAAGAACACCTGGGACTCGATCCCTGAAACAGACGACCCGGAAGCTCGGGCGCGGGTGGTTCATCAGGCCATTCGCTGCCCGTCAGGCCGGCTGGTCGTGCGGGACAAAGCCACAGGGTTAGTTCAGGAGCCGACATTCACACCTTCCATCGGCATTGTGGAAGACCCTGCGGAGGGGTGCAGCGGTCCGCTTTGGGTACGGGGCAGCATCCCAGTCCGGCTTCAGGACGGCGCTTCCTATGAGGTCAGAAACCGGGTGACCCTTTGCCGGTGCGGCCAGTCGAGCAATAAACCGTTTTGCGACGGTACTCACACAGTCATCAAGTATCGGGACGGAATCTAGCAGTTATCTAAAGCGAGGCAGAAATAAAGCGAGGCAGAAATAATGAAGACCAAAACGACCATCGAGCAGGACCGGCCGATTTTCACTTTAATTAACACATTTACGACCGAGCCAGAGCATCAGCAGGCGATTGTGGACTCGCTTACCCAGGTCACGGAGCGGCTCATGCAGCATTTGCCAGGCTTCATCGGATCCAGCGTTCACAAAAGCCTTGATGGAACGCATGTCGCAAACTATGTCCAGTGGGAAAGCGACGCCGACTTCCAGGCTATGTTTCAGAACCCGGAGGCGGCGGCGCACATGGCCGAAGT
>CAXTER010000155.1:0-3903 GCA_964243345.1 uncultured Armatimonadales bacterium
CCGGCGATAATTCCGGCGACATGGGTACCGTGTCCGCAGGCGTCATCCGTGCTGGTGTCGTTTGGGACAAAGCTGACCGCACCACGCACGCGCGGAGTACCGCTGCCGAGAACGTCAAGGTCCTGGCCGTAGCGGATGCCGCTGTCCAGAACAGCAACCCCCACCCCACTTCCGGTCAGAGCGTAACGCTGGTAGGCATATCCCGCCCCGCTGGACCCGACCGTGAACTCGTCGCACTTCTGCACTTTGCCATCACTGGAAATATGCGCTACGAACGGCAGGGCCGCCAGCCTCTTCAAATTTCGCACTGGCAGGCGCAGAGCGACCGACTGGATCATCGGCAGATGCCGCGTGATGCCTGCGCCCAGCCGGTTAAGCTGAGCGGCCTGAGAGGCCGTCAAGACACCGTCAGTTTTGACGATGACCTCCAAAGTCCCTTGAACAGTGCCTGGGACGCGCGGCTTGATGAGGAGCCGGTGGATGGGTCCATCCACTTTAGACAAGGGGGACGGAGAAGTGGGGGCGGCCTGAGCGGCAACGTTCATCGCCAGCACGGCAGCAGCGATAAGACCGAAAGAGATTCGGCGTGGATCGGCAAAAGTTCGGCGTGGAACAGAGAATGCTTTCATTGAGAGTCTTCCTAGCAATCGCCGCAGTTCGGCGGCCCGGCTGCCATGTCTGTGAAAACTTTCCCAAGTCTTAAAGACGAAGGCCCGCAGCTTTGCGTCCCCGGCTTTCGCTGGGTTTGCGTTTGTCGATGCGAAGGATGGTTGATGTGGTTCCGGCGCGTCCGCTTTGTCCAGCCTAGTGAGATTTCAGCTAAAGAACTTGTTTTATAAGAAATCGCCTTGTAAGAAATCGCCCACGGCAGCCTGGCTATCTGTGCAGCATTAGATTTGCACAGACCCGTCGGCTTTGCGTCCCGGCGTTGCCGCCGGTTTGCCTTGATCGGGGGCGGCAAGAACCATCTTTCTCATTGTGCCGCTTTAGGAAGTCCACTTCACTGTGAAGGATACGGGAAAGTCTAGAGACTCAAGAAAGAGCACAACAGGCTGAGAAGAACAGCACACTCCCGTGCCTCTTCTTGACACTCCTATGTC
Source organism: uncultured Armatimonadales bacterium (assembly GCA_964243345.1). Classification (GTDB taxonomy): domain Bacteria; phylum Armatimonadota; class Armatimonadia; order Armatimonadales; family Capsulimonadaceae; genus JANXMY01. The sequence goes on from CAXTER010000155.1 coordinate 1,101, forward strand.
TCTTTTTGTCTCGCGTTGCCGAGAAGGTTTTCACGTCAGGGACATCTCATCAGGCAAGCTGTTGGCGCAACGCCCCCTTGTTTACTTCCTGTGTTTGCTTCCTGTACGGCTGGGTTCACTAGTCTCGTCTTCACGCTCTGCCATAGGTTAGAACCTCACATCGCACACCGCATCCATGCAATGCGTTGGACGATGAACTTATGGCAGTGTCAGCACCGCTTTGCCCGAAAACTTGCGGTCATCGTAGTCCTGCACAGTCGGGATCAGCTCGCTCCAAGGGCGCACGACGCCGATCAGCGGCTTCAGCTTGCCGCTCTCGACAAGTCTCGCCAGGCGGCTGAGCGCGATGCCGCCTGGCATCCGCACCAGTTCGTAGTACATCGCCAAGCCGTACAGACGCGCACCTCCCTGTTGGTGGAAGAACTCAAGCGTGTTGAACTTGGTCTCAAGGCCGCCCGCCACCCCATATGCGACCGCGACCCCGTCTTCCGCTAGCATTGTCATCGCCGCGCCAAGCACCGCGCCGCCGATGCCGTCCACAGCGATGTCATATGGCGCGAACTGCTCCGCGCCTGCAAGAGCTTGACCGCTGATGATCGGTGCTTCGTCCGCGCCGGCGTCCAGTGCTACCTGCTGCTGCTCCACGCGGCGCACGGGTGCCACCACATGCGCTCCTGAGAGCTTGGCAAGCTGTACCGCGAAGTGGCCGACGCCGCCCGTAACGCCCGTCACCAGCGCCTTCTTTTCCAGCAGCGATCCGCCTTGCAGCACTGCGTAATAAGCAGTCATCCCCGCCACGGGCAGCGTCGCGGCCTGCTCGAACGAGACGCTCTCCGGCAGTTCCGCCAGGGAGTTCATCGGCACTTTCACCAGTTCCGCCCACGCGCCCCCGGTAACAAGTCCTACCACGCGTGCTCCGACCCTCGGCCCGGAGCCGTCGTTGGCGGCTTGCTCCACCACGCCGGCAAAGTCCATGCCCATCAAGGTGCCGGCCTCGCGCTGGGTTCCAAAATGAACCTCGCCACTGTTGAGCGAGATGGCCTTGACGCGCACCACAGCCTCGCTGGGCAGCGGACGGGGATCATTGATATCCTGGATTGCTATGCGCCAGGGAGCGCTCGGATCGATGATAACCGCTTTCATTGCTGAGTCCTCCAAATCATGGATAATTTTCGCTCATAACTATGTTTGCTTATGTTATTAGTATAATGAATGCAGCTCAGATAGTCTATGCTAAATCATCCACATTTTTGGTTCAATCGTCTAGAGGCTGCATGGACCCACTTTCAGATGTATTGTCATTGCTCAAACCACGGAGTTATGTATCGGGCGGCTTCGAGGTGAGCGGTTCTACAGCTATTCAATGGCCCAAACATGACGGCATCAAGTGCTATGCCGTGGCCTCCGGCCAATGCTGGCTGTCTGTAGAAGGCGTTCCCGATGCTGTACTCCTCAAAGCCGGGGAATGTTTCCTTTTGCCGCCTGGGCCGCCTTTCCGTCTCGCCACCGATCTGTCCGTCACACCCGTCGCCTCCGAAACGCTTCATTCAGCGCGAAACTCAAATAGTGCAGTCTCCCACAAGCAAGGGGACGCCTGCTACCTTGTCGGTGGTCACTTTGTTCTTACTGGAAGTCATGCCGATATCCTACTGGGATCTCTGCCGCCCATTGTGCATATCCAGAGAGAAGCGGACAAGGCAGCGATGCGTTGGGCATTGGAGCGCATGAATGAGGAGGTCCGCAACCCGAAGCCGGCTAGCTCCTTGATGGCGGAGCAGCTCGCTTACATAATGCTGGTTCAGGCTCTTCGCCTGCACCTGGCGGATGGGGCGAGCAGGGGCATCGGCTTGCTCTTCGCACTGGCCGATCCACAAATCAGCGCCGCCATCGCAGGCTTGCACGACGATCCAGGGCATTCCTGGACGGTACAGAACCTGGCGGAGTACGTCGCAATGTCACGCTCGACCTTTGCCCTGCGGTTTAAGGAGATAATTGGGTCGACCCCTATGGAGTACCTGACACGTTGGCGGATGCTGCTAGCCGGTGACAGGCTGAGGAATTCTGACGACTCTATTTACGTCATTGCGTCATCACTCGGCTACGAATCCCAAAGCGCCTTCGGCAAAGCCTTCAAGCGAGTCATGGGCTGTTCGCCAAGGCAATATAGCTGGGGAGCATTTCCCCAAAGGCGTCTTCAACCACGACTGGAGCCAGAAGTTAATAAGTGACGCATAACAGTATATGTAACGTCCTTTATCAGCAGTCTCTTTTTCGTTCGTTTAAGAGACGGTGTATATTGACTTACAGTTTGCTCGCTCTGGGTTCTCCGACCTGACCGCCAGGATAATGGCTGCAAAGGGTGCTCTGAAGATACGGAACCTGGCGCGGCTGTATGTTTGACTGTTTCGTCATCCAAATTATCGGGCATATTTTGGTTACCAGGGATTTTGGTTAGATTGGGGACCATTCTCGGAATGGCGGAAACATTTGCATACGCCGTCAGGACAACAGACACTGGGATTATTTTCGATGTCACCGGGAGCGTGGATCTCGTCACCACCAAAGTGCTTTCTGAACCGTTCGCTGAAAGCATTCAGACCATTACTGCTTCGGAACACCTAACGACTTTGTCGGTTGACTTACGGCGTGTTGACTTGATCGACACCGCCGGGCTGACTTTGCTCCTCAGTTCACGCAGATCTCTCACTGGGTCCGGGCGTTCGCTCCAAGTTTTTACCCTGCGTGGCACTATAATGGACCCAAGAAATTAGACAGTGAAATGGTCTAAAATAAGGTGTGCCGA
>CAXTER010000156.1:0-3723 GCA_964243345.1 uncultured Armatimonadales bacterium
CGACCAGATGCCCGTACCAGGCGACGGACGCTTTGAGGCTGGGATTATGTGCGGCATAGAGCCACGCAATGCGCCCGCCCCAGCAGAACCCCGTCAGGCCGAGCTTCTGCACGTTGCCATGCCCTGAATGCTGCGCCCACTGGACTGCCGAATCTAAATCCGTCATCACCTGAGCGTCGGGGACTTTAGACACAACCTGCGTCACAATCGTATTGATGTCGGTCATCGTAGACACGTCGCCTTCGCGTGCAAACAGCTCCGGCGCAACCGCAAGGCAGCCGTGCTTGGCGAACCGGCGGCAGACATCTCGGATATGCTCATGGACGCCGAAGATCTCCTGCACGACTAAAATCACCGGGAATGGCCCCGCCCCGTCGGGCCGGGCGTAATAGCCCGGAATGTGGCCGTCAGACGTCGGAATTTGAATGGTTCCCGCCATCAGCCCCTTCGTGTCCGTGTGGATCGTCTGCGCCGAAACCGGCTGCACCGCCAGTGCAAACCCCGCCGCCAGCGTCGTCTTCACCGTAGTTTTTACGAACTCTCTGCGCGTCTGTATTGTCATAGATGTTTCCATTTCTGCTCGGTGTGCGGGCGGTTGAAACCGCAGCAACAAGGGCACAAAGTCCACCTTCGTGGACTGGGACTCAATCCTAACCTGCGAAGGCAGATTTCGTGCCCTTGTTGCTGCGGTTTTAACCGCCCGTAAATCCAATCTTTCACTTCAGCCCAAACCCGCGTGCTTCTAAAATCTGCCGCAGAACGTCCCGGCCTGACAGGGATTCAGGGCCGGCGACGCGCTTTGCCGAATGCTGGGACCAGTCGCCGTGAACATCCATGTGCTGACGCGTGTAAAAGTCGCGCATGGTCTGGTTGTACTTGGTCACGGCAGCGTCCCGCGCTTCGCTGTCATAGGTTTCGTGGAATATCAAGCCATTTTGGGGCAGGCGCGGCTTGATTTCCGACGTGTCCTCATCAACGGGCCAGCCGACGGTGAGGCCGAACAAGGCGACAACGCGCGGCGGCAGGTTCAGGAGCGCTGCGAGTTCCTGCGGCTTGTTCCTAGCCCCACCGATATAGCAGGTGCCGAGGCCGAGGCCCTCAGCAGCGGCAGCCGCGTTCTGCCCGGCAAGCGAGGCATCAATGACAGCGGTGACAAACATCTCGGTGTAGTCCAGCGCCGCGCCAGGCAGCCCTTCGCGCTCCGACACTGCCGCAAGGCGAGCCAGGTCGGCGCAGAAGACGAAAAACAGAGGGGATTGACGAATGGAGTCCTGATCGCCGCAGAGCTTCGCGGCTTCGGCCTTGCGGGCGGGGTCGGTGACGGCCACAACACTCCACGCTTGCAAGTTCGACGAAGACGCCGCGCTTTGCGCCGCCGCGCCCAGCAGTTCCAGTGTCCCCGGCGGCAGCGCGTCCGGCTTATAGCGCCGAATAGATTTGTGCGCCAGCAGCGTCGGCAGCACGGCGTTCTCGGCAAAAGCGTTCAGCGGCACATCGGGCACATCGGCCCCATAACGCTTGGTGAGGTCAGACAAGTCGGTCATGGGGCTGAAACAAAAGAAGGATAGGGGAAGGTTCCCGGAAAAGGCCATACGTTAAAGACCATGCCATAAATGGCACGGCTATACAGCGAAGACGCTACACAACACCGCTTCGCGGGGTTAGGATAATTTCGGAATGCTCCTAGTGCCGCGCAGCGGTACTTCGTGGCGTCTGCGCCGTCTAGCCGTGTGTTTCAACACATGGTTCTGATGGTCTTTGACATCTGGTATACTTTCTCTATGCCCGTCCTCAACCAAGACCTGCCGTCTGGCGATACCTGGCCCCCGCCGCCTGCGGTTGTTTCTCCGGTGATTCAGTCCCAAACCAGCCCACGCTGGTTCCGGCCTGCGCTCTGGCTTGGCATCGGCTTTAACGTGCTGTTCTGCCTACCTTCGTTGCTGTTATTGAATTTTCCAAATGGCAGCGAGTTGTCAGACAACACCTTGTTTTTGTTTCCTCACCTTGTCTGGGTAGTCACCGCGTTACTGGCTTTTTTCAGTGGTGCTTTGTTCGCTGCAGGGCAGATAAGAAAGCGTCAAAAACAGCAACACAGTTTTTGGTGGGAAGCTGTTGGTCTAATGCTCTGCTCTACTCCATTTTTTGCTGGAATGAGCGCAGTGGATACCGTTGTGAAACTAAAAGCGTTCAGCCCTCCACCGTAACACTTCATCAGGCCGCCAATCTGCGAAAATAGTGTATAATACGGGAGTTTTGACGGGCATCCCCGTCTATTTTGGAAAGGCTACTTTATGACTCTCACTACTGCGCCGCCCGCAACGCTGCCGGAAATGCCGGTGGCCCCGCCGGCTTACGATGTTAAGGACCTCAGCCTTGCCGATGCCGGCAAGCGCCGCATTGAATGGGCCGAGCGCGAAATGCCGGTCCTGCGCTCCATTCGGGAGCGCTTCGAGAAGGAAAAGCCGCTGGAAGGGCTGACGGCGGTGGCCTGCCTGCATGTCACGGCTGAGACCGCCAATTTGATGCGGACCCTGAAAGCCGGCGGCATGAAAGTGGTGCTGTGCGCGTCAAATCCGCTGTCTACCCAGGACGATGTCGCGGCGGCTTTAGTGCAGCATTACGGGATCGCGACCTTCGCCATCAAGGGCGAGGATAACGACACCTATTATCAGCATATTCTGAGCGCACTGGAGCATAAGCCGAACTTCACGATGGATGACGGCGCGGACACGGTCGGCATTATCCACACCGAAAAGCGGGAACTGATCGAGAACATTATCGGCGGCACGGAAGAAACCACCACCGGGGTTATTCGCCTGCGGGCAATGGCAAAAGACGGCGTTCTCGCGTACCCGATTGTCGCGGTCAACGATGCCCAAACCAAGCATTTTTTCGACAACCGCTACGGCACGGGCCAAAGCACCATTGACGGCATTATCCGGGCCACGAATGTGCTGCTGGCCGGCAAGTTCTTTGTCGTGGCAGGCTACGGCTGGTGCGGCAAGGGGCTGGCGATGCGGGCCAAAGGCATGGGCGCACAGGTCATTGTCACCGAAATTGACCCGCTGCGGGCCTTAGAAGCCACAATGGACGGCTTCCATGTGATGCCGATGGCCGATGCCGCCAAAGTCGGCGACTTCTTCTGCACCGTCACCGGCGACAAAGATGTCATTCGCGCCGAGCATTTCGCCGCCATGAAGGACGGCGCGATTGTCTCCAATTCCGGCCACTTCAACGTCGAGATTGACATCCCATCGCTGGAAAAAATGTCCACGTCTAAGCAGACCGTCCGGGACTTCGTGGAAGAGTATGTGCTGGAAGATGGCCGCAAGGTCTTTATCTTAGGCGAAGGCCGCCTGATTAACTTATCGAGCGCCGAAGGCCACCCGGCAAGCGTCATGGACATGTCGTTCGCCAACCAGGCTTTAAGCGCTGAGTACATGAACCAGAACGCCAAAACTTTGGAAAAGAGCGTCTACGGCGTCCCCGAAGAAATTGACAACGAGATCGCCCGCCTGAAGCTTTTGTCCCTCGGCGTCCACATCGACACCCTGACCGAAGAGCAGGCCCGCTACCTCGCCTCTTGGCAAGAAGGCACCTAAGCCGCCTGCATTGCGTGAATAAGAAAGCCCCGGCCTATTTTGTAGGCCGGGGCTTTTTAGCACAAGTAAGAAGGGGAACACGGGGCTGAACCCCCGTGCTTTGAAGTGCAAGCCTCCGCCT
>CAXTER010000157.1:0-3584 GCA_964243345.1 uncultured Armatimonadales bacterium
GGCGCATGATAGAAAAAACTGATGGGATGGTTACGAAAGACCTGCACCATGTTTTATCCCAACTTGGTGACGGGCCTTTGCTTGAAGAGCTTGAGCAGGACATACTTGGACAATTATTGTCAGGCTTGCCTGAGATAGTTAAACGCATGCAGTCACATGGGCGTAACTCAGGATACAACCGTATTCCTTCGGATACCCCTGGCCCTTGCCACTCTGTTCTTGTGGCCTACTGCCTCAAGCCGGATAATTTTGATACGCGTTTGGAAGAAATTGTAAAGCATATCGAGCATTGTCCGGCTACCAAGCAGATTTACTTCGTTACAACAAAATGGCGGCCAGATGTTTGGGGCAAGCATGAGCATAGCTTTCGGGTCATGCCGGCTGAATTGAGTGTCATCATGTTTGCAATGGAGCGCTTCGTACTGTTATCGTCAGCCTAAGAAGACACAACGAAGGGCAAAACAAAACCATGACCATGACTATTGACCTGACGCCCGAATTGGAAACTCAACTACAGGAAGTTGCGGCCAAAGAGGGCATTGCCCCGGACCGCTTTGTTTTGGACACTCTAAAAGAGAAACTATATCAGGAGCGGGCTGTGCAGAGCGTTCCGCATCTCTCAAAAGTTGAGTCGAAATTGATGCAGAAAATCAGCGCAGGACTGCCGGTGGAAACCTGGCAGCGGTATCACACGCTGCGGGCAAAGTGCCAAGCCGAGACATTGACGCCGGAAGAGCATCAAGGGCTAATATTGCTTTCCAATCAAGTCGAAATGGACTATGCAGAGCGATTGGGCTTTGTCTTGGAGTTGGCACACCTGCGCGGCACATCGCTGGAAGCGCAGATGAAGACGCTCGGCATTCCGCAGCACGCTTACGAATGACTGGATATTACGCAAAGCGTCACACCTGAGGGCGTGAACGCCATCGCCGAAGGGCAAAGCGCCAAGCCGCCACCGACGTGGCGGAAGAGGTGAATTACGTCCTGCTCTTGTCCCACGCAGATGGGACCTCAGCGTCCGCGCTCCCCAGCGCAGGCGTTCACGCCCTTGTCATTCACGCCCTCGCGTGACATCAGTTGAAGAAACAATATCTTTTGCATCTATGTGGAAATCACGGAGAATTTGGGTTGGCGTTCTCACCGGTGTATCAGCCGGATTGATACTGTGGATGGTGAGCGCGGTTACGGGCTATTATCGAGACTGGCAGAGTGTTAATGTAGACGTAGCCAACAACAGCGGACACCCTTTAAACCGAGTTTGGGTAGAGTGTTCCAGCCCAGAGGAGCAGAGGCGTCAGGATTTAGGAGAAGTTGAGACTGATAGTTCGCGTACTATCCGCTTTCCAGCCCGGTATGAGGGGGGCAGCCGTTGGAAGCCAAGCTTTGGAACCTCCTATAATATCAAGCTTTTTTGGGATGAAGGCACCGGCCACATCTTAGAGTCTCAGATAGTACCGCGCAACCGAGGCAGCTACGTTGAGTTTGATGTTCATCCAGGGGGTAAAGTTCATATTCTCGCGGGACAGGTGCATTAACCACAGCAGTATACCGCTTGTACCACCTTGCTGTCAGGCGGCTTGCCAAGCATAGGGGTATGTGCTATAATTGCGAGTGGCTGAATTGTATGAGTGAATTGTATGAACCGGCGGTGCGGGAGCGGCTGAGAACAAAACTGGTCCGGGTGGAAGAAAAGCTGGACGCGGCTTACGGGGTGCGGGTCTGGCGGGCTGAGAACCATTCGTCGGATTTAGTAGGGGCTTTAGTGGCGACGGTGCTGTCGCAGAACACGAGCGACATCAATTCCGGGCGGGCGTATGGGTTGTTGAAGAAGGCGTTTCCCGGCGGGTGGGATGATGTGCGGACGGCCAGCGTAACAGCAGTGGCGGATGCGATTCGTTCGGGCGGCATGGCAAACATGAAAGCGCCGCGCATTCAAGCGATCTTGCAGGATATTTACGAAAGCAACGGGCAGACAAGCCTTGACCATATTCGAGACTGGGACGATGCCAAAACTTTGCTGTACCTGCGTGGGTTTCATGGGGTTGGGGCCAAAACCGCGGCGTGTTTGCTGATGTTCAACTTAGGGCGGTCGGTGCTGGCGGTGGACACGCATGTGCATCGGGTCTCGAAGCGTCTTGGGTTAATTCCAGAGAAAGCCAGCGCGGATTTGGCCCATGAGCTGCTACCGGAGCTTTTGGACGAAGGGCAGGCGTATTCGCTTCATGTGCATTTTATTGAGCATGGGCGGCGGATCTGCCACTCGCAGAAGCCGGAATGCGGGATTTGCCCCTTGCAGGCTGACTGCGACTTTTATCAGCAGCAGGTGTGGGCGTCGGCTCCAGCATGAGCGAGTTAGTCAATGACGGGTACTGCTTTGGGTGTGGGCCGCAGAACCCGATTGGGCTGGGGCTGACGTTTCGCTGGAACGGCGACGTTTACGAGACGCAGTGGACGCCGAAGCTGGAGCATCAAGGCTGGGCGGACCGGGTGCATGGCGGCCTGCTGGCGCTCGTGCTAGATGAAGCGCTCTCGCGGGCGGCGCTGGAAACACACGGCTTGCACTGGGTCACGGCGGAGCTGACAACGCGGCTGCACGCGCCGGCAGCGATTGGAAAGCCATTGCGGGTGACGGCGTGGGTTGTTTCAGCCCGGCCCCGGCTGATTGTCTGTGCGGGCGAGGTGCGAGCAGCGGCAAACAATCAGTTGATCGCGTCCGGCAGTGCTAAGATGATGCAGCCAAGCCAGAACTAGGAGTGTGAGCAGACATGGAACCAGCGCAGCCGCAGACGACGTATTTAAATCAACAGACAAACGAAGGTGACGTGGAAACGCCGCTGGAAGCCGCCGCGCGGGCGGAAGTTCAAGTGGACAGCAGCGGGGCGCAGACACGGCGCGAGGAACATGAAGCCGATGTTCTGGTCGCAGACATCGACGATTATGTCGCGCAGACCAACCCCGCTTCGCTGCCGGAAGCCGAGCGGGAGCTGGAAGCGTGGCAGATTCCGGTTGACCCGCTGGCCGGAGTTCCCGGAAATGTCGTGCTGGAACCAGGCGTTGAGAGCGAGCCGCTGGTGGCGATCTTTGCCGCCCAAAACGAGTCGGAAGCCAATATCGTGCGCGGCCTGCTGGAAGCATCCGGCATCCCGGCGGTGATCAGCCCATTGTCCGGCCCGGCGCTCGGCGGAATCTTTCAGCCGGACGAGACCCGGTGGGGCGACCTTTTTGTTGCTGCGTCCGATGCGGAAGCGGCGCAGGCGGCCATCGCGGAAGCAACCCGAAGCGCGGCGGCTGACGCCGACTTTTCGGGTTCCCAGATCTAAGAATTTTGTGTTAAAGAGGCCATATATGCGTATTTCAGCGGCAGTGATGCTTTCATTTTTTGCGCTCGGTGGAGCAGCGATGTTCAGCACGAAGGCAGCGGCACAGGCAGCAGCGGCACAGGCAGCGCCGCCGGTAGAAGCGCCTGCGGCAGCAGCAGCGACGGGGGGAGTCCAGATCGTGCAGCCGTACAACAAGGCGGTTGTGCGCGAGTCGGTCCCAGTCAAGCTGCGCGAGTTCCCAAAGCAAGGCTATGTTTCTGTCAG
>CAXTER010000158.1:0-3583 GCA_964243345.1 uncultured Armatimonadales bacterium
AGCCTCTTTTGCGACGTAGACAAGGACGCCGTCATTGAAGCCAAAGACTCTGAGACTATTTATGAAATCCCGATGGTCTTTGAGCAGGAAGGCTTGGCGGACCTAGTCGTCAAACGATTGGGCCTGCACGACGGCCCCGCCAATATGGCCGAGTGGCACGACTTGGTCCGCCGGGTCAAGCAGCCCCAATTTGAAGTCCACATCGCCGTGGTCGGCAAGTACACCAGCAACGGCGACGCTTACATCTCCATTGCCGAAGCGCTGAAGCACGGCGGGATTGCAAGCGACGCCCGCGTCTCTATCGAATGGATTGAAAGCGATGATTTAGAGCAGCCCGGTTTAGACATGGCCCAGCGGTTCGCCCACACCGACGGCCTCATTGTCGCGCCCGGCTTCGGCGAGCGCGGTGTCGAAGGCAAAATCGCCGCCATTCAGTACGCCCGTGAGAGCGGCCTGCCCTTCTTCGGCATCTGTTACGGCCTGCAAATGGCCGTCATTGAGTTCGCCCGCCACGCCTGCGGCCTGGAGAACGCCAACACCGAAGAAGTGGATTTAAACACGCCCTACCCCGTGGTCCATATCCTGCCGGAGCAAAAGCATGTGGTCGAAAAAGGCGCGTCCATGCGCCTCGGCGCGTATCCCTGTCGCCTCACCCAAGATTCGATGGCTGCGCGGTTGTATGGCCCCGGCACCATTTCCGAGCGCCACCGGCACCGCTACGAAGTCAACAACGAGTACCGCGAGCAGATGACCGCCGCCGGCATGGTTTTCAGCGGCGTTTCCCCCGATTACCGTTTAGTGGAGATTATCGAGCTGCCTCAAAGCGCCCACCCGTACTTCATCGCCACCCAGTTCCACCCGGAGTTCAAGTCCCGCCCTAACCGCGCCCACCCCTTATTTGCCGGCCTCATCGCCGCCGCCCTGGCCCGCAAGATGGAAACTAAGCCAAAACGCGAACCCGAAGCCCACGGCAGCCAGCACTTTGAAGCCGACGAAGAAATTGAAGTCGCCGCTGAAATGCTGGCATAGATTTTGAGGGGAGAACAGCTATGACTATGACTGAGTTGCTGCCGCCCGGCGTTTATCCGGTTTGGTCGCCCCATGACTCTTATGAGGCTGCGGACGCTTCAAAGCAGGCACTTGCGGAAGATCAAGCAATGCATGGGAGGGGCAATGGATTATCTGTCTCTGAAGCCTCCAATGTGGTTTTATGTCTTTGTGGGAATGTTTCAAGGGCTAGTCAGCAATAATGTGGAGGTTTACCGAACACACATAGACGCCGCTGGCGCCTTTACACGCTTTTGCGATGTTCTTTATGAAGACTTCGCGGCGGGACGATCCGAACTCAGCGGTAGGTTCGAGGACAGCGCGATTTACATCCGATCAACCCTATAGAGCATTACTGCCTGCGTTTTCTGCCGTTCTTTAATTTAGTTTGCTCCTCTACACTGCCATTCTTTCGGCGCTTGCGCCGCCGTTCCTGCTGATTATTCTCGGCGCAGGCTTGAAGCGCCTGCGGGTGCTGCATCCGGCCCATGTTCCTATTCTCAATGGCCTCGTGCTGAATGTCACGCTGCCCGCGCTGATTCTCTTGGGGCTGCTTCGCGCCCCGACGCTGTCACCGCACCTCGCCCTGCCCGTGCTGGCGATGTTTGTGGCCGAAATGATCGCGCTGGGGGTGGTTTACGGGCTGGCACGCGGGCTAAAGCTGCCGCCCCGGCTGCTGGGGGCCGTGCTGATTGTCGGGGTCTTCGGCAACACCAGCTTTATCGGCTACCCGCTGACCCTCGCAATTTTCCCCCGGCAGTTCCCGGCCACCATCCTGCTGGACCAATTTGGAATGACCCTGCCGATGTACCTGACGGCGGCGATTGTCGGATCACGCTTCGGGGGCGGCGATGGCAGCGGCGGACACAAAGCGGCGATGGGCCGGTTCTTTCGCTCGCCTATCTTCCTCAGCGCCGTGCTTGGCTTGGGGCTGCATTTGCTTCCGCCCCTGCCCTCTATGCCGCCGCTGATGCACCGTGTTGGCACAATCTTGGCCGAGTGTCTCAGCTACTTGGGACAAGGCACGACCCCGCTGGTGCTGCTTGCGCTTGGCGTCGCCCTGCGGCCCGGCGCGGCTTTAAGACGGCCTCTCGCGCTCGGCCTGGCCTGCGGATCGAAGCTTTTGCTTTGCCCGCTGCTGGTTTGGGCGCTGTGCCGGGCATTCGGGGTCGGCGGGGAAGTGCGGGCGGATACGATTTTAGAGACCGCCATGCCGACTGCCGTGCTGGCCTCCGTGCTGTCCGGCCAGAACGACATGGAAGGCGACTTCGCCGTCGGCGTCGTCTTCATGGCAACGGCCTTGTCCGCCCTCACCGTTCCCCTGCTGCTGACCGTGCTGCACTGACACTTTAAAGGAATAGGAAGGCTGCCGCCAGTACGCCCAGAAACGCGAACAGCAGCAGAAATAAGTAAGTAAAAGCCAGCAGACTGCACTTGACCAGCGTTTTGCTCCAGCTTTGCTTGTAAACAACACTCATGGCGCGGTAGGCGTACAGCAGAAAGACACAAACAGCCACGGGCGCAGCAGCGGCGGCATGGGGCGCGGCAAAGTCCACGAGCAGAAAAATGGGCAGCAGCAGAAACAAAAAGGCATGCAGATGCAGACCGAAAATCAGATGCTCGATGTACAACCGCTTGGAGCGCAGATAAAGAAGTTTCAGCGAAAGCGCAAACGCAGGAAGCAGCACAAACATCATTTTTGGAATGTAATCCAGCAAAGCGTCTGAAAGCGACTTCGGGTTCTGCTTAACTTTGATGATCTGCCGCTTGAGGTACTGGATTGACTGAGGATCGGGCGCATGGTGCGGGTCATTCTGCTGGGCGTTGTAGGCTGCAACAGTTGCAGGCAGATGGGTGAGGTCATAAGTCGAGCGGCCCACAGAAAGGGTCGCGCCGCCGTGAGACGGCGCCAGTTTCAGGCTTGGCGCATCGTCTTTGACTTCGGCTTTGACTTCGGCTTTGACTTCGGCTTTGAGGTCTGACTGCGCGTCTTTTAAATCTTCGTCCGAGTTTACTGCTGAGTTTACTTGGGCTGCCGCAGTCTGCCGTGCGAGTTTCGTCTTTGCGGTCGTGGAAGCAAGTGTACTTGTGTCCACTAAAGAGGCATGACGGGTGAAAGGAAGCAAAAGAAAAAAGAGGACACTGAATGTCAGATACAGCTTGAGGGGCGACAAGTAGTGAACCCGCCGGCCTGCATTATATTCGTTGGTCAGAAAGCCGGGCCTGACAATGAAAGGAACCCATGTCCGCAGGAGCTTTGAATCAAACGAAGCAATACTGGAAAGGACATCGTGGGCTAAAAACTTGATACCAATTGTCTGATCTTCATTTTCCTGGCCGCAGTGGGCGCAGAAGTTGTCCGTCGCTGCCATGCCGCAGTTCAGGCAATGGTCGGGTTTAGGCTTCGGCGGCTTTTTTGCTCGCGCTTTAGGCTGCGGGTCCGTGGGAAGCTGCTGGGTCGCCATCTTTAAGCCTCCTAAAAAACTGTGTAGAAAGCCTCCCTGCCCTGAACGGCAGGGCTTTCAAGGAGCAATCT
>CAXTER010000159.1:0-352 GCA_964243345.1 uncultured Armatimonadales bacterium
CTGATCTTTGGCGCAATTTTTGTTAATATCTACTAGCGTTATTGCTAACATTTGCTGGCAGTATTGGTCTCGATTGACCGTCTACCACGTATTAATGAGTTTTTCTATGGGAAAACTGTCATATGACTTGATGCTTTTCAGCAGACTGGATGCTTTTGGGCAAACGGCGTCGGTTCACCCTTTTTCGTTTCTTCCTTTCGTTTCTTCCTTTCGTTTTTATCCCGCCCGGCGGCTGTCGGTATGTATTCTTAGGGTTCTTGTATCAGGGTTCTGTGTGCTGGTTCCGCTTCGTCATGAAGGGAACCGGCTAACTTTTCCACCGCATCGGAGCTTTCGTAGTGTTCCAGGTCAA
>CAXTER010000159.1:452-2937 GCA_964243345.1 uncultured Armatimonadales bacterium
GGTAGTGTTCCAGGTCAAGGTAGTGTTCCAGGTCAAGGTAGTGTTCCAGGTCAAGGTAGTGTTCCAGGTCAAGAGCGCTTCGCGGCCCCCACTCCTACCCTAATCTTCCTCGGCACTTTGCAGAGCATGTTTTGCGATCTCCAACCAGTCGACGTCTTTGAGTGCTGCGCCGAGAAGATCGGCGAACATCGACGCACCAAGGTTTGGGGCCACCTCTTCCACCATTTCTTGAATGTTGTCTGCTGCAAAGCGCAGTCCCTGCGGTGTGTTTCCATAAGTCTGAAACGCCTGGGAAGCAATCCATTGCACAGACTCATAAAGACCTGGATCGTTGTCAAGCCAAAGGCTAACATTCCAGGTCTGAAAGTTCGCGTATCCATCCAGGTCTGAAAGTTCGCGTATCCATTGTAGCTCATCGCGGCTTTTCCTTCATTTTCCTTTCCGACACCGGCCACACCTTCAGAGGCACTGGCTGCGCCGTCCGCGTTCTGAGGTTAAAGAAACAGCCCTGGTTATCGACCGATCCTTCCCGGATCAGTTCCCACAAAAGGTCTAAAGCATACGCGGACACCGTCCGGTTGACGAACAGCGACTGCTTCCTTTGGGCGTCTACCATAGAGCAGCTTGGCTCGTTCGTCTCATCAAACCCTTCGTCCATGAGGTCTGGAAACAGCTCCGTCACGCAGGGCAAACGGATCTCGCAATCATCCTTGAAGCACAGCCGGTTGTAGCCGTCAATTTCATCGGGAACCTGTTCTCGGCGCTGCCCTTTCCACCGGGCCCACGCAGGATCAAACTCCGTATTTGCCAGCCACTGCTCTTCTTCCTTACGTCCGGGTTGACCGAGTACCACCTGACCCACTGTCGCAAGGTTCGCGCAGTCCAGCCAGTAATGCACTCTCAAGGAGCGGTTGTCTTTCCACAGGTAGGTATGCAAGTCTCGCCTGGACTTCGCCGTGTCCGTACACGAGATGAGAATGCTCGTGTTCAGTGACCGGACAGACCCGGTGTGATTTAGATACTCTTCCGGGACGGCCACCCACGGCGTCCCGTAAGCCATGTTCACGCGGCTGACCAAACAGAGGGCTTTGTTCATCCCGAGATCGGCTTCGTAGAACAGCTGGCGTCCGACGTTGAACGCAGTCACCACGTCCGGGTCATAGACGGTGACCCGGAGGCCCCGGCAGCGGCAGGCTGCCGCTGGACCAGTTGTGAGGTTGGCTTCATGATTGAGTGCCCGGATCGTCGCGTGCATCTGTGCGAGGCCGGGGCTCTTTAAGGGGCGGTCCATCGGGTGTGGGGAGGGGCGGGAGGGAACATCAGAGCACATAAAGTTTCACGTAACACGTGGAACCGCCGGGGAAGCAGGCGTTTTCGGGGGTGTGGCAGGGCGATTTGGGGCGAAACGGCGTGCGAACAGGAGTCAAAAAAGGGCAGAACCGCCGGCGCGGGCCGGGCAAGGCGAACTGGCAATGCGATTTAGAGATTGGCAATGCGATTTAGAGATTGGCAATGCGATTTAGGGTAGTGTCCTGATATAAGTTGTTAGACATCGTTTGTTGTGTTCGTGCAGAAACAGGCGCAGACAGTTCTCGTGCATTGCATCCGTCTTCGAGAACGAAAGCGTCCGCCGCACGAACCGACCTAATCTTTGGCGCAGAATGTTGTTGAAGCGCTCAAGGCTTTATTGGGGTGGCAGGTCTGGCCCGCGCCTTTACCCGTCGCGCAATGCTGCTTTGTCGGCAGCACCTGGGCATACGCCGCCCAAAAGTCGGTGTAGCACAGGCACTTTTTGTACCGCTTTGGAATGCGTTTCCACAGCACATGGCAGGTGGCTTCGCTGCGGCTTCCGATGGCATACGCCACAATCTGCCGCGTTCTACGGCACTGGGCCAGCCACACCCAGCGCTTGTTTTTGCGGCGGCAGACGAACGACCACATCTCATCGAGTTCAAGAACGTCATGCTTCAGGGCTTTTGCCAGCGTCTTCTTCAAGGGCGGCAGGCTTGCGGCTTTTTTTTAGCCACGCAAGAACCGTGTTGCGGTTGACGCCGAAGATGCGCGTCATGGCCCGCATCGAGCCGCGCTCGTGGTAGGCGGCTAAGATTTCGGCTTTGCGTTCTTCAGGATAGGCGTTGCTGCCCTTGTTCTCACGGCTGGTTTTGCCACAGTCCTTGCATTTGTAGCGCTGTCTGCCGTTCTGGGAGCCGAAGCGGATCACGTCGTTGCCGCCGCAGTGATAGCACGAAACTGTTTGTGTCACCATACAGACAGTATAACATGACAACTTAAATTAGGACACTACCCGATTTAGAACTTGGCAATGCGATTTAGAACTTGGCAATGCGATTTGTCGTTTGGCATTTCACGCGGGCAATGCGATTAAGAACTTGGCAATGCGATTCAGAACTTGGCATTCCACGCGGGCAATGCGATTGGCAATCAGTCAGGGGACGCCAGCGGGTGCTTTAAGCCCCGGCGAGTG
>CAXTER010000160.1:0-2902 GCA_964243345.1 uncultured Armatimonadales bacterium
CGCTTCATCAATGAAGATAAAGACGAGGTAGCCTTCTTTGGCCTTTTCGCGGGCTGTCGAGAAGATCTCGCGCACCTGGCGCTCGGACTCGCCAAGCCACATGTTGAGAATTTTGGGGCCGTTGATATACATAAAGTATTCTTTGACATCCCGCTTGGTCCGCGCTTTGTATTCCTGCGTAATGTTGTACGCAGTCGCTTTGCCGATTAGTGTTTTGCCGCAGCCGGGGGGTCCGTAAAGCAGAATGCCTTTCAGCGGCTTCTTGCCGAAGCGCTCGTACAGCTCCGGGTAAAGCAGCGGCAGCTCAATCGCGTCTTTGATGACGCCGATGGCTTCCTGCTGACCGCCAACCGCGCTCCACGGGATTTCGGTGACCTTATCCAAAAAGAAGTCCTGGTTCTCTTTGGCCGCGAACGCTTCCAAAGCAACCCGAAAATTCGGCTCCATGCGGACTTCCGAGCCGGTCTTGATGGTTTCGTTCTCAAGACCTGCACCGCGCACTACAATGCGCGTGTTCATGCCCTGCTGGTCGCCGCCAATCCGCAGGCGTCCATCATCTAAGGCTTCGCTGACTTTAACGACCTGACCGTTTTGGGCCGGGCCTAAATCACCGACGACGGCATATGCTTCGTTGACTTTGACGCGGGTTCCGGGCTGAAGCGTCTCCACGTCAATGTTTGGGTCGACATTGGTGTAAAAATCGTTGTCGCCCATCGCGATATTCGCCGTACCGTCTTCGTTCTTAGACAAAAAGACTGCCACACGGTTTGCGGGCGCGGTCAGCTTGTTGTAAGCATCGTCGTATTTTTGGATCAGCTCCTGCGCTTCGGCGGACTGCTGCTCGTCCACTTCAAGCTGATGCCGGAGCAGCAATAGATACTGATAGTTTGGGTCAATCGGGTCAGTGCTTTTCAGGATCTCATCCAGCACGAAGATGGCCCGAACTGCCGTTTCTTGGTTGCGGGGCATGCTGCTGCCACCCTCACCGCCGCTGTTATTGTCTCGGCGTCCGCCGCTGCGCCGTTCGTTACGCTCTTTGTCGCTCGCCATGCGTTCTTTCCTCTCGTTCTTCTTTGCGTCGTTCTTTTGTGCTATCTTGCTTTGTTCCGTCTTTTCTTGCTTTTTCGCCATTTATTATATTTGCTGCACTTTTTGTTTTGCTGAAAGAGTCATACCCCGATTGCGGGGGCCACTCGCCGGTCAGCAGCGCGACCATGCGAATTGTATTGCCCTTCTCAAATGCATCTACCCATTCGGCAACAGTTTCCCGTGCCTGCGGGTCGGACGCGGCGAGATCGCGGACATCGGCGGGGTCACCGCCCGACGGGTGCCGGGCCAGCGTCTGCCTCGCCCTGCCGAGCGCGTTTTTGACCGCCGGCACAGTTGTTTCCAGTATTCGTGCGGTCTCTTCTGCGCTCCAGCCCAGCACGTCGCGCAGAACCAGCGCGGCCCTTTGGCGCGGCGGCAGACTCTGCACTAATGCCGCAAAGCCAAGCCGGACGTTCTCGCGCCCCAGCTCCGTGTCTTCAGTATCGGGGGCGGAGTCACGCAGATGGGTTTCGCCGACCTCGTCCAGCGACTCCCAGCCGGGCGGCCGGCGCTGCACATGGTTCAAGCACAAGTTGTGTGCAATTTTATAAAGCCAGGCTCGCAGACTCGCGCGACCTTCAAAGGTCTCTAAAGCTTTGAAGGCGCGCAGAAATGCTTCCTGCACCATGTCTTCCGCTTCGGTCAGCGTTCCCGTCAAACGATAGCAGTAGGCGATCAGCTCCCGGCGGTACGGTTCCGTCAGGCGACCGAACGCCCGACGGTCACCGCGCCGAGCGCGTGCCAATGCCGTCGCTGCCGCCCGGACAGGCGGGTCATTTGTCGTGGCCACGAAAATTCTCCTGCCTAAACAGTGGGATGCTTTTAAAACGCCCCGACAAGCCGGTTAAGTTCCCGCTGAGTTGTAGACACACCTGCCGGCGAAAAAGTACCGGTCTCACGAAAAAAAGCAAGAAAAAAGGGCGCTGTTGAAAACAGCGTCCCTTGCACATCCGCAGCTTACCTAATGCGGCATCCGCTTGATTAGAAATACCGACGAGCCGCCTTCTCTGACGCAGCCCCGGCAAACAGCCATTGCGTCCGTCAATATCTCCATCAGCGGCAGGCCACGCCCACTTGTCCCATGCTGCATGGCATCTGGCATAGTGTACGGCGGCAGCGGCGGATTGAAGCCAGTCCCATAATCCTGCACTTGTATGATAAGACGCTTTCGATGATGCCACAGTCCAAGATATACCTGCTGTTCAGGCTCTGATCTGCCTCCTGCGCCGTGTTTAACGGCGTTTGCCAGCGCTTCACCGAGCGCAAGGTCCAGTGCGAAACAATCGTCTTCCGCCAGTCCTGCTTCCGTGCAGACTTTCATTGCATTACGCCGCGCCTGCGGCACCGCTTTGAGATCGGCAGGCAGCCACCATTCCAGCAGCGGCGGCGATTCCAAATTGCTCATCGCTTGTCCTTCCTCCGCATTAGGTTTTCGCGGTTCCCCACTTTTCATCTCTTTTTCATTTACCCGCCTCTGCTTCCGGACAAACAAAGGAGTATTAACGGCGCATAACGAAATAAGGCTTCATGCGAACAGGAAACAACCCATGCCGGTAGGAACGCGGCGCGACCCGGCGCTGACACTGGTGCTGATCCTGCTGACCTGCGGGATTTATTACCTGTACTTTATTTATGTCGTTTCGCAGGAAACACAGGACTTTTTAGAGGAGCCGGACATCAGCCCCGGCTTAGAGGTGCTGCTGTCCGTGCTGACCTGCGGGCTTTGGAACATCTACTGGGATTACCGCATGGGCAAGCGCATCGCTGAAATGAGTCGGCAAGTCGGCCTGCCGCCGACCGACAACGCCGTGCT
>CAXTER010000161.1:0-2794 GCA_964243345.1 uncultured Armatimonadales bacterium
TGCTTGGACTGTGGAGCGCCGCGCAAGGGTTCGACCCGGCCCTCGGCTTTCAGTTTTCCACCTATGCCGCTCGCACCATCCGGGGCTTCATTCTGCATCACTTGAAGCAGGAGCAGCGGCAAGCGCGGCTTTCCTGCGTGTCGCTGGAAACGCCTCTCGGCGAAGGCGGGGAAGGCGGCGAGCTGGGCGAGCTGATCGCCGACACGCAGGCGGAGAAGCCGGGGCAGAAGGCGCTCAATGAAGCCGGGTTTGAGGCGCTCCTGTCCCGGTTGCCGGCACGTCAGCAGGACGTTCTGCGGGGCGTGTACGGGCAAGAGATGGGGCTGCCGGAAGTGGCGGACGCTTGGGGCATCTCGCGTCAGCGGGTGCATCAGCTTCATGCGGCGGCGCTGGACGCGCTCAGGAAGGAAAACGCACGCGGAAAGCGGCCGAGGGGACGCGCTGGCGCGAGATGGTAAGCCGGGGCGGGAAAAACGGCGGGGAAGTGATGTCGGTAATTGTCGGTAAAACGAGTTGACTGTTAGAGAGAAAGTGTTCATCGGCGCTTATTCTCAGTGCAGTTGAGTTTTCCCTGTGGCGGAAGTTCGCCACATAAAAAAGCCGAGCAAGCGCCTCGCGTATCGGAAGCTGCCGTGTCCCGAAAACGGAACACTAAAAAAGCGCGTGAAGATGCTGCTGAGAGTTTAACTAAGTTTAAGTAAATGGCAGGTGAGAGTTGAAGTGAGTTGAAGTAAATGGCAAGCGAGAGTTAGAGTTAGTTAGAGCGAATAGTGGGCAAAGCGGCGCATTGTAATTTGTGTAACATAATCTTTTTGTCATAATCTTTTTGTAGGGCAATGGAGAGAAGAGACCTTATGGGCTGGCAGACCATCGGCGGCGGGCAGTATTACACCCGGTCGGTCCGCGAAGGCGGCAGGGTGCGGCGCGAATACGTCGGCTGCGGAGAAATCGCTGTCCTCATTGCACGCTTCGATACGCTAGAGCGCGAAGAAAAAGAAGCAAAGCGGCAGCAGCGCCGAAGCGAGCGGCAGGCTGAGGACGACGCCTTGCGGTGCATCCGGTGGTACTGCGGCACGGTGGAGCGCGTTGTGCAGGCCGAGCTGACCGCTGCCGGCTACCACCGGCACGACCGGGGACAATGGCGAAAAAGGAGGACACCCGCAATGGAAACGGAATTGCAGCAGGCGGCGCGGGCCGAGCTGTCAAAGCGCAAAGGCTTGAAAAAAGAAGTTGATCTTTCGCTCGACCGCGCCGCCCGCATCAAGTCGGCGATTGTTCCCGAAACGCGGGCAGAGCGGGACACAATCATAGACGCGGCCATGAACGGAAACGACGACTTGGAAGCGCAGGCGCTGGCCTGTATTCGGGCCTACCCAGCAGAAACGGTGCTGGGCTGGGGCGACCCGAAGCACCCCTGCATTAGCCTGGTAGGGCTTCGCGAAGACGGCGTCCGCTCCCGTGTGTTCAGAGCCCGCTTAGAAGAGGAGTACGCGATGAAGCTAAGGCAGATTGCCGGCAGCACTCCCACGCCCCTGGAAACGCTGCTGGCGGAGCGGATCACGGCGCTTCGGTTCCAGCTCACGCACTTTGAGCGCTCTTATGAAATCAAGCTGGCAGGAGGAATGTCGGCTGAGGTTTCCGAGTATCATCAGAAGCGCATTGAGCGTGTCAGCAAGCAGTACCTGCGGGCGATTGAGACGCTGGCGAAAGTGCGCCGACTTCAGCTCCCGGCGGTACTGGTTGGGCAGATGAACATCGGCGAGAACCAAGTCAACCTCGGCGAAAATCAGGTGAACGTCAAAGCCGCCGAGTCCAGCAGGGCGGCTTTGACGGAAGGGCTTGAAACATAAAAAACGCCCGCGTCATGGGGTATGACCAACCTGCGGCAGTGAATAAACCAGTAAAAAAAGAGGAAAAGCAATGTCGCGCAAACGCGGTATCACGCATGAGATGAGGCTGCATGGACCACCGAAGGGCGGCGGGATCGAGCGCTGGACGGGGGCCGTCGTCGTCCCGTATCAAGTTACTGACACGCTGCTGATGCGCTTTCAGGAACAGGCCGAGATCGGCGAAATCAGCAGCCTGCACTTTGAGCGGCGCGGACGCTTCGGGCTAGGCGGGGGCGTCTTCTGGATCGGCAGGCAGGCCAAAGAAGACAGGCCGCTCTGCGAGGCTAGGACGCGGAGCGGGACGCCATGCCGGGCGAAAGCCGTGGAAGGCCGGGAGCGGTGCCGCCTGCACGGGGGGCTGTCCACGGGGGCGAAGACGGCAGAAGGGCGGGCCAGGATTTGCGAAAGCAACCGGCGGCGGGCAGCCCTAAAGCGGGAGCAAGAAGCACAGGCACAAAACGAATACTTCATGCCATGAGGCAATCACAATGCCAACTCAAAATAGCCATGCCAACTCGGCAGTTATTTTCCTCTTTACCCCGGCGTTTCTCTCCTCGACAAGATGAATTCAATCAAGACATTAATGCTACAGCCCAAACCTACATCAACGTCACAGCCCAAACCTCACCGAGATACTCCGTTCCTGCTTGGTCGGGGAGCGTTCCGTCAGGCCGAAAGTGTTCCCGATGAGATGCAAACCACTGGTAAGCACTCCTATCCCCCGGCATAATCATCCCAAGAGACAGGAGAGTGTCTTGCTCAGATGCGTACTCCTGCAAAAAGTGGTTGTAAACAATAGCATTGTGTTTATTTGCCGAAGAGGGCGGTTGATTCAGAACCACCTTCCAGTGATGGCGCTCCAAGTCCTGACAGATCATATTAAGATTCTCTCGGTACTGTGCCGG
>CAXTER010000162.1:0-2381 GCA_964243345.1 uncultured Armatimonadales bacterium
GGCGGCGGTGGCGGGCGCGGCGGTGATCGCGGCGGCTACGGCGGCGGCAGCGACCGGTACTAGACGGCTTAACAACAAAAGACCTCACCCCGGAACTTGCGTTCCGACCCTCTCCTTAACAAGGAGAGGGTGCCAGCTTGCTGGCGGGTGAGGTCTTCCTTTGTTACCGTGTTATCTGGCAGTGAACCGCTGGTACAGCGCTCCCAAAACGCCGCCGTAGAGGACGCAAACGGCGAAAAGCTGGAGCGTTGCCCACGATGACCAGCCAATCAAAAAGAGGCCGGTGTCCGGGAACGTGTTTCGCATAATCGCCGGGTGCAGGCCATTGGCAATCGTGAGGGTGAGGCCGAGGACAACAAACAATCCAATGCCGACGCCGACGCCTTTGGCGGGGTCAGGCGACTGAAGGGACCAGGCCAGCAGAACAGCAAACACTAAGCCGACACTGGTGAGCAGTCCACCCAGCGCGCCAAATCCAATCCACCAAGTCACAGGCGACGGCAGCGGCGGGTACAGGAACGATCCCAGAAACTGGGACAAATCCGCCCGGTGCGCCCAGGCTGAGACCGGGTACTCGGTTTGGGGGTACGCAAACGCCGACGGCAGCAGGCCAAGCGTCAGGTAATAAGCCGCTAAAAAGACGCCGGTGCTGATCACCCCGGCACCGGTGGCGGCAAAAAGGCGGACACGGTGCCGGACAATCAGGCGTGACGGCTGGGCGGGAGGATCAAGTATCTGCTGAAGCGAATGCAGCACGGAAGCAAAGGCGGCCATAAAGAAGCTTTCTAAAAGTTAGTAAACGCGGATGTGCGGGACCGGCTCTGCGCCGTCGTTTTGCGCGTGCCGCCCTTCCGGCATGAAGTAAACAAACGCCGTGAACAGGAACACGCCGACGCACATCCCGACAATAATCATCCATGTCCGCAAGTCGCCCCAATCCCACGGGCTTTGGCGCAGGTCTGCGGCATCCCCTTCGCGAGTGAATGCAAACTGACTGTCGCCACGGGCGCGGGCGTCGGCAGCATCCTGGTCGGCGAGGTCGGCGGCATGGCCCGCCCGCCGGCGGCGCATCGGGCTGAAAGCGTTGTCTGTGCGGGGACGCGGCTGGTCCGGCGGCATATCCCACTGCTCGTTATCGTCTACCGTGTCTGTTTCGTGCCGGTCTTGGTAACCATCGTTGTCTAAACGGCCCCAGCGCACTAAATCATTTGCCATAGTGTTCTTTCTTGCTCGAGTTCGTGCTACATCCCAATGCCGTTAACGCCGGTCCAGATTACATAAGCAACAGCCCAGACGGCCACGCCGATATAGGTGAACGTCAGGAACTTAGGCGTCGGCGAGCGGTCTTCCTCAAGTGTGCCATAGCGCTCAATCGTTTCCGCGCCCCGGCGCTGCTTGCGAACAGTCCGGTCGCGCCCAATAATGACATAGTACCAAGTTGCCGTTGTCATGGCGACCAAAGTAAGCATCGCGATCCAAAACCAGAACCAGGTATCTGCGCCCTGCATGATAACCATGAGAATATCTCCCTTTACAGCTTTTCAATAATAATTAGGGGCTTGGCCCTGCCGCCGGATGCGCTGCCGCGTGCAGCGCGGTGAACAAGACCAGCAGGACAGAGCCGAGCATGGAAACAGCAAATATGCTGAGAATCCCCAGCAGCAGCCGCGCTTTCGCCGGCAGCGGGGCCGGCGGGAGCGGAGCAATCGGCGCTTCCGGGGCCGCTTCGCTGTCGAGGTTCCATTCTTTTTGCTCGCGCCCGCTGAACTGACGGTGACGCATAGCCCAAAGGAAGGAAGGCAAGGCAACAAGGTGAATGCCGATAAAGACCGAACACAAGATAATCAGTTGATGCGGGCTGAAATCGTCCATTGTGTCAGCATTGTACCCGAAACTTCCCCAAAATTTTGATTGTGCAATGTTTCACAATATCAAGATTTTTCGCACTTTTTCCTGCTATAATAGTGCCGTCAATCACCGGAGGCTGCGTTTGGCCCCGCACGTTTTTAGTTCCGCCGGGGCAGTTACTTTGTCCTGAGACGGCAAGTTTTTAGAAAAGGGACATTTGGCGTGAGCCGCCTCTTACTCATCCGATTATCCGCCGTCGCCAGCGTTGCGCTGCTGGCGCTGTTGAGCCTCGCCTTCTATTGGCCGGAAACAAGCCATGAGCGCAAGACCAACTGGGTCGGCTCTCCCGGCCCGACTCAGCCGATTGCGTTTTACCACCACGTCCATGTCAACGAGCTGCACATTCCCTGCGCTTACTGCCACTGGACGGCGGCGACTTCGCGCTACGCCAATTATCCGCCGGTCGAAGTCTGCTGGGGCTGCCACAAGAACATTTCCATTACTCATCCGCAGATTGCGCGTATCCGGCAGTA
>CAXTER010000163.1:0-2159 GCA_964243345.1 uncultured Armatimonadales bacterium
GCCTCAGAGGTTCCACGACCACTTGACAATGAACCATAGAATCTTGTTAGACCGCAGGCTGGTCAGGCTCCGGGTCGCCTTTGCGAACGACTTTAGTGTATCCCCAAGCCTGTCGGTCAAATATCATGTCAAATTCGCTATTGGGCATCCGTAAATCGGGTGGCACGGCTTCAATCGGAATATCGATCTTGCTTCCTCCGTCAGCCAGACCCTGACCAGGATAAAGAATTATGGTAATACGACTTCGACTCAAACAGGCAAGAACGCGGGCTGGAACGCGGGGCGAGAAGCCTATTGTAATGCCATTTTCTTCTTCCATTTGTCCCATGCTAGGCTACGGCCCTGCGGTCTAACAAGTATTTTACCGCGTTGCGCCGCAGGCCGCTTGCGGTATAACACGCCGATTTTGCGGCAATGACCGCACTTTTTCCGCGCTTTGCGCCATCACAACGCACAGGGCGTACTTCTGCCGCACACGCGCATCGCAGCCTCGGTTGACTGCTTCACCGTCATTATATCACAATTTCCAAATATCACAATTTTTAACTGCCACTGCACGCATCCAACCACAAGAGCCGGACGTGACACCCCTCTCGCTCACTCCTCCCGCTCACTCCTCCCTATTTTCCATTCCCCTCTAAATCTCGTGCCCGCGCAGGCGGTCACTCGGCGCTTCGCCCCACAGCGTAGGATTTCAATCCCACGCTTCTAACTCCCACACGATTTATCCCCTGCTTTTCCTTGACATATTTCCTATATCACGCCATACTAGTAGAATAAGTAGTAGACAAACATATCTAGTCCTAGCCCCAAAGGGGCTTCGTACACTTTTAGCCCGGCCATGAATGGCCGGGAACTGATCTGGCCGGGAACTGACTTTGCTTGGGAGAGCGGAACAGGAACCAAATCATGCCCACGATTAACGGCGGACCCAAAACCCAGCACGGCAAAGCCGTCGCCAGCCGCAACGCCACCACCCACGGCGTCTTTGCCCGCGACATCGTTCTCCCTTCATTGGGCGAAGACCCCGCAGGCTACCGGGCCGTCCAGGACGAGCTTATTCAACAGCTTCGCCCCGGCAATTTGTTGGAGCGCCATTACGTTGAAAAGATCGCGGCGGCGTCCTGGCGTCTGCGCCGCCTGCACCGCTGGCAGGCCCAGCTCTTTGAGGACGCCGCGCTCTCGGAAGATGAGCGCCTGGACAAGCTCGACAAAGTGCTGCGCCATGAGACCGCCTTGCAGCGGCAGATCGATACCGCCGTCAAGATGCTTGCCCGCGACGTTCCCAGCCTCTACGCCCGCCGCATTCGGGAGCAGGTCTTGGAAGACACGCAAATCTCCGAGCGCGAATGCCGCGAAGACCCCGAAGACGACCGCGCTGTCGCGATGGAAGTCCGCAATCGCCAGTATCAGCTTCGCAAAGCGACCAACCAGGCCGCAAACGAGCTGTCCGTCGCCCCGCTCGACACGGTTTCCGAGGAAGCAAGCAAGGGCGACAGCGAAAATTGCCGAAACGAACCGCTGCCTGGCACTCGTTCTTCTCCTGCCTCCTTGCCCTTCCCTAACAGGGGAGGGAGCCGAAGCCCTAGCAAGGCGGGAGGGGTTCTTGAAATTTGCCCAAACGAACTTCCCGCCGTCCCGAAACGCCCCTACCGGACCATGCTGCGCCAGCAGGAAACCTGCGTGTCGGGCCGCACCGACGACCTCCGCGTCCGCCTCACCCCCGAACAGCTCGCCCAGATGACCGCAGACGCGCTTGCGTGGGGTGAGCCTCCCCCCTTACAGCCCTTTTCCCAGCCCCGCGTCCTCCGGGTCCTCCATCCGCGTGTTTCAACAAATGGTTCCGCTCATGCCCGCGAAGGCGAGGAATTGCACTTTTAAAGCATGGGGGTTCAGCCCCGTGCTGCCGTATCAGCCATTCTTTATGGTACAATGGTGATTATCGCTAGCGCTTTCTCGCAGGAAAGAGTAACCACGCTCATGGCAGACAAGGCAGACCAAACGCAGACCCCGTACCGGGTCAAAGTCCCGGACATTGATTACTGGCGCGGCAAAATCGGCTGCCAAACCGGCTGCCCGGTCAAAACAGACGCCCGCGGCTACGTCATCGCCATCGCCGAAGGGCGCTACACCGATGCCTACGCCATCGCCCGCGCCCC